>NZ_CP110389.1:1819722-2429444 GCF_026015985.1 Rhodopseudomonas sp. P2A-2r | reverse complement strand
ATCAGCCGCGCCAGCAGCGTGGTCTTGCCGGCGCCGCTCCAGCCTGCCAGTCCAATCACCTTCATTCCGCACTCCGCCCGGACAATTGCCGTTTCCGTGCTTATATCCGTCCGGACCGGAATGTCATATGAGCAGCCATGACCCAACCCAGCAGCAAAGCCAGCGAAGCAACGGCCCCTCTGATCGTCCCCAATCCGCGCGACCCGCGGCTGACCGAGCGCGTGGCAGGCATCGACCAGACCGGCGCGGCCATCGAGACCAATGTTCCCGTGGAGCGGCCGCTGACGCTGTATCTCAACGCCCAGGAGATCGTCACCATGATGACGATCGGCGACTACCCGGAATATCTGGCGCTCGGCTACCTGTTGAACCAGAACATGCTGAAATATGACGACGTGGTCACCGAGGTCGAATATGACGACGATCTCGAAGTGGTCGTGGTGCGCACCGAGCACCACACCAATTTCGAGGCCAAGCTGAAGAAGCGCACGCAGACCTCCGGCTGCGCGCAGGGCACCGCGTTCGGCGATCTTCTCGAAGCCGTCGAGAGCGTGGCACTGCCCAAGGCCGAGTTGCGGACATCGTGGCTCTACGAGATGACCCACACCATCAACACCATGCCGTCGCTGTATCTCGAGGCCGGCGCGATCCATGGCTGCGTGCTGTGCCAGCAGGGCAAGCCCGTCTGCTACACCGAGGATGTCGGCCGCCACAATGCAGTCGACAAGATCGCCGGCTGGATGTTCCGCCACCATGTCGATCCCGCCGACAAGATCCTCTACACCACCGGGCGGCTGACCTCCGAGATGATCATCAAGACGGTGCGCATGGGGATTCCGATTTTGGTGTCGCGCTCCGGCTTCACCGCATGGGGCGTCGATCTTGCGCGGCAGGTCGGACTGACACTGGTCGGCCGCGCGAAGGGCAAGCGCTTCATCGCTCTGTCCGGGCAGGAGCGCATCGTGTTCGACCAGAACCTCGATTTCGTCGCCGAGGAATCCATGCGCAGCAAACGCAAGGGCGGCGACAGGGATGACTGAGATGGTGAAAATTCCGGGCGTGCTGCTGGCCGGCGGACTGGCGCGACGCATGGGCGGCGGCGACAAGCCGATGCGCGAGATCGGTGGCAAGACCATCTTGGCGCGCGTCATCGCGCGGCTCGCGCCGCAATGCGATGGACTCATTCTCAACGCCAATGGTGATCCCGCGCGCTTTGCGGCGTTCCGCCTGCCCGTGATTGCCGACAGCGTCGCGGATTTTCCCGGCCCCCTCGCCGGCATTCTCGCCGCGCTCGACTGGACCGCAGAACATCGCCCCGATGTCGAACACATCCTCAGCGCCGCCGCCGACTGCCCGTTTCTGCCGCGCGATCTGGTGGCCCGTCTGCACGCGACGTTGACCGCAGAGAATGCGCAGCTCGCGGTCGCCGCCTCCGACGGACAAAGCCATCCGGTGATCGGGTTGTGGAGCGTCAGCCTGCGCGCCGAGCTGCGCCACGCGCTGGTGGTCGAGGACATCAGAAAGATCGATCGCTGGACCGCACGATATCGCCTGGCCACGGTGACATGGCCCGTCACGCCGCTCGATCCGTTCTTCAACGCCAACACCATGGACGACATTGCCGAAGCCGACCGGCTGGCCGCGCTGGATGGCGGATAGCCACGCGGTCTCGTGCCCCGGATATTGCGCAACGCGCCGCCGTTGCGGCGTGGTGCGCATCGCCTGAGAACGCTGCACCGCGTCCGGGACACCAGAGCGTGTCGTCATCACGCCTTCGCATCCTCGCCCAGAACCGCCGCCCGCCGCCGCAGCTGGATCTCGGTATAGAAGTGCTCGGTGATCCTCCGCTTGCGGTCCGCCGACACCCGAAACAACAGCAGGGGCGCGCAGATCGGCGCCTGCCACAGGCAACGCCGGGCGCGGCGACATTTCCGACTCGGGCAGCACGTCGTGCCGCGCCTGGTCTCAGACAGCATGCGTTCGGTGCTGTATCCCGCCTCCTGCCAGTCCGCTTCCCTCTGTTTTTCGAGCTCCGTTTCCCGCCGATCCCGCGCCCGGTCACGCAGGTGCTCGACGTCCCATTGCAGTGTCGTCATGCTCCGATCTCCTCTCTTGTGCTGAGTGAAGCGCGGCTCCGCGCGCGACCGGGCAAGCCTGTGCTGTGCCCGCAAAATGCTTTGCGTGAAGGTCTTGTCAGGGAGCCTCCCGACATGAGGGAGGCGGAGCGCCGAAAGGCGCGACTTGTGTAGTGGCCGCAGCGTGATCCCGACGCATCGGGAGCAGAGGCCGCGGAAACGCCTTTCGACGCTCCACCGTGGCGATTTATGTCCCCGGGGCCGTGCTTCCGGGACAGCTTCCAGCGGGATTTTCCCGCCTTTCCCTGTCCGCGTCCAGCCGGCAAAGAGCGGCAGACCCCCGTAGTGGGGCCGGACGGCGACCCGAGGCCTCCCGAGTGCGCAAGGAGACGTCCTCCCCACGCCCGCAGGCGCCACCCCCGCCCCACATTTCCAAGCGTCCCAGGAAACGCCCCTCAGTGGGATGAGGTAACGACAGATATGACTCATTTTAGGATTTTAGTCAATCAAAGAAATTTAGCGAAGAATAATGGAAGGCCATAGGATGAGTTCGCGCTCGACCCCTGCCATTCTGCCTAACCCACGGTGTCAAACCCCTATGGACAACTACCAGAATCCAAAGCCGGGCAAGACCTATATCAGCCCCAGCTTAAAAGCATTTGGGCAACAGGATCGAAAGGTTCGAATTGCATCGAAATCGATCGAATCACCCGACGCTTATGCATTCGCATCTATTAAAGATGAAGTCGTTTTACCTCGTGATTGGTAACTTGGCATCACTTGTGGGCGACCACGGCGTAAACCACGAGCAATTTCGATCGTTTGAACTGTTTCGTCGGAACATATTAAATCTGGAGATTATTACGTTTGACGAACTTTACGAACGCGCCAAGTTTATCGTTCACCAAACGAGGCCTAAGTAGATCATACCAATACAGCAAGCGTGGGGTGGGCAATGCGAAGCGCGCCCACGTCTTTTGATCGCGCGTCGAAATACGTGAGCACGACGCGCAAGAACGCGCTTCCAGACCACCAAGGCATTCCGCCGCAGTCGCGACAGACCTCAGAACCTCACCGCAAAGTTGCCACGCAGGGTGTGGTCGGTGACGCCGGAGCCGAACTGGCTGGCGTAGCTGAGGCCGAGCGCGGCGTTGGGCGTGAGGTTCACGTCGAAGCCGAGATCGGCGACGGCGCCGTCCCGCGCGATCGGCACGCCGGCGATGCCGAAGGCCGAGCCGCCGGCGAAGGCCATGGTCGCCACCGGCGTGGTAGCGCCGAAGCCATGGCGCCAGCCGAGCATGCCGCGCGTGGTGGCGGTGACACCGTTGCCGACGACAAGGCCGCTCGAGGCGCGCAGGCCGAGCGTGGTGAAGGTCACGCCGGTGGTGTCGCCCCGGCTGGTGAGCGCCGCGGCGCCGCCTCGCTCGGTGAAGCCGTCGGACGACAGGCTGGCATAAGCGAGGTTGGCGAAAGGCTCGAAGTCGAGCGTCCCCAGCGGCGTCTGCCCGGCGCGGATGCGATAGCCGAGTTCGCCGAAGCCCTGGGTGGTGACGGCGCTATAGTCGGCGGCGAGCGTCCCGCCGAAGCCCGGAAACGCGACCGAGCGGCTGGTCGCGATATCGTGCCACGTGAAGGCGAGTCCGGAGCGGAAGGCGAGATCGCCCCACTGCGTGCCGCCGTAGAGGCCGACATGATAGTTGTCGCTCGCGCCGGACGAGCTGCGATCGGCGACGCGAAAATTCGAGCGGCTGTAGCCACCGACCATGCCGACCCGCCAGCCATCGATGAGGGGCGCGTCGGCGCCGGCCAGGAAACCGCCGATGTCGCGCTTGAGCGTGGCAGCGCTGCCGTCGCCATTCCATTGGCCCCAGGAGCCGAAGCCGCGGCCCCACACCGCGATGCCCGGGGCGCTGGCAGCCGCGAGCACGGGCCTGCCGTTGACATAGGTGGTGACCGGCGCGCCGCCGGCGCCGACGCTGTCAAACGCGGCGCGCAGGCGGTCCACCGCGGCTTCGCGAACGAACCGGCTGTCCTCGATCATCACACCCTTGGCCGACGCATGCACTTCGCCGGAGAGCTGGTCGAACGCATTGCGGGCCTGCGCCACGTTGAGCTGCACCAGCGCACCGGCCAGTGGACCGCCGAGCGGCAAGCCATCGGCGCCGCCGCCGGTGGCGATCTGGTTGCGGGTCGATCCCGCCGAGGCAAACGTCACGGCGCTGCGGTTTTGGGTGAGATAGACGCTGGTGGCATCGTAGCTGAGGCCATAGGCCAGGAACGGCGTCGCGGTCGCGGCGCTCGCGCCGGCAAAGGCGCCAGTGATGCCGCCGGCTGCCGAGAGGATGGTGTACTTCGTGCCGATCGGCGCGGCGCCAGAGGCGACCACCGTGCCGCCGTTCAGCGTCGCGCTTCCCGAAGCAACGATCCTGTCCGACTGGCCCGCCGCGTTGGTCTCGACCTGATAGGTCGATCCCGCCGCAAAGCTGACACTGCCGTTGACGTTCAGCGTGCCAATCGAATTGCCGGGCCCGACGGTGCCGCCGCTGTTGGCGACAATGCCGCCGACAGTGCCGGTACCGCCGAGGATGCCGCCCGACACAGTCACGATGGAGCCGGCGAGAGATCCGTTCACGGCGAGCCGGCCGCCAGTCACATTGGTCGCGCCGGTGAAGACGCTGGAATCTGCTGTCAGGATTGTCGTGCCGGCGATCTGGTTGATGGTGCCACGCCCGCTAAACCCGTTGATCTCGGCATCGAAAGCGTAGTTGCTGCCAGTGTGGTTGAAATTGATCGCGCCGTTGCCGTTGGCGAAGACGATCCTCTGACTACCCATATCGAGCGTGCCCGGCGCCACCGCGGCCGCGCCGATGCCGGCGCCGATATTGAGGGTGCCCACCGAGCCGGCCTGGGACCCGAGGATCAGATTGCCGCTCGTCGATACGACAGCGCCATTGGCAATCGTCAGCGTGCCGTCGCCAGCCCCACCGACAATGAGCCCATTGTTCTCGACGATCAGGCGGGAGCCCGGACCCGTGATCGTTGCCGTGCCGACCGAGCCTGCGTTCTGCCCGATATAGTTCACGAATGATGTGGCTGTGACCGTGGCGCCATTCGACACCGTCAGCGTGCCGGCGCCGTCGCTGCCGACGGTCATGTTGGCGACCGTCAGGGTCGACCCGGTACCATCGACGGTGACCGCGCCGATGCCGCCGGCTTGCTCACCGAGCGTCAGCGGCGAGGAGTGCTGGTGACGGCCGCACCATTCAGGATGTTCAGCGTGCCGGCACCCAGGCGCCCGACGGTGATGCTCGCGGCGTTCCAGACCGAGCCGGCGCCGGTGACCGTCACCGTGCCGACCCCGTCTGCCTGATAACCCAGGACAGCGTCGGTGGCGACCGACACCTTTCCGCCATTTGCAATCGTCAGCGTACCGGTGCCGTCCTGACCGACCCAGAAGCCGCTTGTGCCTGTGTGGGCCCAGCTTGACCCAGCTCCGGTGATTGTCGCATTGCCGACAGAGCCCGCGCTTTTGCCGATGATGCTGCCAAATTGGGTGGTCAACACCGTGCCGCCGTTCGATACCGTCAACGTGCCGTTCCCGGCGTCACCGACAACAAAACTGGCGCCGGACAAGGTCGAACCTGTCCCATCGACCGTCACCACACCCGAAGAACCAAGAGAGTTCCCCAAGGCGACCGAATACCCAGCTGCGCTCATGACTGCGCCGCCATTGAGAAGCGAAAGCGTGCCCGTACCATCAAAACCGACAGCCACGCCTTGCGCGTTCCATATCGACCCGGCGCCGGTCACCGTCGCCGTGCCGGTGGAGCCGGCCTGACGGCCCACCAGCCCCTGGCCGCTGTTGAGGATGCCGCTGTTCGCGATCGTCAGCATGCCGATATTGTTGAGACCGACGGTTACGCTATTGCTGGAGGCCGTCGCGCCGCTGATCAACGTCGCGTTTGATGCGGTCGTGTCGATATAGGTGTTGTCGCCGGCTGTCGGGGGCGCACCGAGATTCCAGTTTGCGCCGGCGAACCAGTCCGGCGATGTGGTACCTGTCCAGAAATCGTTGGCGCCGGCCGCCGGAGTGGTCAGGGTAACGCCGGCAAGCGCAGCGCAACCGAACGCCAGCGCCAGATGGCTGCTATTGGCGCGGTATCGACGCAGAACGCGTTCGGTGTTGGGGACCAGACGTGACGACATTCAGCGATTCCTTGCGATGCGGTAACTTCGAACCTGTGTCGCATCGCCGGACTGAACTGTCTTGGGCTGGAGTGCAGCGGAATTGTCCTGCAGAGAAGCGCCCTGCTTTGCCGGGCAATGTGTCTGCACGGCAACATTGCGTCGGAAACGACAGTGCCTATCGCGCACTGCTTGGCGTGCAGCCGAAGCGCCAGCAAAAAACAGCGGTTGACGTAGGCGACGTCATTGAATCCGCAGATCATGGCGATCTCGCTGACCCGAATCCACCCGCTCGGCAAAGCGCACCGATCGCCTGCAGGAGATCGCGGACATAGCGCACCGACAGCCTGTGCTCGCGCACCACGCCCGGCTTCCTGACGACGGCCGGACTGTGCGTCCACATCGATCCCGCGGCATCGTCCGGCATCGCTGAACCTATCTCGCCGCGGTCCCGACCCAGTGGCATCGGGAGATTGGACCATGATTTCTGCACGTCGTTTCATGAGCAACCGTTTCAGAGCAACGATGATCGCGCTCGCCTTGTCCGTTGCCGGCAACACAGCGCTGGCTGCAGCGGGCGTCGTCAGCTTCGATGGCAACTCGCTGCAGCAACTGCGCCACGGCGCCACCGGCACCGACCGCTTCGCTGAATATGGCCGCCGCGCAGACCAGCTGTCGGAGACGTTGACGGTGCGCTTGCTTGCGGACCGGGCGCCCTTCAAGGCGCAGGTCGCGACGCTGGTGGCGTCGATCAGGAAGGCCAATCCGAAGGTCAAGCTCAAGGTGCTGCAGCGGAACAACAGCGACGACGTGATGATCTCCTATCTCGGCGATCTCGGCGGCACGCGCGTCAGCCTGGTGCTGTGGCGGCTGGCGGCCTTGGGCGACCGGTCCGTCGCGGCGATCTATCAGATGGATTTCGACATCTACGACGAGGACGCCAAGGACCGCATCACGGCGCATGCCGCCGAGCGCGCCCTCGTCACCTTCGCGCCGGCCGACTTCGCCCGGCTCGTTGCCGATGAGAACTAGCACATCAGTCTATCTGCAGTCGGATAGCAAACGATCGAGGGGATCCCATGAACCGCACGACATGGACATTTTGCAGCGCGCTGTTCGCTGCGACAGCGCTGGTGAGCTTCCCGGCTGCCGCTGACGAATGCGATCATCCGCAAAGCGCCGAGACTGCGATCGTCGCCTGTACCCAGAGCATCGCCTCGGGGAAATGGACCGGACGCAATCAGGCGATCAACTACACCAATCGCGGGAACCGCTATCGCGACGCGGGCGACCTCGACCGTGCCGTCGCCGACTACAACGAGGCGATCCGTATCGACCCCCAACACGCCATGGCCTTCAACAATCGCGGGCGCGTCTACAACGACAAGGGCGAACCCGACCGTGCCATTGCCGACTTCAACGACGCGATCCGGATCGATCCAAAATTCGCTCCGGCGTTCAGCAATCGCGGGGGTGCCTACAGCGACAAAGGAGACCTGGGTCGCGCTATCGCAGACTATAGCGAGGCGATCCGGCTCGATCCCTCATTCGCCATGGCCTTGTACAATCGAGGCGTCGCCTATCGCGCCATCGGAGACATCGACCGCGCCATTGCCGACTACAGCGGGGCGATCCGCATCGATCCCAAATACGTCATGGCCTTCAACAATCGGGGGCTCGCCTACAACGACAAAGGCGACCACGACCGCGCCATCGCCGACTATACGAAGGCCATCCGCATCGATCCCAAATTCGCCGTAGCCCTTGGCAATCGAGGGGTCGCTTATCGCGCCAAGGGCGATCCCGACCGCGCCATTGCCGACTACAACGAAGTGATCCGGACCGATCCCCGAAACGCCCTGGTCCTCAACAATCGGGGCAACGTCTACATGGACAAGGGCGATCCCGACCGTGCTATTGCCGACTACAGCGAGGCGATCCGGATCGCCCCCAACTACCCGAATCCCCTGGTCGGTCGCGGCGTCGCCTATGGCTGCAAAAGCAAGCATGATCGCGCCATCGCCGACTTCAGTGCGGCGATCCGGATCGATCCGAATAGCGCCCTGGCGTTCAGCGATCGCGCCGACGCCTACCGCGACAAGGGCGACCCCGACCACGCCATCGCCGACTTCAGCGAGGCGATCCGAATCAATCCCGGCTTGATCGAGGCCTACATCGCCCGCGGTATCGCCTACAACCGAAACGGCGACAACGACCGCGCGATCGCTGACTTGAGTGTGACGATCCGGTACGATGCCAGTAACGTCGGCGCCTTTGTTGTTCGCGGCATCGCCTACAGCCAGAAGGGCGACAATGACCGCGCCATCAGCGACTACAGCGCAGCGATCCGGCTCGATCCCAAGTCCTCGCTGGGCTACATCGGTCGCGGCCGTTCGCATCTGTTTGCCGGCTCGGCCGCCAAAGCGGAGGCCGATTTTGCCGAGGCCAGCAAGCGTGACCCGAACGATGCCTATAACGTGCTGTGGGCCGATATTGCCGCTCGGCGAGGCCGTCGCCCGAGCCGCCTGGCGCAAACCAGTTCCCCGATCGACATGGCCGTGTGGCCGGCACCGGTGATCAAAATGTTCATGGGCGAGATAACGCCCGATGCTCTGCTTGCTGCCGCAGACAATCCGGACGCCACCAAGAAAACGAGCCACGTCTGCGAGGCGATTTTCTACAGCGGAGAGCTGGCTTTGACCAAGGGGTCGATCGATGAAGCAGCACGGCTGTTCCGGCTCGCAGCCAACGATTGCCCGCGCAACGCCGACGAATGGAGCGCCGCCAGTTCTGAGTTGAAGGCGCTAGGCGTCGTCCCCTGAGCATGCTGTCGGCAGTCACCCGGTCCATCTCACCAGGCGTAGCGCACCACGCCCTTTCCGGCAGAAACGCCTGCGGTCCCCCTAACGATGATGCCTATCGCGCACTGCTCGGCGTGCAGCCGAAGCGGCGGCGGAAACAGCGGTTGAAGTAGGCAACGTCGTTAAAGCCGCAGATCATGGCGATCTCGCTGACCCGCATCCCGTCGCAACGCCAGTCCTGCAGCATCCTCCAGGTCTTCTGCAGGCGCAGTTCGAGCACCCGCTCGGCAAAGCTCACACCGGTCTCCTGCAGGAGATCGTGGACGTAGCGCACCGACAGCTTCAGCTCGCGCGCGACGCCCTGCGCGGAGATGCCGGGATGGGCGAAATTGTCGGCGATCCTCGCCAGCACCGCCTGCAGACGGGCGGCTCGGAGGCCCCGCAGACCCGCGAGTTCAGCCGTCTCGCCTTTGGCACCGGTCGCAAGACCAATGAGGTCGACGATGGTCGTCGCAGCATGCGTTTCGAGATCGGGCGTGGTGAGAACGGGGCCGCTTTCCAGCAGCCGGCAGTAGCGCTTGAGCAGGTCGAGGGCTTCGTTGTCGGCACCGACCTTGAGCGCCAGCCTGGTATCGATCTGCGGGAATGCCTGCGTCAGAACGTCACGCGGGATCACCACGTTCATCCAGACATTGCTGTCGGCACCGTGCATCTTCAGCGGCTCCGCCGCGGTGACCAGCGCCGCCTCGCCGCGGCCGACGGCATATTCGCGGCCGACCTGTACGCCGGCGAGCGCGGTATCGGCCTTGTTGACCAGCAACAGATAGTTGTCATTGCCGTCGTCGGCGATATTGCGGGCCATCCGCGATGCGCGCTTGATCGTTCCGGCCATCTGGCCCAGCACCACGGGCCCCAGGGTCGTGGCCTCGATCACCGCTTCGAACGGCACTCTTTCGGAGATGCTGTATTCGACCGACCAGATTTCCGCGAGGTGGATCTCCTGCCAGAGGTCGAACCTGGCCTTCTCACTCAGATCGACAGACAAGTCCTTGGAGGAAAACGCCGTTTTTTGCACTACGCCTACCTTTTTTCGAAATCAGATATCAAACGCGAACGCCGATAGCATGCCCGACTGTGATCCGGCCAGCCGGAGTCCAGATGATCGCATCAGCGTGCTGGAGGAAATTCGCGGGCGATCGTCGCGCACCAAAGGCCCGCTCGACTATGTCGCGCGGAGACGGCAAGGCGTTCATCCACTACGACGACAATCGTTATTCCGGAGGGAAACGAACAATTCGTGCGCGCCGCTTCCGTCATGCTGAGGCGCGCGCCGACTTCGGCGCGCCTCGAAGCATGCGGCTGCAAGCGTGCCCGCCGTCGCCCCAGCCAAAACGGTCCAGCCCGTTTTGGCTGGGGTGACGGCTTCATGAATGTATTACGCTGGCCGGGCTCCAGATCGCGTCAGCGGCGCACCGAGCGAGACGAGAGACAGAGAGAGACGCTGGGGAGTCATGCGTGACGCGACGCCCCGGCGCTCGCAATGTCCCTCCCCGTCGTGCAGCGAAGCTGCGCGATGCGGGGAGGGTCGGCCGAACGCAGGACGATGCGTCGCATCGTCCGAAGTGGAGGCCGGGGTGGGGGCGCCACGAACACAGCGCTTGCATCGCCCCCACCCGACCGGGCTTCGCTCCGCTTCGCCCGGCCACCCATGGCGGACGAATTCGTCCGCCAGACCCCGCCAGGCGCAGCTACGCTGCACCCGGGGGAGGGAAAAACCGCGCCCAGCCCCCTCAGGAGGCCTTCTTCTCCGCATTGGGGAAGAACAGTTGCTGACCGTCGATCTTGTAGTTGGCGATGATGGCCTGGCCTTCCGCCGAGGTGACAAAATCGACGAAGGCCTGGCCGAGCTCCTTCTTCACCGACGGGATCTTTTCCGGGTTCACCAGAATGACGCCGTACTGGTTGAACAGCCGCTTGTCGCCTTCGACGGCGATGACCAGATCGCCGCGGTTCCTGAACGACAGCCAGGTGCCGCGATCGCTGAGTACATAGGCGTTCATGGCATTTGCGGTGTTGAGCGCGGCGCCCATGCCCTGGCCGATTTCGCGATACCAAGGCCCCCGGACGGCGGCGAGATCGATGTCCGCCTGCTTCCACAGCGCCAGCTCGGCACTGTGGGTGCCGGACTTGTCGCCGCGCGACACGAAGGGCACGGCCTTCTGCTGGATGGTCTTCAGTGCCGCGGCGATGTCCTTGCTGCCCTTGATGCCGGCGGGATCGCTGTTTGGTCCGATCAGCACGAAGTCGTTGTACATCACGTCGAAGCGCTTGACGCCAAAGCCGTCGGCGACGAATTTCTCCTCCTGCGCCTTGGCGTGGACGAACACCACGTCGGCGTCGCCGCGCCGCGCGGTGTCGAGCGCCTGACCGGTGCCCTGCGCGATCACCTTGACGTCGATTCCGGTCTTGGCCTTGAACAGCGGCAACAGATAGTTGAACAGGCCGGAATCCTGCGTCGAGGTGGTCGAGGCCACCACGATGGATTTGTCCTGCGCCGCGGCAGGGGCGAGCGTCGACAGCGCGCCGAGGCCGAGTGCGGCGACGAGCGATAGCAAACGGTTCTTCATCGCAAGGCTCCTGTTGGTCAGATCACCAGGTCGCCGCGCAGAAACGCGGCAGCCTCCGGCGTCGCCGGGTGATTGAGGACATCATCTGCAGCGCCCTGTTCGCACAGGGCGCCGCGCAGCATAAACACCACGTCGCCGGCGAGCCGGCGCACCTGGCCGAGGTCATGGGAGGCCATCACGATCTTGATGCCGGATTGCGCCGCCGACAGGATGATCTCCTCGACGCTGCGGGTCGAGGCCGGATCGAGGCTGGCGGTGGGCTCGTCGAGCAGCAGCAGTTCCGGATCGCGCGCCAGCGCGCGGGCCAGCGCCAGCCGCTGCTGCTCGCCGCCGGACAGTTTGCGCGCCGGCCGCTGCGCTAGCTCGCTCAATCCGACCCGTGCCAGCAGCGCCTCGGTCCGCGCCGCGCGCTGATGATAGGACACGCCGGCCTGCGCCAGCGCATAGCCGACATTGGCCGCAGCGGTGCGCCGCAGCATCACCGGGCGTTGCAGCAGCATGGCGCGGCGGTTCATCGGCGCGTTGTCGCGGCCGCCCCACGAAATGCGGCCCGCGCTCGGCGCCGCCAGTCCCATGCACAGCCGCAGCAGCGAGGTCTTGCCGGAGCCGTTGGGTCCGACGATCAAGGTCGGCGCGCCCGGATTGAGCGTCAGGCTGAGGCGGTCGACGATGGTGGTCGGCCCCGCCGTCAGCGAGACCTTGTCGAGCACCACGGGCAGTTCGCTGAGCGGCGCGCGCATGATCACCCCGCCTGCCGTTCGGACCACAGCCGCGCGCCCCAGGCGGCGGCGTTGATCGCCAGCACCAGCACCACCAGCACCAGGCCGAGGCCCATGGCCAGCGGCAGATCGCCCTTGGAAGTTTCCAGCGCGATGGCCGTGGTCATGGTGCGGGTGAAGCCGTCGATATTGCCGCCGACGATCATCACCGCACCGACCTCGGCGGCGGCGCGACCGAAGCCGGCCAGCAGCGCCGTCAGCAGACTGTAGCGCGCGTCCCACAGCAGCGTCGCCATGCGTCCGACCGGACCGACATCCATGGCATTGAGCTCGTCGCGATACTCGACCCAGAGATCCTCCACGGTCTGCCGGGTCAGCGCGGCGATGATCGGCACGATCAGAATCGTCTGTGCGATCACCATGGCCGTCGGCGTGAACAGGATGCCCATACTGCCGAGCGGGCCGGAGCGCGACAGCAGCAGATAGACTGCAAGGCCCACCACCACCGGCGGCAGGCCCATCATGGCATTGAGCAGCACCACGAGTGCGGCGCGGCCGGGGAACCGGGTCAGCGCCAGCAGCGCGCCGAGCGGCATGGCGATCACAGCCGCGATCAGCGCCGCCGACAGGCTGACGGCCAGCGACAGCCGCACGATGGCGAACAGGGTCGCATCGCCGGTCACGATCAGTTGCCAGGCATTGAGGTCGCTGGGCATGAGGGCCTCCCGTCGCCTTGTTCGACAATCACTCCGGCGTTGTCAATTGCATCAAGCGCGGCGCTTGCCCTACCTCGGCACGCAACCATGAGATAGGCTTGCCGATGTCGCGGCCGCAGAGCCGCGCGGTTCAGGGAGAAGAAACGCATGTTTGCCAGGAACTTTTTGCGGCGGCGATGGCCACCGCCGCGCTGCTGGGCGCGTCGGGAGCGGACGCCCAGGTTTCCGACGACGTGGTCAAGATCGGCGTGCTCAGCGACATGACCGGGCCGTCATCGACACCGTCCGGCCAGGGCTCGGTCACCGCAGCGCAGATGGCCATCGACGATTTCGGCGGCACCGTGCTCGGCAAGCCGATCGGCATCATCGTCGGCGATCACCAGATCAAGCCGGACATCGGCGCCGGCATCGCGCGGCGCTGGTACGACACCGAACAGGTCGACCTGATCGTCGACGTGCCGATTTCCGCCGTCGGCCTCGCGGTGCAGAACGTCGCCAACGACCGCAAGAAACTGCTGATCGTGCATTCGACCGGCACCGCGGATTTCCACGGCAAGTTCTGCTCGCCCTACACTATGCAATGGGTGTTCGACACCCACGCGCTGGCGGTCGGCACCGCGCAGGAGGTGGTCAAGCGCGGCGGCGATTCCTGGTTCTTCATCACCGACGACTTCGCCTTCGGCCATTCGCTGGAAAAGGACGCCTCGGCGATGGTGACCAAGACCGGCGGCAAGGTGCTGGGCGCGGTGCGGCCGCCGTTCGGCACGCCGGACATGTCGTCCTTCGTGCTGCAGGCACAGGCCTCCAAGGCCAAGATCATCGGCATCGCCGGCGGTCCGCCGAACAACGTCAACGAGATCAAGACCGCGGCCGAATTCGGCGTGTTCAAGGGCGGCCAGCAGATGGCCGCTTTGCTGGCGCTGATCACCGACGTGGATTCGCTCGGCCTGCCGGCGGCGCAGGGCCTGCTGCTGACGACATCGTTCTACTGGGACATGGACGACAAGACCCGCCAATGGTCGAAGCGCTTCTTCGACAAGATGAAGCGGATGCCGACCATGTGGCAGGCCGGGGTGTATTCGTCCGTGATGGTCTATCTCAATGCGGTCAAGGACGCCGGCACCGACGAGCCGCTCAAGGTGGCGGCCAAGATGCGCGAGAAGCCGATCGAGGACTTCTTCGCGCGTAACGGCACGCTGCGCGAGGACGGGCTGATGGTGCATGATTTGATGCTGGTGCAGGTCAAGTCGCCCGAGGAGTCGAAGTATCCGTGGGACTACTACAAGATCCTGGTGAAGATTTCCGGCGCCGACGCGTTCGGCCCGCCGGATCCGGCGTGTGTGGTGAAAAAGTAAAGCGCAACATCTCAGTCGCCGTCATCCTGAGGTGCCGTCGCGCAGCGACGGCCTCGAAGGATGCGGCCGCAGGCACAGTGCCCGCCGTCGCCCTTCGAGGCGCGCAAAAGCGCGCTCCTCAGGGTGACGGCTCTCTCCTGTCGCGAAGGGAGCTACTTCACCAATCCGATCTCCTTAAAATACCTGAGCACGCCGGGATGGATCAGTTCCACGCGCGGCGCCGCGGCCACGGTGTTGGCTGCCGTGGTCTCCTTCGCCTGCGGCAGGCGCGCGCCGAGGTCGGCTTCGGCGGCGTGCAGGGTCTTCGCCAGACGATAGGCGACATCGTCGGGCAGGTCGGCGCGGGCCAGCACGAAGCTCCAAGAGCCCAACGAAGAGATCGCTAGGTCCTGATGCGGATAGCTGCCGGCCGGCACCAGCATCGGCTTGAGGAATGTGTGCTTGGCCCGGATGCGGGCGATCTCGGCTTCGTCCGGTGCGATGAAGCGGGCGCCGCCGGGGCTTTCGCTCATGGCCTTGAAGCCGGGCCAGCCGATGCCGGCACCCCACAGGGCGGCGACGCGGCCGTCCAGCACCATGGCCGGACCGTCGCCGGCGCGGTCGAGATAGACCGCGGTAAAATCCTTTTCCTGATCGAGGCCGATGCCATCGAGCACGTAGCGCGCCAGGATCGGCAGGCCCGAGCCCTTGGCGCCGAAGGCCACGGGCTTGCCGACGAGGTCGCGGATGGTCTTGTACGGGCTTTCGGCGCGGACCACGAACATGCCGGGATTGGAGGAAATCGCGCTGAAAATCTTCAGCGGCGTCGGCTTGCGGCCGATGCCCATGAAGGCCTCGTAGGCCGGCTCGCCGGCCACCAGCCCGAGATCCAGCTGGCCGGCTTCCAGCAGCGGAATGTTCTCATAACTACCCTTGGTGTTGCGCGGCGCGATTTTGAGCGTCGGATCGGCGGCCTGCATGGCGGCGGTGAAGGCCGCGCCATAGACGGGGAAGCCGCCGCCCGGCGTTGCCGTGCCCAGGCTGACAATGGTTTCGGGAATCGCCTTGCCTCCTTCTTGTGCCGCCGCAGCGGCGCCGAACAGGAGTGCCGCGGCGCAAACGATGCGAATGATAGTCATGGATCCGGCCTTCCAGGGTTATGCCGTACAGTGACCGGGTTGACGTGGCGTGGGCAAGCGGAACCTACAGAGGTCGCATAGGCAAATCGGTGATTGTGTGAAAACATGTCTGCAACGGGCGCCGACAGCCCGATCGATCCGGCGACTGCCGCCACCGCGGCGCCGGCAACCATTGAGGGGAAGCATGATCGCTCATCTGCGCGCCGGCCTCGTCAGTCTCGTTTGCGTTCTCGGCATCTTCGCCGCGCCGGCCCAGGCCGCGGACTATCCCAACCGGCCGGTGCGCTGGCTGATCGGCTTCGCCGCTGGCGGCCCGGTGGACATCGTGGCGCGGATCATGGCGCAGTGGCTGTCGGACAAGTTCGGCCAGCAGTTCGTGGTCGAAAACCGCGCCGGCTCCGGCGGCAACCTCGCCGCCGCCGCCGCGGTCAACTCGGCCCCCGACGGCTACACGCTGCTGTTCGTTGCGCCGAACAACGCCATCTCGGCATCGCTGTACAAGAAGCTGCCGTACGATTTCATCCGCGACACCACGCCGGTCGCCAGCATCATGCAGCTCACCAACATGCTGGTGGTGTCCAACGCCATGCCGGTGAAGACCGTCAAGGAATTCATCGACTACTGCCACGCCAATCCCGGCAAGATCTCCTACGCGTCGTCGGGTAACGGCACCTCGGTGCACATGTCGGCGGAGCTGTTCAAGGCGATGACCAAGTGCGAGATGCAGCACGTGCCCTATCGCGGCTCGGCGATCGCCTTTCCCGATATCATCTCCAACAAGGTGCAGTTGATCTTCGATAACCTGCCCACCGCGCTGGAGCAGGCGCGCGGCGGCACGGTGCGCGCGCTCGGTGTCACCTCGACGCAGCGCTGGCCGACGCTGCCCGACGTGCCGGCCATCGCTGAAACCGTGCCGGGCTTCGAATCCATCGGCTTCTACGGCATCTCCGCCCCCAAAGACACGCCGCCGGAAATCGTCGAGATTCTCAACAAGGCGGTCGACGAGGCGCTGAAGGATCCCAAGCTGGTAGCCCGGCTCGGCGAGGTCGGCGGCCTGCCGAAGCCGATGACCCCCGCGGAATTCGGCAAGCTGGTCGCCAGCGAGACCGAGAAGTGGCGCAAGGTAGTGGAGTTCGCCGGCGTCTCGGTGGACTGACGCCGGCCTATCCGCCCATCGCATCGTAGGCCGCGACGATCGCCGCGGCCGCCTTGCCGACCTCGGCGACGGACTGGCCGGGCTGATACAAAGCCGTGCCGACGCCGAAGCCGGTGATGCCCGCGACGCGCCATTCGGCGAAGTTGGACGGCCCGGCGCAGATCGCCGCGGCCTGCTCGGGCCGGATGGCGCGCGTGATGCCTTTCGCGCGTGATGCATTTAATGGGTCACGTCGTGCAAAATCTTCGCGCATTGGTGCCAGACCGCACCTGTGGGCAAATCCGTCGATCTATGAAAACATTGTGGCCTCGGGCGAGCCTGAGCCTTGCCACCCGTCCACGCTGATGGCGGATTATCCTGGAGGATCAATGACTGTTTTCTGGCGCGCAGCAATGCTGTGCCTGTTCTGCCTCGCCACCGCGCCCGCTTCCGCGGCGGACTACCCCACCAAGCCGGTGCGGCTGCTGGTCGGCTTCGCCGCCGGCGGCCCTTCTGACATCGTCGCGCGAATCATGACGCAATGGCTGTCGGAGCATTTCGGCCAGCAGTTCATCGTGGAAAATCGTGGCGGCTCCGGCGGCAACCTCGCCGCCGCCGCGACGGTCACTTCGCCGGCGGATGGCTACACCCTGCTCTACGTGGCGCCGAACAACGCGATTTCCGCCTCGCTGTACAAAAAATTGCCCTATGACTTCATCCGCGACACCGTGCCGGTGGCCAGCCTGATGCAGTTTCCCAACATGCTCGTGGTCGCCAACGCAATGCCGGTGAGGACCGTTCAGGAGTTCATCGACTACTGCAAGGCAAACCCCGGCAAGATCTCCTATGCCTCGTCGGGCAACGGCACGTCGGTGCACATGTCGGCGGAATTGTTCAAGGCAATGACCAAATGCGACATGGTGCACGTGCCCTATCGCGGTTCGGCGATCGCCTTTCCCGACATCATCTCCAACAAGGTGCAGCTGATCTTCGAGAACCTGCCCACCGCGCTGGAGCAGGCGAAGGGTGGCAACGTGCGCGCCATCGGCGTGACCACGCCGCAGCGCTGGCCGGGACTGCCGGACATCCCGGCGATCGCCGAGACCGTGCCCGGCTTCGAGTCGGTGGGCTTCTACGGCATCTCCGCGCCGAAGGGCACGCCGCCCGAGATCGTCGAGACGCTCAACAAGGCGATCAATCTGGCGCTGAAGGACCCGAAGCTGGCGGCCCGGCTCGCCGAGGTCGGCGGACTGCCGAAGCCGATGACCCCCGCGGAATTCGGCAAACTGGTCGCCACCGAGACGGAGAAATGGCGCAAAGTGGTGGAGTTCGCCGGCGTGTCGGTGGACTGACGCCGGCCTACCCGCGCATCGCATCATAGGCCGCGACGATCGTCGCGGCCGCCTTGCCGACCTCGGCGGCGGACTGGCCGGGCTGATACAAAGCGGTGCCGATGCCGAAGCCGGTGATGCCCGCGGCGCGCCATTCGGCGAAGTTGGTCGGCCCGGCGCCGCCGACCGCATAGATCGCTGTGTCTGCCGGCAGCACCGCGCGCATCGCCTTGATCCCGGCGGGACCCACCACCGAACACGGAAAGATCTTCAGCCCGTCGGCGCCGGCCGCCAGCGCGGCAAAGCATTCCGACGGCGTCAGCGCGCCGGGCCAGGATTCGAGCTTTGCCGATTTGGTGGCAGCGACGACCTCGGCATTGAAGTTCGGCGACACCACGATGCGGCCGCCGGCCGCCGCGACGTCGTGGACCTGCTGCGCGGTCAGCACGGTGCCGGCGCCGATGGTCGCCACGGCGCCGAAGGTTTTCGCGAGATGTTCGATGGTCTGCAGCGGCTGCGGCGAATTGAGCGGGATTTCGAGGGTGGTGAGACCGGCCTCGATCAGCGCGGCGCAGATCGCCTCGGCCTCCTCGGGCCGGATGCCGCGCAGAATGCCGATGATGTGTCGCGTCATGCCAGATCCTTCGTGAGTTGCCGCCAGGCCGCGCGCAGGCCGGCCAGCGTGACGAGCGCGCCGTCGGCCATCGCGGGAGAACGGCCGAGCGCGCGCAAGGCCTCCGCATAGTGGGCCGCCTGCGCGCCATTGCCAACCAGCGTCAGCTCGGCTTCGTCCTTCCAGTAGGCTTGGGTGGCCGCCAGTTCGGCGCCGATCAGAAGCCCGGACAATCGCGCGCGTGCGCCGGCCGCCGTGAGGCCGGCAAGCAGCGCTTCGGCGCGGACCGAGAACAGCCGCCCGATGAAGCCGGCGGGGGCGGCGACCGTTTCAGTGACGGCGCGGGCGAATTCGGCATCGTCCCAGCCGTCGCCATCGAGGCTGTGGCGCAGCACCGATTGCTGCGCCAGCAAGGCGAACAGCTCGCCGGTCATGACGCTGTGGAACGCGACGATCTCGCCGCCCTGCACCCTGGCCCATTTGGTATGCGTGCCCGGCAGGCAGAGCACGCCGTCAAAGCCCGGACGGTCCAGCAGCAGGCCGGCGATCTGGGTTTCCTCGCCGCGCATGACGTCGGCAGGCTCCGCCTGGCTGAGGCCACCGACGATCATCACCTGCAGGCGGGGATCGCGGGTCGGCGGGCGGCCGACCTGGTCCAGCGCCACCGGCGTGCACGGCACCTGCCGATAGGGCACCTCGACCCAGCCCTGGCGCGCGCCGACCATGCCGCAGGCCAGCACCGGCGTCGGGCGACCGGCCGGCAGCCAGTCGCCGATCAGCGCGAGCAGCGCCGGCTCGAAGCCGTCGCGGTCGAGCCTGGCCATGCCCTTGGCCGACGAGGCCTCTGCGCGGATCGCGCCCGCGCGGTCCAGCCCCCACACCCTCAAATTGGAGGTTCCCCAATCCACCGCGACCCAGGCCACGCCTTCCACTCAAGCTTCTCCCGCATTTGCTGTCCGGCGCGGTGCGCCGGCGGCGGCAGATCAGCGCAATTGGTCCTGCAAGTCCATGGTTTGGGCGGGCCGCCCGCGGCATTGCCGGATCGCGGCCGGCCATGTAAGGGGTGACAGCACCGCGCGCGCGCCGCCCGGCGGGGCCTGTAGCTCAATGGTTAGAGCCGACCGCTCATAACGGTCTGGTTGCAGGTTCGAGTCCTGCCGGGCCCACCAATGATTTCAAAGCTTTACAGCTAAACTACCATGCGCTTCGGAAGCTCCGCCCCAGAAACCGCCCCGGAAACGTCCACTTTATGTCCGCCACCTGCATGCGCGATTTCGTGGTTGACGCCAATAACGACAAACGGGTGAATGCCACTTCCCAGCTACAGCAGAGATTTGAGGTTGAAAATGCCGACCCTCTCCGACCTAGGATCGTTCGCGCAATTTCTGACCCCTATCCGCTTTGGCTTAAGCTATCGATTTCGGCCTCAGTGTTCTTCGCCTTCGTGTCCATACTTGGCTTGATTTTTGCGGCGCCGGCAAAGCCAGCGGATTTAAAGCCAAGCTCCTTAGGCGCAGCAACCCACAACGTGACCTCAAACAATCAAAGCGGCGGAACGACCGCCCACACCATTACGATCAAGGAAGTCCGAACAGATATCGTCAAACCGCCAAATGCATAAGGCCATAATCGAATGACCAATGACCAAACAAATCGGCCTACCATCAACGTTACCTCGAATTATCAGACCGGCGGCATTACCGCCCATACAGTGCATATTAACTCTGCACCTCAGCGGACGATGGGTGCAGAACATCGGAACCAGCTAATCCGAGAAGTACCGAGAGAAAAAGAAGTCGTCATTTGGGCGACCTCGGGGCATGAAGAGTCCCATAATTTCGCGAGCGAGATATTCAACTTTATGAAGGCTTCAGGTTACAGCCTATACGGCGAGGGGCCTATGCCGCAGATGTTCATCCCGCAATTGCTTGGGGTTCGAATAAGAGTTGAGAAGCGGGCGGAAATCGATGTCGGCCTTATGAGCGAAAGCGACAAGAGGGCGGCCACAGCGCCAACAGGCATAAAGATGACGCTATAGTTTACAGATCGGCCATGCAGCTTCACGCTTATTTCGGAGGCTTGTACCTCTGAAGGGTGGCAACAGCTTCGTCACTTGCTAGCTCAAAACTGTCTTCAAGCTGAAACCTCACCTCCGACTGAAGATGTGCGGCGTCCCTTTTCATTTTCTCGGCAGCCTCCATCTTTTTCAAAAGGTCTTTTGCCAGCGCAGCACCCGGCTTAGGCACAACGACATCCTTCATTGCAGACCAGTCTATCCTTGTTCGACCTACTCCGCTGGCCTTGATCAAAAACTCAGCCCTTATCTCAGGGGATCTCAGCATTGCGCAAATCACTTTTGGATGGAGCACCCCGCGAGAATCTAGCGCTGTATATTCACTCGTAATAACACAGCCATCCAAGTCGTCTGAAACATATCCAATTGATCCATGAACGGCATTGATGTGACTAACTACAATTTGGTTCGCTTTTACACGGAAAAGGCGGCTCCCCTTATAGTCGCTCGCCATCACGGTCTCTCCTAGCCGAGCCGTACCGTCATAGCCCACCACGAGATAAGTCACTTCTTCTGCGGATTCCTCGGGTACTACGGTATCCTCCTCCGAGAACGCATGTTCACTGAGTAGATCGCCGATCGTTGTCGTTACGACCCCCTTCTTTGCCCATGTAGAAATCATCCGGCCACTTTTTGCGAAGCAAGACTTTACATCTAGGCGCTCTGCTATTTTGTCAGCGGACACCACAAATTTTGCGCACGCCGCCGCGTTACCCTCTAGGAAGGCGTTGAAAAGAGCAGTGACGTCGGAAATCTCTTTGTTGGCCGCATCTCTGTTCTTTCGGTCAATCGGGAGCACACGCTGCCTTTTTGGATCGTCAATTCCAACGTACCGGCAGGCATACATAAAGACGGGCGGCTGCTCTTGCACTTGAACTTGAACTTGCGCACCGTCGGCTATTTTGCGTTTCTCAAGCACGACGAATGACGTCTTTACTCTGGCTTGCGATCTCTGAAACGCGTCACCGGGCAACGATACGATGGCGCGAATGAGAAAACGATCACGTAGGAAATCTCGAAATCCTCGATAGTCCCGACCACTCAGCAGACCGTCATCAATTACAGAAACAAATCGCCCGCCGACCTTGAGAACATCATGATAGCGTTCAAAAAATAGCAGACTCGACTTGACCTTTTGCTTACCCTCCGCGATGTCGTACCGGTCAAGTACCGCCTGCTGAATCTTGTTAGTGCGTTCGTACTGCTTGGCAAACGGTGGATTCGTCAGGACAACGTCAAAAACGCCATCTTCGGCGCTGTCGAGAAGCTCTCGGAGCTGATCAACGTACCCCTTAGTCTCGATCTCACTGATATCGTCAGTTTTCAGATCCTTGTCTAAGAAATCCGCCTCAAAAATTGAAGTGCCTCCATCTCCGTGCAAATACATATTCATTCGGGCCAGGCGAGCCTGGTTGGGATCGCGGCCAACGTCAACGCCATAGAGAGCCTTAGTTGCTACAGCACTTCTAAGGTCCTTTCGTTCGTCCGCTGAAAAAGTGGAGTTGTTGTCAATTTTTGTCCACATATCAGCAAGGGCATCGATCAAAAATCCACCTGTACCGCAACAGCCGTCCAAAACGCGATCGATATGCGTTTTATCCACTCGCAAACTCGCAAGATTAGTTCCGAGCTTAACAACACTTCGCGGCGTGAAGAATTGACCTAAGTCCTTTCCGCGCATCGTCGCCGATAGGAACGTCTCGAATAATCTTCCGTTTAAGTCGACATCAATGCCGAATAAGAAGACTCCCTCAAGCTTGGAGACAACGTAGCGGATGGTCTCTGGATTCAGTCGAAGTTTATCATCTACGTCGAAGATGCGCTTCCTCTTACCTTTATTGATCTCACCTTCAATTTCTACAATCAGTTTTTGAAACTGAATCGTATCAACTGGATTTGGCGTATCTATCTCGCGCTCCTTAATCCAGCGAGTAGAGAAATTTACTTCAGTGGCAGGCACATCGAAATGCTCTTGCCAAATTAGGTCGCCAGACTCGTCACGAACCCGGCGATCCGAAAGCAGCTTGAGGAAAACAAGCTTCACGAATTCTGTGAAGCCCGCAGCTTGGCTCATGTTGTCGCTGTTATAAATATGCTGATGGCAGCGCGCGAAGATTGCATTCACGTCTTCAATGGACTTGCGCTCGAAACGATGCATGTGCTGAGCGGGAACAACGGATTCTGCTGTGGCCTTGGGCGCGAGAAGAGCTTGCATTCTCTTGAACTTTGGATGGTCGAGCTGGAGTTCAAGAAAGTGCGCGTCTATAAGGGGCTTGCCCTCCGTCCAGTCGAACACCAACGTGTTCTTGCCGTTAGAAAGCACCATGTATCGGACAGGATTTTCGCCCTCAAATTGCTGATTGAGCGTAATGGCATAAGAGGAAATCTGCTGAATCCAGCTCGTGAGGCTTTCGTGCGGCGATTTAGCATCAATGACAATTCGTGGTTTGCCATCAAAGGAAAGCAGGTAGTCAGGCCGATACTTAACGGACTTCGATCCCAGCGCAATCTTAGTTGTAGGGATGTCCTTTTTCAGCTTGATCTGTGAGTCTTTGTAGCCCAGTTTTTTGACCAGCGGGGTAATCAGGAAGCTCTCGACGGCGGCCTCGTTGTGTAAATCGGAGAACTGGCAGAACATGTTCTTCTTCGCCGCATCCGCCTTAGACATAAGCATTCCCTTCGCTGGCAACCGATTGGGCTACCTCCTACAGGACAATCCCTGATTTGCCGAGAGCTTTGCCCGACCACGGCCAAAGAGATGGCGACCAATCTAGCCAACCGGTGCAAGCCTCAAGCGGACGACCCAGCAGCTCAAGCCTTGCATTGTCGGATAATTCAGCATTGACCACATTACCCCATTGTGCCATGCCATCGTGGCGTGAGGCGGCCAATACGCTGCTAGGTTGATTGCCTTGCGGCTCGCGGCATCGGCAAGCCAAACTCCCTCTCAAGTTCTTCCTGCAACAGCGCCAGCGCCCGCCATGCGAGCGCGGCGCTTTCGCGCGTCTCGCCGTCAAAGCCGCCGCGCCCGACGAGGTGCCGTACAATGCAGTCAGCGTGATCCATAGATTTGCCGCGAGCGTGATGCATTTCCTCACCGGGATTGTGCTTTTCATTGCCCAGGTAGGACAGCCTGGCAACCTCGGCGAGCGCATCGGGGAAATAGTCGAGCAGGCCGCGCGCCATCGGATAGGTTTTGCGTGTGGCGCTGTCGGCGTCGATCATGCGGCGCCTCGCCGGCGCCTCGGATATCGGTTTCATATTGTCCCCCTCATGCGGCGCGCCGGCGCGATGCCGGCTTGCGGGCGCGGGCGGCCGGCTTGGCGATCGCAGCGCGGCGACGCGGCGCGGCCTTGCGCATGGACGGCGGCGGGATGTTGACGCGGTTGCGGCCTTCCTCGCCGTTGACGCGATGCAAGGTGATCGCCGTTAACGACTGGCCGGAATTGTAGCCGGCGCCCTTGGCGTGGTTGTCCTTATCGGCCAACGTCTGGAACGACTCGCATCGCACGTCGCCGACTTCCTTGGCCGACTCGTGGTGAATGTGGCCGGACAGAAACCAATGATAAGCGGTCGCGCCCCAATCCTCGCGGCGTTCGGTCGCCATCGTCATCGCCATGCGGTCGGGCCGCATCTTGTCGCCGTGCGCAGCGCCGATCAGCGTGGCGCCGAACCGGCGGAAATACAGGTCGCCAGGAAACGAGATTTTCACCCGCTTGTTGCGCGCGTAGAACGTCGCCAGCGCGACCGTCATGGCGCGCGCCGCTTCCGGGTCATGGTTGCCCGGAATGTTGGCAACCTCGACGTGCTCGTGCTTTGTCAGCGCGAGGTCGATAATCGTCATCATAAGTTCAACGCCGGCCGTTAGCACCTTGTAGAAGCGGCCATCAACGTCGAGTTGATGCCCCGAACGCGGCGTGACGTTGCGCTGATCGTTTGCATGATACCAATCGCCGAGGTTGAGGATAAGCGCGTATTTCGACCGCTCGGATTTCGCAACCAGGCGCGCGGCACAATCGAGCAGCCGGCGGGTGCCAATGGCGAGATCATAATCGGCGCCGGTTTCGCGGCCCCAGGCGAGCAAGCCGAGGTGTTGATCGGCGATCGGATACACCGTCAACAAATCGCGATCGACGCGGCGCGGCGCGGCGAACGGCTTGGCGCGGCCCTTGTACTTGGCGAACGCGCCGAGCAGCGACGACACCAGGTCTTTGGTGATGCCGTCTTTTTGCGTCTTGATCCATTGGTTGCGGATTCGGCCCTCGCCGTCGACATAAGCCGAGACGCCCTTGACCACCTGGCCGGCGGCGAGTTCAAACTTGCCGCCGGTCGCCTTGTGCTGTTGCACCCATTTCGATTTGACGGCGCCGCTGTCGTCGTGTTGCGTCGCGGTTTTCTTGATCTCATAGCCGGGCAACACCGGATCGAAGCCCATCAGGCCGCGCTCGGCGGCCCGGTGCAGTTGATTGCGAAACGCGGTGCGCGACAGGCCGACCGCGAGCGCCGCCGCCCGCTCGGAACCGTGCTTAGCTTTGAGGCGAACAGCCGCGCGGCATTGTTCGTCGGTTAGACGTTCTGACATTTGAAAGATGACCCTGATACTAAAGGCCGCTATCGCGGCGGCAACGGGTGCAACTGACCTTGCGTATAAGCGAGATCGCGCGCCGTCTTGTTGTGTTCGTCCCAAAGCTTCACGACACGCCCCTCGGCGAGCCGATCGCGCTCGATACCCTCGCGCCGCAGATTTTCCGTGAGGGCTTTTTGTTCGGACAGAGCCTCGCGCACGGGCAGGAACAGCGCACCGCCGATCGACATGATCACACCGACCAGCAAACTAAGCATCTGCCATTGCGGCGTCGTCTTAGTGTCGAGCTTCTGAGATAGCAGCGTAAAGCCCGCGTCCATCTTGGAGTCGATGGCCTGTATTTCGTTGCGCAAATCCGAATGGCCGCGCTCAAGAAATCCGACCTGAGTTTGCAGCGCGCCGAGATTGCCGCCGGCGTCGCTCGTCATCGAACTGCCCCCGTGCGAAGCGCTCCCGTTGATCGACCTGGCACTCGCGCGTATCGCCGAGGCTATCGATCGCGCCGGCCAGAACGACACGCGTTCGGACCAATGCGACCTTGGCGCTTTGCCCCTTAACGAGCGACGGCATTGAATATTCCTTCGCCAATTCTTCGCAGTCGCGAGGGATCTGCACCGCCGCGATTGACGGCGCCGGCCCGGCGCGGTCGGATGTTTTGCATCCCGCTAATGTCATCGTCATCAAGGCCACAGTCACCGACAGGGTGCGCGGAAAGTCGCGTTTCATAATCATTCGCCTTCATCTGCGCGTCGACAGCCGCAGCGGCCGAGGCATCCGCAAGCTTGGCTTTGACCGCCGCAGCCGCGAGTTGATTGGATAGTTGCATTTCGGAAAACGCCAGGTCGACGCGTAGCCGCGCAATCTCGGCGCGACCGTCGGCCGATCGGCGATCGACCAGCGCGCAGACGAGGCCGAACGACAGGAAGGCGACCAGGCGCGCGACCCGCGCGTAAGGCCCGACGATCGGGATTTTGTCGGCGAACGGGAAGTAACCGACCAGCGAGACGAGCAGCACGGCGACCGCAACCCACTGCGCCCATGATGTCGCGAGGGACCAAAGCCAATCGGTCATTTTTTCAGCCCCGCGAGACACACCTTGCGCTCGGCCGCACGGCGATTGGTCAAGCCGCGAACCTCGCGACCACCCGCACGATTCCACCCCATCAGCGCATTGCAGGCGCCGACACCATCGCCGGCATTGTAAAGCCGAACCGCCGTCGACTTGCAGGCGCCGCGCTCGCCGACGTTGTAGGCAAACGAGCCGAATGCGGCGAGCGTTTCCGGCGAGATCGGCGCGGTGATACACTTCGCAACGGACTCGATGTAGCGCGGCAGCTTCTTTTCGAGCATGTCGAGACACTGTTGCTTAGTGTACGTGTCACCGATCCGCACGCCTTCCGTCTCGCCAAAGCAGACAGTCGGAAGGTTGTAAGCAAGCTTGTCCGGCTTGGCGGTCAGCCAAAGCCCCTCGAAACTCGCCGTCATCGGCGTCGCAAGGTGCGCCGCCGCCAGGATCAACGCCGCAGATGCGGCGCCGATCGCACCATGTTTCCTATTCATCGCCATTTGAGCGGAATTCCTTTTGCGATACGAACCGGCACCAGACGGCGGCGATCGTGGTTGCGCTCGACAACGAGGCGAAAAGGCCCCGCGGGATCGGCGGGTTATCCGCGAACACCGAAAAGCCGACCTCGAGTCCTGAAAAAATCGCCGTGAGGGCGATCATGCGAACCGACCAGGCGTGCCGCAGCACGCGGCGCCAGTCGGCGACGAGTTGCAGTTTCATTTGCTTTCCCCGATTAGAGGGCGCGCAGCGTGGCGCGACCCAAGGGCCGCACGCGATCGCGCACGGCGTTTCCGTCGTTCCCCGAAATCATGCGGACCATTCCGCCGCCGAGGCATTCCGTGATCTCGCCGACATGGTGCGGCCAGACCGCAACGAGGCCCGGCCGACAGACCTTTGCCGGGCTTCCCAGCCCCGCCCAGGCGCGCGCCAGGTTGAGGCGCGTGTCGGCCAGGCCGTAGCGCAGCCGCAGCCAGCAGCCGCACCAGGGGATGCCACGGCACGGCGCCGGCCGACCGGCGACCGGCGGCGCGGCGGCCTGGCGCGCGTGGTGATGGTGGCGATGGTGATGGCGCGGGCGCGCGTCGGCAGCGCTTGCGACCAGGCAAAGCACCGCCACGGCGAAAAGCGTTCGCATGGCAAATCCGTGATGTTTGGAGAGGATCGAGGGCGGCGCCTGGCCACCCGTTTGTTTCGTACGATACGGCGCTAGGAAGCGGCGCCGGCGCGGCTATCGGTGCCGGCGTCGCCGCTCGGCTGTTTCAGCGTCAACTCTGAGATAAAGCCGCCCTGGCGCTTATAAGTGTGCGTCACGGTGTCGATGCGATAGGTGCCATCGATACCAGGCCGCACGCCGGACACCTCGCAAGGCGCCTCGGCGCGCGCAGCGGTGTTGCCGTCGATCGTCACGGTGCCGCCGCCCTTTTCGCGGTCGCCACCCTTTTTCGACGAGCCGGCGCTTTCCTTCGAACCGTCGGCGTCGAATTCGGAAAACCGGCCGAGCATTTCCGCCGGCACGCCGGGGATCGCCTCGACCTTTTCCCGCATCCATTTCGCTTTTTGGAATCGTACCAGCGCGCGACAAATTGCTTGAACTGCGGCCGGCCGCGCGCTGGCGACAGCGACCACGAAACGAGATTGTCGCCCCAGGCCGCCTTGACGCCGGCGAGCGCGGTGCCGCCGGCGCCGATGCCCTCATTGCGCGGCACAAAGGTCGCCTGCCCGTTGCGAATTTTGAACGTCGCGCCGACCTCACGCGCCAGCTTGTCGCCATAAGCGACAAAGCTTTGCCCGGTCATGCCCCACCACTCGCGCTTGATTGAGGCGAGCGAGCCGTGCACCTTGACCGTGACGCCGGCGTGCTTACCGGCATCCTCCAACACGTCGCCGAGGGTTTTATCGTCCCAATGTTTTTCCCTCGGCTCTTTCACCTTGGACTCGGTGTCGGCCGACTTCGCGGTGATCGACATCATGCGGCCCTGGCCGCGACCGCCGGTCGACAGCACATCCTCGATCTTGCCCTCGAAAACCACCGACGCACCGCCCTCGCTTTCCCATCCGAGCGAGATTGAGATCGGATCGTTTTTCGACGGCATCGCGATCCGGCCGCCGTCGTCATCCAACTCGATCGACGCGGTGTCGGCGTTCAAGCCGGCCGAGTCCGTCACCGAAATTTCAGTGACGAGCGCATTAAAGCCGGCACCGACCGGAGAGCCGCCGACCGATACCGAAAATACTGCTTTGCGGCGCATGCGCTAATCCCACAACGTGATGACGGGCAAGGCGTTGACGGCGCCAGGCGTCGGCACCTCGATCTCGACCAGCGTACCGACGGGTAGGATCGGGCCGAGGGCGGCCAACCCCGGATTGATGTCAAGCGTGCGCTCGACCATGCCAGGCGTCGCCGCGCGAAACCGTCGCCATAGCAACAGGTCAAGCGTCGTCGCCTCGTGCGCGACGAGTAGCGTTTCTTTCGACGGCATTGGATCACCCGAACAGGCTAAACAGGTTGGCGATGTAGCTTGCCGCGCTCGGCGGATCGTCGCGGATCAACTCGATTTCGAATTCGATCATGCGACCGATGCCGCGCCCGTCGAGATGACTTGACGACTCGCGCACCCGCTCGATCAGAAACCAGCCGAGCGGCGTGCCATCACCACGCAACAGCAATTGCGGCGCGCCGTCGTCGCGTAGCGCATTCAGAATAGCAAGTTCGCCGAGGCCGCCGAGTTTGTGCGGGAACAGCCTACCGCGAAATGAAATCCGCTCGTCGCCGGCACCGACGAATTCGTGCCCCTTGCGCCGGCCGAGCAAATCCTTAGAGGCGAAGTCGGCCGCATGCGTGCGGTCGACCTCGTGAGTGTTGAAGGGCGCGACCTCGAAATCGAGAGGGCCGAGAGCGTACAGCATTAGGAATACTCCGAGTCCACAAAGCTACCCCGCGACCGATCGTCGATCAGCGAGCCGAGTTTCGTTGACGTGTCGCGCGCGGATTGCTTGCCAGGCGCGGCGCCGCCTGATGGCGCGTTGACCTTTGGCGAGATCGTCGGCGAGGCCGAGAAATTCAACATGCCTTGCATCCGCCCGACCGACGCGGCGACCGCCGCCTCGGCCTCGCTCAACTGCCCTTGCAGATTTTCCGTGAACGCCGCGCCGGTTTTCTGGCCGGCATCAGCCGCCGGGCCGGCGCCGTTTAGCTTGTTGAGCATGCCCTGCACTTGATCGCCGATATCGTCGAGCGAGTCGTCGGTGCCAGGCGCCGAGGTCGCCGGCGCGTGCTTCATGTCGCCGAAATTCGATTTCTTGGCGTCGAGGCGCGCGGCGACTGCGGCTTTCGCCTCGGCCTCGCGCTTGGCGAGCATTTCGACGATTTCCGGCGAGCCGGTCGAGATCGCCGAGGCAAGCCCGGCGTCGCCGGACATTGCGCCGAGCATGCCGTTTTCGCGGACATCCTTGAACCCTTCCGGGTTGTTCTTGATGATCTCGGCCGCGACCACGGCTGCAGTCGCACCGCCGGCGAGCACGCCGCCG
Organism: Rhodopseudomonas sp. P2A-2r; assembly: GCF_026015985.1. Taxonomy (GTDB): domain Bacteria; phylum Pseudomonadota; class Alphaproteobacteria; order Rhizobiales; family Xanthobacteraceae; genus Tardiphaga. The sequence goes on along the minus strand of NZ_CP110389.1, from coordinate 2,399,516 downwards.
ATCACCGCAGCCGGGCCGGCAACGACGCCGGATGCCGCACCGAACACGCCCGGAAAAATCGAACGCAACGCCGTCGAGGCCAGCGCCGAACCGGCGACCAGGGCGCCGATCGCGCCGGTTATCTGGCCGACTGCCGAGCCGCCCGACTTCGCTGATTCCGCCAGGCCGTTGATCAGCGTCGCAAGCTTGTCGAGGCCGGTTGATGCCGCCGGCATCATGCGCTCGGTTAGCGACGCGCCCCAATTGCGCAATTGCGCCACCAGGCCGTCGAGCGCGACATACGGGTCTTTATTCGGCAACCCCTTTGCCGCGTCGATGCCGGGCGCCTTGCCATATTGCTCGGCCTTGCGTTGGTACTGCGGCAACTGAGTGACGATTTTGGTAAAGAGATCGGCGACCATCTGATTCGAAAACAGCTTCGACATTGCGCCGGTAACGGCGGAATTATCGTTGATGTCGACGCCCTTTTTCTGCAACGCCGGAATCAATTTCTCGATCGCGTAGTTGAACGGGTTTTGCATGATCGACTTTTCGTCGAGGAACTTGCCCTTTTTGTCGCGCAGGCCGTATTCCTGTTGCACGCCTTTCGACTTCGCGGTCGCCCGGCCGCCGATCACCTGAGACACCATCGATCCGAGCGCTGTGCCGAGCCGATCCGGCCCCATGTCTTGCATCAGCGCCGGCGCGATCGACATCAGGAATTCCGGCGACAGCGACGAGCCGCCGGACTTCGCCATTTTGGCGACCTTGAACAGGTCGCCCATGTTCATATCCGCGCCCTCGACGCCGAGCGCCTTGATATACCCGTCATAGAGCGTCCGAATTTCGGTCGGCTCGACCTTGCCGAGCGTATCAAGCGCCTTGAAAAACTTGCGGCTTTCCTCGATCGCCGCCGCCGGTCCCTTGAGGGATTGCAGCACGGTATGGCCAGCGCCGAGCGTGTCTTGCATCTGCACGGCCTTACCGACATCGCCGAGTGACATGCCGGTATCGCGCAAGCGCTCGTGCGCCGTCGCATAATCCATCGACTTGTAAGTCGCCGACATCGATTTTGCAGCGGCCACGATCGTCGCGGTTTCCGACGCCGTTAGGCCGCCGAGATAGTCGCGCGCATCCTCGCGCATGTTGGTCGCGCCAGCCTTCACCGCAGCGCCGGCCACGCGCCGAACGCCATACGAGCCGAGCACACCAGCGGCCAGGCCGCCGGCGCCGGCGCCGTCACCGCCACCACGGCGCGCCTTGTTGCTTTCCTTGGCGACACGCTCGACCTTTCTCAGGCTCGCGATCGTGTCGCGCTCCCATTGGTCGAGTTTCGGCATCGACGACATGAGGTTTTTGGACGTGATCGATTTGGTCAAGCCATCCCAGGCGCGCTTGACCTCATCAAGCTTTTTGCCGGCGACGCCGAGTCTCGCGATCTCGTCGGTGAAACCCTTTGACCAATTGACTTGCGTTGCGCCTTTGGCCGCCGTGGTAACGCCCTTGATCGAGGCCGCGAGCGTGTCGGCGCCCTTTGCCGACGCCTTCAAGCCCTCGGCCGCTTTGCCGACGACAGTTAGTGCGTCGGAAAGCTTTTCCGCGCCCTTGGCGCCGGCGCCGACATGCGAGGCCGCCTTGTCGACATCCTTCAAGGCCGTCGCCGCGCCCTTGGCGGGACCGCTCACCTTGTCGACTAGCGAGACGATCAGTTGCGCCGTTGCGTTGCCCATGTCGTCACCGTCCCATTTTGCGCACGTCGATCGCGGTATCAAACCATGCGATCAGGTCGAGCCAATCCATCGCCATCAGAACGGGGATCGGCGTATTCAGAGCGCCAGCGATGAAGCCGACGTAAAATCGCCACGCCGCCGGCGCTACGCGTCGGCCGTCCGCAGCGACCGGGGCAAAAATCCAGCACCGCCCGATTGACCGCATCGCTATCGTCGGCGTCGAGCGCGTCGATCACCGCCATCGGGCAATCAAACATCGGCAACTCGGCCTTGCCCTCGGCGCGTGTCGTCTCGACGAAATCCGACACCTCTTTCGCCGTCATCCGGCGCACCGTGATCTTATCGATCACGCGACCGTCGAATTCGATCGGCCATTCGAGCGGCACGATCGCGCTGCGCACCCGGTCGCCGGCGAAACGCGGCGCAGCCACGGCGCCGGCGATCACCGCCGGCGCATCCTTGATATCAGTCATCGTTTTACCCTTAGTTGCTCGATCGAGTTGCAGCGCGGCTTACGCCGCGCCGGTGACGCGCAGAATGCGGTTTTCGTCGCCGTTCTGATCGACGCCATCGACGCGCCATGCGTTGGTGAAAAAATCCCAATAGATTTTTTCCTTGCCGTCGAAATGCAACTGATACGACATGATCTCATTCATGGCGTAGTCGTATCCCATCAGGTCGCCGCGCTTGAAGGCGTCCGGCGACACCTTGCCGAGCCGCGCCTCGATAATGGCCTTGCTTTCGATCGAGCGGCCGGTGCGCTTGTCCATGATCACGCCGTAAGACGTGAAAACATTGCGCACCCGCGAGCCAAGGCCGAACTGCACGAGCAAGTCGGGATCGAAGCCTTTCAGCTTGAAACCGGCTTCCAGCTTTTTCATGCCGAGTTCGAATTCGACGCCGAACAGAGCGCCGCCGGCGGCGTGGTCGCCGTAGTTGGCTTCCAGCGACGGCAAGCGCATTTCGTCGAGCGTGAGGTGCTTGGATTTCGTCGGGTCATGGTCGCCGCAAAAAGGTTGGCGGCAGTCATCACATAAATCGTTCCGGCCATCGGGCGGACTCCTATTCAGATTTCAGGAAGGTCGATCGGCCCGTCGCGAACGACGGGCCGCAATGTCAGCCGTTAGCCAACGAGGTCGGAAGTCTGCGACGCCAGGTCATCGACCAGCACCTCAAGCGCGTGCGCATAACGCCGGCTGTCGATGTCGATGCGGCGGAGCACCGGCGGTTCCTCGGCTTCGAAGTAGCAGCGGAAGCGGCCGAGCCGCAGATTTTCCGGCGAATTCTTGTCCGGTTCGAAACCGACCTTGAAGCCGAGAATGTGATCGTCGGCTTTGAGGTCGCGGAGGAAACCGTGCATTGTGTTGAGCACCGCCTGAATCGTCTGGCGCGTGATGTTGAACTTGCCGAGATAGAAGCGCAGCGTCCGCAGCAAGCCGAGGTGAATGTAATCGCGCATGCGCGTCACATTGTAGAACTGCCACAGCGGATCGGTGTCGGCGTTGTCGGTGCCGACGAACACGAAACCCGACGCCGAGATCGCAGTTTCGACGCCAAGCTCGCCGCGCAACAGCACGCCGATGTTGTTCGAAAGCAAGTCCTGGCCTTCGGTCGCGCCATCCGTCAGCGAGAAATTGACGTAACGGTTCGGGCCGAGAATGCCGTTGATCGGCTGATTTGCCCAGGAATGACCAGGCACGCCGCGCTTTTCATAGTCGCGACGAACGGCGACGCCGAGGATCGCGCCAACGCCAGGCGCCGACACCACGTCGACGCCGTGCTGCACTTTCGTCCACGCGTCGACCGGGATCAACCGGCCGGACGCCAGCGTTTCGCGCCAATTCTTGATAGCGGTCGCGTTGGTACCCGGTCCCTCGACCACGGCATGCGCGATCAGCTTGGACAGAATGCCAGGCAGCGCGGCGCAAACCGGATTGGCTAGGTCATCGCCGGAAACCTGATGCGTGTAACCGGGCACGCCGATCAAGCGCGGGATCACGCCGAGGATCGGGCCGGCCTGCAACAGCGCGAAAAGGCCACTGCCGTCGGCTTCGACGCCGAGGATGTTGGCGATCGTGGCCGGCGCGTCGACGCCTGGCGCCACGCGCACAACCACGACTTTCGCCGCGACCTGAAAATCGGCCAACTGCGCGTTGATCAAGGCGATCTGATCGCGCAGCGTGCCGGTTGCGCCAAGCTTGGTCAGCATGGTGATATCGGACGAATACACCAGCACCGGCGTATCGAGCGGGAACGCGGCGGCATCAGCGGCCGGCGCCGTGCCGACCAGGCCGACGACAGACATATCGCTAACGACAACGGGCCGCGCCTCGTTGTCGTCGCGGGTGATGGTAATTCCGAAAGTCGGTTCGGTCATGCTTTTCTCTCTTTGCTCAAAGAAAAGGCCGCCCAAATGGACGGCCTCAAGGTGAAGGGATGAAGCGGCGAGGCTTACGCGAAAGCGGCGTCGATCTCGGCCGTCGTGGTGATGGTGCCGGCGGCGATCGCCGCCTTGACGCTGGCACGGATCGAAAAACAACGGTTGACGTGCGCGGCAACTGCGTCGCTGATCATGATCATGGTCGCGGCATCGATCGGATACGTCTGATCGTTCGCCGCATCCCATTCCGTCGACCAATTCGGGTCGGCATCGGCGGCCACGCGCGAGCCGAGGATTTTCAGTTGCGACCGATCGTCGGTTGCGACCGGAATGCCGGCGATCACGACGCCGCCGATTTCCTTGCGCCAACTGGCATCCTTGGCGTACGCCAGCAAGTCGACAGCGACCGGCACGGGCACCATTCGCAACGCCTGCGCGGCGAGGCCAAGGTCGATCGCCGCGATAATGCTGTCGCCATCCGGCCACGGCATATCGCCGCCGGCGACGATATCGCCCTCGGCCATGTAACAATGTCGACGCCCCTGGCTGTAAATCTGCTCATTGGCGCCAGCTAACAGCGGCGGCACGGCCACGCCAAAGTCGGCCGAAAAATTCGCCGGCGTATCCGTGTAGGACAACGCGACGCCCCGGACGCAAATATATCCGTCCGGGTGGTGATGAAATTCGGGCATCGAACGACCTCAAAGTTTGATAGCAATCTTCACGAAAAATTCAGGCGGGATGATATTGAGGGCAGCACCGCCACCTTGCGAACCCGTTGTGGTTCCGCCCGCAACACCCGCGCCAGACGACGCGCCGGATGGCGTGTTTACCGACGCCAAATCCGGAGGCGCTGAATTCATTGCCGCGAGAAAGATAGAATGCGTGTGCGCAGCAGTCTTACTGATCGTCGGCGTTTCCGTTTCCGATCCCGCCGTCGCTCCGAGCACTCGCGACGTGAGGCCGGAACCGGCGCCTGCGATTGCGATAGCGCGGCCAAGCGTTTTCGGAATCACGAGGCGGCGATGCAACGCATAATCTGCCGCCGCACTCGCGCCCTTACTGCCAATCGCCACGCCCGCGCTATCCTGCAACGTACAGGCAGCGATCCCCCAAAATACGGCATAAGCATCGGCCGTGTCAGCATTGGCGCGCGTCGTCGCGCCCGAACTCGCGTCGCCGATCGTGCCATCGTCACAAATGAACCACCCCGGCGATGCGACACTTCGAAACGTCAACTTCGCGTCGCCGGCTTCCCACGAACCAAGATTGGCGAGAGCCTGCTTTTGCTGTCCGAACGTCAGCGCCTGCGCGGCGTCAAACCGCAGCCGATTGCCGAGGCTCGTGATAATGCCTCCGACCACGGAATCGTTGTCGGTTATTTTGGTCGCGATCTCGATCAGTGTGTCATAGGCTGTCGAAACGCCGCCCTTCAATGCAGATATCGCCGCACCGATCGCACTGTCGCGCGCCGTGGCCTCGGCGGCTACGGCACCGGCGACCGCATTGCCGATTGCGGTATTGGCCTGCGCGACCGTATAGGCCCCGACCTGTGCCGCCGTGGTTTCATGCGGGTTGTCGATGCGCGTCGAATGATCGACATCGGGCGCGCCGGTGATGCGGATCACCCAATCGTCATAAGTGCCGGCGCCTGAGAACAGCACCACCTCGACATCAAGCAAGCCGGTCACTCGATCGTATGCCGTGACTTGCGCGATCAAACCCCGATCGGACAGACCGGCCGGGCGAACGCCGACGAATTCGGGAACCACGAAACCGGCGCGGGTGCTTTCGTCAAGCAGAAACGTCTTGAAGCCCGCGCCGATCGTCACGGTGCTATCCGATGTCGACGAGAACAACGCGCCGACCGAATTCAGCCGCTCAATAGCCTCGCTTACAACAGGCGTGAACGTGTCGTTCAGCCGCGCGAGCGCGACCGATGTTAGCTCATCAACCGCGCCGGCGATTTTGTCGCCGTCAAGCTCGCGGGCGGCGATGCGGAGGTCGATATCCTCGAAACGCTTGTTCCAGAAATCAGGATCGCCGAGGTTGTCGTTTCGCTTGACCGCGTAGGCTTCAAACCGGCGCGCCATTGCTTAGATCGCCTCGGCTGAAATGATCGCGTCGGCGGGCAAGGTTTCTAGAACGGACCCCTTCACCTTGATCTCATGATGCCTCGGCGACAGCAAGACATGCTCGCTGATGCGGACGGCGCGGCTAACCTCAACACGGTAGACGGTTGCCGCGTCATAGGTCGGTGCAGTTTTGGGCTTTTTCGACATGGTGGCCTCATTGTTTTGCCAAAGAAAAGCCCGGCACACGCTCGCGCGCGGCCGGGCCGGTGCCTGCAGTCGCGCCTCGATTAGATCGAGTAATGCGTGCGCTCGGCGACGTGGTACGTGTCTTGCGGCGAGTTGGTCGCGCCGGTGTTGATGATACGGAACGACGACACCGGCGCCGGCAGATTGAACGTAAATTCCCGCTCATACCGCTTATCTGCGGCATTGATCAGTTTCGTCGTCACCGTGTCGGCCGTTTCCGTCACCGCGCCGACCCGCAATGTCACGTCGAGATCGTGCGGCGTGTCGTTGAAATTTTCGAGCAATTCGACGATGTGAATTTCATTCGACGGATTCGCGAGCGTAACGAGCGACGAGACATGCTTGAACGCCAGTTTCGGCCGCGACACCTTGACACGCGAGCCGGTCAACTTGATGCCGGCGTGCATGTCGCGCGTTCCCACGAAACGGGCGCGGAACTGTACCAGCGCCGGCGCCGCGCCGAGCACGCCGGCGTTATCCGGCGTCAGCGACTGCCATTCGCCGCTACCGTTCGGGCGCATTTCCCATACGAGTTGCGCACTGTCCGGCACCCACATTTCAGCGAGAATATCGATCGTGCGCAGGCCGCCGTCGAGGTTGATCGGCGCAAATTCGATGGCAACCTGCGACGCATCGAATTTTGCGCCGTAGATTTCCAACATCATGTCTTTCGTCAGGTCGCCCTGATAATAGACACCATCGGTCGAATAGAAGAACGTGCCGTCGAGGTAGCCCTGCCCCTCGGCCATGCCGATCTTGTGATTCGCGTTCGACACCACGACAACGGCAAAGCGCTTGCCCTTGGCGAGGAAGGTGGCCGGGATGCTCACCCGATTCCAGCCGATCAGAATGCTCGCGCTCGGCAGAACGGTTTTCATCACAACGCGATCGAGGTTCGGCACACCGTTGGTCACTTCGCAGAGCGCAAGGTGGATATCCTCGTTACCGCCCTTCGAAGTGATGAAAAAGCCAATCTTTGACGCCCACGTATCATTGGAGATCAGGAACGACTGCGCGACCTGAGCACCGTTGATGACATGCTCAGTCGTCACCGCATACAGAAACGGTTCCTTCCACGTATCGAGCCAATAGGTATTGGAGCGATAGGACTCATGCGCCCAATAGTTCGGATCGTAGCTGATCGACGCGACCGCAGTGAATGCCGTGCTCGTGAGATCATAGAGGCCGGTCAGGTCGGTTGCCTGCCCCGGCGTGTTGTAGTTCGATCCATTGGAACACACGTCGAGCGACCCGCCGTAGCGCAGCCGCGATCGCGACATGAACCCTTGCTGCATCGTCGTCGTCTGGAAACCATATTGCGCCATGCCGAGGTCGCTGGCGAATGCGCCCGTCGTGATTTTCAACTCGTCAGAATAGCGCGGCAGCAAGAGGCCGTTGGCGAGCGTCGCGTTCGGATCGAGCGCCGAGAACAGCCCGATTTCGAACAGGTTGGCATTGGCGTCGGAAAAGCGAATGCCTTCCTCGACCTTGGCGTCATAGCCGAGCGCCGCCGCGTTGAGCGTGTCGGAATGCGACAGGTCGAGAAAGAAGTCGGCGCCATAATCCGACGCGGTGTCGGGAAAGCGAAGCTTTTCCTTGACGCGCGCCAGGTCGAGGAACATTGACGCAAAGGCCGATTTTTGCAGACCAGACGCACCGCGCGCGGCGAGCGCCGCGAGATCGGATGCGAGCGAGGTGATGCGCGGCTCGATCTTGCGCTTGAATTCTTCCAGCACGTCGGCGCGCTGATCGAGGTCATCGGTCGAGGCGACGCGGTTGGTTTCAACCATCGTGACGGAAACGACCTGAAGCGTATCAACGACGATCTGCGCGATCGCGACGTGCGTGGCCGGGATGGTCGGCGGCTGCGGATCGGCGCTTTCCGATCCTGCGGTGAAAGCGAGCACCGCGTCGCGCGAACGCGTCATCGGCACCGAGTCCGGTTCGGTCGCGCCGGTTTCCACGTTGGTCAAGAAATCGCGCTCGGCGGTGTCGGTTTCGTTCTCCTGGCCGTACACCGACAGCGTGATAATGCGCTTGGACGCCGCCGCGAGGCTCGTGACCAGCGACTGCACGAGCGCCGTTTCGCGCGCGTACACCGCGCCGCCCTGATCGTAGAAGCGACCAGGCGCGACCGTCACCTCGACCTGTGCCGACTTGACGATATCGAATGCGGCGAAACGACGGGTCGCCGTGACGGCATCGCGCACGATGTCATCCATCGACCGGCGCGCATACGCCTGCAAATCGTTGTGATCTGCGGCCTGTTCTTCCTGATAGTCGCGAAAAATTACTTGCTGTCGCATGTGGCCCTCGTGGTTAAGGTCGACCGATGACGAGTTTATCGACACCGGCAAAGAACGGGCGGCCGGCGATGAAGCGCGGTTTCGGCCCAAGGTTAAGGAGAACGCGATCCGACAGGCGTTTCGCGCTTTGAATGGCGCGCTTCACGTTGTCGACGCGGGTGCCGTCGTGTGGAATCCAGTAGCGCGAGCGCGGGATCATGATGCCCTCGCCGGCGGCGCGCTTGCTGCGCTTGCCAGGGATCGACATGCGCAGGAACGCGGTGTGCGCCGGAAATCCATAGCGACCGATGCCGGTAAATTGGAACGCCGGTCGCTTCAAAGGTCGCGAGCCGTCATTGATGGCGTAGCGATCGAAAATCCGGTACTTGGCCGACGACGGCACGAAAAAGCCGTGCATCGGCGTGTTACTGAAACGCCGCGGCCCGCGCGTGCCGGGAATTTTGGTGCGCTCCGGTTCGGAAGTGACGGCCTGCAACGTCGGCGACACCGGCGAGCGCCAGGCCAGGCGAGGCGCCGGCGCCACTGTTGCGAGCCGGCGCCAGGCGGTCGAGGGGATGAAGAAACGCCGCGCACGCACCCGATCGCAGAACACCGATCGGCCTTCCGTCGACGGAAAATGCAGCCGGAAGTAACTGCCGAATTCGCCGACGCGAATGGTTTGCTCGACGCCGTTGACAACCCACCGGGCGCGCCGATGAAGCCGCGACAGCGCCGTCGAGGGCACCGCGAACGATCGTTCGAAGAACCGGCCGCGTTGCTTGCCGCCGCCGAACGCCTTGGCCGAACCGAATTGCCCTTCCTCTTGAATGAGGAACACCCGCACTTGCGGCAAGCGCGACAACCACGCCTCGCGCTGCTCGCGGGTTAGCGACGGCCCGGAAAAAATGCGGGTCGGCGGTCGCTCGACCGACAGCACGGCACCGCCAGCGTAACGCGCGTATTCGCTAATCGCGTACAGCGTGCCCTTTTTCTGATGCAGCAGCAACGAGCGGGCCGCGATGTTGCGCTTTGTCGTTTCCGGCCACTCGTTAAACCAGACATCGACCGACAGGCCCCAGCCAACGAACGGCAGAAACGACGCCTTTACCTCGTAGGGTTGCGACACCGTATCGATCGGCACCGGGATCGCTTGAATGCGGCGGCCCGATGCCGCGATGACTTGCTCTAGCGGCGCGGCGTTCGCCGGCAATAGGTGATCGTCCGGCGTCAAACTCATGTCGGCACCCGCTTAGATGATCGTGCTTGTGATGGCGAGATTGCGCAGCACCGGAATTTCGCGGTCGCCGCAAACCACGTCGGGAAACGACGCGATGATATTATCGACGCCGCCGACCTTGGCGGCGGCGGTGATGCCGACGCCGTAAACCTCGGCGCCAATCCGATAGCGCGACGCTGCATAGGCCCGCACCGATGCCTCGGCGACCGTCTTGATCGTCGCCGGGTCCGGCCCGCGCTGAATAACGAGATCGAGCGCGACATCGTAAAACACTTTCGTCGCGCGAACGACGGAACGCTGATCGGTCAACGGCACCACGTCGTCGCGATCGAGCCGATCGAATACAGCGTTGAGCACGGCGTCGGACACGTCGACGCCATCGACGCCGGCGAGCACGATCGCCACGCGCCCGTCACCAGGCGAATAGGCGTGCGCGTCGGCGATGTCGAGCGACACCGAAAGCGCGTGAAACTCATACGCGCCGGCCGGCCCGGCGACCGAAAACGCTTCCGGTGCGAGTTGGATGCGGCGGCGGTAACGATCGTCACTTTCGCCGGCCATCTTGCCGACGCCGTACAGCGCGCCGAGGTGCACAAGGTCGGTGCCGACGGCATAAGCGAGCAGCACCGCGCGCGCCTTGTCATTGACGAGCGAGCGCAACAGCGTCTCGCGGTACGCCATGACTTCCAGAATGATCGTGATCGGCTCGGTTTCAAGGCCGAGCGTATCGAGCGCCGGGAGATCGGGCCGCGACACGCGCAGGGCATCCCATTGCGCCACAACCCAGGCTTTTTGTGCCTCAAGGATCGACTCGTAACTGATCGTCTCGATCAGTTGCGGCGGCGCCAGTTGCGAGAGGTCGATCGCGGAAAAACGACTCATGTTGGCAATACCTCAACCCCGGCCGGCCCCGCGCCGATCGCAATGACATAATCGCCGCGCGCCGGCGTCGGGTCGCCGAGGTGGCCGCGCGGGCGGTACTCGCCGTGAATGGTCATCGACAGCCGACCGCCGCGCAGCCGGTCGACAGAATTGTCGGCCGGGTCGATGTCGACGCGCTTGATACGAAAGCGCGGTTCCCATAGCTCGCACGCCACGATAATCGCGTACGTAAAGCGCAGGATGGTGCGCGGCGTGAGGTTTTCGCCGAGCAGCGGCGGCACCTCACTGCCGAAATATCGTCGCATCACCCGCGCGCCGTAATGCGTCGAGAACAGCACTTGCAGCGACTGCGCGACGTGCGCCCATCCCGTCAAAAGCTTTCCGGTGTCGCGGTTGATGCCGGCCATCAGTCGGCCGGCTTCGACGCGGCGCGCGCGGGAACGGCGACCTTGGCCTCGGCCTCGATCGTGCCGCGCAACAACTCATATTCGGCACCGCGATCGGTCAAGGCGACCTGGCCGTCGACGGCGCGTCGGCGCAATTCGACGTTCGCCTGATCAGTCAGGCGATAAAGTTTCTTGTGCAGCATGGTAGCCCCCTTAGGGTTTGGAGAACGCTTGTTTCGCCGGGCCGGCTTCCGTCTCGACCTTGATGGCCGGTGACTCGTCTTTACTGTCGACGCCGAGATATGTTTTGCCGACCGTGTGAACCTTGGCGGCCCTGATATTGACCGCCGCCGATTTCTGCTCGACCTCACTGTCGCCGACCGTGCCCCGGATCGCCTCTTTCGCGATCGAGGCGATGGTGTCTTTCGTGATCTCTAAAGACGCATCGCCGACCGCGAATTTCAGGCTGTCCTTTTTCATGGTGATCGAGACGTTTTCGAACGTCAGCACGTGCTCGTCGGGCTTTTCACCCGGCGACTTATTGTCATCCGACCATGTGAACGGCATCGCCATGCCCTGGCGCGGGTCGCCGGTCGGCGCAAACATGGTCATTTGCTGGCCCTTGCTCGGCGGCGTGTGCAGCTTCACCGCGCCGGCGACCTGGCCGTACGGAATCCACGGCGACAGTTGCGGCTCTTGATCGGTACCGCCGATTTTCAGCCGCACGCGCTGCTTTTTGGCGTCGACCTCGGCGACCGGCCCGTGCCGCACCGTGTTGTCGAGTCGGCGCTTGATGTCGGCCAGGTCGCGCAGGGCGGCGATGAATTGCTCGTGAAAAGCGGTCATGCGGCCCTCTATGGTACGGCGTCGATCACGATGGCGTCGGGATCGAGCACCGCCTCGACCAGGCCGGCGGCCTCGGCCTCGTTGGTCGGCTGATGATCGAGGAACGGCGCCAGGCCAATCGCCGACAATTCCGCGTAAGTCAGGCCAAGCGCCTGCATCTGCAGTCGCCAGGTCGGCAAATCCGGCGTGGTGATCAGCGACCGCCAATCCTTGCCAATCATGGCAAGCTCGGCGTCGGCCTCCATCAGCGAAATCAGCCGCTCCCAAGCCGGTTCCAGCGGCGCGCCGCGCGCGGGATCGCTGAGAATGTCGACGCGGTAGACCAGCCGCATAAAATTGAACCGGCGGCCCTGATGCGCGTCGGCGCCGCGATCCCAATGCGATTCCTCGCCAGAGGTGCCGCAGACCACGAATAGCCGCCACAGGTCGCCCCAGGGCGACAGCGACCCCGCGAGCGTGGTGTCGATCTCATAGGCGAGGCGCCGCAGCCGGTTTTCGTGCGCGGCATCGGTCGCCGGATACTCGACCTCGAAAACTTCATCGTCCGGCGTCTTGCCCGACACCTTTGTCGCCTTGGCGACGAATAGCTCGATCGCCAACTCGACGCTTTGGTCGGAACCGAACAACTCGCGGCCGGCGCCGTTGCGCTTGCCGCGCTCGGCCATCACCACGATCGTCGGCTCGGCGTTTGGGCCGAGCAAGTCTCGCGGGTCGACCTCGCTGTCGAATACACGTTTCCCGGCGGTTGTGGCCCCGTCCAGCGCTTTAACCGTCAGGATGCGAGCGGCGGCTACGGCGAGGCTCATGTCGTCACCACGGTCACGGTAAAGGCGATCCGGCCATCGTCGATCGGATCGGCCGCGCTAATTTCAAAAACCGGCTCGCCAGGAAGGTCGAGGCGGGTGATCAGGTCGCCGGCGGCGTATTGATCTCGCGCCAAGCAAAACCCGCTGAATACTGATGACGATTTTCGGCGCCATAAACGCCCGGTCGAAATCCCGGCCGGCGCTGTTGTCGTTTGCCTTGAGCCGCGAAACGACCTCGCGGTAAATGCCGACCACCTCGACGACAGCCCGGCTGTCATCGGTCGCGGCTGCGGCGTAGCGCGCCGCTGTTCGCGGCGTCACCCGCAACCGCTCCCCCATCACCGAATCGTTGATGTTGGACGATAGTTGCGTGAGCGATGCGAACAGCGACGACATTTGCAGACCTCGGCGGTTAGATGGTCGGGATCAACTTGACCAGGCCGACGACATCGCCGGTCGCGGCATCGGCTACGGCCACGCCGACCTTTTTCAGTGCGCCGGCGGTGTCGGTCAGCTTGCCGGTTGCGGGATCGAAATACAGCACCTCGCCCTCGCCCCAAACCTGGCCCGTGGTTTTCGGCAGGCGGTGCACGCCGGACGTTTCGAGTTCGAAGGAGTCGCCGGCGGCGGCGGTGAACTGCGCGACGCCGAAAATGGCGCCGATCAGGTAGGGGGAACCGGAAATAACACCGCCGGCCGGCGCGGTCAGGGGCAGCGTCTTGCCGTGCTGCACGTAAGTCTTGCTCATGGTTGAGTCCTCGTTGAAAATGAAAGCGAACACGCGGGCGGCGCCAGGCCGCCCGCATTATTCAAGCGAACCGATCAGCGCCGATTAGGCGCCGGCGTTGCGGTAGCCGCCACGGAAGTCGATCGCGCCGCAGCCGAAATCATGTTCCAGCGAGACGCCGACACCCTGCACACCGAACGGGTTTTCGATGCGCATGCGCGGCGCGCCGTAGCCGTCGAGCATGCCCCACACGAACACCGGCATAACCGACGGGTCTGCGTACAACTCCCAGGCGTTGCCCTCGATCGGCCCGACGATCGGCCGCAGCTTTTTCGAGAACGGGTTGACATCGCCGGCATCGGTCGGCGTGATCACCGCGAGCGCGCGATCGGCGGCGGTTTCCTGATCGGCACCGACGAGCAGAATGGCCGGCTGCACATTGAGCAGCGCGCCCGACTGGTTTTTCTGCTTGCGCATGGCCGCGCGGCCGAGGCTGAGTGCGTCCGTGGTGATGCCGGCGCCGGCGGCGGCGAGGTTGCCGTGATCAGCGTGGAACACCGACACGGCGCCCTCGTTGAGTTTCGGACCCTTGCCGGCGTTGAGCGCCTTCATCGCGTAGAACGTCGCTTCCTCGAAACGGGACACCATGTCGCCGTACGAGCCGAGCACCTGATCGATGGCGCCGATATTGTCGTCGATCAGCATGCGACGCGAGATCGCGAACTGAATGGCGTACGGTGCGACGGCGACCGTTTCCTTGCTGTCGCCGAACGTGCCGAACTTAATTTCGCCGGCCTCGTTGACCTTCTGCAAGGTCGGGAAGTCGCCGACACGGATCTGATCGTGCGGGCGGAAGTCGCGGAAATTGCGCCGCGCGCTGATCTCGCGGAAGGTCGGCGCCTGCACCTGATAGCGAGCCGCGAGCACCCGATTGATGGTCGATTCGAAAATCACCGGGAAATCGGAAGTCGTGTGCATCGCACGGCGCAAGACATCCTCGCGGCCGGCGGCGGTGCCGGGCATGCGGCGCTCGTTGAGAACAACGCCGGCCATTTCGGCGAGCGAATGGTCGGTGAAGGCGCGCGCCTCGGCGCTGATGGCACGGCGCTGGCCGTTGTCGTCGAGCAGCACGGCGGCGCCGCCGATGCGGAACGCCAGCGCGTCCGAAAGGTGCGACATGCGCGTCTGCGTTTCGTCGCGGGTGATGGTGACATTGCCCGACCGGGTACGGTCGGCAGCGGCGGCCATCGCGTCGAATGCACGGGCGCGGAATACCTCAACCGTGGTGCCGGCGTTGATCGCGGCGGTGATGTCATCGCCGGACATCGCAGCGCGGGTGCCGATCGACATGATCTCGGCGGAACGCGCGCGCTCGGCGGTGATGCCGGCTTCCGGCGCCGGCGTCGGGCCGAGCGGCACGGCGCGGGCGGCTTCATCGTCGATGCGGCGCGACAAGGTTTCGGCCTGGCGCACGAGGTCGGCGTGTTCGCGCTCGATCCGGGCGACATCGGCGGCCGGCGTCGTGTCGGCGACGGTTCCGATCAGTGCGGCTGCGCGGGTCATCAGGCCGGCATGCTCGGAACGCAAGGCGATCAGGGCCGGCGTTGCCTGAAACAGCAGCGACTGCAGGTCGAAATGACCGGCCGGCGCGGCGTGCACGGCAGCGGCGGCGAAAGCATCGGGCGACATGGCGAGAACGGCGACCATCGCAACCGCGATCGAAAATGCCGCCATCAGGTAACTACGCTTGGTGGACATAGGGGAATCCCTTTGGATGAAACCGGGGCAAATTGCCTAAACCCTGCGGCCCCGGTAGGAAGCGCAGGCGGCAAAGGCTGAATTCAGAGCGAGCGTTGACGCATTCGCATGCGTGCCAGCGCGGCCGACGGGCCGGCGATCGCAACCGGCTTAGGCGTCGAGGCATCCGGCGCCGCCGATCGGATCGAGGCTTGCGGATCGGCCGGCACAGCGACGAGGGAAACCTCAAGCAATTCCCATCGATCGGCGCGCCAGATTTCTTCCTCGTTGGCGCGCGACGTGAGAGTCCACATCGTCACGCGATAACCGACGGAAATGCCAGTCAACTCGCCACGGGCGACCATGCCCTCGGCGTTGCGGCCGGCTTCCGTATCAGCGAAGCGGATGCGGCCGACAAGCTTGCCGCCCTCAATCCGCGCATCCTCGACCACGCCGAGCACGGCGTTGAGCGAGTTCTGATTATGCGTATCGAGCAGCCGGACTTGACCAAGCGCCACGCGCAAAAGGTCGATCGCTTCCGGCGTGATCGCCAATTCTTCTTGCACACCCCATCGGGCGACGCGCGATCCGGCCGAAAAAACGGCCTCGACCGTATGCGTTTCGGCGTTGTAGCTCGACGGCGCGAACCGCGCCGCCAGGTCATCAGTCGCGCGGCGCGCAACCGTCTCGCCAGGCTTGAAGCCGCCCGGCGCGACGCTCGCGGCGCTGCGCATCAGTCGTGTTTTCATGTCAGGTTGTCCTTTAAGGCGCCGGAACAGGCTCGTCCGTCGGCGGCACGTCATCGGCCGGCACAGGTTGCGCCGTGCCGCTTTGATCGAGGCGGCGCGGGTCGATGTCGAGGATCAAGCCATCCTTGTCGGCCTGCTTCCAAAACTCGCGCGTTTCCTCGGATACTTTTCGCCAATCGCGGCCCCACGCGCCGATGAATTCTTGCGGCGACATGCGCCCGGCGCGAACGGCCAGAATATCCGCCTTCAAGTCCTTGAGCGGGTCGATCGGCTCGATCGCCGGCATCACATAGGATCGCCGATAAGGCTTCACCCGCGGGCGAAGCTTGCCGGCGAGAATGGCCGTTTCGATAAATCGCGTCGTGACGCGGTGCATTAGCTGCGGCACCAACGTCAACCACTGCAATTGCTCGATCAGGCGGCGAAACTCGATCTTGCCAGCGCGCAGCGACGAATAGTTCGCGCGGCGAAGGTCGCCGGTTAGCTGATCGTAAGTAATCATGCCGCCCGACGCGATGCCCATCAGCGCCGACAGCGCGACCGGCTCGAATTGCCCCGACCCCGACGGCGAAAACGCCGTGACAGACTCGCCAAGCTTGGCGCGGAAAATCATGCCCGGCGACATGCCCTCGATTTGGCGCCCGGAATCGTCAACGCGGCCTTGACCGTCGCCGAGATTGCGCGCGCCTTCCGTCGACGAAACAATAAGGCCGTAGCAGGCTTCCATGCGCGTCTTTACGACCATCGCATCCATCGTATCGGCATAATCGCGGATCGACAGCAACGTCGGCGCCAGGACCGGAACGCCGCGCACCTGGCCGGCGCGCAACGGGCGATAGAGGTGGCAGAAATCGGCGCGCGGAACGAAATTCGGCACGAGCGACGGCGCCCGCAACCAATTCTCGCCGGGATGTTCGGCGTGCAGCCAATAACCCTCGCGCTCATTCCAATCGCCGAGCACCACGCCGAGGCGCGACTTGCGATTGTCGAAAACGCCATCGCGCTCGGTTGCGATCAGGTCGCCCTCGACGCATTGCAGTGCCAGCGGAACGGCGCGGCCGGCATCAATCTTGCGCGGGATCATGCGCACGCCGGCGTCGCCGCGTTCAAGCATCGATCGGAACGCGACCAACTGCACGCCGGCGAAATCGCGCTCGCCTTCGATGTCGGCGCTCAACACCCATTCATCCCAAAGGTCTTGCACGCGGCTATCCTGCCACGCGACGTTGATGCCGGTGCCGATGCCGTGCGCCGACAGCACGTCGAGCGTGCGGGCGCCGATCCACGTATTGCGCACGAGGTCGCTTGACCGCTCGCGCAATTCGGACAAGGCCGGGCCGAGTGCGCCGTTGGCCGAGGCGCGCGTCGCATTGAAGCTCGCGCCGCGCCGGCCGACCTTGGCGCCGTCATAGGATCGCTGCGCGCCGAGGGCGGCAAGCGCATGCGAACGCCGCATCGCGGCTTGCGGCGCGATATAGGCAAGGGCCGTCAAAAATCGTGACATGGTATCAATCCCGCCTATGTTCGGCATAACTGATCGCGCTCGCGGCGCGCGGCGCAAGCTCGCGCTCGATCTCGGCCTTGATCGCCATCATTTCGGCGAGCGAACGGAATTCGGTGCGGTGCGCATTGTCACCTGACCCGAACTGCACACTTTTGGCGCCGGTCGCGATCGCCTTTTTCAGATTGGCGAGATCGTTTTGCGTCCACATCGGCGGTGCTCCCTTGAAAACAAAAAGCCGCCCGACAAGCGCCCTGCGGTTTCCCCGCGCGCATTGTCGAGCGGCTTGCGCCCCGAACGATCGGCGGCGGGCGCATCGCATTTCGCGAGCGTCACCGGCATTCCGCTTTTGATCGGACAGGACTCGGCGCTTGCCCTTGCTCGCGCCTCGGCGCCGTGGTCGCCCCACGGCAAACGCGTCGAAATCGTCGGGTGATGCCCCAGCGGGTACGAAAGCCGCTTTCACAATTTCGACGCGGGTTAACGGCTTCCCCAGCCGCTAAGATCGCGACCAATCCAGCCGCCGGATGACGGTTGAACGTAGTCGCTTGTTTCCGATTGTTGTGCCTCGTCACTAGCATTTGCGGGCGGTGACGGCGGGTCAACAATCGCGGCGGCCGGTACGCTAAACAGGCTCGGCTCGCTCAACTCTTGCGGCAACCCTCGGCGCATCGCCAGGTCGGCCCACTGTTGCGGGCTGATCGTCGAAATGCCGAGATATTCCGCCATCGCCGAATTGTAGATGCGGCAATCGTGGAAATGGTTGTTCTTGATTTGCGCCCATCGCTGGCCGGCGACGCGCCCGTGCACTTTGACTTGCTCGAGTCTGTCGCCGACCAACTGTCGGAAATACACTTCATCGACCCACATGCCGAAATGGCAATAGCCGTCGGGATCGCGCGGCGCGCCGCTCTTGATGCCCTCTTGCCGCAGGAACGAATAGAAGTCGGCCTTGATCGGCCACGTTCCGACGCCCCACACCTTGCAGCCTTGCTTGATGCGCTTGCCGGACAGGTCGATATCAACGAGCGTCGGTTGCCCGATCGCCGGCTTGCCCCATCCCGGCATGCCCTTTGTGGCGAGGATCAAGTCGTAACCCGTATCCGGGTGGATGCGCTGATGATCGCGCACCCAAGTATAAACCGAATTCGGCCGATACCCGGAGTCGACGGCGAGCGCGTCGAGATAGCGCACGCCGCCGAACGAATCCATAAACGCGCAGTCGATCGTTGCCTTGCGTAGTTGCTCCCAAACCTCGCCGCGCGGGTTTACGGTGTCGCCGTCGAGGTAGCGGGCATCCACAAGCCAGGTTTCGCGGTTCGCGCCGTGCGCAACGATCTCTAGCCAGATGCCGCGCATCTGCACGTCGGCCGCTGCAGTCAGGATCAAGCCTTTCGGCGGCACCTGGCCGCGCTTGATCCAATCCTCGCGCCGCATCATCAGCTTTTCGTGGTCGGGCGCATCGCCACGATACTTGAACGGCAGGCCGAGCACGAGGTTTGCGTATAGCTTTTTTCGTTTCCGTCGTGGCCGCGATGCGATCCTCGGCGATCGCCTCATACGACATCATTTTCGACACGAAAGCGTCGATATGGAAGCCGGGATGATCGCCATCGGGCCGCGTCGCGATCCATCCGCCGCCGTCGATCGCCATGATGCGCTCGGCGTCCGAAATGTGATGGCCGCAATCGCATTGATAGTACGACCGATGCGGGTGCTCGGCGTTGACGATCAGATTATCGTCGAGGTGAATGAATAGCTGGCCGCATTCCGGGCAAAGGCAATGCCAGAAACGCCGATCCGAGGCGCGAAACCGCGTATCGATCCGGCAATGCCCTTCCGTCTCGCCGGTGTCGTCGCCGGTGTCGACTTCCGGCGTCGAAATGTCGAGAATTTTAAACGTCTTGGTGCGGCGAAACGCGGTGAAGCGCCCGAAAAACAGATCGGCCGGGTCGCCGTAGCCGGGAATGTCCGTCCACTTCGAAAATTCGTCGCGCACGCCCTTTTTGATCGTCTTGGACGATAGGTCCATGACGGCATTTGCGTTGCCGAGATACAGCCGGCCGCCGTTGAAAACCTTTTCGCCTGCAGTCGAGCCGGCGCCCGACCTGGCCGTCTGCGGCAAGATCACGGTACGCTTTGTTTTTTCTGCCACGCGTCGATCAACGGTTGAAGCTTGCCGCCGTTGAGGTCTTTCAAGGCGTCGATGCCGGGCACCGCGTACAGCATATTCGCCGGCTCTTGATCGGCGACGTACAGACACCAGCCGAGCGCCAGGATCGAGGCGCCGGACTGTTGCGACTTGCGCACGGTGACGAAATTGCACGGGTGATCGTCAGACAGACAGTCTGCGATCTCGGCCAGGTACGGCGCGCCGGCCGCGCTCCACATTTTGCCGGCGGCCGGGCCGTCGACGAGCACGATATTCTCGGCCAGCCATCGCGACAGCGGCATCGGTTCGGCCGGGCGGATGATTTGCGCCAGCCGATCGGCGATCACGCGCCAGGCCGAGGGATGATCGAGCATGACAACCCCGCCGGCCGGCGGGCGGCCTCAGTTTGTTTCGTACGATACAGGTTCGGGCGGCGGCACCGCCGGCGCCGGCTGCGGCGTCTTGCCGAGGCGCGCCAGGGCGGCCAGTTTGTCGGCCACCTCGACCATCATTCGATTTTCAATCGCTTTGAGCGCGACGCGCATGCCATGCACACCGTCGCGCGTCACCGCCGCCGCCAGCGCGTCGGCTTCATCCGACAGCCGCCGCAGCACCGCGACGATTTCCTCGCCGCAGTCGCCCGTAGCGGCGGCCAGGTCGGCGACGCGCACGAGGTCGCCACGCTGTTCGGCTAGTTCCAAGCCCTTGCGCTCGGCCTCATACCAAGTCTTTTTGCGTAGCGCTTCCTCATACGACTCCATGTCGCGCGCCGGCGGCTGTTGCGTCTGCGCGCCTGGCC
This sequence comes from Rhodopseudomonas sp. P2A-2r, assembly GCF_026015985.1. Classification (GTDB taxonomy): domain Bacteria; phylum Pseudomonadota; class Alphaproteobacteria; order Rhizobiales; family Xanthobacteraceae; genus Tardiphaga. The sequence goes on along the minus strand of NZ_CP110389.1, from coordinate 2,378,999 downwards.
GCTGATTTTTCGACGGGTCATCGTGCTTGCCGCGCAGGAAGTCGTATTGCGCGACGTTCACCCGGCCAACGTCGCCGCGCTCGTTGCGCTCGACGGCGAGGCCGAGGTCGATCAGCGCCTTGACCTTTTTCGAAACCGCCTGTTTCGAAATGCCGTCGCGGTTCGCGATCTCGGAAACCGTCGCCATCAGCAACATCGGCGAATTCAGCGCGCCGCCGGCGGCGCCGAGGTCGACCGGCAAATCGGCCACACCCCGTTGCGGCTCGGCCACAGTCGGGTCAACTTCCGGCGTCTCGCCGTCAACGTGGTCAACCCTCATTTTCAAACCCACCAACTGAGATTTCTTCGGGCTGCGTCGCCCGCGCAAGGCACCCGGTAGGGGAGGACCCTTTACCCTGGCGCGCCGAGGGCGGCAGGCCGGCCCAGGGCGGCCAAGGGCGGCCAAGGGCGCGCGTTGATGGCGCCGGATGTCTGCGCGCGGATAGCGAGGCGATCTAACCGCGCCCCGCCCCTGCCCTGCGGTCGCGCTCGCTGGCGTCGAGGCCGCGATGCGCCCGACGATCGAGCGCGACGCCGGTGATGCAGGCCAGACACACCACGCCGGCCGAGGCCAAGGCGCCAGCGCCGGCCACGAGCAGCAGGATTGCCGCCAGCGAAAGCACGCCGAGGCCGATCGCGGCGATTGAAAGCCATCGCAACCGCGCCAGAGCGGCCAGCCCTATGTGATGCCCGGCCATGTTATCCCCCGAAAAAGCGTTTCAGGCGCTTCTCGATCATCGGCGCGATGTCGGCTTTCACGCCGGCATCAAACGCCGCGAGCGACGCATCTTTGACGAGTTCCTTTTTTAGCGAGGCGCCATAGAGCGAGCGCACCGGCAAGCGCTTGGACGAAATGCGCGCCATGTATTTGCCGCCGGCCTTCACAAATGACCGCTTGAAGGTGCGCGACACGCCCCACGGCGAGGCCGACACGCTACCAGGCGTCGACACCGGAAACAGCTTGATCGGCAGGCCGCCTTGATCAGTCTTGATCAGGTAGGACATGCCCGATCGGATGCCCTCGACGTTTTGCGTGATCGTGCTGTACGCCGAGACGCCGGTTTGCTTTTTCAGCGCACGGCGCACCCGCGTTCGCACCTTGTCGCCGCCTTCATACAGCCCCTCGCGCAGCGGCATGATGCCGCCAGCGCCGAGTTGCTGAAACGGTGCGATGATTTCGGCGATGTTGCCCGATACCTTGATGCGCATCAGGCCGCCCTCGAATTAAGATCACCACGCGCCGTGCAATTCCGCAGAGCTAGATCAGCGCATCGCAATCAGCGGCCGGGCGCAATGCCGGCTTGATGCGAGCCTATCTTGTGAAGCGTGGTCGGATGCCGCGCGTGGTGACTAACCGCTTGCCCCGTCACCCGCCGCTAGATGCGGGCGCGCCGAGCCGTGCGGATTGGTTAAGCGCGGCGAAAACTCGCAACGCGCTGATTGAGCGGCGCAAGGCCGTCATACGATGCGCATACCGCGTCCGCTGCGATCGCTTCCGGCGAGCGCGGTTCGGTATGCTGCACCTGATGGCGCCCGATCGTGAACTGATGCACGGCGCTTTTTTGCGGAAGGCGAACGATGACGACATCACCATCGACAGCAACGGCGACCATGCGCACGTCAACAAAATCGCCGGCTTTGATATCAGTCATCGCGACACCTCGAAATGGTTAGCCCGATATTGGCAGCGTCGGGCCGCACTATAGGCGGTTATTCTCGCGAACTACACATTGCGCCGACAGGGCGCCCGAGGTTTCACGTGAAACGTTCTAATACTTGCTCATGTTGTGGCCTCGCAGATATTCCCAATCCTTGCCGCTCATCGGCGCGCGTCGATCAGTGAAACGCGAAACCCGCCAACGCGGCGGGTTTGCTTTGAACCTTTTTGCACTTGTCCGATGTACGTCAAGCACGTCGTTCCGGCAACGAACCCTGTCACAGATTTTGAGTTAGCCAACTGGCGCAACTGTTTTTGACGTAGGCTGCGGCACGAAATTCCCGGCATTTACGACTCGCACGCGCGAAGCACGCGGATTTCCGAGCGGTCGCGACGAGATTTCGCGGCGCGGCTGGATCGGCAAACCGTCGACGATGCCGAGATCGCGGCCAGGCACAACGCGCGACACCGGCGTCGGGCCGGTGATCCACGGCAGCGCCGCAGCCGCCGGCGGCGTCGGTTGAAACTCGGCAAGCTTGCCGTCGAGGTCGGCCGCCAACTGCACAAGCGCACCGTGCCAGGCCACGTATTCGGCACGGCAGTCGCCAACGTGCAGCATCGACGGGCATTGCCAATCGAGCGGCGAGCGCGGCACCATCGCGTAACTATACATGCCGTCGCGCGCCACAGCGCGGCCCCGGTTCGGCATGATCGCAACCACGTCGCCGGCGGCGTCGACGCCGTGCACAAGCGGGCGGCGCCGGATCGCGCCCGCGTCGTCGCGGAATTCCGAAAACATTTGATAGGCGGTCGGTTCCTCAAACCTCCATTTCGGCCGGGTGCCCATCGTGGCGTTGCTGATCACGATCGAGCGCGGATCGAACGACGCCGACATGATACCATCGACGGCATTGCCGGCGATCGGCGCCAGGTCGCCGAACAGCGGCAACACCTCGTCGGCTTGATCGAACGTCGCCACGGTGCCGATCGCGCTGATGGCGTCGGCAACGATCAGCGCGTCGGCGTGAGGCGCGCCGGGCGTGAAGCCGAACCCATCGCCGTTAAAGCCGCCCGTCTGCACCCGCACGCCGAGGGCAGCGTATTGCGTGATCATATCCCACGGCGACGCGGCGACCGCTTGCCCCTTCGGCAACTCATCACGCATCGCCCATTGCACCAACTTTTCGATATCAATGGCGGTTTTCATTTGATCACACCCGGTTTTGATAGTTGCGAGGGTTTGCGAGGGTTTGCGAGGGTTCGAGAAAAACCCTCGCAAGTTTTTTGTTAAATAAAAACATATACCTACATAGCTTTTTTCTTATTTGCGAGGGTTGCGATAGTTTCTAGGGTCTTACGTAAAGAGAGATCGAGTTTCCCCCTTAAACCCCTCTATACGTAAGAGGCCAAAAACCCTCGCAACCCTCGCAGAATTCGAGTTATCGCTGTCTCGCAAGCACTTCCTATGCGCGAGGGTTTGCGGGAAACCCTCGCAAACCCTCGCAAACCCTCGGTTGCTCATTGGCAACAGCGTGACGCAATCAACACATTCCCGGCGGGACATGCCGGGGAGCGCTTGATTTTGCGAGGCACCGATCGCGCAGCGTGGCGCGGGCGGCCGAGGCGGCGCAATAAGCCGGCCTCGATTCGTTATAGGCGCGGAAAAAGTAGCGCTGGACCCTGACAACTTTTTTATTTTACATCGGCACCTCGTCATCCATATCGGCCGGATGCGGCGGCTTGTTCGCGTCACCAGGCGTCGGGCCGGTCCAGCGCGGTCGATCGGCGCGCAGCCGCACGTCGACATATTTGCGCAGCCGCGCGGTGTCGTCGCGCTTGACATGGCGTTTCATGTCGCGGCCGAACTTCGTTTCGAAGATCAGCGTTTTGTTATTGGCCGCACACCACTCTTTGAAAGCGACATACATTTCGCGCGCCTGCACCGATTCGCCGTCGACCTTTTCAACGCAGTCGTCAACGAACTGCATCACGACATCCATTTCTTTGCGGTAATCCTTCACGTCCTGCGCGACGCTCGGCGCGATGAATAGGCCGTTTTTCAGGAAGTCGAGCGCACCATCGCACAGCCAATTCAATACGCCCGACGACTCGGCGAGAAATTCCTCGACCATAGCCTCGGCGTCGCGCATTTCGGACTCGGCGATTTGCACCGGCCATCGCAGGAACAGCATGCGGCGCCAAATGCCGTTAGACGTATCGCTGATTTTCGGCAGGCCGTTTCCGCTCATGTGCGGTTTCGCGCGCGGCATAAAGTCGATGAAGCCTTTAAACAGCGTGCGAACAGGGATTTCCTCGCCGCCGGTTAGTTTCTTGATCAACTCGGATTGCAGCGGCTTGCCTTCCGGCAATTCCAGGACGCGCACCATGCGCTTGCCGAACAGCCGGATAAGATCAGGCGAGGCGCCGCCGGCGTTGCGATCGCCCTGGCCGATGATCGACTCGGTCGGCAGGCCGACGGCAAAGCTTTTGCCGAGCAACCGCATCAGCAATTCCAGAAACACGGATTTTCCGTTCGCGCCCTCGCCATAGTGGAACATGAAGCGCTGCAACGGCACGCCGAGGATCGAGACGCCGCAGTATTGTTGCAGCGTGCGGCGCGCCTCGGCGTCGGGCATCATCTTTTCGATCCAGTCCATAAACACCGGCGCTAGCGCGTTGGCGTCATAGTTCACAGGCACCAGCGCCGTGATGTAGTCCGATTGCTTGTGCCCCTTGATCGCCTCGATCCGCGCGGTCCAGCGGGCGACGCCCGGCTCGCTCGACTTCGCGTCGACCTCTTGATGAAAATGCAGCGTGTGCGTCATGGTCGCCACCGACAGCGCCGAGGCGTTGAATTCGTGGATCGGCTTGCGCAAACGCGGCGACGCGCATTCCAGCATCGCGCGCAGCCGCGTCGCGTTTTTCGAGGTGACGCCGAATTTGCGGTGTGCCACCTTGCGGGACGCGACGGCCCGCTTTGCGGCCTTGCCGGCGAGCACCGCCTCGCGGCAGTCAGCGATGCGCTTTCGCGTGTCATCGTTCAACTTGTTTTCGGCGATGCCGAGCAGGCCGTCGAGTTCTATCTCGGCGACACCGCCAGCGTCGATCATGCGCTTTTCGTGGTCGGTCGCGGCGAGCACGTCGGCCTCGCGCTGGATCATGTCGCCGACCTCCTGCGCGAGCAGCGCGGCACCGGCCTCGCCGTTGTCGATATCCCAATGCCGGCCAGACCACACCAGGCGATCGCCGCCCGACACGCCGGCGGCCTGCATCACGAGCAGCCGATCGGGAAAATAGGAGATCAGCCGACGCGCATTGTCAGTGTCGGAATGATCGAGCGCCGAGCAGATTGCGAGGGTTTCATCGGCCGGCCCTTCCCCCAAGGGGGCGGGGGAGAGGCCGAGGCGGAAAAACCGAATCCACGTCGTCATTGAAATCGGGAAACGGCGCGTCGGGAATTTCGCCGTCGTTCTCGATCATGTTGGCGATGTCGTCATATCCGCTCGTCATTGGTCGCCCCGTCGCACGTCGGCCTCGCCTGGCCGTGTCAGTAAATCGTCAAAGTCAACGCCACGCGGCGCGAAGCGCACGCGCACCAGGCGGCCCGGCGCCTCGTGGCGGCGCCTGGCGCGCTCCATCGCGTGCCCGGTTAGGAAAGGGTCGCTATCGCCATCGCCGAGCAACACCAGCTCGGCGACATCGGGCACCGGCATCGCCGGCTTTGTCAGGTCGGGATCAGGCCCCGGCACGCGTTGCGGCCGGCCGCCTTCCGTCTTAGCCGTCGGATGCGCAAGCGTGGCACACGCGCCGCCGGCCAGGTTGCCGAGGTCGCCGGCCGCCCGGAACAGCGTGCGCGACACGTCGCGCCCGCTGCGCACGAGCGCGGTATAGATCGCGAGCACGGTTTCGATGCCCTCGCCGGCGATCAGCCGGGTTGCATCGGCGGGATCGCAACCGCCGAGGTCGATAAAGCCGCCGGCTTTGGTGCCGCGCATCTTTTTCGCCGGCAATATCTCGCCGGTGTCAGGATCGACGACGCGCGCCTTGCCCTTCGGCCCGGCCGGATCGAGCCAGGTGATATGCAGGCCGATGCCGGCGCCCTCGGCGTTGTAGAACGGCGCCAGCATGGCCGGCCCGGTATGCGCGACGGTCGGCTCGACCTCGCGCCCGCTGTTAAACAGGATCATGGCCGGGTGATATTTGAGGCGCGCGTTTGGCGGCACCATCAGACCGCGCCCGGCGAGATACGCCTCGACCGGCGTGCCGGCGATCCGGGTGGCGTCGCGCAGGAACTTGCGAAGCCGCTGGCGCTCGCGCTCGCGGGCGAACACCTCATATTTCGCCCGTCGCTCGCCGTCGGCCCATCCGGCGCGCCAGGCGGCGCACAGATCCATTTCAGTCGACGGATACGGGTTGGCGTTGTCGCCGAGGCCGGCGTGATGGTCGCGCACGCCCCGAGCGCGCGCCAGTTTCGGCGTCACCACTTCCTCGCGCGAGCCGCCGAGATATTCGACAGCGGCCATAAAATCGATGCCCTGGCGCTTCATCACCAGGCGGATCACGTCGCCGCCATCGCTGCACACCGCGCAGCGCCAGCCATTGGCGTCGCATTCGAACCGCGTGGCGGCTTTCGCCAGCGGATCGCGCGAGCAGATCGGGCACGGCCCGACGAATTCGGCTTTGCGGCCCGCGTCCCCTTTGCGCTTTGTGCGCAGCTTCACCCAGGCGCCGGCGACGGCATCAACCGGGTTGCGATCCTTGATCGCGTGCAACTGATCGTCCGATATGCGGGCGCGCGGCGTAGCGTCGTTCATGATGCATTATTTTCCGAACCGGGTGACAAGGCCTCGGCCGCGCGCTCGGCGGCCTCGTGCGCGTCCTGGCGCGCCATACGGGCCAACTCGGCTTGGATGACGGGCGAAGTGCGAGCGCGCTCGACCATCCGCGCCAGGCCGTCGAAAAGCGCGGCGCGGCGCTGATGATCGCCGGCGCTGCGGCGCAAAGTGTCGCGCTCGGCTTCCGATCGCTGATCGGACTCGCGGGCACGGTCGAGGTTTTCAGCGCAAGCGCGCTCGGCGTCCTGGCGCTCGTTATCGGCCATTATCCAAAGGTCGCCGAACGTGATACGGCCGGCGGTGCCGGGCGGCTCGATCGGCGCCAGCGGATTGCAAACGGCGGCGACCGCAGCGCCCGGAAACTTCGCCATCACCTCGCGCACGAGCGGGTGCGCCTCGACGTCGCGCATATTCATCGCGCACCGCCGTCGCGCCTGGCGCTAACCATGCGCGCCGCCTCGCACCACTCGCGCACCTTGTGCGCAATGGCGTCTTTAGCCTTGTCGACCGAATAAGCGCGCTTTGGCACGCGCGACATTTGCGCCAGGTCGACCGACCAAACAAAGCTACCGCTCGCGGCGTCTGGCGTCACCACGCCGACCGTCACACCGCCGAGCCGCGCCTCGATCCCGGCCGCGCAGTCGACGAACACCACGACCACGGGCGGATTTGCGCGCTGCGGATTCGCGATGCCCTGGCGCCGGGGATCACCCGGCCCCGACGCATAGCCGGCGGCTGCGGCCAGCGCGACGCCGCGCCGGCTGCGAACGTGCTGCACTTCGAACGTGCCCCGGTTTTTCATCGCGAAAACTCACGGAAGGCGGCGAGGAATTCGTCGCAAGCCCGAGTCGGCGACCAGAATTGCAGTTGAACGTCGAGCGCCGCGCCCGGCACATTCCAATCTGCCGGCGGGTAAGCCATCGCCTGATCACGCTCATCGTGCAGAATTCGCGCATCCATTTCCTTGATGATCGGCGGCATCGGCCACGCGAAGCCATAGCGCTCGGCAATCACGACCATGTTTGCATGCTCGATCTCAGCATATCCGCCAAGGTATGGCTTGATCGGCCGGATCACGTCGACCACGTAACCCTCGCTCGCATCGTGCATCAGCGCCGCGAATCGATATCGCGGCGGGCAAATCGGCGAGCGGGCAAGCAGCACGCAATGTTCGGCCACCGAATAGAAGCGCCGAGTGTGGCCGCCGTAACGGCAAAGCTTTGACAGCGCCTCGGCGATGTCGGTGATATCAACTTCATCGACACGCGGATCGAGCGGCCAATACTGCCGGCCCGTGAACGTCTGCATCCAATCACCCGCGCGGCCGGCCGGTGCTTCGCGAGAGGGTGCGGGAGAGGGCGCGGCAGGCGCGAGGCAATCGCACTCGCTCATGAACGACTCCAAGCCGTGGCAACCACAATTCATCGGTAGACCCTTTCCATGATTTCGAAAAATACAAAGCCGGCGCGGGCACGCTCGGCGATCGGCGCCAGAGTGGCGAACAGCAGCGCGGCGAAAACGATCAGGCCGATGGCCTCGTGACGATCGATGCGCATCACGGCGACTCCCTACAATCCAGCGAACAGCGAGCCGGCCGCGAACGGCTCGGCGGCTTTCGCCTTGATGATTTTGCGTTGACGTTCTTCCGGCCCGGCCAGGCACAGCGCCATGCGCTGCGCGATGTCGGCTTGAAACTGCGCATCAATCTCGATCAGCACCGCGTTGCGGCCCTCGCGCCAAGCCGCCTCGCCGGTCGAGCCGCTTCCGGCAAACGGATCGAGCACGGTTTGACCTGGCGAGGTCACAAGGCGAACAAGCCACTGCATCAGCGCGATCGGCTTGACCGTCGGATGATCCGAGCCGGCACGATCGCGCGCATCGGCTTTCGGGTGCCAAAAAAATCGCGCGACACTCTTGCCGCCGGCGTCCGCCGGAAACGCCGCCATCACCTCGGCCGATCCATCGTGCAACACATTGGCCGGATAGCTCGATCCGGTCGCGTGCTCGATTCGACAGGCGTTCACGTTGAGGGCGCCGACGCCCCACTTGATCAGGTTCTCGCCGATCGTGCCGTCGAGCGGCTTGCGCGCCATCAGGATAAACTCGGCGGCCGGCTTTAAGGCGATGTCTTGCTCGTCATAGAACGCCGCCGAATGCGACACTGGGCCGCGCTCAATCTCGTCATCGTCGAGGCCGTCGCCGAACACCTGGCGATCGATAAACTTGCCGAGCGGCTTGCCGCGCGGAAAGCCCGTGCCGTACAGCCATTGCAGCACGTTGCGCGTTTCAAAGCCGGCCTTTTCGGCGGCAATTTGCATGTGCGCGAACGGCACCACGGCGTTGAAGGCGAGCAGATACCCGCCGGGCTTCAACACGCGCTCGACCGCCGCCCAAGTCTCGACGCGGTTGCAGATGTCGCCGACGATCGCCGCCTTGCCGTGAAACTTCGACATCGCGCCCTCGGCGAAAAACCGATCGCCGCTTGCTCGCGCCGAGTTCGCCGAGCCGAAACGCTTTTCCATTTCGGGCAGGAAATACGGCCCATCTGTCACGCATGCGTCGATCGAATTCGCCGGCAGGCGCGCCATCACGTCGAGGCAATCGCCCGCGTGTAGCAACACCCGGCCGGCGAGCAAGTCTAGCGGCGCCGTCATCGCGCGGCCGGCCGCTCGAACACGTTGCGCACGGTGTCGATCACGTCGAGGCGGCCGAGTTCAAACGCCACGGTGACGGCATAGATTAGCGCGTCGAACTGCGCGCGGCCCGTCGCGGTCATGTCGAATGACATCGGCGGCACGCCGCGCATCTTGACGATCACGACCTCGGCCTCGCTCGGATGACTAACGCCCTGCAGTCCGATTTGCTGGCGCCGCCAGCACGACAATTCGACGAAAGGCGGGATGGTTTGAAACGGCTTCACAGCGGCAGTCCCTTCATCAGGAGGAAGGCCGCGAAGTAGAAAAAGCCGGCGGCGAACAGCATGCAGACGACAAAGAACGCGGCCACCGGGCCGAGGCGCATATCGCGGTGGCCGTTCACGACATCAGCGACGCAATACAGCGAACCGAAACCAGCGAAGATAAACAGAGCGCCGATCATCCAGAACGGCAGCGAGACAAAAGCCATCGCCAGCATGAAAACCACCAGGCCATTTTGAGGGATTGCCAGCGTGGCGCCCCGTACAGGCGCCACAGTCGAAAGAGTTCACGCGCGCGAGCGATGCGGGCCATCGTCAAAACGGAATGTCGTCATCCATATCGGCGCCAGGCGCGCCGGCCGGCTTGCTACCACCGCGCGGCGCGACGACAGGGCGCGAACCGTCGGCGGCGCCGCTGCGCTGCGAACCGTAGTCGCCCTCATCACTGGCCGGCGTCACGCCGCCCTCGCGCTTGTCGAGCAGCACGATCGTTGCATTGAACGCCTGCAACACCACCTCAGTCACCCACCGATCGACGCCGCCCTGATCGGTCCACTTGCGGGTTTTCATCTTGCCTTCGATGTAAACCTTTGAACCTTTTTTCAGGTACTTCTCGGCGATATCGACCAGGCCGTCGCTAAACACGACGATCTTGTGCCAGTCGGTGCTTTCCTTGCGCTCGCCGCTCGTCTTGTCGCGCCACTGCTCGCTAGTCGCGACGCTGAATGACGCGACGCGCTTGCCGCTTTGGCCGGTGCGAATGTCGGGATCGCCGCCGAGGTGGCCAACGACGATTGCCTTGTTAACGCCGCTCATGGTTTTGCCTTTTTGTGATAGGTGCCGAATTTCCGCGTCCACTCTTGCGCGGCGGGGAACGCGAGGAACGGGCCGGCGAGCATTGCGAGGCCCTGCATGATCCACCAGGCGCGGCCGACGCGCGCGTAAATGAAATTGGAGGGCGCGGGAGGCTCGGCCATTTTCGAACGAGCATAGGCGTCGCGGCCCTTTTGAAAATCGACCAGGCGCGACGGCGACGGCGTATAGTGGCCGTCGCGGTCGCGACGCTCGATTTCCAACGTGTGCGCGGGCATTTCATCGTTGATGCCGCGCAAGGGATCGTTGCCGTGCGCGGCAACCAGAGCGGCGCGCGCCGCAGTGGAGTCCGTCGGCTGCACGTCACCATCGCCGAAATCGGCATCGACGGGATCGACAACGAGCGCGATTGGCACCGTCACATGCTTCGCAAAGTGAGGGCGTGGCCGGTTAGAAAGTCGGCCGGCCAATTTCTCAGACTCCCAAAAACGATTGACTGTGCGCGGCGAAATGAGGTGACGCGTCGCGATCACCTCGACGGTATCCGGCCCGACGTAGGCGGCGCGCAGCGCGTCTTGCACGACCATCCTCATGATCGCCCCCGCGCGCGTGGATCACGGCGTCGAAGTAATGATCACGGACCATCGGCAGCACTTGCTGCGCGATGAAGGCGTAGCGGTACAGTTCGCCGGTCGAGATCGCGCCGCCCTTGGCGACCTGTTGCAGCGCCGAGAACAAAATGCCCTCGGCGGCGCCGACATGCGATGCACCGGCCGGACAGCGAAGCGCCGCCAGGAGATCGCCGGACAGCACGTCGAGTTCAAACACCCGCGCGGGCGACGACATGAGCGGCGCCGCGAGGATCACCTCGGCAAGCCGGATCAACTGAGACAGCAGCGGGCGGTCGGAGAGGTGCGCCGTCATGACAAGCGGCCCGGCGCGCGGGAGCGCTCGCCCGGCGCGTGTGCGCCGTGGCTATTTTGGACGTTGGACATAGATTTCCCGTTCGCTGAGACGGACAAAACCGCCGTCAGCGCCGATTGAGGGCGAACTGTTGCTAACGTTGAAGCGAATCACCCCGCAGAATGATTCGACATGCGAATAGTAGCCATATAGGCTACTTTCCTGTCAAATAGGGGTGTCAATAAGGTGGTTACGGCGTTGAACATAGGCAGCTATTCGGAGTTCATGCAGACTCCGAAAAAGCCTGTTCCGCCGCCAAAGGCACCCCGCGAGTACCCGAATCGCATTCGGGAACTGAACAGAGAGCGCGGGTGGAGCTATGACGCACTGGCCGAGAAGGTCGGATCGCACCCCAAGACGATCGGCGCCCTGGCTACCGGCGGCGCTGAGTTGACCCTGACGTGGATGCAGCGCCTCGCGCGGGTTTATGGCGTGAAAGCCTACGAGATCATCGAAAAACCGGAAATAGCCAATTTACGCACAGTGCCGGTAACGGGCCGCGTGCAGGCCGGCGAATGGGCCGACGGTCATACGTTCGACACCCAAGTCCCGCGCACCATCATCATCCCGAACGATGATGAATTCCGCCGGCTCGACCTGTATGCCCTGCAAATCGAGGGCGAATCGATGAATAAACTGTATGCGGCCGGCTCGATCGTGGTGCTATCCCGGCTATCGCAACGGCCCGGCGAGATCGTCGCAGGCAAGCGCTACCACGTGGTACGGACGCGGGGCGATCTTACGGAGGAAACGATCAAAACCCTCGTGCGCGACGGCGCTGGCGAATACTGGCTACAACCCGAAAGCACCTCGCCGGCCTTTGCCGCCTTCGCCCTTGAAGGAGAGGATGGCACTACCGTAGAATTGCGGGGACGAGTGCGTCACGCGTTCACAAAAGAATAACGTAGCGATTACGGCTACCTTTACCGACTTATAAAAGTAGTCTAATACGCTCCCATCGGCCGCCGCCTTTGGGACGCGTGATGTTAGTCAATCGGACAATCTCTCGACAGAGCCTTAAACGCCGCTTTCGCCAAGCGAGTGTCAAAAGTCGCGTCGTGAGAGACGCCAGCGGGCGAAGAAATCCGAACCGTTGTTTCTTTGCCATCCTCGATCAACTGCGCAACGGATGCCGCGATCTCGATCTCGAACATGCTCGAATTGATTGCCGCGCCGGAAAAGTCGAGTACAGACCCGTCATCTACGCGAAACTTGATTTTGTAGATTTCGCCAACGGTCAAACTTCTAACCGGGTCAAACTCCGCCACCGCCAGCGACAGCTTTTTCTGCATACATCGCACTGCCAATCCGACGCTTGCGTTACGGTTCAGCACCAAGGCGACGTGCGAACCGCCGTCGCCGAAACGACTCGATTCGGCCGTCACCGACCACGACCCAAAGCGCTTAGGCGATTCCTTGGCATCGGTCGGACCGCATACACACGCCAGCAACGCCGCGACTACCACAACCCTGATCATTGCACGCCCCTTGCTTGCGAGCGGATTGCCATGTGCCCCAGCCCTCCACAACCCCGAAGGAGACTACCTAATGAGCGCTCGTACTCGCCTCACTGCCCCGATCACCCACGGTCGCAGCCGGCCGGAACTCAAAGGCCAAGAAGCCGTCTCGCAGATGGCCGATGATATGCGCGTCATCAAGACACGTGTCGGCAGCGTCACATGTGAGGACCTCGGCATGATTGGCTGGATGATGGTGCAGGTCGACCACCATCACGCCGCCGCCCGCGAACTGGCCGAGCGTCTTTCGCTCGCCGCCGCCTGATCATTGACGGGGGACGGATCGCATGTCGCACCGCAGACTAACTGAGAGATGCCTGTTCGCGCTGCGATCCGTCGTCGCCGAACCTAACGGCATCGATATCTACAATCACACCGTCGCCACGAATTTGCGCGTCGTCGAAAAATTTTTCCCTGAGCTGATTCGGATCACCCCGCCGCCGCATTGCGATCACGTCGGGGCCAGGCCGCTATTTGCCGCCCGCGTCACCGCGCGCGGGTTTGCTTTAATCACGCCGCACAAAGTGAAACACAAAAGCTGTGGGCATGAAGCAGCTAACCAACTGTCCGCGGCCGGAGGGCGATCGATGACCGACATGTGGCTACCTATATCAACGGTATGTGTCGCGCTCATCGGCAATGGCGAGCATTTGCTTCTCAAGTCGCGGCAGGTCTGCGCGTATTTGCGCCGCCAAACTTCGAATCCCATCAACATGAGCTTTCACTATCGGGTCGAAGCGCAGAGTGACGCCTACGGTCAGACCTCCATGATCAAGCATGGCTTTCTCGATCTGCTCACCAACCTTCTGGACGCGCCCCATGAGCGTCAATACGCGCTCGCCAATTCCAAAGGGTGCCGCTGTGGCCGTGTAACTCAGCGAATCGTCCGCGTTTTGTCGGACCCTATTAAGTTGCATTGCCCATCCATCGACCGCCGCCCGCGTGAATTGGTCTACGAACGCGGAAAGATAACCAGGCACCACCCTGAGGCGATCAAGGTCGGCGGCGTAGGCCAGAAATTCTCTTTGCAGTCGCACGTAATTGGACCTGCGCAATTCTTGACGCGCTTCCTCGATTTGCTCCTGCTGAAGCCTCAGTTGGGTCTGTTGAAGATCAATCTGGCTAAGTCCAACATTGATCTGTCGATAGGACAATTTGAACGCAAACCCACCAATTCCGATCGTCACTACCCAGCCAATTATTGCGATGATCGCATTCAATCGGTCGCCGGTTGGCGGCCCCCAAGCATCAAGCCAGATCGTCATCGTCAATATCAGCAGGATGCACGAGGCCGAAGCAAAGCCGGCAATCCGATCACAATTCACGTCTTTCGCCCTCCCAGTAGTACGCCGACCGTACACGCGCGATCGCGTAATTTCCATGGTCCCGCGGTGATCTGGGACGTATCGCAGCCGGAGGCGTCATGACCGACGAAACCCGACAATCACCGACGAAAACCGTGTCGCACGAATATCAGGTCGGCGACCTGCTCCGCGACACCTACTACGACAATGCGGATGGCTCTCGATCCGAGAGGTCGAGCCGAACGATCCGTATTCTGAAGATCGGAGAGGCGAGAGCTACCGCCAAAACAGTCATCGATGGGCTTGGGCGCGAAGTCGACGGACGAACGACCACCATCTCTTTCAAGACGCTGCGTACGGGCTATGAGCCGCTAACCAGCTCTCACCGGCCCGCCCGCTCCTAAAATGCTCCTATCGCCGGCATTCCGGCGCCGACGATAGTCGTAGTGAAACACCATCTAAGAGCCGAAAACGATGGCCCAAACACAAGAAATCCAGCGCAACGAGCCTCTGAGGCTTGCGGAAGCCGCAAAGATCGCTTTTCCTGGCGGCGGAATGACGGTATCCGGTTTGCGGCGCGAAATCGCGCGCGGTCGTCTTGCCGTTGAATTGATCGCCGGCAAGCAATTCACGACGCTGGCCGACATTGAAGAAATGAGGCGAAAGTGCCGCGTCCAAGCAAAGGCATCCGACTCCACCTCCGAGGGGATCGGTACAACGCCGACGGCAAGCTTTCCCACGCCTCGACTTGGACAATCAGGGACGGCAGCCGGGAAATCTTCACAGGATGCGCTCCGGGCGAAACTGGCAAAGCTGAACAAAAGCTAAAGGACTACATTGCGGCGAAATACACGCCGACGCGCAAGGCGCAAGACATCGAGACGATTCCGATCGGCGACGTTCTGTCGATCTATCTCGACGATCGGCCCGAACTAGCGGCCGGCGACAGCACCCCGGCCAAGCGATTTCAAAAGCGCATCGATCGCCTGAATAATTTTTTCGGCAAGTATATGCTCGCCGACATCAACGGCGCCTTGACGCGCGCCTATGTCAAAGAGCGCGGCAGCGACGGCGGCGCCCGACGTGACCTAGAGGACTTGCGCGCGGCGATCGGGCACCATGCCAGCGAGGGCTTGCACCGTGGCCTCGTCAAGGTGACGTTGCCGGCTAAGGGCAAGGCGCGCGATCGTTGGCTTACGCGATCCGAGGCCGCCGCACTGATTTGGGCATGCTGGCGCACCCGCGAAACGCAAACCATCCACCGCGGCCCGATGAAGGGCCAGAAAGTCACCACCGACAAGCGCCCGTTGCGGCACCTGGCGCGCTTTATCCTGATCGGCCTCTATACCGGCACACGCGCCAGCGCAATCGCAGCGGCGTCGCCGGTGCCGGCGATCGGCCGGGCATACGTCGACCTCGACCGGGGCATTTTCTATCGCCTCGCCGAGGGCCACGCCGAAACCAACAAGCGCCAGCCGCCCGTGCCCTTGCCGCCCCGGCTGCTCGCGCACATGCGCCGATGGCGCGAGCGCAAACTGATTGCCCGGCACTTCGTCGAGTTCAACGGCGCCGGCGTTCAATCGGTCAAGACAGGATTTAAAACGGCGGTCGGCCTGGCGAAATTGCCCGGCAAGGTTAGTCCACACACCCTGCGGCACACCGCCGCGACGTGGCTGATGCAAACCGGCACCCCGACATGGATCGCCGCCGGCTTCCTCGGCATGTCCGAAAAAACCCTGATCGATACGTACGGCCACCATCACCCGGAATTCTTGCAAGACGCGGTTGAGAACATGACCAAAAAGCCGCGACAGCGAGTCGGCGTCAAACCCTCGGCGACCGTGACAGACATCAAAAATCACCGCCCCGGTTTCGCCCCGGAAACTACCGAAACCAACGTCGATAAAGAGGTGCAAACTTAACAAGAATCCCTATTTTTAAAGGGATTTCGCAGAAAAGCGTATCGCTCATAACGGTCTGGTTCCTGGTTCGAGTCCAGGCAGGCCCACCAACGTTTTCAGATTGTGTGCGGACTACGAAAGAACGAGTCGATTTCGGTTTAAGAACGACTCGATCCGCACCATTAAGACCGAGTCGATCTCGCCACATCGTTGAAATCGTATTGAAATCCTCGCTTGATTCCGTTTTTGCCAACGGAGGTGAGAAAAGTTTTCGAGGGGGTCAAAACCGCGATGCTCGTGTCCGTCACCGTCTCTGGGACGCTCAGACTTCTCCTGGAAATCATCCCCGTCGGTCGGCTGTCTGCCAATATGCAGCTTAAGATCTAGCTAGGGCGTGGACCCATAAGCGCAGCCAAATGCATTCCGTCGAGGACCCGCCGGTCGTCCTTCTCGGAAAGCTGAGCGGCTTGTGCGGAAAGAACGGCCTGATGGCTGCCCGCTTAAAGTCCGTCAGTTCATATCTCATCATTCGAGGCCCCCGGGTCGGGAGCTCGAATTATGTCTATCCTAGTGCTCGCAACACGAAACGAGAGGTCCTGAATGGGTCGGATAGCGGACATTCCGTTGACATGTGAAAAGCGACGCCAATGACCCAGAGCGGACAATCCATGGTAGTGTTCCAGCCATCGAACTGAGTGACAGGTGATCGCCATGTCGGAATCTGACAAAGTGTTCGCTGGCTCTATTCCGGACAACTACGACCGCCATATGGTGCCGTTGATCTTTGAGCCGTTCGCTGAAGATATCGCGAAACGAGCGGCGTCCCTTTCGCCAAGCGCCGTTTTGGAAACCGCTGCGGGCAGCGGGGTCGTTACCCGCACATTGGCGCCAAGACTGCCTTCCAGCGCAAGGTATGTTGTCACCGACCTCAGTCAACCGATGCTCGACTACGCAGCGTCGCGGCAACGTCCCGACGGTCGCGTCGAATGGCGCCAAGCGGATGCTCTGGCGCTCCCGTTCGAAGATGGGGCCTTCGATCTCGTTTGCTGCCAGTTCGGCGCAATGTTTTTTCCCGACCGTATATCGGGCTATCGCGAAGCAAAGCGGGTGCTGAAGCCCGGAGGATATTTCTTGTTCAACGTATGGGACCGCATAGAAGAGAATGTTTTTGCCGATGATGTGACGAATGCTCTCGCAAAGCTTTTTTCGAGCGATCCGCCACATTTTCTGGCGCGCACGCCCCACGGTTACCACGACACCGCGCTGATCGGCAGCGAACTAAAGGACGCAGGTTTCTCCCGTTTGGCAATCGAGACAAGGGCAGAGCAAAGCCGCGCATCCTCGCCTCGCCAAGTCGCCGTCGCCTACTGTCAAGGAACTCCTCTTCGCAACGAAATCGAGGCGAGAGACGCGGGAGGACTGGACGCTGCAACCGACCACGCCACCTGTGCGATCGCGGAGAGACATGGCAGTGGCGAGGTTGCTGCAAAAATTCAAGCCCACGTAATCGTAGCGGTCGTCTAGGTGTTGTGGCTTCCCCTTTTGGCACTTTTAAGCAAAGCCCAGAATTTTCTGTTCAGCGTGGTAGACCGGAAGTCGCCGATGCTCGGTCAAACCGACGCGAATGACCCACGACGGACTCCGCTGCAGTGCACAGCTAAGTGGGACGAATTTTATGGGGCACGTATTGCCCCGAATACAGTTTGCTCGCCGTGCGAAAATCTGATGCTATTCCTTTTTTGAGAGAAGCCCCTGCCACCGATGAACGAAGGAGAAAAATCATGCGCTCACTCGTACTCGCCGCGCTCGGCATTACCGCATTCTCCGCAACCATGACTATCCAGACACCCGAGGCAAATGCCGTTGTCTATTGTGCCGCCGGTGTCTACCGCGCCGGCTGCGTCGCTCGACCTGGCGTCCGGCCCGTGGTCGGTGTGGGACGTGTTGCACCAATGGTAGGCGTGCGAGGCGTTGCCCGGCGCACCACCCGGCGCGTTGTTCGGCGATCCGACATGATGCTTAAGCACGACATCTCACTGCTCGGTCACCTCGATAACGGCCTCGGCTTCTACCGCTTCAGCTACAACGGCAGCGAAAAGGCCTATGTCGGCGTGATGGCGCAGGAAGTCCAGACAGTCGTGCCCGCGGCGGTATTGCGTGGTAACGACGGCTATCTGCGGGTCTCCTACGACAAGCTCGGCCTGGAGTTCCAGACCTACGACCAGTGGACGGCGTCGGGCGCCCATGTCCCGGCCGGCACACCGGTCGAGCAGTAACGCTTAGACAAAACAAGGAACGCAAGGATCCTGTTGCGGCGGTGGCACTGCATTTTCAATGTGCGACTCCGAACAAGCGCCAAGACGCTGAAGTGTCGGCTGCATTGGGCGGGGTAACGGCAGGTCCGACGCAATCGGGCCGCGCGGCGCGGCCTCAGTGTCAATTTGTGTTGGCGACCGACAATCGTTCGCGCAGCGAGTTGGACGGCTTTGCTCGGAATGATCGTGAGAGGCTCGCACACCGCGCCCCGAGCGTTGATGAACCAAAATCATAGGAGCGTTGACGATGTTCCGTTTGTCCTCCCTCTTAGGATCCGCGCTCGCAGGCCTTTGTGCCGCAAGCGTTTTTGCTTCCACTGTCGCCGCTGAAGACCTGACGACTGACATCGGCACGCTCGACAAGGAGACCGCCGATAAGGCGTTCCCCGCCAAGCCGCCCTATTCGCCATATGCGGGTCGCAATTTTCCGACAAGGCCGCTTTTCGGAGACACGCACACGCACACCTCTTACTCGATGGACGCCGGCGCGTTCGGAGCCCGGCTCGGCCCGAAGGACGCTTATCGCTTTGCCAAGGGCGAGGAAGTCATCGCTTCCAGCGGACAACGCGCCAAACTTTCGCGCCCCTGGATTTCATGGTGGTAGCGGATCATTCGGACGGCATGGGCTTTTTCCCACAGTTGATCGGCGGCGATCCAGGCCTGCTGGCGACGCCGCAGGGACGAAAGTGGTACGACGAGATCAATTCCGGCAAGGGGGCGGAGGCCGCCATTGATATCATCACCAGCTTCGGCAAGGGGCGGATGCCCAAGGGATTCCCTACGCCGGGGACGCCGGCCTATCGCAGCGCCTGGCGCGAAACGATCAAGGCGGCGGAAGAAGCCAACGATCCGGGTAGTTTCACTGCTTTCATCGGCTATGAGTGGACCTCGAACGCGGGCGGTAACAACCTTCATCGCAATGTCATCTGGCGCGACAACGGAGCAAAGGCAAATCTCGTCGAACCTTTCACCACGCTGCCGCCGTTGGGCAGCCCAAATCCTCGCGACCTCTGGAAGTGGATGGCGATGGTTGAAGAGAAGACGGGCGCCGAAATACTAGCGCTTGCGCACAATGGCAATCTGAGCAACGGCCGGATGTTTCCGATCATCGAGTCGTTCAATGGCAAGCGGATCGACCGCGAATATGCCGAGAACCGCATGAGGTGGGAACCGCTTTACGAGGCGACCCAGATCAAGGGCGATGGCGAGACCCATCCGTTTCTCTCGCCCAACGACGAATTCGCGAACTTCGACCGTTGGGACAAGGGCAACCTCGACCTAACCGAGGTCAAGAAGCCCGAAATGCTGGAATTCGAATACGTCCGTTCGGCATTGAAGAACGGGCTCAAGATGGAAGCCGAACTCGGCGTTAATCCCTACAAGTTCGGCCTGGTCGGCAGCACCGATGCGCATACCGGGCTCGCGGCGGTCGAGGAGGACAATTTCTTCGGCAAGACGTCTTCTTCCGAACCAAGTGCCGGTCGAGCGATGCATCCTTTCGTCAAGACCGACAAGGCAGTCATCATGGGCTGGGAGACGACGGCGTCCGGATACGCTGCGGTATGGGCCGCGGAAAATACCCGCGAAGCGATCTTCGACGCCATGAAGCGGCGCGAAACATATGCCACCACCGGCCCGCGCATGGTCGTTCGCTTCTTCGGCGGCTGGGATTTCGAGGCCGCCGACGCCAACAACCGCATGCCGGCGCGAGTTGGCTACACCAAGGGCGTGCCGATGGGCGGAGACCTGAGCAACGCGCCAAACGGAAAATCGCCCACCTTCCTCGTCGCCGCATTGAAGGATCCGATCGGCGCAAATCTGGATCGCATCCAGGTCATCAAGGGCTGGCTCGGAAAGGACGGTCAGACGCAAGAGCGAGTTTACGACGTCGCGGTTTCTGGGGGCCGCACGATCGGCGCCGACGGCCGCAGCAGGGCATCTGTCGGCAGCACCGTCGACGTCGGGAACGCGACGTGGACCAACACCCTCGGCGCGGGCGAGATGATCACGGTTTGGAAGGACCCCGACTTCGACCCGGCGTTGCGGGCCTTCTACTATGTGCGCGTGATCGAAATTCCGACGCCGCGCTGGACCGCCTATGACGCAAAATATTTCGGCATCAAAATGCCGGCCGAAGTTACGATGACGACCACCGAACGCGCTTATACCTCGCCGATCTGGTACACGCCTTGATCGCTCGGCTGCTGAGAGAGCCGCTACTGCAGTTCCTTGCGCTTGGTGCGATGCTGTTCGCGCTCTACGGCCTCGCGGGCAAACGAAGCGCCGACCCGCCCGAGAAAATCGTGGTATCCGCCTCGCGGATCACCAACCTCGGTGACGGATTTGCGCGAACCTGGCGGCGGCCGCCAAGCGAGCAGGAACTGCAGGGCCTGATCGAGGACTACGTCCGCGACGAGATCTTCTACCGCGAGGGCCGAGCGGCCGGCCTGGACCGCGACGATGTCATCATACGCCGCCGCGTGCGGCAGAAGATGGAATTTCTGGCGGAGAAAATGTCCGCACCCGAGCCAACCGATGAGCAGCTTGCCGCCTATCTTGCGGCCAATCCTGAACGATTCCGGACCGAGGATCATCTCACGTTTCATCAGATATTCCTGAGCGCCGCGCGGCGGCCGAATACCCTCGAGAGCGACAGCAAACAGCTTGGGAGCGTTCTGGCTGGAGCCGACCTGTCCGTGGATGCGATGGCGCTCGGCGATCCCTTCCTGCTGGGCGAGGAGTTCCGCGCCATGACTCAGAGCAAGGTTACGGGCGTATTTGGTGACGCCTTCGCCAAGCGAATGGCAGTCATGGAAACGGGGCGCTGGCAGGGGCCGATTTCTTCGAGCTTCGGGCAGCATTTCGTCTTTGTCAGGGAACGAACATCCGGAGAACTGCCACCGCTCGAGGCTGTCCGAACGGCCGTTCGCCGAGAGTGGGCGAACGCGGAGCGCCTTGAGGCGGAACGGAAGCTTTATGCCTCGCTTCGGGACCGCTACGAAATCGTCGTGGAGACGCCTTCAGCAAAGGCGACGTCAGCCGAGATCGAACGATGAATCGCTATCGCTTTTTATTGACTGTTTTAGCAGCGCTGCTGGCGACACCCGCGTTCACGGATGAACTACGGCCGGGCTATCTCGAGATGCGCCAGACCAGCCCAGGCGCCTATGATCTCCTTTTCAAGATTCCCGCGCGGGGGATGACCTGCGGCTCGCGATCTACGTCAAACTACCCGAGGGCACCCAAGACGTAGGGCCGCCCCGTGGGTCCTTTGGCGACGGCGCCTATGTTGAACGCCGTACCATACGGCGGGATGGAGGGCTCATCGGACAGGCCGTATCAATTGAGGGCCTATCGGCCACGTCGACCGATGTCTTGGTTCGGATCGAAAGCCTTGCCGGCGCCACACAGACCGAACGGCTTTCTCCGACGAAGACAGCATTCATTATTCAAGCGGTGCCTAGCGTAGGAGAAATGGCTGCGACCTATCTGGGCCTTGGCGTCGAACACATTTTTTTCGGCTTCGATCACTTGCTATTTGTACTGGCGCTGGTGATCCTGGTTCGAGACTGGCGCCGCGTCGCCGTCACCGTGACGGCCTTCACGATCGCACACAGCACTACGCTTGCCGCGGCGACCCTAGGTTTCGTGAACGTGCCGCGTCCGCCCGTGGAAGCGACCATAGCGCTGAGCATCATGTTAGTTTCCGTCGAGATCCTGAATGCACGCGGTGGAAAGCCAGGTCTGACCGCGCGTCTGCCATGGCTAGTTGCCTTTAGCTTCGGGCTTCTACACGGTTTTGGATTCGCCGGAGCGCTGGCTGAGGTAGGGTTACCTCAACATGCGATCCCCGTTGCGCTGCTATTTTTCAACCTCGGCGTAGAGACCGGGCAGCTGGCTTTCGTGGCTGCGGTGCTAACGGCAGGCGGCTTGTTCCGAACCGCAATGGCGCTTCGCCTCGAACCTGCCCTGATTCAGCATACACTTAATCGGCTCGACGTGATCGCGGCGTACGCGATCGGTACGGTGGCTGCGTTTTGGCTGATCGAGAGGACCTCTTCATTTTTTGTGTGAAGCCCGAAAGGTCGCTCGGGCGTGTCGTCGACGTGCAGTAAGGCCTGCGACTTCCGTTTTTGGCACTTTTCGGACCTGGGGCGATGTCTGGATTGAGTCTGCAATAGGCTGGATGGCGGACGTGTCTCACGCTCCAACGCCTCAGCAAATGCTCGGATCGTCGCGCTCATCGGGGAGGCGCTTCATTGCGGAAGCGCCAGAGATGCGAATTGATCCTCCTGTTCGATCCCTCCGGTCTGATCGATCTTTTACGATCCACAACCACAGCACGGACGCGACGACAAAAACGCCTCCGCACGCCATATGGGTTCAGATAACCCACCACGAAATTTGATGTCCATCAACTTTAAACGTGGTGCGCTTCGCGTGGTTGCGCTGGACGCCGCCGGCAATGATTATATTGGCGGGAGAACAAAAAGTTGACGAACCGGCCGATAGACGACAACGGTCGCCGCAGCATCAATGACGTCGATGTGGCTTATCAGTCCCTTCGTTTCCCGCGGACGCCAGAGGTCGCAAGGCGTTTGATCAATACGGCGCATGATGAAGATCCAGAGGCCGTTGTCTGTGTATCGTAAGCGTCGTCCCGGCCCCACCTTTCGGTTGACGTGCTGATCTGCGACGTTTCGTTTCGTTCGAACCGCTAGGCTTAGAATGGACACAGTGGATAGTGCTATCACCAAGCCGGTTCGGCGGCTGGAGGTGTTCACCGGTGCGGGGCGCCGGCGGACGTGGAGCGACGAGGACAAGGCGCGGGTCGTCGCGGAGATCGAAGCCAGTGGCGACTCTGTTTCTGGCGTGGCACGGCGGCACGGATTGTCGCCGCAGCAATTGTTTGGCTGGCGCCGGCGAGTCAGGGAAGCTCAGGCGGTCGTTTCCAAGGATGATGAACCACGGTTCGTCCCGGCGGTGGTTACCGCGGCACTGTGCGAGACTGCGGGATCTCGACAGCGCAAGGCGCGGCGGCAGCAGCGGGACGAACCGCTTGGCGGAACGATCGAGGTTGCGATCGACGGCGTGACGGTGCGCATCGGCGCGGGCGCTCCGTCGGACACCATCGCCGCGGTGTTGCGGGCGCTGAAAGCCGGAGCGTGATCGGCCCGACGGGCGCGGTCCGGGTGATGGTGGCGACCAGGCCTGTGGACTTCCGCAAGGGCGCCGATGGGTTGGCGGCCCTGGTGCGGGAGAGCATGGCGGCGGATCCGTTCTCGGGCGCAGTCTACGTGTTCCGCGCCAAGCGCGCGGATCGGATCAAGCTGGTGTATTGGGATGGCACGGGTCTGTGCCTGTTCGCCAAGCGGCTGGAGGACGGCATCTTCCGCTGGCCGAAGATCGAAGATGGCGTGATCCATTTGTCGGCCGCGCAATTGTCGGCGCTGCTCGAAGGGCTGGATTGGCGGCGTGTCCACGCGGCGCGCGAGACGGTGACGCCGGCACAGCCCGGCTAACGCCTGGACGTTTGTTGCTGTGGCAAAGTGAATCAGCAGCATCGAGCACGTCGCAAAATGCTGGTAAACATGATCTGATTTGATCATGCCGCGCGACGCATTGCCCGATGATTCCGAGACCTTGAAAGCGATGCTGCTCGCCGAGCGGGTGCAGAACGAACGGCTGCGTCAGATCATCAGGGACCTGCAGCGCCACCAGTTTGGCCGCCGGGCGGAGACGCTGCCCGAGGACCAGATGCAGCTCGGTTTGGAAGACGTCGAGCAGGCGGCGGCGCGTGACGTCGCGGAAGCTGAGCAGGCGACACCGGCCGCACGACAGGCCGGAGCTGCGAAGCGTCGGGCCAATCGCGGCGCGCTGCCGGCGCATCTGCCGCGGATCGAGACCACCATCGATATCGACGACAAGACCTGCCGCTGCTGCCAGGGCGCGTTGCACCGGATCGGCGAAGACAAGAGCGAGCGGCTGGATATCGTGCCGGCGAAGTTCCGGGTGCTGGTCACGATCCGGCCGAAATACGCTTGTCGCCAATGTGAGGATGGCGTCGTGCAGGCCCCAGCGCCGGCGCGGCTGATCGAGGGTGGGCTGCCGACCGAAGCCACCATCGCCCAGGTGCTGGTGTCCAAATATGCGGATCATCTGCCGCTGTATCGGCAGGCCCAGATCTATGGCCGCCAGGGCGTCAACCTAGACCGCTCGACGCTGGCAGACTGGGTGGGCCATGCCGCCTGGCATCTGCGTCCGCTGCACCAACGCCTGCTCGACAAGCTCAGAGAGCGGCCAAAACTGTTTGCCGATGAGACGACGTTGCCGGTGCTGGATCCTGGTCGTGGTCGCACCAAAACCGGCCAGTTGTGGGCCTATGCCGCCGACGACCGGCCATGGATCGGATCCGATCCGCCAGGCGTGGCCTATGTCTACGCCCCGGACCGCAAGGCCGAGCGGCCGATCGCCCATCTCGACAGCTTCAGGGGCATCTTGCAGGTCGATGGCTATGCCGGCTACCGCCGGCTGGCCGAGCGCGGCGACGTGCAGCTGGCGTTCTGCTGGGTCCATGTGCGGCGCAACTTCTACAAGCTCGCCACACCCGGACCTGCGCCGATCGCCAGCGAAGCGCTGCAGCGCATCGCCGCGCTCTATGCGATCGAGAACGACATCCGCGGCCGCACCGCCGAGGAGCGTCGGACCGTGCGGCAGCAGAAAAGCCGCTCGCTGGTCGACGCATTGGAGAGTTGGCTGCGCGCAAAACTCGGGCTGATCAGCCAGAAGGGCAAGCTCGCCGAGGCAATCCGCTATGCGCTGTCGCGCTGGGAGGGCCTCACCCGCTTCCTCGACGATGGCCGCATCGAACTCGACAACAACGCCGTCGAGCGTTCTATCCGACCGATCACACTGAACCGGAAAAATGCCTTGTTCGCGGGCTCCGACGGAGGTGCCGAGCACTGGGCCACCATCGCCTCGCTGATCGAGACCTGTAAACTCAATGATATCGATCCGCTCGGCTACCTGACAGACGTCCTTACCAGGATCGCCAGCGGTCATCCCAACCGCGACATCGACGCGCTCTTGCCGTGGGCCTACCAAAAGCAAGACCTCAGAGCCGTGGCCTGAGAACGACGCTTACGGCAGAGCGACTGCGGAGATATCAAACCGTAGCCCATCGGCCCTTTTGCCTTCGTCTGGCTTCCCTTCGCCCCAAGCGGGTTGTCCTGATCGAGCGCTAGTTTTCCGATTTCGAAGCTGGCTTACGAGCAGATTGGCATCATCCAACTCATCAATAGCAGTGAGCGCTGCCATTACAGTCAATTTTGGATCGCCCATCTTTCCGAACTTGTTCGACAGCTTAGCCATACGGGCTTGAGGTTTATGCAAGAGATTTTCGAGGCGCGCTTCCTGCCCTTCTTCACACGCCATGCGATACTCACGGCCGTTGATGTTAGCTTTGATATGGCCCATTGCGTGATCTATGACACTGCGTTCTGTGGCTATTGCTTCGGCCAGAAAGCGCTGACTAGGATTTTGCAAACGAAAAACGCCGCCGCGAGGTCAAGTGGGATGGTAAGCAAAGCTAGTGGAATCGAAGCCATATAACCCTCGCCGCAATTACCTCCCGAACCTTCTCCATGACAGGTGATGGTAGGAAAAAATAGGATGAGCGCAAACAGCCCGACCGGTGCGCCAATAGTAAACGCCACGATGATCGCACCAGCGGCAAGCCGCTTGAGAAACAGCGTCAAGTCTAGCAGCTTTACTGCCTTAAGCTTGTCCAGTGACGTTCGTTGCGCTCCTTGGGTCTGCGCCTTTCGCCCCGCCCAATCTAAGATGACGAAGAACGCCATCAGAGGCGCCATCACCCCAAAAAAGCTAACGATAGATACGAAGGTTGAGTTCATTGGCTCAGATTACCATCGCTTCATTAACTGGTCGCAAATTCAGCAGCCTCGATACGGCACAAGAGCTGGTAGCGTGAGGCGTTTCGCCGAATGTTTTCTGGATTCATAGCTTTGACGTAAGATGTGGTCCCGCAAGTTTCTTTGGGGCAATCGCGTCACTCTGGCTGTGCGCCGAGCTTCCCGATCCACCCTCAACTCCGGATGTGCCGCCGCACCGCAGGATCTCACACCGGCATCGCCATGGGACGGAGTTCAAAGACGCTCTTTGTCCCCGTCAACATTCGGCCTTACCGTAACGTTTTTCGGTTCGAGCCGGTGCCCACCGCATTCCGTTCTAGACTCGACGCCGAGCAGCAGTCTCGTGGACGCTACGTCCTCGGGCTGCGGAAATCGCAGTTTGTCTACCAGACAGGCGACCTGCTCCGGAAGCACGACCTGCTCATCTGAGGAACATATGAAACCTTTTATGTAAACCTTCGATGTTCCGGGTTTATGAAAGCCCATGCACTGTTTTAGTATTCCGTCTGCATTCACCGCAAAAGAGACGCCACGAAGTGTGCCAAGCCATGTCGCCAGCTCATAGTAGGCTGGTCTAAAGTTCTTTTGGATTCCTTTAAGCTCGGCGAGATCTTCTAAATCCTGCACCACGCTATTGCGGACTGTTCTAGCTTCCTGACGTCGGGTTATAAAGACGGTGATGTTTGGCTCCGGCGTTGCCATCGTGCCCGATTGAATCCAATCACTCCGGCCGCCGGTGTCATTTCGGAAAGCGCTGTTATCAGTTTGCTTAGCAGCAAATATGGTCTGGCTGAGCGATAGAGCTGGCTTTTCTCCTTTCAACTGCACCCACGGGTTTTGCTCAGCATTGGCCGAACTCGCCGCCAGACTTATGCTTCCGATTGCGATCAGAATCCCGAGAGTCGCTTGCCCCCACGGGTACAGATGCGAACGAAGGAAATTGAGGGAAGGTGCTGCCGCATCGATACATGGCGCGACCGGTAAGGACATGACGCCTCCATCTTACAATTAATCTCGCTCAGGTTGGATTATCACGTGGGATATCTACCGGTCCTAACGACCTTGGCCGCAGCCCCCAAATTTGCGACAATGGTTGACAAAGGAACAATGAAGACGGCGCACTTTCTCGACGTCGGTGCGCAGCGGCGACGCGCCGACTATATCCCAAAGCCTGCCCTCCAGTTAAATTATTCGCGATATCCGGGTTTTCCTCGCTGTCGCTCATAGGCCTGCACCTCTGTTTGCCAATCAACGTATTGCGATGAACTGATTGGGAACGCAGCAAGTCGTCGCAAGCCATCGCCTGACGAGTAAATCAGTACAGCGTACTCTTGAGCGAGCTGGTCGGGTGTGTGAGGATAAGAAAATTCTCGGAAATCATTTCGCAACCCCATTCGAACACCCAACACTTGGCCCACTTCAGCCGTGCCTTCCTTCACTTCGATTATCTTGACCCGAGTGAAGAGGATGTCGTTTGTAATTCCCTCTCCATGACGACCGCCCATCCAACTTGCCCTGCCCAAAACGCGCACCTTGGCGACTACGACATCCGTTGCGTCACCGGGCAGATTATTTGGCACATGAGCAGGGTCAGATGACTGGCCAAGAAAATAAGCGACCGGCACCTTAGGTTCGGCCGCCTTCACCAAATGTGTCGCCTCGACGGCCACAACGGCAATGGCAACCAGCGCAATTTTTAGCTTAAGTGGGCGCATCATATTCTCTAGGGCATTTACTCGAAAATGAGTTCGTGAGCGAGCTCGACCCTTGTCCTCTATCCGGCGTATTGCAGACCTAAACCGAACACCGCCTCAGGTCCGAAAAGTGCCAACAGGCGACATACGCCTTTGGCGTTGCTCTAGTTCTTAGGGCTTGTCCAGCGATCCTGCGCAACGTCCGTCCACGATGTGCCAAGCGGTCGCATTGTGATCCAAGTCTCGACCAGCTTGCCATCCTCGATGCGGTAGCTTTGCATTCCGGCCCGGCTCTGCTTCTCGCCAGTCGTCGGGTCAAGCCATTGGAACGAAAACCGGAACCACGCGCGGTCGTCGGTGAATGAGTGATCATACACGACGACGCGAATACCTGGACGGCCTTTGTGAACGGTCACAAGCTCGTCCGCATAGGCTTCCCGAGTTACGGTACGGTCGCCATTCTCATCGTGTCGGATGTAGTTCGGCCCAACGCAACCTGGGATTAGGTCATATTGACTGTCGTGCCAAACCCGTTCCCATCGGTCGAATAGATCATGCATCATTGGTGCATCCCACATCAAGAAGTCCCTGCCTATTGCTGGAACGGTAGCAAGTGGGACGTTGCCGCTCCAGTGACGATGTTGCGTTTGGGTCAAAAAGCGACCGGACATCTCAGAAATCCGACAGTCGCTGTGAGCTAAACACCGGACATTGTCGGACCGCTTGGCTTCGTCGCTTTCGTGCCAAGAACGGGCTAAGCTCCCGCACGGCGCGCGTGAAGGTACCTCAACCAATGGTCAATCTGCCAGCCCTTCCAGATCACGCTCGGTCGCTAACTTCGGATCGTTGCCTCCACACAAGATTCTCGAAAACGACCTGCTGGACCGCGCAGAAAAACTCACGTCGGTCTCTGACGCTCTTCTTTAGTAGATATGATATGGGAAATGAAGAATGGCGTGTTTACGTCGGCCGAGCAGCAGGCTCGGCATCCGTCGGCTTGGCCCGGCCGTAGTATTCGGCACCAAAGTTGTTCCTAACGATATACTCTCTGAAACCTCGCATGCGAGCATGCATGAGATTATCGTCGCCGTGGCGAAGACCCACCCCGTATTCTCCTCCTTCGCGACGGCCTGCAAGATAGTTGGCATGCCCCGCGTGATCCGGCTGGCCTGATCGACCGGTCGATGAAGATGACCGACGTGGTTGCCCTGATCGATGCGGAAGCGGTTATAGCTCCCGCCATTCGAGGCCCCAAAAATGAAAGAGGCATCTGAGTTTATTTGCGGCCGTTCTACAGGTGACTCATCTGACTCAAGTTCTTCCTGTATCAGCTCTCGGAGAACAAGATACATATGGCCAGCGCCAGTATAGTCGCTGAACGCCGGCTTCGCTTCCAGCGAGGATTCGTAGGGCCATGTTCCGTTGCTACTTTCTTAATAGAGAGAAGTTTTCGGCGATCTCCCCGCTTGGAATTGGCGGACAGCTCCCCTTGGGCTCGATATCGGTTCGATATGGACGTTCCAATGTTGGC
Organism: Rhodopseudomonas sp. P2A-2r; assembly: GCF_026015985.1. GTDB lineage: Bacteria > Pseudomonadota > Alphaproteobacteria > Rhizobiales > Xanthobacteraceae > Tardiphaga. The sequence continues at coordinate 2,349,582 of NZ_CP110389.1, read as the reverse complement.
CCATGAAAGATTATGGCTAACTCGCCACGCATTTTGGGATAAGCAGGGCCAACGCTACGGTAGTATCTCGGACCCGCAAGCCCCCCGATGACCCAAGCGTCTCGTGGCCAAGGCAATACTGCCCCGATCCGAAACACATCGAGAACGTAATTAAACGCAACAATTTCGAGTCCGTTCATTGCTGCGACGAACGGGTCGGATTTCCCTTGATCGGGATACGTGCCGTTCGTGTTACGATACTCTGCTCCTAACGAACGCAGCGCCGCGTGCATTATTGCGAGCCGCGAATAGACGTCCGACTTGCCTGAGCTCAGCGCTTCAAACAATTTTGTAAAATTGGCCGATGTCGAAGTGTCGTCTGCCGAAAGCGACGATGTCACGATCCCCGACAGACTGCGCGCCTTAGCCAGATAATCGCGATATTCCGCATTTGATACCGGGCCAAAGCTGCAAGTATCCTGCTCTGAATGAAAATTCAAAAGAGTGATGTAGTTGGCTGCGATACCCAGAAGCCCCAGCGAAATAAGAGCGGCCAAGCCTTTGTTCATCAATAGACACTTTTTTGGAGAAACTTCGCCATTAGAATCGTGACAACACTGTCCCCACAACGCCTATAGGCAGCAAATCACACGCGAGATCCGATGATTTGCTGCAGATATTAGTCAACGCCAGCCTCCCATTTGGGGGTAACTACCGAAGTGAGCGCCACACCCGTTTACCGACCATATTAAGCAGAATTTCGAAACTCAAGTGGAAATTGAGTTGAGGCGCTATCCATAAATCGGCATTCATGGGCGAGCTCAATCCATGTCCGCTATCCGGCACATTGCAGAGTCAAGGCGGACATCGATCTTAGGTCCAAAGCGTGTCAGGTCGGACATGCGCTACACATTCGAGTAGGCGCTGCACTGGTTGCTAGCAGGTCGCTTCAACACCGCCGTACAAATTTGAGATCCCAATTCGTCGGTTGGGGCAGTGCTATTTCTCGCGCCGGAAAAGTGCACGGCTGCAGATATTTTGAAAACGACGCAAATGACCCCAAGTGCCGGGAACGACCGCAGTCACATTTGGCGCCAGCGTGCTAGTTGGGCGTAAGACTCCATGATTGATCGTAAGCGTCGTTCTCAGGCCACGGCTCTGAGGTCTTGCTTTTGGTAGGCCCACGGCAAGAGCGCGTCGATGTGGCGGTTGGGATGACCGCTGGCGATCCTGGTAAGGACGTCTGTCAGGTAGCCGAGCGGATCGATATCATTGAGTTTACAGGTCTCGATCAGCGAGGCGATGGTGGCCCAGTGCTCGGCACCTCCGTCAGAGCCCGCGAACAAGGCATTTTTCCGGTTCAGCGTGATCGGGCGGATAGAACGCTCGACGGCGTTGTTGTCGAGCTCGATACGGCCATCGTCGAGGAAGCGGACCAAACCCTCCCAGCGCGAGAGCGTATAGCGGATTGCCTCCGCGAGCTTGCCCTTTTGGCTGATCAGCCCGAGTTTTGCGCGCAGCCAACTCTCCAATGCGTCGACCAGCGAGCGGCTTTTCTGCTGCCGCACGGTCCGACGCTCCTCGGCGCTGCGGCCGCGGATGTCGTTCTCGATCGCATAAAGCGCGGCGATGCGCTGCAGTGCTTCGCTGGCGATCGGCGCAGGTCCGGGTGTGGCGAGCTTGTAGAAGTTGCGCCGCACATGGACCCAACAGAACGCCAGCTGCACGTCGCCGCGCTCGGCCAGCCGGCGGTAGCCGGCATAGCCATCGACCTGCAAGATGCCCCTGAAGCTGTCGAGATGGGCGATCGGCCGCTCGGCCTTGCGGTCCGGCGCGTAGACATAGGCCACGCCTGGCGGCTCGGATCCGTTCCATGGCCGGTCGTCGGCGGCATAGGCCCACAACTGCCCGGTCTTGGTGCGACCACGACCAGGATCCAGCACCGGCAACGTCGTCTCATCGGCAAACAGTTTTGGCCGCTCTCTGAGCTTGTCGAGCAGGCGTTGGTGCAGCGGACGCAGATGCCAGGCGGCATTCCCCACCCAGTCTGCCAGCGTCGAGCGGTCTAGGTTGACGCCCTGGCGGCCATAGATCTGGGCCTGCCGATACAGCGGCAGATGATCCGCATATTTGGAGACCAGCACCTGGGCGATGGTGGCTTCGGTCGGAAGCCCACCCTCGATCAGCCGCGCCGGCACTGGGGCCTGCACGACGCCATCCTCACATTGGCGACAAGCGTATTTCGGCCGGATCGTGACCAGCACCCGGAACTTCGCCGGCACGATATCCAGCCGCTCGCTCTTGTCTTCGCCGATCCGGTGCAACGCGCCCTGGCAGCAGCGGCAGGTCTTGTCGTCGATATCGATGGTGGTCTCGATCCGCGGCAGATGCGCCGGCAGCGCGCCGCGATTGGCCCGACGCTTCGCAGCTCCGGCCTGTCGTGCGGCCGGTGTCGCCTGCTCAGCTTCCGCGACGTCACGCGCCGCCGCCTGCTCGACGTCTTCCAAACCGAGCTGCATCTGGTCCTCGGGCAGCGTCTCCGCCCGGCGGCCAAACTGGTGGCGCTGCAGGTCCCTGATGATCTGACGCAGCCGTTCGTTCTGCACCCGCTCGGCGAGCAGCATCGCTTTCAAGGTCTCGGAATCATCGGGCAATGCGTCGCGCGGCATGATCAAATCAGATCATGTTTACCAGCATTTTGCGACGTGCTCGATGCTGCTGATTCACTTTGCCACAGCAACAAACGTCCAGGCGTTAGCCGGGCTGTGCCGGCGTCACCGTCTCGCGCGCCGCGTGGACACGCCGCCAATCCAGCCCTTCGAGCAGCGCCGACAATTGCGCGGCCGACAAATGGATCACGCCATCTTCGATCTTCGGCCAGCGGAAGATGCCGTCCTCCAGCCGCTTGGCGAACAGGCACAGACCCGTGCCATCCCAATACACCAGCTTGATCCGATCCGCGCGCTTGGCGCGGAACACGTAGACTGCGCCCGAGAACGGATCCGCCGCCATGCTCTCCCGCACCAGGGCCGCCAACCCATCGGCGCCCTTGCGGAAGTCCACAGGCCTGGTCGCCACCATCACCCGGACCGCGCCCGTCGGGCCGATCACGCTCCGGCTTTCAGCGCCCGCAACACCGCGGCGATGGTGTCCGACGGAGCGCCCGCGCCGATGCGCACCGTCACGCCGTCGATCGCAACCTCGATCGTTCCGCCAAGCGGTTCGTCCCGCTGCTGCCGCCGCGCCTTGCGCTGTCGAGATCCCGCAGTCTCGCACAGTGCCGCGGTAACCACCGCCGGGACGAACCGTGGTTCATCATCCTTCGAAACGACCGCCTGAGCTTCCCTGACTCGCCGGCGCCAGCCAAACAATTGCTGCGGCGACAATCCGTGCCGCCGTGCCACGCCAGAAACAGAGTCGCCACTGGCTTCGATTTCCGCAACGACCCGCGCCTTGTCCTCGTCGCTCCATGTCCGCCGGCGCCCCGCACCGGTGAACACCTCCAGCCGCCGAACCGGCTTGGTGATAGCACTATCCACTGTGTCCATTCTAAGCCTAGCGGTTCGAACGAAACGAAACGTCGCAGATCAGCACGTCAACCGAAAGGTGGGGCCGGGACGACGCTTACGATTGATCGAGGCCCTGTGACGCTGCATTCGTGACTAATTGTCGGCCTTGCCGCACTATCTGCAACGCCAATCCAAGTAAGCATTCGCGTGCGATCATCCCACAGAAGTTCAAATTGGCCCGAGCGACCAGCGACCCCGAATCTAATTGAGCCATCGTTGATCCCAGCGATGTTACCTGACATCGTCTGGTCGGAAGCTTGGGTCTCTAGGACTACCGTTCTTGTGGAGCGGTCCAAAGTGACGAAATATTGTCCGTACTGGCCGGGGCAGGTTAGCGAAAAGGCGTCCACCGGGTCGAGACGCTTAGGATCAAATTGCTCTGGTTGCCAGAATGCTGAAAGCATCGTTCTGCCAGCGACCTCCGTGCAGTCGTGTTGCAGTAAAGCCCTTCCCAGTTCACTGGCGGGCATTCCCGGCCACGTCATCACGTTGCGCTTGCGATTGAAGGAAAGAAGAATACGCCCGCCGTCGGCCCTCAGGCTGAGGTCCAGTCTTGCGTCACTTTCCGCGATGATCTCACCGGGTAGTTTGTTTCCACCGGGATTTTCAAATACGAAGTGATTTGTCTCCAGATCGTAAGTTACGAAGTAAGGCTGCTGTTGCTGATAACGTTTGCCGTCGCAGCGAATGGATGGCGCTGAAAGCAACGGTGCAAGGATGACCGCGTCAGGTGCGGTACCGTCGCCTGCAGAGCATAGAGGCAGTCATCAAGGGGCAATAATGTGTGCCTGCGGAAGGCGACGACCGTCGCCTCCTGCTCGGCCGTCAATATCGTGGAGCGCGCAGTCTTCGGGCCCATCGGCGCGTCTTGGACAAAGGTCCGCTTGCGCCACTTGGCAACTGTCTTCTGATTCAGGCCGTGCTGCGCGGCTAATTCTTTGAGCGGAGCCTTCGATCGCTGTATTGCCGCTCGGATCGCGTGCGTGGTCGTGGCGCTGCCATGGAGTATCTGTCCCATAACCCCTCCCAGAATGAAGGGGCAGTTTGGCTGATTCCCCCACACTCCGAGACCAGACACCTAGCCGCCCGAGGCACCATTGCTCTCACAGAAATAGTTGCATTAGACAGATGCGCAGCGAGCAGCGGCATCACTTTGACCAGCACAGCAGAGAAAGCGCAGCAATTCCGGTGCATGGATCTCTTTTATTTCGTCAGAGCGCTTCTCATTCGATGACTTTTAGGCCTTGAAACTAGGGCTAACATCGCGTCGCCCGGCGTGGCTCTGTTCGATCTGTTCAAGGCTGCTCCATCCGCCGTCGGTGTTCGCGTCACCCCCGCATCGCCTGACCAGTGCGCCCCTCCGAGCCACCGTGACCGCGATTTTCGCTCCTATGGAGATTCTGCCCAAGTACTTTTCTGAGCGGACCGATCGACGGCAAAAGCGCGCGCCAAAGCATCCGACCGCACGCCTGATGAATAATGCTCCCTGAGTTTTGCACGTGCAGCGACGGTTTTAGATCTTTAATAATAGCTGTGATCGCCGCGTGGCAGCGCTGGTCAATGGTTAAAAATTACCTTACGCAGGAAGAATCATTAGGTTGATTCTCGCTTCGTCGTTTGTGTCTCACGTGTAAAAGCATCGCTCCATTTTTCCGGGAGCGCAGAAAGCAGATACTTCGTGCTGTCGAAAAGCTTGCGCGGTTTCATCGCGTTTTTGGCAATGCTGCCTGCTGTCGCGCAAGCGCAGACAGCTTCGCAAATTACCCCACCAAGTTTTCGACCGAGTTTAGAGCGACAGGGTGGCTTCGCCCTGCAGGGTGGCGGCGGTTTAGCCACGCCGAGCGGCGCCGAAAAACTCTCCGTCAGGATCTCCGGCGTTCAGATCAAGGGCGCGCTGCCGGCATTGGCGGCGGCGACCGCCGAGCTGGAGCGTCGTCTGGTCGGGCGTTCGGTGTCGGGCGCGGAGATTTTCGCCGCCGCGCGCGATCTCGAAGCGGCCTATGCCAAGGCGGGCTACGTGCTGGTGCGTGTGGTCTTGCCGCCGCAGCATCTCGCCAACGGTGCACGCCTCAAACTCACGGTCGTCGATGGCTTTATCGAGCGGATCGAACTCAAGGATGTGCCGGAGCGCGTGCGTTCGCGCATCGCCAGCCTGGTGGAGCCGCTGGTCGGCCGCCGCGGCGTGACGCTGGTGGAACTCGAACGCCGCGTGCTGCTGGCCGGCGATACGCCGGGCACGCTGCTGCGTTCGACGCTGGCGCCGGGGAAGAGCGAGGGCGCCACCGTGCTGGTGATCGAGGCCAAGTACCAGCCCGTCAGCGCCATTCTGACGTTCGACAACGCGCTGTCGGCGGCGCTCGGCCGCACCACGGTCGGTGCCGGCGTCGACTTCAACAGCATTGCGGGTCTCGGCGAGCTGATCTATCTGCGCGCCAACGGGCATCCGGAATTCGATGGCGGCAACGGCTTTTTCGAGCGCTATCCCACCAACCGCGGTCTGGCAGCAGGCGTCATCGTGCCGCTGTGGGTCGATGGCCTGACGTTCAACGCCGAGGGCACCGATGCACGAACCACGCCGCGCGCGGTGCAGGGCATCCAGACCACCGATACGTTCCAGCGGCTGTCGTTGCGGCTGCGCTACGCCTGGCTGCGCGGGCGCGCCGCCAATTTCAACAGCGAAGTGTCGTTCGACGCGCAGGACGAAGTGCAGAGCCTGTTTATCGGCGGCGATCCGGTGGCGCTGTCGCAGGACAAGCTGCGCATCATTCGCTTCACCAATGACGGCGACGTGCTGACGCCGTGGGGCGCTGCGATCTCCGGCCGCGTCACCGGCTCGTTCGGCCTCGATGCGCTCGGCGCGCGCTCGGCGGCGAGCGCAAGCGCATTGCTGCCCTTGTCGCGACAGGGCGCGGACGCTTCGTTCCAGAAGCTCGACGCTGCGCTCGGCTATTCCCAGCGGCTGTACGATCATCTCGCGGTTCAGGTCACCGCGCGGGCGCAGACCTCGTTCGGCCAGGCGCTGCTGCGCAGCGAGCAGATCGGCATCGCCAACACGTCGAGTCTGTCGGGCTTCGATGCCGGCAGCATCGTCGGCGATCAGGGCTATGTCGCGCGTGGCGAAGTCTCGTCGCCCTGGACCGTGCCGTTGCCGACCACCGCGGTCGGCGTCGTCGCCGCGCCCTACGTGTTCGGCGCCTACGGCGAAGTGAATTTGCAGCAGCCGACGGCGCTGGAGGCGGCGCGGATTGCCGCGACCTCCTATGGCGGCGGCGTCCGCTTCGGTGGTTCCGTGCCCGGCACCCTGTCGAACGGCTCGCTCGCACTCGAATACGCGCGCACCACGCGCAATGACGGCGTCGCTGCCGCTGACCGGTTTCTGGTCGTGACGGCGTTCAGATTCTAGACGCCAGGGAATAGTTCGATGCAACGACCGGCCAGCCTCTCCCACGCGTGCGCCTCCCGCCGCGATACCCGGCGACGTGCCGTGATGCTGGCGACCACCGCGCTGACCGGCTCCCTGATGATCGGCCAGGCCTTGGCGCAGACTCTGCCGACCGGTGGCAGCGTCGCCGCCGGCAGCGTGGCGATCGCATCGCCTTCATCGACCCAGCTCAATGTCACGCAGACCAGCCCGAGCGCGGTGGTCAACTGGCAGAGCTTTTCGATCGGCCATGGCGCGGCGGTGACTATCCAGCAGCCGGGCAGTACGTCGGCGCTGCTCAACCGCGTCACCGGCGACACGCCGTCGAGCATTGCCGGCTCGCTCACCGCCAATGGTCAGGTCTATCTGGTCAATCCCAACGGCATCGCCATCACCTCGACCGGCACGGTCAACACCGGCGGCGGCTTCGTCGCCTCGACGCTGGGCATTTCCGATGCCGACTTCCTCAGCGGCAAGCGCAGCTTCACCGGCAATGGCGCCTCCGCCGAGGTCAGCAATGCCGGCACCATTACGGTCGGCCGCGGCGGCTATGCCGCGCTGATCGGCGGCACGGTGTCGAACGCGGGCAGCATCTTCGTGCCGCTCGGCAAGGTCGGGCTCGGCTCGGGCGAAAGTGCGACGCTGGATTTCTCCGGCGACGGATTTTTGCAGGTGGCGCTGCCGACCGCGGCCGGCGGCACCAATGCGCTGATCCGCAACGCCGGCTCCATCAAGGCCGATGGCGGCAGCGTGATCATCAGTGCCGCGACCGCACGCGAGGCGGCGCGCAATGCGGTGAACATCTCCGGTCTGGTGCAGGCGCGAACCATCGGCGGTCGCACCGGCGCGATCTTCATCGGCGGCGGTGCCGGCGGCGGCGTCAACATTTCCGGCAAGCTGATCGCGACCTCGCGTCAGGCCAGCGGCGGCGCCATCGCGGTGACCGGCCATACCATCGCGCTCGAAGGCGCCAGCATCGATGCCTCCGGCGCGACCGGTGGCGGCACCATCAACATCGGCGGCGGACGCCAGGGCGAAGGGGCGCTGCAACGCGCCCACACGCTCACCGTCGATGCGCAGACCACGATCCGCGCCGACGCAACGACCAGCGGCAATGGCGGCGCCATCGTGCTGTGGTCGGACCAGCTGACGCGCTTTGCCGGCACCATCACCGCACGCGGCGGCGCATCGTCCGGCAACGGCGGCGAGGCCGAAGTCTCCGGCAAGGCGCAGCTCGCTTACACCGGCTTCACCGATCTCTCGGCGGCTCATGGCAGCTTCGGCACGCTGCTGCTCGATCCCTACAACGTCATCATCTCGAACGGCGCCGATACCGGCGGTTTCGATGCCACCAGCAACGACAGCGTCATCAACGCGACCACGCTGATGACGGCGCTCGGCGCCGCCAATGTGACCATCACGACCGGCTCCGGCGGCACGCAGGCCGGCAATATCACAGTGGCGGCGCCGCTGACCTGGTCGGCGCCAACCGTCCTCGGGCTGAATGCAGCCGGCGCCATCGTCATCAACGCGCCGATCGCCATCACCGCCGCCGGCGGCCTGGCGCTGAATGCCACCGCGCAGGCCGGCATCACCAATACCGGGCTGACCTTCGGCAACAATGCCTCGGTCGACTTCGGCGCCATCGACCACGGTGGCACGTTCAGTCTCAACGGCACCACCTACACGCTGGTTTATACGATGGCGCAGCTCGATGCGATCGATGCGCTCGACGCCATCGACGGCAGCGCGCTGGCGCAGTACGGCACCGGCCTGTCCGGCAACTACGCGCTGGCCACCAACCTCAGCGCCGCCGGGCCCACCTATACCCGCGCGCTGATCGGCACCAACAGCAGCAACGATGTCGATACTCAGTACACCGGGCGGTTCGACGGACTCGGCCACACCGTCACAGACCTGACGATCAACGCGCCCGGCCTCGCGTGGGTAGGTCTGTTGGGCTACGTGAATGGCGCGGAGTCCAGCGTTTCGAACATCCGCGTGGTCGGCGGCACCTTCACCGCGAAAAGCAACGTTGCTCCGCTGGTCGGCTGGCTCAACGGCGGGGTCGTGCAGAACAGTTTCGCCAGCGCCACCGTGGCGTCGCTGGGAACCATCATCTCGACGACGGTGACCGACGGCGTGGTGCAGTCACGTACAGCTGATGGGGTCAACGCCGGCGGGCTGGTCGGTTTCAACACCGGCCTGATTCAATCCAGCCATGCCAGCAGTAACGTGACCGGCTACACCGCCACGGGCGGCCTGCTCGGCTGGGGATCCGCACTCAGCCTGGTGACCAACAGCTACGCAACCGGCACGGTCAGCGGGATCAACAGCACCGGCGGGTTGGCCGGCACCAATGGCGGCATGGTCACCAACAGTTACGCGACCGCCACCGTCAGCGGCATCCAGAATACCGCGGGACTGGTCGGCACGAATACAGGAACCATCCAGACCAGCTATGCGACGGGCTCGGTGAGTGCGACGGGTAATCGCATCGGCGGCTTGGTCGGCCAAAATCCAGGAACCATCCGGGCAAGCTATGCGACCGGCGCGGTGAGTGGCACCACCAACTCCGGAGGGCTCGTCGGGCTGAACGGCCCGACCGGCTCCGTGGATTCCAGCTACGCCACCGGCACTGTCACCGGCACCGTCGCTGTCGGCGGCCTTGTTGGCGGCAACAATTCCACCGTACCGAATGTCATTTCCAACTCCTATTGGGACACGCAGACCTCCGGCATCTCGGCGGCGGCCGGCGGCGGGATCGGCCTGACCACGGCGCAGTTGCAGGGCATCCTTCCCACGGCATTCGGCAGCTCGGTCTGGAGCACCGGCGCCGGGCTCTATCCGTATCTGAGCTGGCAGTTTGCCGCTGGCTCGACGCCGCAGGCGGTGTCGGGTATCGCCTACCAGGCCGATGGGGCGGCACTGGCCGGCGCCACCATCGCCGGCACGCTCAGCGGCACTGCGCTGGCGACGATCCAAACCGGCGCTAACGGCTACTACTACTTCCTGCTGCCGCAGGGCTCGACGTCGATCGGCAGCGGCCTGTTCGTTGACATTGCCGGCAACGCGGTGAAGTCCAACGCCTATGTGTCCGGCGTCAACCCGACGCAGAATCTCGACCTCAACGCCAATACGCTGACCGTGCGCACCGCGGCGACCACGCTGTCGTCGGTGGCGTCCTCGCTCGCCAGTGTGATCGGCATCACGCCGACCGGCGATCTGGTGTTCTCGACGCCGGGCGGCGTGCTGACTGCAAACGGAGGGACCAGCGTTTCTATCGCGGCCTCCGGCGCGTTCACCGTCGACCAGACGCTTGCGGTGGCGGACGCCGTGCGGCTTTCCGCTGCGGGCAGCCTGACCATCGCCGCGACTGGCTCCGTGTCCTCCACGAGCAGCGACGTGACGCTGGCGGGATCGAGCTTCGTCAATCAGCGCGGCGCTGATGCGGTTTCGGCCGCCAACGGCCGCTGGCTGGTCTACTCGGCGGATCCATCCAACGACGGCCGCGGCGGTCTCGCTTACGCGTTCAAGCAATACGCCGCGATCTACGGCGTGACAGCGGTGGCGCAGGCCACCGGCAACGGCTTCCTCTACAGCGTGGCCCCGACCGTCACGCCCACCGTCTCGAAGACCTATGACGGCGGCACCGGCGCGACGCTGGCGTCGACCGCGAGCGGCCTCGATGGCGACGTGATCGGCCTCAGCTACACGACGGCAGCCTACGACAATGCCAACGCCGGGACCGGCAAGACGGTCACCGTCAACGGGTTGACGATGACCTCCGCCACCAATGGCGGCGCCACGGTCTATGGCTACACCCTGGGCGCGACAACCGGCACCATTGCTGCGCGCGCGGTCACGGTGACGGCGGATGCGCAGAGCAAGGTCTATGGCGATGCCAACCCGGCGCTGACCTATACGGTCGGCGGCAGCGGCCTGGTCAACGGCGACAGCCTGTCGGGCAGCCTGACGAGCGGCGCCACTACCGCCTCCGGCGTCGGCAGCTATGGCATCACGCTCGGCACCCTCGCCAACAGCAACTATGCGCTGACCTACGCTGCAGCCAATCTCACCGTCACGGCGCGGGCGATCGCGGTGACGGCCGATGCGCAAAGCCGGGCCTATGGCGATGCCAACCCGGCGTTGACCTATACGGTCGGCGGCAGCGGACTGGTCAATGGCGACAGCCTGTCGGGCAGCCTGGCCAGCAGCGCCACCGCCGCAACCGGTGTCGGCAGCTACGGTATCACGCTCGGTACCCTCGCAAACAGCAACTACGCGCTGACCTACGCCGCCGCCAACCTTACCGTCAGGGCGCGGGCGATCACCCTGACGGCCGATGCGCAGAGCCGGGCCTATGGCGACGCCAACCCGGCGCTGACCTACACGGTCGGCGGCAGCGGCCTGGTCAATGGCGACAGCCTGTCGGGCAGCCTGACCAGCAGCGCCACCGCCGCAACCGGTGCCGGCAGCTACGCCATCGGCCAGGGCTCTGTCGCAGCCACCAGCAACTATGCGCTGACTTACGCCGCGGCCAACCTCACCGTCACGGCACGGGCGATCACCGTGACGGCGGATGCGCAGAGCCGGGCCTATGGCGACGCCAATCCGGCGCTGAGCTACACGGTCGGCGGCAGCGGGCTGGTCAACGGCGACAGTCTGTCGGGCAGCCTGGTCACCGCTGCGGCGTCGGATTCGGCGGCGGGTGCCTACGCGATCGCGCAGGGCACGCTGATCAACGGGCGCAACCCGAACTATGCCATCGCCTATACCGGCGCCAATCTCGTGGTGAACGCCGCGCCCGCGCCAGCAACGACAGTATCGACGCCCCCGACAACGACGACGGCCAGCTCGACAGAAACCTCGACAGTGGCGCCCTTTGTGGTGGCGCCGGCGGATACGTCGACAACAAGACAGTCGAATATCAGCTTTCAGATCGACCAACGCTCCACGACGATCGTGACGCCGCTGGCCGGGACGCCGACAACGGCGGTCAGCACGTCCGGCTCCGCCACGCGTAGCGCTGCGCGGCGGACCAGCGACGATGACATCGTGACGGGAAGCATTGGGCCCCAGACCAAGCGAAAGAAGAAACCTGCCGGGCGATAGCGGTCGCTTCGCGGATGCTTCACGCCGCCATTTTGGTAGCTCTTGCGAGGGAGCAATCCAGTCGTCGCTCGCAGCCTCTGGATTGCTTCGCCCGCGGACGTGGGCTCGCCAACTTTTCGCGGCTCGCCACGGCGCGGCCAGACTTTTGTTGAGAAATCGCCATGGCCCCTGACGTCGTCGTCGAATCTCTGGGAGAATATCGAGGTAGCGTCCGCAGTCCCCGGACGCACTCCGGGGAGCGCTCATGAAGATGTCGAAGGCCGGTTCGCCCGTGCAAGGCGACGGTGATTGCTTCGGCGCCGCGCGCGGCACGTACGAGGCAGGCCCGCGGCGGTCGATGCTGTTCACAGGAGTCGCTGCCGTTGCGCTGCTCTCCGGCGCCACGCTTACGCGCGCTGCGGATATCAGCAACACGACGCCGTTCACCAACAGCGGGCCCTATGCCGGCGATGTCCTCAGCAACAGCAGCACGATCGCGAACAACCCGTCCGGCTACTGGACCGGAAACATCGTGTCCAACACCCACCTCATCGCCAACAATGTGGGTGCCACCTGGGATGGCGGGATTCAGTCCAACCGGTCCCAGATTGTCAATTACGGCACCTGGCTGAACGGCGACATCACCGGAAACGGCAATCCTGCAGATCCCGTTCCCGCCGTGGTCGGGTCCAATGGCCGGATCACCAATGCTGCGGGCGCCACCTGGCATGGCGATATCAACGGCAATTCGGACTTCGTCACCAATGACGGCGGTGCATGGTTCGGCAACATCAGCGGCAATGCCAGTTACGTCCTGAACAATGGCGGCACCTGGACCGGCAATGTGGTGGGCAACAGCGGCTCTGGCCGGTTCACCCAGGTGTTCAACGGCGGCAACGGGCTTTGGGTAGGCGATGTCCAGGGCAACAACGGCTTGGTCGGCAACGACGGTAACTGGCAGGGCTCGGTTCTGGGCAACAGCAGGACATTGCAGAACTCCGGCACATGGACGGGCAACGTCGCGGGCAACAGCGGCAACGTCTACAACACCAACGGCCGCTGGACCGGCGACGTGCTTGCCAATGGCGGCACCATCTACAACAGGACTTCCGGAGGTGTGGTTGCGGTCTGGACCGGCAATGTCAGCGGCAACGCCGGCAGCATCCAGAATGAGGCGGGATCGCAATGGCATGGCGACGTCACCGCCAACAGCGGGACGATCGTCAACGCCGCCGCGGCCATCTGGACGGGGAATGTCGCCGGCAATGCCGGCACCATCGCCAACAGTGGCACCTGGACTGGCATGGTGGCCAATTCTGGCACCTTCAATAATGCTGCCGGCGCCACGGTGTCGGGCCTCCTGACCAACAGCGGCACCACGAACAATGCCGGGACGCTCAGCGGAGGCCTTACCAACACGGCCGGTATCGTCAACAACACCGGCTCGATCGGGGGACCGCCAGGATCGACGGCGGCACGCTGACCGGCAACGGCACGATCGCCAATCTCGTGACCGGCAACGGAGGGACCTTCGCGCCGGGCGACGGCACCGCGGCATCGTCGATGACGGTGACGGGCAATCTGACGCTGACCTCCACCGCGCAATATCTGGTGCAGGTCGATCCCGCCACCGCTTCATTCGCCAATATCACCGGCACGGCCACCCTCGGCGGTGCCACCGTCAGCGTGACCTATGCCAACGGCAGTTACGTCGCCAGGCAGTACACCATCCTGAGCGCAGCCGGGGGCGTCGTCGGCACATTCGGCACGCAGGTCAACACCAACCTGCCGGCGAATTTTACGTCGTCGCTCGTCACCGACGCCACCCACGCTTATCTCAATCTGACGCTGCGTTATCTGCCGCCGACGCCGGACTCGGGCTTCAACGCGCTGACCGTCAATCAGCAGCAGGTCGCCAACACGCTGGTGAACTACTTCAACCGCACCGGCGGCATTCCGCTGGCGTTCGGCGCGCTCACGGCGACCGGCCTGACGCAGGTCTCCGGCCAGACCGCGACCGGGGCGCAGCAGACCGCCTTCGACGCCACGACTCAGTTCATGGGATTGATGACCGACCCGCTCGCCGCCGGGCGCGACGCAAGCGGCGTGTCGTCCTTTGCCGATCCAACACGCGACCGAACGGCGAAGCACAATCCCAGTGACGCACTGGCCGCGATTGACCGCAAGGCGCCGATAGCGCCGGCTTTCGAGGCGCGCTGGAACGTGTGGGCGGCAGGCTTCGGCGGCCAGCAGAGCACCGACGGCAACGTCGCAACCGGATCGAATACCGGCACCAGCCGGATCTAAGGCGGGGCGGTCGGCGCTGACTACTGGTTATCCCCGGCCACTGTCGCCGGCTTCGCGCTGGCCGGCGGCGGCAGCAGCTTTTCGGTGGCGGGTGCGGGGTCGGGCCGCTCGGACCTTTTCCAGGCGGGCGCCTTCGTACGCAACAGTATCGGCTCGGCTTACATCGCCGCCGCCTATGGCTGGCAGGACACCACCACCGATCGCACCGTTGGCAGCAGCGCGCTGCAGGCCCGCTTCAACGCCAACACATATTCAGGCCGTATCGAGGGCGGCAACCGCTATGCGCTACCGCGGTTGGGCGGCGTCGGCGTCACGCCCTATGCTGCCGTGCAAGTGACCGCGCTAGATCTTCCGGGCTACACGGAAGCTGCTGCGGGCGGCATCAACACGTTCGCGCTGACCTACGCCGGCAAGATCGTCACCGCGACACGCAGCGAACTCGGCCTGCGCAGCGACAAATCGTTTGCAGTCAACGCCGCCGTCCTGACCCTGCGCGGCCGCGCCGCCTGGGCTCACGACTACAATATCGAACGCAGCGTCGCCGCCGCCTTTCAGACCCTGCCCGGCACGGCGTTCGTGGTGAACGGTGCGGCTCCTGCGCGCGATTCTGCGCTGACGACGGCGTCCGCCGAAATGCGCTTCACCAGCGGCATCTCGCTGGCTGCGACCTTCGAGGGCGAGTTCTCTGAATTCACCCGCAGCTACGCCGGCAAAGGCGTGATGCGTTACGACTGGTAATTGGCCAGACCGTGCTTATTCACGGGTGAATATATTGTCGATGCGCATCAGACCCTACCGTCTGCGATGCAGAGATCGACGTGTAATGTAAGGCGCCGCATCGAATATGCCGATGCGGAGCACGAGACGGCGCGAGCGACACGACAGCGCCGCGGCGGCCGGTTATGGACCGAACCGCTTGTCCTGGTAGAACAAGCCGGTACAGCAAGGTTCGGTGCTGGATGCGATCATGGGAGTCGTGCCGGTCGGGCTACCAAAAGAAATTGGGCTGAAGCTGCCGCCCGTTCCACTCAGGTTCGCCACCGTGCTGGCTGCAGGAAAGTTGAGAACAGCCGTACTCGGAAGCGGTGTGATCGGAGGTGGAGTCACCGGAGGAGCCGTGATGCTCAGATTCGCACCTCGATAGGTCAGTGCATAATTGCTGCCCGCCGTCAGCGTGTTCTGGCTGATCTGGTAGCTGCCGACATCCGAAGCCACCGTCGCCGCCGTCGCCAGCGCACCGGCGAAGACGTCACTACCGAGCAGGCTTCCGCCGGTCACCTGATAGGTCAGCGCAGGATTGGCATCGCCGTAGGCCCGGCTCTGGGCGTCGGCCGTCACCGTGATCGCACGTTGTGAGATGGTGCCGGTGCTTGAAGCGGTCGTCGAGGCGAGCGTGTAGCCGTAAACCGCGGCGCGGCCATTGCTGGCCGAACTGATCGTCAGGCCGTTGACCGCAACGATCCTGCCGGACCCGGCATTGGCGTTGTCGTAGACCGCACCCGACGAACCGAGCATGATCACATCGCCGTCAATGCCCGTATTGGATGATGAAAGCGCCGCATCCGTGGTGCCGTCATAGGTTTTGGAGAACGTTCCGTTCAATCCGATCATCGGAGCGACGGTATAGAGAACGCCATTGCCGGTCGCCTGCGCCACCGCGGTCACACCGTAGCTGGCGGCATATTGCTTGAAGTCGTAGACCAGCCCGCCACGGTTGTCGTTGGATGGATCCACCGAATAGACCAGCCAGCGGCCGTTCGCCGCCGAAACCGCGTCGGCGCCGCGGCTGTTGATGAAATTGGTTCCTGCAACCAGCGTCGCGTTGCCGGTCGACGAACTCACTGTTCCGGTCGAGGCTATGCTGAGGCTGCCGGCCGCGCGGATGAGTGCGGAGTTGGGCACGGTGAGAGCCTGGTCGATGCTGAACGCGCCGGTGGCCGCAATCGACAGTCCGGTCGCGGCGTTCAGGGTCAGTACGCCGCCGGGCGTGGTGAAAACAAGATTGCCGGTCGACGTTGCGCCGACCACGCTCGCCAATCCCGCAGCGACCGACGACAGTGCGGTGGCACCGGTCGTGACGGTCAGCATGCCGCCGTGGAGATCTAGGTTTTGCACCGACCCGGTCGCACCTTGAAGAAAGGAGTTGGCCTTGATGGTGTTGCTATTGACGTCGGTGAAGACGTCATTGCCGGCGACGATTGAGCCTTGCGGGATTACGAAATAATAATAGCCGTCGGCGCCGGTGCTGACGCGAACGCCGGGAAGCGCGGTGCCGTTGACTGTGCCGGCGACCGAAGCGCCGGCCAGCGCCGCGCCGTCCGCCTGATAGGCGATGCCGGACACGGTCTGCGGCGTGGTGCCGGCGACGAACTGCCAGCTCAGATAGGGATACAACCCGGCGCCGCTGCTCCAGGCTGTGCCGAAGCCTGACGGAACGCTGCCGCTCTGCAACTGCGCCGTGGTCCGGCTCGTGACGTTGGCAGACTGGTTGCGGCTATCGGAGCCCATGCCGGCGGATCGCCCGCTGGTTTCGGAATCCCAGTATGACGAAGCGACTGTCGCGTAGTTGGAGCCGATCAGTCCTCCGACATTGGTCGTGCCCGAGACCATGCCGGTTGAATAGGTCTTCTGCACCGAGCCGCCGGTGCTGTTAGTGCCGAGCAGGCCGCCCGCCTGGTCGCCGCCCCAGACGGAGCCGGTGGCATAGCTGTCGACGACCGTTCCGGTACTCAGTCCGACCAGCCCGCCGGTGTTGAACGTGCCCTTGACCTGTCCGGTCGCGTAACTGGTCCTGATCGTGCCGCCGAAATTGTACCCGACGAGGCCGCCGGCATAATAACCTCCGGTCACCGCGCCATTGGCGTAACTCGATTGCACGGTGCCCAGGTTGACCCCCGCCAGGGCGCCGGTGGAGTTGCCGGTCCCCACGCTCGCAATCGTCGCGCTGGCATAGCTTGTCTGCACCACCGATCCGGTGCCGACGTTGCCGACCAGCCCGCCGACGTTGCTGCGGCCGACCACCTGGCCGCCGACGATGCCGATGTTCGACACCGTTCCGCCGGCCAGATAGCCGATCAATCCAACTTGGTCCTTTGTCGGCGCATTGATGGTGAGGCCGGTGACGGTGTGGCCGAGACCGTCGAGCTTGCCGCTGAACGTGTACGCCGAACTGAAACCGGCGAAGTCCGCGACGACGGCCCGGGTGTAGGTGGTGCCGGTGGCGATCAGGTCGTTAGCGAGCGCATAGGTACCGGTGACGCCGGTCCCATAGGTCGTGAGCGCCGTGCCATTGACGGCGTTGACGCCGTCGATCGCATCGAGCTGCGCCATCGTGTAGACCAGTTTATAGGTAATGCCGTTGAGGCTAAACGTGCCGCCGTTGTCAGTGGCGCCGTAATCCACCGAGGCGCCGTTGCCGAAGGTCAGGCCGGTGGTGGTGACACCCGCCTGCGCGGTGGCATTAAGGTCGAGGCCGCCGGCCCCGGTGATGGTGATCGGCGCGTTGATGGCGATGGCGCCGGCTGCGTTCAGCCCGAGGACGGTCGGTGCCGACCAGGTCAGCGGCGCCGCCACTGTGATATTGCCGGCCTGCGTGCCGCCGGAGCCGGTCGTGATGGTCACATTGGCGGCGCCGAGCGCCGTCATCAGCGTGGTCGCGTTGATGACGCTGTCGTTGCTGGTGGCATCGAAACCGCCGGTATCGGCGCCGTTCGAGATGATGACGTTGTAGGGATCGAGCAGCAGCGTGCCGAAGCTGCCATGAGCCGCCGAGAGATCGGTGAAGCCGGTGTAAGCGAGCTGCGCCTTGCCGGAGACTTCGGCCTCGCCGCCGTTGCCGGACGATGCGCCGCCGCGTGCGGTGATGGTGCCGGCAAAGCGCGTCAGCTGGTCCGACCACAGCACGATGGCGCCGCCATTGCCGCTGGTCGTTGCGTCGGCGCGGATCGTGGTCTGCGCATCGACGGTGAGCGTGTGGGCGCGTTGCAGCGCCCCTTCGCCCTGGCGTCCGCCGCCGATGTTGATGGTGCCGCCACCGGTCGCGCCGGAGGCATCGATGCTGGCGCCTTCGAGCGCGATGGTATGGCCGGTCACCGCGATGGCGCCGCCGCTGGCCTGACGCGAGGTCGCGATCAGCTTGCCGGAAATGTTGACGCCGCCGCCGGCACCGCCGCCGATGAAGATCGCGCCGGTGCGACCGCCGATGGTTCGCGCCTGCACCAGACCGGAGATGTTCACCGCATTGCGCGCCGCCTCGCGTGCGGTCGCGGCACTGATGATCACGCTGCCGCCATCGGCCTTGATGGAGCCGGCGTTGCGGATCAGCGCATTGGTGCCGCCGGCCGCGGTCGGCAGCGCCACCTGCAAAAATCCGTCGCCGGAGAAATCCAGCGTCGCACTTTCGCCCGAGCCGAGCCCGACCTTGCCGAGCGGCACGAAGATGCTGCCCGCGTTCGACACCGTGCCGCCGATCAGCGCGGCATAGCCGCCGCGGCCGACCGTAATGGTGCCGGCATTGCTGACCTCGGCGGAGGCGCCATTGCCGGTGAAGCTGCGCTTGCCGCTGAGGAAGTCGGCATCGGAAATGCCCAGCGTCGAGGCGACGAAGCCGCCGCCGGTGTTGACCGTGCCGGTCGAGGTGATGGCGATGCCGTTGGGATTGACCAGATAGACCTGGCCGTTGGCGGTCAGCGCGCCGGCAATGCTCGACGGCGTGTCGCCGGTGACGCGGTTGAGCAGCGCCGACGTGCTGCCCGGCTGCTGGATGGTCACCGCAGCACCCTGGCCGATCGAAAAGCTCTGCCAGTTGACCACTGCGCTCGGGCTTGTCTGGGTGACGGTAAGCTGTGTCGCGGAAGGGGCCGTGATCGCCACGCTGCCGGCGGCGACGCTACCGCCGGTCGGCAGGGTCTGCGCCGGCGCCTGACCGATCATCAAGCAGCCGGTCAGCGCGGTCGTCGCCAGCAGCAATGTACGTCGTAAAGCCTGCGCATTGGCAGGACGCCGAGCCTGATTCCCGACCAACCTGCCCGATCGTTTCGACACCACAAGGACCGCCTTTTGTGCATCTCCCGGCGGATTGGGACGATGTTAACGTCTGTTCAGCGCAAATGGCGCTCTCGACTCACCTGCGGCTATAGGTATTCGAAATTGGGCTGCTCCGCCAACGCTGTCACGGAGCAGCTACAGTTATTTACAGTCATAAAGATTGCCGGAGTCCGAGACGCGCGATCGGTGGACCGACTGTACATAGGTCGATGATTGATGAAGCACGCCTGATTGCTGAAATAACCGGCCAGACAGGTGTTATCAATGACTCGCGCCCGGGAATGACGGAACAGCCGGTCAGGACCCCTTGGTCATCCCGTCACCAGGTTCGGCAAATGGAGGCTGGAGCCAACCCGAGCCCAGCCGCGGAATGCTGGCCTGCTCTATCTCGCGGGGGCTTGAATGCTCCACTGTGATGGTCCACGCTACGTCGACACGACCGCCGAGGCTTTTTAAGAAAGCGCTGCAGCCCAGTGGTTTTTGATCGGCGACGCGAGTCTTCGTTGGAATCCTAGTGTCCGTTCAACACGCGTCGCGAATTTCCAATCGTGTACCGCTGGACGCTCAACGAGCTCAGCAAACTCAGGCCGCAAACCAAGCAACCGACACGAACGCCCCGAACTCGGCAACCGACTTGGCGAAATCTTTGCTGAAGAAGCGTGAGAGACCTTGCAATTCGAACCCCCAGCCGAGAGATCTAATGCCAGTGTTGCGTGCACCGTTGAGCCGGCAAAGCAAGAACGGGCATGCCCGTGAGCGGCGGCTTTGCGCCGATACTGTTGAAAAAGTCGTTTTGTGCTCCGGGTCGGATTTTCCTAGCCTCACTGGTGAGCCTTGCTCATATTGACCTGAGGGACCACGTTGAATCTCGTAAAATCGATCACGGGCCGCCGAGGATCGGCTGGAGCAATATGCAGCGACAGATCAGATCGAACGAGAGTCTTGACGAGATTTTCTAGGTCGATCGATTTTCGACTTTTTCAACAGTATCCGCCATGAGCGGCCTGTGGATGACGCTGCTCCATTTTTGAATACGCAGCAGTGTGGTGGTTTAAAGCGCCAATAACGACCTTTAGGGTACTTAAAAGCCCCTTGGAGTAAGTTCGACAAACCTGGTTAGAACTAGGGTCCGGACTCACTACAGCCACCAGATGACGGCTGCGGCGAGGCTGATGGCACTCATGAAGTTTCGGACGTTGCGGTCGAATCGGGTGGCGATGCGTCGCCAGTCTTTGAAGCGGCAGAACATACGCTCGATGACGTTGCGCTGCTTGTAGATGGCGCGGTCGTAATCGTATTGGATCTTGCGGCTCTTGCGCGGGGGAATGACGGGCTCGGTGCCACGCTCGACCAACCACTCGCGCAGCGCCTGGCTGTCGTATCCCTTGTCCGCGACGAGTTCGGCCGACGGTGGCATCGCCTCGATGCAGAGCTGCGCAACCCTGCAATCGTGAACGTTTCCGGGCGTCAGGAGCAGGACGCAGGGGCGCCCCTTTTCATCGCAGACCGCATGGAGCTTGGTGTTTCGTCCGCCTTTCGTGCGGCCGATACCATGAGCCAAGGCCCCCTTTTCCACCGCCTGCGCAGCGGTGAACCTTGATGCAGCTGCTGTCGATGAACAGCCGGTCCGGCGCATCGCCTGCTCCCGCCAGCTCACTGAAAATGCCTTGCCAGATGCCGCGTTCGGACCAGCGGACGAACCGGTTATAAAGCGTCTTCTTTGGCCCATAGACGTCGGCGCAGTCGGCCCAACGGCCGCCACAGCGCAGGGCATGGACGATCCCGCTTAGCACACGACGATCATCTACCCGGGGCTTGCCGCGCACGCCGGTCGGAAGCAGCGGCTCAATTCGAGCCCACTGCGCATCGGAAAACCAAAAAAATCACCCATCTCACCGCCTCCTCGATGAGGCAGTGAATCACGATCAGGCTGCCAGGGGAATCCGGCTATTGGGTCCGGACCCTAGCCTACGTCTTTTCCGACGGACGGTTTGAGGCTACGGCAATGTGCAACATCTAGCTCGATGGCTTTCGAAGCTAGATGCTTCGCGATATCGTTTAAGAAAATAGACTGTTGACCTGGACGAAAAGTTCTCTATTTGTTCTTTTTCATGAAGAACGTAATCGCAAACGCCATTTCCTCAAGCATGCGCACACAGCGCATCGCGGCTGCACGCGCTTCCTACATACGCATACGCTGAATTCTTAGGTCCGAGCATTCAAAGTCTTCCCGGATGAATCCATCCGCTTCGAGACGAGCGTATTCATGCCAAAAGCACAGCGTTATGTTGAAAAATCCGACTTCGTTGCCGACCTGCTTGCGGGTATCAAAGATGAAGCATCCGTCCTCTCCTTTGCACCGAAGAACACCGTTCGATGCACCGGCCGTCCCTTGTTCCGGTCGCAGCTTGCCCGCGACGTCGGTTGCCTTCTCGATATTGACGTATCGGTGATCTCTTGGGCCTGCTTGCCCATGGTCCTCAGCCGTCGCAGTCGGCGGCACGTTCCAGATTTCGCCGTAACCCGGGCGACAGGCGTCAGTTTAGTCGATATCGCTCCGGCCTCAGCGAAACGGGCACCGCCGGACTGGTCGTCGGACGCCGCGCATGCGCTTGGCTATGTACTCTTGCCAGTAAATGATCGATTGCGCGTGTCGGAGCGTGGTCTACCCAAGCATAACGACTGTAACTCGTTGGTTTGGGTAGGATTTATTCGAACCACACAGAACGGTCCGTACAAAATGAAAAAGGCCGCCAATGGCGGGCGAATTCATTGAAACTGCTTAGAACGTTTTGTTGCGGGGAGCGGCCGTAGCGGTCGGACAGATTGTCGGTAACGACGTCGAACCTGAGCGGCGGCGAGCAAGGGCGCATTGCTCCGGATCAGGTGTGGATGCGGACATAGGTTGGCCGGATTCGCCAAAGTAGGTACGAAGCTCGCAATAGAACGCCGCAGCTAGTGGGTGATACGCCGACCATAGTTTGTCCGCTGCTAGTTTTCCCGCTTTGCCAACCAAAGTAGGCCCGCAGCAGCAAACAGACAAAAGAGAGCCCGCTTCCATCATGGAGGCGGGCCTTTTTACTTTGGATACAGCGACCGCGATTGCCGGGCGACGTCTTCTGCGTCCGAGAGGTTGCCATAAATAACCGGGAATATCCAACAGGAGTTCAGCTCATCGTCAATTCGTCATACCCGGCAGCAGCGACTGCGTCGCAATGCTTCTTATAGTTCGGGAAACCCCCGCTATAGCGCACGATCTTGCGGCTGGATTTTCCGTCGACGTTGCTGTTCACCCCTGTCATCCAGGAATCGATCTCGTTGCTCAAAAGGCCGCGGCCAACCTCGATGACGTGGTCTGTCCAACGTCTCGTGCCTGCCGATGTTGCATCGATCCGGGTCAGGCCATGTCTGAACGCATGCTCGATAAGGCCTGTTGCCCAATCGACGCTGTATTCCGCAAAGCGCGTGAAATTTCCGAGGCCAGCGTGAGGGCCCATCAGCATCAGCATGTTCGGGAAGTCCTGAACCATTATTCCCAGGAAGGTTTTGGGACCGTCGCTCCAGACATTCTTCAGGCGAATGCCCTCGACCCCGCGAATATCGATGCGATCAAATGGCCCGGTAATGGCGTCGAACCCGCTCGCATAGACGATGATGTCGAACTCATGATCGGCTGCGCTCGTTACGATACCTGTCGGAGTGATGCGTTCGATCGGGGTCTCGCCCAGGTCGACGAGATCGACATTGGGCTGGTTGTAGACCTCGTAGTAGTGGGTCTCGAGCGGAAGCCTGCGCGTGCCGAAGCCGTGGTTCTTCGGAATAAGCCTCTCGGCCACCTTGGGATCCTTCACACGCGCGCGGATCTTGCGCGCGGCGAAATCCGACATCAGCGCGTTCGCCTCCCTATCTGTGAGGATGTCGCGGAAGTTGCCGTGCCAGATTCCAAAACCTGGCTCCGAGTAGCGCTTCTCAAAAAGGCCTCACGCTCCTCAAGAGTAACCTCGAGCGCGGATCGTGGGTCGGGACCGTGGATGAAGCATCCGGGTGTCGCCTGACAACGCGCGAAGATCTCGTCGTAGCGGGAGCGGATCTCCGCCATCTCAGGCGCCGAGATCTTCGCATTGTGAAGCGGCGCGCACCAGTTCGGCGTGCGCTGGAAAACCGTTAGGTGCCGTGCGGTCTTCGCAGCCTCCTGAATGGTTTGTACACCGGTCGAGCCCGTGCCGATGACGGCGACGCGCTTGCCTTCGAAGGAGACCTCCTCCGTCGGCCACTGGGCCGTATGGCAAGCCTGCCCCTTGAAGCTTTCGATGCCATCGATCCGTGGCAGCGTCGGCGCCGACAGGACACCAATGGCGGTCACCAAGAAGCGGGAGTTGTGGACTGTTCCGTCAGCGAGTTCGATCCTCCATCCTCGCAATGCCTCGCTGAAATGCGCATGGGTGACACGGCAACCGAATTGGATGTTCGGCCTGAGATCGAACCTGTCTGCGACGAACTGAAGATAGCGCTCGATTTCCGGCTGCGAGGCGAAATGCTCGCTCCAGTTCCACTCGTCCAGAACGCCGGGAAATCGGGAGTAGCCATAAGTCCAACTTTCGGAATCGAACCGCGCCCCGGGATATCTGTTCCAATGCCAGGTCCCGCCCACATCGGAGCCCGCCTCGAACACCCGAACGTTCAAGCCCAATTCGCGTAAGCGGTAGAGCTGATACAGTCCTGATACGCCGGCACCGATGATGATGACATCATAGTTCGGATGGTCCGGGAGTTCCGTGGCCGCACGGACTTCAGCGTCGCCTGGCATCTCGCATCCTCGCCGGAGGCGACCTTGTGTCCGCTCGGACGATCGGATGACTCCGGCGCGCCTGCAGATTCGAGTCGCTTAATTACGGTACGTTCCGTTTTGTATATCGAGCGCCGCCAGAAGGCAATGGTGTTTCTCCCGACGGCCCGCTGCGACCTGATCGACCGCCACCGCTCACCGCCGGATGCGACCCGCTCCCGGCCCTCAAGCGCGACGGATCAATCCCTTCATCGCGACATCGACAATCTCATCGGCAAGGGACAGCGAAAGCTGCGCGCGGCCGGTCAGCAGCCGATAGACAATCAGCGCATACATCATATCGAGCGCGACTTCGGGGGTCACGTCGTCACGGAATTCTCCGGATTTGACGCCCCGATCCCAAATCATGCGCACGCCCTCGCGCCTTTGATTGAGGAATTTATCTCGGAACGAGACTGCAAAATCCAAGTCGCCTTGCGCGGCCGCGATGAAAGACGAGAAAATCTCTCCCTCCTTTCCGGCATAGAACTTGATGACTGAGCGAATTTGCTGCCTGAAGTCCTCTTTTGCGGATCCCGTGTCAGGGACGATGACCTTTCCCCTCATCTCCTCGAGGTACGCATCAAGGGCAATCATCGTCTTGCTTGGCCACCACCGGTACAAAGTGGCCTTTCCGACGCCGCTCTGCTTCGCGATCTCTTCCATGCTCATCTGCTGAAGGCCGACTTCATAGAGCAGCTTGCCTGCCGTCGACAGGATGGCCTGGCGGCCGGCCTCGCTTCGCGGTCGGCCGCGCTGGCGAACCTTGGTCTTGAGCGTCATTCTTAGCAACCCTGAATATGAAACTGAACGTCTTGTATATTAAATTCGGATCTGACATAGTGCCTGTGCCGTGAGCGCCAGCTTGGCCGAGTGAAGCCGCACATTCGCGGCGCCGCAACAGCCGAGCGGGCACATGGATGGGCGATAACCAATAATAAGACGTCTCCCGTGAGCGCATTTTCGACGGAGGATTAGAGCATGGATATCACAAGGCGAACGATGCTCGCGACAGGCCTGGCGGGGATCGCGATGATGCCAGCAAGGCTGACGCAGGCGCAAGCGCGCGACACAATCCGGATCGGCGTAATTACCGATATGTCGGGCGTCTACAGTGACGTTTCGGGCCCGACCACGGTGGCGTGCGCTCAGCAGGCCGCAATGGAATTCATGTCCGAAAACCCGGGCATCAAGGTCGAAATCCTGGTCGCGGATCACCAGAACAAGCCGGATGTCGGACTCGGCATTATCCGCCGCTGGTTTGACATAGGGGGTATCGACGTCATCGAGAACGTCGGAAACAGTGCGATCGTGCTGGGCTCGCGTGGGCTCCTCGAAGAAAAAGACAAAGCCTCCATCATTACCACGGCCGCCTCGTCGAACATCACAGGCAAGGATTGCAGCGCGCATTGGGTCCACTGGTCCCATGATTCCTGGGGCACGACTCATTCGACGGCGGTCTCAACTGTAAAGACCGGCGGCAGAAAGTGGTTCTTCCTTACGGCCGACTATGCCTATGGACACGCGGCGGAAGCGGATACCGGGCGTTTCGTGACGCAGGCGGGCGGCAAGGTGTTGGGATCCGTGCGTTTTCCCCTAGGGGCAACGGGAGATTTCTCTTCCTATCTCCTGCGCGCGCAGTCGAGCGGGGCCGACGTTCTCGGCATCATCGGGGGTGGCAGCGACTTGATCAACATCGTCAAGCAGGCCTCGGAGTTCGGGCTCGGCGCCTCCGGCATGAAACTAGCCGTTCTCTCAGGGTACATCACTGAAATCCTCGGCATGGGCTTGCCGGAGGCCAAGGGACTCCTGCTGACCGAAAGCTTCTACTGGGATCTCAACGAGCGCACGCGCAGCTTCATGACGCGGCTCAAGCCGCGCGTGCCTAACGGCGTCTTTCCCAACATGAGCCAAGCCGGAGATTACGCAGGAGTCATGCATTATCTCAAAGCGGTCAAGGCGATCGGCGTTCCTGCGGCAAAAGCCTCAGGCCGGAAGACGATCGAAACCATGAAGGCGATGCCGACCGACGACGACTGTTTCGGAGCCGGCCGCATCCGGCAGGACGGTCGGAAGATCCATCCGAACTATCTGTTCACTGTCAAAAGTCCCGACGAGAGCCGCTATCCGGGCGATGTCTTCAAGCTGACTTCCACGGTGCCCGCCGAAGAGGCATTTCGCCCGCTCAATGACGGAGGCTGTGCTCTTGTCAAGGCTTGAAGAGGGCTGGCGATACCATGCCTCGCAGCCTGTGCGAGCTACGCACGTAGTGCCTTCCTCCGCATGAACAGGGCTGCCGGCCTTGATGGGGAAGCGCCCGATCAGCCCTGCAAGGGAGAGACATTCATGGAAAGATACCGATGGACATCTTGATCACCGGCGCTGCGAGCGGCATCGGAAGAGCGGCAGCCTTGGCTTTCGTGCGGGATGCTCAGGCCCGCGGAGAGCCCGCGCCGCGGCTGACCCTCGTGGATCTGAACAGCGGCTCGCTGGAGGAGACGGTCCGTCTGCTTCCCGCCGGAATCGAAGTTGCGACCGAGGCCCTCGATCTGGCGAAGCCTGACGAAGCGAGGCAACTGGTCGAGCGGGCCATCGGGCGCTACGGGGGCCTGGACACTATCGTCAGCAATGCGGGAATCGGCATTCCGAGCACGCTGCAGGATCTCAGCCTGGAGAATTACGAGCGAACCTTCATGGTCAACACCCGCGCGACATGGCTGTTGGGTCAGGCCGCCTTGCCGCATATGAAAGAGCGTGGAGGCTCGATCGTGGCCACCGCATCCATCTCGGCCCAGGCCCCGACGCCGACCCTCGGCGTCTACGGACCGAGCAAGGCGGCCCTCGTTGCGCTCATCAAGCAAATGGCGTTGGAATGGGGGCCGTTCGGTATTCGCTGCAACTGCGTTTCGCCGGGCCCGACGCTGACAGGGATGACGGCACGCTCCTATTCGGATCCCGAAACGCGGCGGCGCCGGGAAGAAGCCATTCCGATCCATCGGCTGGGCCAGCCGGAGGACAGTGCAAACGCCATCGTCATGCTGAGCCGTCCGGAAGCGAGCTTTATCAGCGGCGTGGACCTGCCGGTCGACGGCGGCCTGCTCACCACATTGATGCAGGCAACCGGCTATCGGCCTTAGCGAACGAGCGAGTCGAGCTGCCGAGGCTCGGCTCCAACGAGATGTCCAGGGAGAACGTCATGGGCCTGTCGCGCAGAGCTATCTTGCAGGGAGCCGCAGCAAGCGCCTTTGTGCCGTGCTCCGCTGTGCTGGCGACTTCCTACCCCAGCCGACCGATCAAGATCGTGGTTCCCTTCGCGGCCGGCGGAACCCTGGATCCGCCGATCCGGATCCTGACGGAGGCGATGTCCAAGCTTGCCGGCCAGACTCTGGTCGTCGAGAACCGCGCCGGGGCCGGTGGAACGCTCGGTGCCGATAACGTCGCGAAGGCGGAGCCGGACGGCTATGCGCTTCTGGCGAGCAGCGGATCGATGACGATCTCCCAGACGGTCTATGCGAGACTGCCGTGGAACGTCGCAACCGACTTCAAGTGGATCGGAAATTTTGGGACGTTGCCCTCCGTCCTGGTCGTGAACACCGGTCGCGTGCCGGTGTCGACCCTCGCAGAATTCGTCGTCTTCGCGAACTCCCGGTCTGACGAACTAAACTACGGCTCGCCCGGCTTCGGGACCGCCTCTCACCTCGCGGGTGAAATGCTGAAGGAGCGTGCGGGCTTCAAAATGCGCCATGTCTCCTATCGAGGAGGCGCACCTGCCGTGACCGATCTTCGGGGCGGGCAGATCGATGCGATGGTGGCTGGTCTTTCCTCTGTGACGCCGCTGCTGGGCGCTCCCAACATCAAGGTCATCGCGGTGACCGGCCGAGAACGCTCGACTCTGATTCCCGATGTCCAGACGGTCGCGGAAACCGTTACCGGCTTCAGCGCCGAGACCTGGCTGGGATTGGCCGGGCCGGCAAAATTTTCCGCCGACATCCAGAAGCGCCTTGCCTATTGGATGGAAGCCGTATTGCAGGTGCCCGACGTCCGTCGCCGTTTGATCGAGCTCGGCGTGACGCCCGGCTTCGACAATGCAGAGAAGGTCAGCCAGATCGTGACGGCAGAGCTGGGGACGATCTCGGCGATCGTGAAGCGGATCGGCATTCAGCCCATCCAGTAGCGAAGCCCGAGCGTAAAAACTATCGAATGCGATCTGCGGCATCTTGGCCGCCCAGTCGCATTTCGGGACAGCAGGCGGGACAGCGGCGGCCGACCGAGTGAATGCGAATGATGTCGCGACGCAGCGAACGATGCTTGAAGGGACGACCATGGACACCGCAGCTACGGCACCGACGAGACCCTCGCCATTCGGCCGCTACGAGAACATTCTCGTCAGCGTCGAGGACCGCGTCGCGACCATCACCTTCAATCGGCCCGAACGGATGAACGCATGGAATGCGGCCATGGGCGCCGAGGTTGCTGCCGCCGTTAAAGTCGCGGAAGGTGATGCGGAGATCAGGGCGATCGTTCTGACCGGAGCCGGGCGCGCATTCTGCGCCGGTGCCGACATAGCGGCGACTGCAACAGTGGCGGCTTCGCCAGTGCCGGTGAACGGCGCGCCCGCCGAAGGGCGCTTCGGCTATCTCCGCTCGTCGCCCAAGCCCATCATCGCAGCGATCAACGGTGCGGCGGCCGGCGTCGGTCTCACTATCGCGCTTGCCTGCGACCTCCGTTTCGTTGCAGCGGGCGCGAAGCTGACGACCGCTTTCGCTAGACGGGGGCTTGCAGCGGAAGATGGCCTCGCCTGGCTGTTGCCGCGCTTGATTGGTCCGATGCATGCGGCCGACCTGGCGCTCACCGGCCGCATCGTGCTGGCCGAGGAAGCAGACCGCCTCGGCCTCGCCCGGGTCCTCCCCGCGGAGACCTTCCGCTTCGAAGTGCAGCGCTATGCGTCGGAACTCGCCAACTTGTCGTCTCCCCGCGCGGTCGGCATCATCAAGCGGCAGCTCCGTGAGGCGTGGACACAGGATTTCGCGCAGGCAGTCGCAGTTTCCGCGGTCGAGATCGAGCGCTGCCGCCAGACCGAAGACTTCCGGGAGGGGTCGCCCATTTCATCGAGAAGCGCCGCCCGGCCTTCACGGGCTTCTGAATCCGATGCCGCACGGCCGGCTTGGGCCGTGAAGGAAGAATTTATGAACGATATCGTCGTCAGCCTAAAAGACTATGTCGGGATCGTCGAGATCAATCGCCCCCCGAACAATTTCTTCGACACGCCCTTGATCTCGGCGATTGGTGACGCCCTCGAACATCTGGCAGCCGAAGGGATGCGCTCGATCCTGTTGTGCGCGGCCGGAAAGAACTTTTGCGCCGGAGCGAACTTCGCACGCCCGGCCGCTGATAACGGCGGTTCGGACGATGACCACATCTATCGCCATGCCGTCCGACTCTTCCGATGCCCACTGCCGATCGTCGCGGCCGTGCAGGGCGCTGCGATCGGTGGCGGCCTTGGCCTCGCGCTCGCAGCCGATTTCCGCGTCGGCTCCGAAAGCTCGCGGCTCTCGGCCAATTTCAACCGTCTGGGCTTTCATCCCGGATTCGGGCTAAGCGTGACGCTGCCTAGGGCCATCGGCATCCAGAAGGCGGCGCTCATGTTTTATACCGGGCACCGGCTGAGCGGCGCGGATGCTTTCGCCCAGGGTCTGTTCGACGTCCTCGCCGCGGACGATGCTTTACGCGACACCGCGCTCGATCTCGCGACGGAGATCGCAAGATCCGCACCTTTGGCGGTGCAGTCGACCCGTCTGACTCTGCGAGGGGACCTTGCGGACCGCGTCGCCGCCGCGACCGAGCACGAGCGTCGCGAGCAGGAAAAGCACTTCGCGACGGCGGATTTCACCGAGGGCGTGAAAGCGATGGCCGAACGCCGCTTGCCCGTTTTCTCCGGTGTTTGATGGCCCCCTGGCACGCTTGAGCCTGCACCCGAAGCCTTATCGAAAAGGATGGTAACGACGATGACTGATCATGCGACCGAGCGCCGCAATATGCCGTTACACGGGGTACACGTTCTCGATCTCGGCCAAGTATATCTGGGTCCCTATGCCGGGTTCCTGCTCGCGCAGGCCGGCGCCGATGTCATCAAGATCGAGCCCGTCACGGGGGAGCCGGTGCGCCACCGCGCCAAGGTCAGCAAATGGGCTGCGGTTCCTTTCGAGATGCTGAACGGCAACAAGCGTGGCCTGGCCCTCAACCTAAAGTCCCCTGAGGGGATCGAGATCCTCAAGGAATTGGTTCGGACGGCCGATATTCTGCTGGAGAACTACGCGCCCGGTGTCATGGACCGCTTAGGGGTAGGCTGGGACGTCCTTTCGGAGATCAATCCCCGGCTGATCTACGGCTCCGGCACGGGCTTCGGCCTGTCCGGACCGGACCGGGACAACCTCGCGATGGACATTACGGTGCAGGCCTGCTCAGGCATGATGAGCGTGACCGGCTTCGCCGATGGTCCGCCGGTGAAGGCAGGCCCTGCTGTGGCCGACTTCATTAGCGGAGTTCATCTTTACGCAGCGCTCGCCACCGCCCTATACGAACGCAGCGTGACCGGGCGCGGCCGCCTGGTCGAGGTCTCGATGCAGGAGGCGGTCTATCCGACGCTGGCTTCCAACCTGGCCTTTGCGTTCGATGGCGAAGGCGAAGCGCCCCGAACCGGCAATCACCATGGTGCGATGGCCGAGGCGCCTTACAACGTTTATCCGACGCTCGACGGTCACGTCGCGGTCATCGCATTGACGAACGGTCATTGGCGCAGCCTGCTGGCCGCCATCGGGCGCCAGGACCTGGCCGGAGACGCGCGCTTTGCGACCTCCGCCGATCGGGTCCGCAACATGACGCTGACCGATGCGATCGTCGGGGATTGGACCCGTGAGCGGCCGAAGGCCGAGGTGACGCAGGTTCTACGGGCCCACAAGGTCCCTGCCGCACCCGTTCGGCATCTGGGAGAAGTCATCAACGACGTACACATGCACCAGCGCGGCGCGTTGGAATGGGTCGATCATGCAAAATTCGGGCGGATCGTCGTCCCGAGCAGTCCGCTTCGCTTTCATGGTGCCGATCGTCCTGCGTATGTCGCCTCACCGGAACTCGGCGAACACAACGCTGAAATCCTGCTGGAGCATTTGCGGTACGAACCTGAAAGGATCGCTGAGCTGGCCGCCAGAGGCGTCATCGGTTCTGGTAATTGAGCCTCGCCATCCTCCCAGCCGCGACCGAGAAGGGCGCAGGATGACCAACATACGGCTTATTTGCCTCAACGATGATGGCCCTATCGCACGGCTGGTGTTCGATCAGCCGCAAACGCGCAACGCGATCACCGCCGAACTGGCGATCGAGTTGCGAAACGCGCTGAAAGGCTTGTCGCAACGGTCCGGCGTGAAGACGCTGATCATCTCGGGCGCCGGGCGAGCCTTCATGTCGGGAGGGGGTCTGACGGGCTTTCAGGCCGCCGGAGCGGCGAGCGCGCCGAACGAGGCGGACCGGATCATCGGCCCATTCCACGAGGCCGTCCGCATACTCCTGGGTCTACCGTTCCACGTGATCGCGCAGGTGCATGGCGCGGCCGCTGGCGCGGGTCTCAGCATCGTGCCGGCATGTGATTTCGCGCTCGCCGCCGACGTGATCGACGCTGCCAGTGCCGAACGCCTGGGTCTCATCACCCACAGCGTGCCGGCCGCGGACCTCTCGAAAGGACAAAAGTCTTCGCCGGCAAGCTCGTGGCGAAGCCGATGGCAGCGTTTGCCGAGACCAAGCGGTTGCTGCGCGCGTCGTTTTCGCAGGATATCGCTCAGCATCTCGATGCGGAGCATGCCATCTTCCGCCGAAGCGCGGCGAGCGCCTATTTCCATGAAGGCGTCACAGCCTTCTTCGAAAAGAGAAAGCCGCGATTTAACGACTGAGTTCTGCACTTCCCGGCTTGCAGATTGGCTCGGACAATGGGTCCGAGATCTCGCAGCACGCCGCTCCGTGGATTGTTCGCGCAATGCCGCTTCGTACAGCAAGGAGGGTGTCCGCATGAACCCCGATTTGGACAGGGTTCCGGCCGGCCCGGAGCAGACGGATATCTACGACGTCTATGCGCTCCGCTACACTTGGAACGACCGGCGTCGAATCCACGAGAATTTCTTGCGTCGGGACATGCTGGACGGCCCGATGCCGATCGATTTCTACATCTGGATCCTACGCAATCAGCATCGGACGGTCATCGTGGATACGGGCTTCGGCCGTCGTGCCGAAGCCGAACGTGGACAATCGCTTGAGATCGATCCGATCGAAGCGCTGCGCATCATCGGGATCGAGCCGGATGAAGTTGAAGACGTCGTTCTCACCCATCTGCATTATGATCACGCGGGAAACATCGACAAATTCGCCCGGGCCCGCTTCCACGTCCAGGAGGCGGAGGTTGCCTACGCGACCGGCTCCTGCATGGGCTCGGCTGCCATGCGATATACCTTCGATGTCGAAAATGTCGCCCAGATCGTCCGGTTGACCTTTGCCGAACGGGTTGTCCACCATTGCGGAACAGCAGAACCCTTTCCAGGGATCAGCCTGCATCTGCTCCCCGGCCACTCCGAGGGCTTGCAGGGCGTGCGCGTCGATACCCGGCGCGGGCCGCTTCTGTTGGCCTGCGATGCCAGTGTCTACTTCTCGAACTATATCAGACGCGCTCCGTTCGGCATCACCATCGATGTTCGTGACACGCTAGCGGCCTTCCGGTCGATCGCGAGGCTGACCGGAAGCATCGCGCACCTGATTCCAGGCCATGATCCGCTGATCCGCAAGCTCTACCCCAGCATATCGGTTGCCGGCGTCGAGCTCGTGGCCCTGCATGCAAAACCCGACCCCGCCCGGTTCGAAGAACTGCGCGGCGGCTGATTGCAACCGCGCAGCCTCTTCCCGGTCGTCAGAGCGCCTCGACGATGGTCACATTCGCGATGCCGCCGCCTTCGCACATGGTCTGCAAAGCGTAGCGGCCGCCCCGAGCTTTCACGCATTGATCAAGGCCGCCATCAGCTTGGTTCCGGAAGCCCCGAGGGTATGGCCGAGCGCGATGGCGCCGCCATTGACGTTAAGCCGGGCGGGGTCGGCAGTGATCGATCGCAACCATGCGAGCGGGATCGGCGCAAAGGCCTCGTTGACGTCGTAGAGATCAATGTCCTCGATACGCATTCCGGCCCGCGCCAGCGCGCGCCGCGTCGCAGGGATCGGCTCCTCGAGCCGGATCACCGGCCGTCACCGTCATGCTGTGAATGCGAGCGATCGGCGTCAGACCGTGCGCCTTCAACGCGGTCTCGTTGACGACAAGGACGCCGCTGGCGCCATCACAGATCTGGCTGGCATTCGCAGTGCTGATCGAGCCGCCTTCTTCGAGCCGCTTGACGGACGAAACGCCCTCGAGTGTCGCGTCATGCCAGGTCCTCTCGTCTATCGCGTGGGACTCAGGCCCTTCCGCGCCCATTACCCCGATGGACACGACTTCCCGCTCGAAGGCCTCGGCCTTGGTGGCGGCGCTGGCGCGGCGATGGCTCCCCAACGCGAGGCATCGAGATCGTCGCGCGTGAAGCCGTATTTGTCGGCGACCATCTGGGCCCCGCAAAACTGGCTGGATTCCTTTACTGCATAGCGCTGCTCGACCGTGCTGCTCAGCGGCCCCTGTCCGAGCCCGGCCTTCGCATGAAGCTCGAAATTCCAGAACATCGGAACCCGGCTCGTGCTTTCCACGCCCGCGGCGATCACGATGTCCTACGTTCCCTACATCACCGCTTGAGCGGCGAAGTGAAGAGCCTGCTGCGAGGAGGCGCATTGCCGGTCGATGGTCACGGCCGGCACGGATTCGGGCAGGCACGACGCGAGGACCGCGTTACGGCCTAGCGCCATCGCTTGCTCCCCCGCCTGGCTCACGCAGCCCTTAATGACGTCTTCGACCGCCGCCGGGGCGATATCGGTGCGTTCAACGAGCGCGGTCAGAATCCCCCCGCCAGATCGGCCGGATGATGCTGCGAGAGACGTCCGTTCCGGCGGCCGCCCGCAGTTCTGACTGCGTCAACGATGTAAGCCTGCCTCATCATCCACCTTCCTTGCTACGGGGATCACTGCTGCAACGGTTCGCGGCTCCCGATGTCCTCGCGTCATGCGAGCGTCCGGTGCGCTTCCACCGATCAGCCCTCCTTGCGGGAAAAATCGGGCGCTGACAGGCCAGCGCTCCCTGCATGTTTCGACCCAGAGACGCTTCAGCTGGCCATGCCATGTCTGTGACTTTTCCCACGCCAGACAGATGGACAGACGAAGCGATCGGCCATATATGAGACGAGCGTATCGAAAAAACGATTCAGCAGAACGAGAACGTCTGGACCGGCATGCCGCCGTTGCGACCCCGTTCTCGTGCAGGGCAGGAACAACGCCATTGCAAGACCGCATTCTGCATGGTCTCCGCCAAGGCCACAAGCCGCTCGGCCTTCGCCTCGCCCTGCATGGCCCTGAGCAGCCGCTCGGAATGGGCCCTTTCCATTACGAGATCGCAGGTTTTGCCTCACTCCAGCCGGTGATACCCAAGTACAGTGGCATCCCGAGATCAGGCTCACCGACATGATAAGGCAAGCTGCGTCGATGGCGTCGAACGACTTCGCCTCGTTCGAATTCGATCCTCACCGTCTCGAAAAATATCTAAAGGGGGTGCTACCGGATTTGGCGGGGCCGATGGGCCTGCAAAGAATCGGCGGCGGCCAGTCCAATCCCACCTTTTTCGTCGAGTTTCCCGATCGCTGCCTCGTCTTGCGCAAGAAGCCAGCCGGGGACATCTTACCTTCGGCTCACGCCGTCGATCGGGAATATCGCGTTTTGACCGCGCTCGCCCGGACAGGCGTCCCGGTGCCTACCGCGTTGCTCTATGAAGAAGATCCTAGGATTACGGGCACGCCCTTTTACGTGATGGAGCGGGTCGAGGGCCGTGTTTTCCATGACTGCTCGCTGCCGGGAGTGCCGGCGGAGCAGCGTCGGGCAATGTATTTCGCCATGGCCGACACGCTGGGCGCGCTGCACCGGGTTGCGCCGAGTGACGTCGGACTTGCCGACTACGGCAGGCCGGGAAACTATTTCTCACGGCAGATCGCGCGGTGGAGCCGGCAATATGCCGAAAACCGGACCCGTGATATCCCCTCCATCGAGCGAGTCATCGACTGGCTGCCTGTGAATATTCCGCAGGGAGAAGAGACTGCGATCTCGCATGGCGACTTCCGGCTCGGAAATCTAATGTTCCATCCGGAAGAGCCGCGCATTGTCGCCGTGCTCGACTGGGAATTGTCGACCTTGGGCCATCCGCTCGCCGATGCGGCCTATTCCTGTCTGCCTTGGCACACGCTGCCGAGTTGGTACGGGGGGATCATGTCTCTCGACCATGCTGCCCTCGGGCTCCCCAGCGAGGCCGAGTATCGAGCCCGCTACAACGCCGCATCGGGTCGCTCAGTCGGCGTCGCCACGGCCCATGTCGTGTTCGCCCTGTTCCGCTTTGCCATAATCCTGGAAGGCGTCGCCGCCCGGGCACGATCCGGAGCGGCGGCGTCCGACAACGCGCACGAGGTCGGAGCACTCGCGACATTGATCGCGGACAGGGCCGCGGAACTCGCCGAAACTGGCCTTTGAGCACCTGAGGGATCCTATGGATTTTGCATTCTCCGAACGCGTCCAAGGTTTGCGGCATGAGCTAGAGCAAATTCCTCTTAATGCGATCTGTATCCGGCGAGAGCAAAGAAGTTCGCGCATTGGTCGGGTTTGAACTGAGGCAAAGCGTTAGCGGTCGCCCGTTCCAGTGCGTCGAGGGTTCGCGCGGCAGACTTCCGGATATGTGATTTGAGCTTGGCAAAAGCATTCTCGATCGGATTGAAGTCGGGACTGTAGGGCGGCAGATAGTGGAGCTTTGCGCCACAGGCCTTGATTGATTGCCTGCCTGACGACGGACACGCCATGATAAAAAATCCTCCACTGGCGCCGTTTGCGAACCGGGGGCGCCTGCTCCGCCATGAACGACTTTGGCAAGGTCGTGGCTTCCGGCAACGCAGGAAGTTGTCGCGACGATGGCAGACTAAGCGGGCAGCGGACGCTGAGCAACGTAATCCCAACCCTGGATCGGACTTTCGTCATTCATTTCATACTTGAATCTTGCCGACGGATCCGGACTTTCACATTTGCATCAGCGAACACGCTTGCAGCATCCGTGGCTAATTCGTCAGCGTGTGGTTTGTACTACTGCTGAGCAAAAAATGGAGTTTGCATGGACTGGGACAATGTCAAAGTCTTTCTGGCTGTCGCCCGTGCTGGACAATTGTCGGCCGCGGCAACGGCTTTGCGACTGGACATTTCGACGGTCGGTCGGCGAATGGTGATGCTTGAGAAGTGTTTAGGTGCGCGCTTGTTCGATCGAACGCCGACCGGCAGCGTCCTGACCGCTGCTGGCGAGAACCTGCTGGGGCCGGCTCAAGAAATCGAATCGTTAATGATTCGTGCTCAATGTGCTCTTTCAGGTGCCGACTCCGAAATGTCTGGCACTGTGCGAATTGCTGCTCCGGATGCGTTCACGACACTGTTTCTCTGTTCGGTGCTGCCTAGACTCATGCTGAAGCATCCCATGCTCACGATCCAGCTTGTACCGATATCGCGCGCGCTATCGTTATCTAGGCGCGAAGCGGATCTAGCCATCCTGGTTGATCGGCCCAGCGAAGGACGTCTTGCGGTAAGGCGACTGGTGGATTACTCGTTACACTTCTACGCGACGAAAAACTATCTTCGACAGCATGCGAGGCCACTTTCGAAGGCCGAGCTTTCTAATCATGTTCTTGTTACATACGTGCAAGATCTATTATTCGACGATCAACTGAAATTCATGGCGGAAATGTATAGCCGAAGCCATCGCCGATTCGAGTGTGCGACGGCGCTCGCTCAAATTGCCGTAGTTCGCGCAAGCGGAGGAATAGGTATCCTGCCTGACTACGCCATCGTCGGGGATGACGAGTTGGAGGTCATTCTTCCAAACGTGTCATTCGGGCGCAGCTATTGGATGGCCATTCACGAGGATTTCGTCGGCCTGAACCGCGTGCAGGTTGTTGTTGATCACATAGTTTCAGAGTTGAAATTACGCAGAGCAGGTTTCCGTGGAGCTCCGCTCGATATTTAGCTTCTATTTACGTTCAAGATAATCGTTAGTCTGGAGTGGGCCCTCCAGGGTGGACAGGTTGGCTTTCCGTATTTGACCGGACGACCGGGCTTTCAGAGGATGAAGGCCATGAGAAAGGACCGACCCCACAGCGTCGATTTTAAACGTCAGGTGACGCAGGAGTATCTGGGCGGCGAGTTTGAATGAGCATCGAAGCGGGTCCCCTAGCTACGTGAAGTCCAACCTATTGATCTCGCTGGCGAACTAGGCAAACAGCGGGGTCATGATCGGCGCTGACCTGCCCCTGAAGTTTCATCCAGCGGCGATTAGAGTCTCGGCGGAGCGCTTGCATCACCGGCGTCGCCAAAAGCTGTCCATCCGCCGTCAACCGAAAGCACCGAACCGGTGACATAGCTGGCTGCCGGCGATGTCAGAAAATAGATCGTCTCGGCGATCTCTTCGGGGCGAGCCAGCCGGGCGATGGGAATGCGACGCCGAATTCGCGCCGCGTCGACAAAACCGTCAGCTTCCAGCTTGTTCACCAGCGCGGTCGCCACGAAGCCGGGCGCCACAGCGTTTACGCGAATTCCATCGGCAGCCCATTCGCAAGCCATCGACTTGGTCATCATCGCGATGCCGGCTTTGGCGGCGCCATACGCGTTGCGCCTTGGCAGGCCGGACAACCCGGCAATAGAGCTGACATTCACGATGGATCCGGTGCCTTGATGCTTCATCGCGGAATAGGCCTCGCGCGAGCACAGAAACGTGCCAGTGAGGTGGACGCCGAGAACTTTCTCGAAGCTCTCGACGGTCTGTTCCGAAGTCGGAAGATGAGGACTACCGATGCCAGCGTTGTTGACCAGTGCATCCAAGCGCCCGAACATCTTATGCGTTTCCGCAAATGCTTCTTTGACCTGAGCCTCGCTCGAAACGTCGCAGGCAATACCGACATGTCTGGGGCCTATTTCGGCCGCCTTCACCGCCACCCTCTTGGCGTCGATGTCGATCAAAGCGACGGCGTATCCATTGCGAGCGAATACTTGTGCGGTCGCCCAGCCGATGCCATCGCCGGCTCCTGTAATCAGCGCGACCGGCGCCTCATGTGTCATGACCGTCCCTCCTTCGCCATCCCTGTGTCCTTTTCGAAGCCCGGCCGCGGAATGCTGCTCATGATGGTTCGGGTGAAGCCTCCATCTATGACGATATCCTCGCCTGTGACGTAATCCGCTCGATCACTGGCAAGGAATACCACTGCGTCTGCTATGTCCTGCGGCTGTCCGATGCGTCGGCGCGGAACCATCGCCGAACGGGCGTCCCGCACGCCGGGACTGTCGTAGATCCCCTTCGTCATCGGAGTCTGGATCATACCGGGGCTCACCACGTTGCTGCGAACGCCGCGCGGCCCCCACTCCACGGCAAGCTGCCGCGACAACATCACCACCGCCGCTTTGCTGACGCTGTAGGCTCCGCTGAAGCTCTGCGGTGAATAGGAGGAGATCGAGGCGACGTGAACGATGGCGCCGCTGCCCGCATTCAGCATGCCCGCCCCGAACGCCCGCGCGCAGCGCAGATAGGCTGTCAGATTGAGCGACATGATGGCGTTCCAGTCGTCGAGCGACATCGTTTCGAGGTGCCCGGCTCGCATGGTGCCGGCGTTATTGACGAGGATGGCAGGGGCTCCGAGCCGCTCAGCGACAGTTCGCGCGGCCTCGTCGACGCTGGCATCACTCGTCACGTCGCAGCGCAAGAAATGGCCCTGCCCTGCGAGGTGCTCCATGGTTTCGCGTGATGGCTCTTCCCGATCAAGCAACACCACGGTCGCGCCGGCCTCAGCCAGGCCGGCGGCGATGCCCAGGCCGATGCCGCCGCCTGCGCCCGTGACGACCGCGACGCGATCCTTCAAGTCGATCCAGCTCATGATGTTTCTCTCTGGCAGGGCGGCGATAATTCGTGATCAGGCGCGGCGCAACGACGGCAGATCGATCTTGCGGATCAAACGGTTTTCCTGTGCCGTAATCAGGTGTCCGGACGCCCGCAGATAGGCCGGCCAGTCCGGATCCTTGTCGCGCTCGGCATGCCGCCGTTCAAATTCCCCCATATCCAGAAACCCCCAGAGATGGACGACCTGGTTCAGCGGACCCACGGCGCTGGAATACATGCCGAGCGGCTGCCCGACATATTTCAACTGGACCGGCATCGCGAGCCTGTCGAAAACATCGATGAACTCGGCCATCTTACGAAGTTGTATCGTATATGTGCGCAGGTCCACGATCGGAGAGTCGTACGGCATGTCGGATCACCCATATCCAGTTGTGGTTTGCACTCAGGCTTTGATCAACGGGCATCCACCCTCGGCGAGCGGACGGAATGCCTCATCGGAAGGCAGCGTCGATATCAGCTTGTAGACATCGCCGGGCGCCTTGCTCTCCTCGGGTTTCTTGACCTCGAACAGGTAGGCGGGGTGGATTTTCCGACCATCATCGCGGATGCTACCCGGCCCGAAGCAGTCGTCGTCCGTCGGCATCTTCTTCATCAACT
The DNA here is from genome assembly GCF_026015985.1 of Rhodopseudomonas sp. P2A-2r. Lineage (GTDB taxonomy): Bacteria > Pseudomonadota > Alphaproteobacteria > Rhizobiales > Xanthobacteraceae > Tardiphaga. The sequence goes on along the minus strand of NZ_CP110389.1, from coordinate 2,309,614 downwards.
CCACGACAGAACGCCCCGACGCCTTCGCCCGATCGACGCCGAGTTCCTTGACCACCTTGAGGTAGTGCGCGACGCAGGAATAGTCGCCGGCTTGACTCATGTTGGGAAACACGCCCGAAGCCAGACGGGGTTTGACGCGAGACATGAATGCTCGCGTCCGATCATTGAGGTCCCAATAGAACGTCTCGGTCAGCGACAATCCCTTCGCCGTGGGGAGCCCCATGGCAGTGACGTCCGTGATGTAGCCGATCATCGCCGCCATGCGGGTTCCGTTGGCGTCGATACCGAACTCCTGTGCCTGCTTCAGTGCGGAGATCAGTTCGCTTCCGGAATTGGCAAAACCGATGACGTCGGCTCCGCTGGATTGTGCCTGCAGCAGGAAGGACGAAAAATCGGTCGTAGATCCGAACGGATAGCGCACCGCGCCAACCACGGTGCCGCCGGCGGACTTGACGAATTTGGACGCATCAGCTTCAGCGGCATGGCCGAAGGCATAGTCGGCCGTGATGAAGAACCACTTCTTTCCACCGGTGCGTACGACGGATGTCGCCGTCGAATGCGACAGGCACCAGGAATCCCATGCCCAATGGATGAGGTTGGTGCTGCACGCCTTCCCGGTCAGTTCAGAACTCCCGGCCGTCGTGATCAATGCAACCTTGTCCTTGCCTTCGATGAGGTGCTTGGCGCCGAGTGCGATCGAACTATTGCCGACATTCTCGATCACATCGACATCGTCCTGGTCGAACCACTTGCGGATGATGTTTAGGCCGATATCGGCCTTGTTCTGATGATCCGCGACGAGCACATCGACGGCGATGCCAGGATTGCTCGCCTTGAACTCGGCAATGGCCTGCTCCACACACGCCACGGTCGTCGGTCCCGAGACATCGCGATAGACGCCGGACATGTCGGTGATGACGCCGATCCGGATCCGCTTGGCGGACTGGCTGCGCGCCGCGCGGAACGGAACCATGGCCGAGGCGGCGATGCCTGCTCCAATGAATGTGCGACGGTCGATGGTCATTGTTTCCTCCATATGATTTTTGTTTTGGATGGTCGAGCGGGCTGATCCCCGCGGCCGGCACGTCGCCCGGCCGCTTCAGGCATATGTCGCGACGTCTTCCTTGCCGGCGATATGTCTGGCGGTGATGTAGCCGAACGTCATGATGGGGCCGAGCGTGATGCCGGCGCCGGGATAATTGCCTCCCATGATGCTCGCGCGGTCGTTGCCGCACGCGTACAATCCCGGGATTGGCCTGGAGTCCGAAGCCAGCACCCGGCCGACCGTATCGGTGGTGAGGCCGTCAAACGTGCCGAGATCGCCCATGATGAGCTTCAACGCGTAGTACGGACCTTTGCCGATCGGGGCGACGTTCGGATTCGGCTTGTTGTCGGGATCGCCGAGAAAACGGTTGAACGCCGTCGAGCCTCGTCCGAATTCGGGATCTTCCCCGCGAACCGCGCCTTCGTTGAATTTGCGCACGGTCGCCTCCAGCGCGGCGGCATCGATGCCGACGAGACCGGCGAGTTGATCAAGCGTCGACGCCGACTGCAGGTAGCCATTGCGCAGATAGATTCCGATCGGAACGGGTGCCGGTTTGGCGTAACCCAGACCATATTTGCGGATCGTGGCGTGGTCGCAAATCAACCAGCACGCCGTTTCTGTACCGCCTTCGTTGGCAGAGATCATGGCCTCCCCCGTGTCGTGATAGGAATTCGACTCGTTGGCAAAGCGTCGCCCCTTGCGATCGACCGCGATCACGCCGGGCTTGTAGCGATCTACCAGATGCGGGAACACACCGACCTTGCCGCCTGCCAGCGGAACCTTCGACACCGGCATCCAGGACGCGGCATTTGGAAAGCGAATGTCGCATGTGCCTCCGACCTGCTCGGCCATCGCCACGCCATCGCCGGTGTTGCCGGCAGGTGTTGGAGAAAGGTGTTCGCCGCCGCGGGCCAAATGCGGATAGGCGCGCGTGATCCGCTCGACATCATGCGGAAAACCGCCACAGGCAAGCACAACGGCGCGACGGGCCGAGATCCTGAACTCGGCATCGGCGTGCTTCACCAGAGCGCCGGTGACGGCGCCCTGCTCGACGATCAACTGTTGCGCGCTGGTACCGGTCAGTAGCGGGATCTGCAAATCGAACACGGTCTTCGCCAAGCGGGCCACCAGCGCATTGCCGCTGGTGATCTGCACGCCGCGTCCGTACAGCGCCAGCTCCCTGAGGTGATTGAGCAAGCGCCTGATCACATAGACGGCGGACTTGAACGACCGCGTCGCGCGGAAAAAGTGCTTGAGATCTTCGTTCGACGAATTGAACATCATCCCGATGAACGTGATCGTCGAGAGCGGCGGCCTCAGCCTCTTGATCTCATGGCCGAGGCCGCGGGCGTCAAAAGCAGCGGCCGTCACCGAACGCCCGGCCATGGCCCCTCCCGCGACGTCAGGGTGATAGTCCGGATATCCAGACAGAACGAATTTTGCTTCGGTCTCGCGCTCGAAAAAGTCGAGCATGCGGGGACCTTGATCCAGGAATGCGTCGATCGCTTTCTCGCCGTAAAAGTTGCCGGTCTCGTTTCGAAGATAGGTGATGGCGGCGTCTCGGCTATCCTCAATTCCGGCGTCGCGGGCATAATGATTTCCCGGTACCCAGAGAACGCCGCCGGAAAACGCGGTTGTTCCGCCGAAGAATTCCTCCTTTTCGATGATCACGACGTCGAGGCCAGCTTTCTTCGCGGTGATCGCAGTCGACAGTCCGCCTGCGCCCGATCCGATGACCAACACGTCGCACGTGCGCCGCATGTCATTCAGCATCGCTCGTCCTCCCTGAATTTGTCGCCCGCAGTACTACAGTCAGGCACTTCTTGAGTGGCATCATTTGATCGCCGGAGGGACTGGAGCAATGGACGATCCCGATAAATGATTGTACTTTCCAACGAAACGACGACGGTGTTGCAGCGCACGCTCGCGACGTGAACGGGTCTACATCATATGATTCCGCACTATTTTCTGTACGAAGAGCTCAAGTCAGACATTGAACCGACGTTTCTGCACATCGAGCCGATCCGCACCAGGAGCAGTCGCCACGGTTGGACGATCCGCACCCACACCCATCCGAACCACCACCAGATACTGATTCTCGACAAGGGCGGAGGCACGATCGAAGTCGAGCGCGAGGATTGGGATCTGTCGCCGAAGAGCCTGATCGTCGTGCCCGCCCTCACCGTCCACGGATTTCGCTTCAAGCGCGACACCAACGGCTACGTGATCACGGTCGCATCGTCGTTCCTGCGGAACGTTTTCCGGGAAGACCCCGAGCTGCTCAACGGCTTCCTCAAACCCGCGCGCTTTCTGCACAGCCAGCTAGGCGAGGAGATCGATCTCCGCAAGCTATTCGTGTCCCTGCAGCGTGAATTCGTCTGGGCGGCCCCCGGCCGTGGCGCCTCGATCAAGGCGTATCTGCAACTCATCGCAGTTGCGATTGGACGGCTGCACGGGCAACATCATCAGCCGCACGTCTCAGGCGCGCGCGATGTCGATACCGTCATCCGGTTCCGTGAGCTGGTGGAGGAGGTCTATCGCAATCATCCGCCGTTGGCGACATTGGCTCGCAAGCTCGGGGTCACGACGGCGCGGCTGAATTCTTGCTGCCGGGAGGTGACTGGCAAGTCCTCACTTGCTTTGATCAATGATCGGGTGCTGACGGAAGCCAAACGAAAGCTGCTCTACTCGGAGGAGACCATCGCTGAGATCGGAGCATCCCTCGGTTTCGCGGATCCAGGATACTTCAATCGATTCTTCACCCGAGGCGTCGGAATTTCGCCTGGACGTTTTCGACATAATTCACTTAACGCTGTGCAGGCTTAGTTCCACACAAGGTCTGCTGACGGACTTTCAGCGCTCAGGGTCACGCTCGTGCGGGCCGCGCCCCGGCGCAGTGGCGCTTTAACGATCACATTTGGCCGGTTTGGGGGGCCACCTGCGATAGGCCGCTTTGCGCCGATACTGTTGAAAAAGTCGTTTTGTGCTCCGGGTCGGATTTTCCTAGCCTCACTGGTGAGCCTTGCTCATATTAACCTGAGGGACCACGTTGAATCTCGTAAAATCGATCACGGGCCGCCGAGGATCGGCTGGAGCAATATGCAGCGACAGATCAGATCGAACGAGAGTCTTGACGAGATTTTCTAGGTCGATCGATTTTCGACTTTTTCAACAGTATCCGCCATGAGCGGCCTGTGGATGGACGTGCACGTGCTCGACAACAGGCTGCTGCTGCTCCTCGGGCGGCCCTACCTCACCGTCTGCATCGACGTCTACAGCAGAATGTCGCTGGGATTCTTCATCACGTTCGAGCCGCCTAGCTTGTATTCGGTGTTGGCGACATTGAAGCGCGTCAACTGGCACAAGGGATACGTCCAGAAGCTCTATCCGCAGATCAAGCGGCCCTGGGACGGATGGGGATGCCCGACGGAAATTGTGCTGGACCGCGATTGGGCGCACCAGTCGCCACGCTGATCGGATGCGCCCCCAAGACATCGTTTCACTGTCAATCGGCCCTTTAATTGCGGGCTGTTGTCAAGCACCCGTATGGCCGCGCTCAGCAAAGCGGTAGCAGTCGCCCCATCGAAACTGGATGGGGTTGTGGAGATGGGGCGAGAGCGGCCGGCGATACGATAGCCGGTCAGCGTTGGATTTTCGTTTGCCGAACAATCTTAGCGCGGTAGCTTTGATGCCATCGCCAGGGTCATGGTCCTTTCCGAGGTCGCCAGGCGCCTCATGATGATGTCCGGGGCGGGTGCCTCAACGTGTACAGCGGAGTACGGACAAGCCGCCACCAGCCGATTGACCGAGGTCACCGCGACCACCGTCCCAGCGGGACATCGCCAGCCCGGCGGACCAGGCCAGAAACTTCAGGATGCCTTTAGGCCGGGGTTGCATGGCCCCAGTCGAATGAGGTGCCATCCACCCAAATGCAGTGAAGGATGACGGCGATCTTTCTGGCAATAGCGACCTTCGCCTTCTTCATACCTATCCGCTTTGCGAGCTTCATTCCCCAGACCTTGAGGGAGGACCATTTTTTGGTCCGATAAAGCAGGACAGTCGCCGCCTCGAACAGGTAGGTTCGGAGAAGACGGTCGCCCCATCGCGATATCTTGCCGCTCGTATCGGTTTCTCCAGATTGGTTGCGCCGAGGCGTAAGGCCGAGATAGGCGCCGACCGTAGAGGCCGATCGGAAGCGGGACGGATCGTCGATCGTATGGCGGAACGTGAGGGCCGTCACCACTCCGACGCCTGGAACTGTCATCAGGCGCCGCGTCGTCTCGTCTGACTTCGCCAATCGGCGGACCTCATCGTCAAACTTGCTCTGCTGCTGACAGATATGCTCATGAATCGACAGGAGCGGCGCGGTCACGCTGAGAAGCTGGTGATCGTTGCCGAGTAGCTCGCTGACCTGATTGCGGAACTGCTGGCCGATGGCGCGAGGGAATAGCAATCCATATTCCTTGATCAGACTGCGGACTTGGTTCTCAATGTCCCGGCGCATGGATACGAGTCGGGATCGCGCGACGAGTATCGCGCGGACCTTTTGACTTTCCTCGCTCTTAACTTTCACTTCTCGATACCAACCGACCCGTACCAGTTCGGCAAGACCTCGAGCGTCATTTTGATCACTCTTGTTCATACGTACCGACAGTGCCGCGTGTGCATGCCGCGCATCGATGCAAACGACAGGTAGATCGACCCTACGAAGTTCGTGCCAAAGCCAGCTTGACATCGCGCCGGTCTCAAAACCAATGCGCTCCGCCAGTGGCGCATGTTTACGAAGCAGGTCAGTCAGAGCGCCGGGGTCTGACTTAGCCTTTCCCTCGAAGATTAATTGGCCAGTTTCGCTGACCACGCACACTGCGGTTTCTCTTTGCGAGACATCCAGACCGACGTATTGCTTCATGACGGTTCCTCCGAATCGGTTGATTGCGAGGGCTCGATGCTAACGGATCTTTCGTGCCACGAGCGCTGACCGCAATTACGTCATCGTGTTCAAATATTGCAGGCCGAATGACACCAGACCTGCTGCAGCCAGTCGGGGTCGGTAGTCGAACATCTTCGCCGCCTTTCGTCTGCTGCGGACCTGCATTTATGACGCGGACGGCCTTGATCCAATCAGGCGCCAACAGGCGTCCCAAGCAGCATTATCACTTGTCGTGATCTGGGTGTCAGAACCTACCCGCGAGCGGGCCGTTCATCGCGGCCGGCTCGCGGAAGCGCGCCCGTGGAAAAAGTCGAAACGGCACTACTTTTGCGAAAAAATCTGCGCAAATAGCGCCACTCTTTCAGCCACTTGCGAGATCGAGTCGTTTTCAAAGCGAAAACCGGGGCGATCGAGTCGTTCTCAAAGTCAAAATCGAGTCGTTTTCAAAATCGCGGGTCTAGGAAAAACAATGGGATAACCGAGTCGTTTTCAAAGTGGCCCCACACTGTTCGGACAAGCAGAAGCGCGCTGCTGCACACCCGGCGCGGATCTCATCGCCGCGGCGCCGTCGGATGGGCATGCGTCGCAACCGGCCTCGTTCGTCAACGAGACCCGTTGCGCCGCGCAGGCGTTTCAGTGTCGGTTCATCGAACCCTATCCGGCCATGCGCTGCCGCAGGCTCTGGTAGAATGCCGTCTCGAAATTCATGTAGCCGATGAACGAGGTCGGATCGCCGAAGGGAAGGATCTGGGTGGCCCAGAAGCCGCCGAAGCCGTTGCGCCGGTCGATCCAGTAGAACAGGTTGGCCAGCCCGGCCCAGCCAAGCGCGCCGGCGGGCCGGCCGGTGGGCGCCTCCTCGTCATTGACCATGAAACTCAGGGCCCAGGATTTCGACTGGCCGGGGAAGAATTCCGCGTCGTTGCACAAAGCAGGATTGGCGCCGGTGATGGCGGTGACCTTGTGGCTGCCGAGGTGGTTCTTCTCGGCCATGCGCACGGTGTCGGCCTTCAGCACGCGGCCGTGCTCGCCCGCGCCGTCGTTCAACCACATGCGTATAAAGCGCATGTAGTCGCCGACCGTGCCGTAGAGGCCGTGGCCGCCCATATGCACCTCGGAATCGGCCGGCAGTTCGAAATCCATCGGCGTCAGCGAGCCATCGGCGTTGCGCGCGTGAACACCGGCCAGCCGGCGCCGCAACGGATCCGTGAGTTCGAACGTCATGTCGGCAATGCCCAACGGCTCGAAGATCCGCGTCTTGAAGACCTCGCCGAGCCGGCGGCCGGCGATCGCCTCGACGATCTGACCGCACCAGTCCAGGTTGGTGCCGTATTCCCAGCGATCACCGGGATCGAACAGCAGTGGCGTCATCAGGCAGGCCTTCGACGCGGTGATGACGCTGGGCTGGCCCTTCTCCTGTGCCAGCCGGAGATAGGTTCGGTTGGTGAAGTCATAGCTGAGACCTGCCGTGTGAACCATCAGCATGCGGGTCGTGATCTCGCGCTTCGGCGCGCGCAGCACCGGCTCGCCTGCGGCGTCGAAGCCGTCGATGACCTGCAGCTTGCCGATCTCGGGCACGTAGCGCGTGGCGGGCGCGTCGAGATCGAGCTTGCCGTCCTCGACCAGTTGCAGGACGGCGGTGCCGGTGATCGCCTTGGTGGTGGAAAAGATGGCGAAGACGCTGTCGGTCGTCATGTCGGCCGGCTGATCGAGCCGGCGCTTGCCGGCGGCACCTTCATAGATGTTGCGATGACGGTCCGTCACCATCGCGACCACGCCGGGGACGCGTGGCGTCGATGACACGACACCTTCAAGCACGGCATCGGCGGCAAAACTGAAGTTCTCGCTCATGGTCTTCCTCCCTGTCTGTTTGTCTTTTTGTCAACCTTGCTGCACTTCGCCTATTGCATCGCAAATCCCCGGTAGTCGTTGGCCGCCACCTCGTCGCACTTTTCCCGGTAGACGCCGACACCGCCACAATAAGACAGCAGGCGGCGCGGCTTGCCCGGAATATTCGAGCCCAGATACCAGGAGCTGGTCTTGGCAATCAGCGTGGCGTTGGCGGTCTCGTCATGATGGGCGACCCAGCCGTCTTCCGTCTCCTTTGTGGGCTCGACGACGTTGAGGCTTTTGCGGCGCATATAGGCGATGCAGGCATCGATCCATTCGACCTGCTGCTGCAGGCAGGTGGTCATGTTGCAGAGCGCGGCCGAGGGTGCCAGCGGCACCGCCGTGGTGAACAGGTTGGGATAGCCGTGAATCTGCAGGCCCATGGTGGTGCGGATATCCCGGCTCCAGTCGTCCTTCAACGATCGCCCGCCACGGCCCCTGATATCGATTCGCGTCAGCGCTCCCGTGCCAGCGTCGAATCCGGTGGCGAGAACGATGATATCCACGTCGTGCACCGTGCCGTCCGCGGTCCTGATGCCGGTTTCCGTCACGCAGTCGATCGGATTGCCTTTGACGCTGACGATCTCGACATTGGAGCGATGGAAGGCTTCGAGATAGTTCTGCTCCAGCGGAACGCGGTGCGTCCCGAAACCGTAGTCGGACGGAATCAGCAGGTCGCACAGTTTCGGATCCTTGAGCCGCTCGCGCATCTTCTGGCGCACGAATTCGGAGATTTCGGCATTGACCTCCTCGTCGAAGAACATCTCCGCGAAGGACGACAGCCACAGCTTCAGCGAGCCGTCGTTCCAGCAATCCTCCAGCACCGCACGGCGCTGGGGCGGCGTCAGGTCGGCCCAGGCCTGCTCGAAGTCATATTCGAATCCGGTGAAGGTGTGCGGCAACCGCGCCGTGAGGTGTGCGAACTTGGCCTTGTAGGCGGCGGCCTCCGCCGCACCGTATTTTGGATTCTTCATCGGAATGACGTATTGCGGCGTGCGAACGAATACCTTGAGGTGACCGACCTCGCCGGCGATGGACTGAACGACCTGAATGCCGGTTGCGCCGTTGCCGATGACCGCGACCCGCTTGCCGGCGAAATCGATCGGCTGTTCCGGCCAACGCGCGGTGTGAAACAGCTGTCCCTTGAACGCCTCCTGGCCGGGAAACGACACGTAAGGAGCCGACAGCATACCGCAGCAGGCCACCAGAAACTGCGTGTCGATCCCCCGCCCCTTGTCGGTGGTGACGAGCCAGCGCTGCGTGGCTTCATTGAAATGCGCACTTTTGACCGTGGTGCCGAACTGGATGTCGCGACGCAGATCGAGACGATCGGCCACATAGTTCAGCCAGCGTTCGATCTCCGGCTGGCCCGGAAACTTCTCGCTCCAGCTCCATCCCGTGTAGAGTTCTTCGGAAAACAGATACTGATAGATATAACTTTCGGAATCGAACCGTGCGCCCGGATAGCGATTCCAGTACCACGTCCCACCCACACCCGACGCCGCGTCGATCGCTGTGACATTCAATCCCTGTTCGCGCAGGCGATACAGCTGATACAGCCCGGCGACGCCGGCCCCGATCACGACTGCGTCACGCTTTTCCGTCGGGTGGGCGCCGTTGCTTCCATTGGATGTGGTCGCAGCTTCCGTCATTTGTTTCCTCCGTTCTTTGCACGTCCTCGATATGTGTGGGCCGCGGTCAGCCGTCGTCACCCGCCTCACGATCGGGTGACGCTGCATCGCAACAGGCTGGTCGCGAGCTTTCAAACGGGCCGCGCAGTCCACCTGCTCGCCCGCGAATTTCGCGCAGCGCGCAGGAGGTTATGGGGCAGACGTCATCGCGCGCTTGAAAGAAACCAACAATCCTTTGAACGATGCGCGGCGACATCAACGGCGCCAGAGTCTGCTTGGCAAAAGCCAGAAGCGGTCTATTCTACCGGTCTGCCGTTAGGCCAATGACAACAGAAGCGCTCAACCGCGCCACAGAGTTGCACGGAGGAGACTGTGCGATGGGCCAATACATCACGGTCGAGGAGCTGCCCCGCTATGCTCCCGGTGAACTGATGCTGGACAGCCTTGCGGTGGGAAAGCCCGATTTTCGATTGCGGGTGTTCCGCTATGCGCCATCTGATATCTGGATTCCACCTTCCGAGAACTTTCTCGTCGTCGTCTACAGGACCGGGACGACATCGATGAACCGCCGCGTCACCGGTTCCTGGAAACGCGACGACGTCGGCCGTGGCGCCAGCACGCTGCTGACCCGCGCGGAAGCTTCGAACTGGCGATGGGGACATGACGTCGAGGTCAGCCATTTCTACATCTCGCCGGCCCTGATGACCAAGACGGCGAGCGAGGCCTTCGACCGCGACGCGCAGGCCATCGAACTCCACGACCTGCTCCGCGCCGAAGATCCCATCCTGACCTGGATCAGCGATCAGATGGTCCAGGAAGTTGCCGAGGGCGGTCCGGGCGGTCGGCTGTGCTACGATGCGCTGGCACTTCAGGCCAGCGTGCACATCCTGCGGAAATATGCGTCCGTGCGCTTCAAAATGCCCTCCGCCCAGGGCCGCTTCAGGCCAGCCCATGCCCGCATGATAGAGGACTATATCGAGCATCACATCGCCAGAAATATCACGCTGGAGGAATTGGCCAACATCTGCAACTGCACGCCGGTGCAGTTCGCACGCAAATTCAGCGTGCATTACGGCGTGCGGCCGCATGCCTATGTCCTGGGCTGCAAGGTGGCGCGCGCATGCCAGTACCTGAGCAAGGATCGGCTGGCGCTCAAGGAAATCGCACTGCTCTGCGGCTTTTCGGATCAGAGCCACCTCAATCGGGTGTTCCGTCGCCACATGAACCTCACTCCGGCAGAATATCGCAAGCAATCGGCGTGAGGCGGCCGGTCGCCGGGGCTGGAGGCTCTTGCTCCGCACCCCTGCCCCGGCGACTGCGAGCTGTTACGTGGCCGCTCCCGATCGGACCGGCAACGAATGTCCCGCCGGAGAGGACCGGCCAAAGGCACGGAACTTGCTTTGCAAATAGGCAAAGCAAGGAGCCGTGCATGCCTGAGCCGAAGGGCGGTCGTTCGCTGGTCATCGATGCCGTCACGCATCGTTATGCAGGCGGCGCGATCGCGGTGGAAAACATCAACCTCGACGTGAAAGGCGGCGAGATCATCGCGCTGCTGGGACCATCCGGTTGCGGCAAGACCACGCTTTTGCGCATCGTCGCCGGCTTCATCGCCCAGAGCCAGGGCCGCATCATCATCGGCGACGACATCGTCGATCGCCTGCCGCCCAACCGCCGCGCGGTCGGCATCGTGTTTCAGAACTATGCGCTGTTTCCGCACCTGACCATTGCCGAGAACGTCGCCTATGGCCTCGCCGCGCGCAACGTCGACAAGGCGACCCAGCGCAGCGAGGCGCAGCGCCTGCTCGATCTGGTGCAGCTCTCGTCCATGGGCGAGCGGCTGCCGCGGCAGCTGTCCGGCGGCCAGCAGCAGCGCGTGGCGCTGGCCCGCGCGCTGGCCATCAAGCCGTCGATCCTGCTGCTGGACGAGCCGTTCGCCGCCCTCGACAAGAACCTGCGGCTCGACATGCAGATCGAGGTCAAGCGGTTGCAGCGGGTGTCGGGCATTACCACCGTGATCGTCACCCACGACCAGGAGGAAGCGCTGTCCATGGCCGACCGCGTGGCCGTGCTGAGCCAGGGGCATCTCGAACAGTTCGGCTCCCCATCGGATGTCTACGACCGGCCGCAGACGCTGTTCGTCAACACCTTCGTCGGCTCCACCAACCGCATGCCCGGCACGCTGATCGCAATGGACCCGACCGGCGCCAAGGTGCGGCTCGACGCCGGCGCCGAGATCATCGCCCGGCCGGCCGCGAAGGGGATTGCCGAGGGTGGCCGCGTCACCGTCTGCATCCGGCCGGAGCATCTGCAGTTCGTCACCGACACGTCGGGCTTCGCCGGCGTGGTCGGCATGGCGCTGCCGCTCGGCACCACGGTCGTCCATGAGATCACCACCGCCGACGGCTCGGGCGTGAAAGTTTCCCAGGCGCGTTTCGGCGAGACGCGCCTGCTGGAGAGCGGCGTCGCGGTACGCGTGGCTCCGCTCGCCCCCGCCCTCGCCAATGTGTTTCCCGCCTCCCTTTAGCGCCACGTCAGCTTTCAACCGGAGCCTCATTTAATGATCAGTCGCAGAAGCCTTCTCACCACCGCATTGACCCTTGGCGCCATGAAGGCGTTTCCCGGGCTGAGCTACGCCCAGGCGCGCCCGCTGGTGTTCGCCACCTTCACCGGTAGCTGGGAGGAAGCCCACAAGGCGGTGCTGGTACCGGCGTTCCGCAAGGCCAATGCCGACGCGGCCATAGTGCTCGACCCGATGCTGTCCGTCGACCAGATCGCCAAGATCAACGCGGCGCGCGCCAATCCGCCGATCGACGTGATGCTGCACGATCCCGGCCCGGCGCTGGTGGCGATCGGCCAGGATCTCGCCGAGCCCTATCCCGTAGAGAAGAGCGCGTACTACAAGGACCTGATCGCCGAGGCGCAGGAGCCGATGGGGCCGGCGCCGTTCTTCCAGGTGGTGGGCCTGACCTACAATCCCGAGACCATCAAGAAGCCACCGACCTCCTGGGCCGACCTGTGGAATCCGGAATTCAAAGGCCGCGTCGGCATCACCAACCTCAATTCCACGCTCGGCACCGGATGGCTGGTCGAGGTGGCCCGCATGCACGGCGGCTCGGAAGCCAATATCGATCCCGGCTTCAAGGCGCTGGAAGCGCTGAAGCCCAATCTCGCCGCGGTCGCCGCCAATCCCGGCGCGCTCGCTACCCTGTTCCAGCAGGGCCAGGTCGACATCTCGCCCGGCAATTTCAACGCCATCCAGATCCTCAAGGCGCGCGGCGTGCCGGTGGAATTCGTGGCGCCCAAGGAAGGCGCCATCGCCTTCAAGACCACCATTCATATCGTCAAGAACTCGCCCAACAAGGAGCTCGCCTTCAAGCTGATCGAGGCGTCGCTGTCACCGGAGGTGCAGACCACCTTGATGAACTCGCCGTACCTGATCGTGCCGACCAATGCCAAGGTGCCGATGGGCGGCGAGATCGCCCGCGTGCTGGCCAGGGACACCGAGGAGTTGAAGAAGAAGTTCGTGTTCCAGGACTGGAAGAAGATCAACGAGCAGCGCTCGGCCTGGATCGAACGCTTCAACCGCGAAATCAAGATCTGAGGCGACGATGACCGCTGCATCGGCACCGCGCGACGTGACATCCTACGGGATCGGGCTGGCCGCTCCATTGGCCCTGTTCTTCCTGGTGTTCTTCGTGGCGCCGCTGGTGCAGCTGTTCGTGCTGTCCCTGCACAACGACACGGCCGGTACCCTCTGGGGTATCGGCCAGTACGTCCATTTCCTCACCGACCCCTTCAGCCTCGGCGTGCTCGGCTCCACGCTCCTCCTCGGTGCCGAAGTGACGGCGCTCTGCCTGGTGCTCGGTTTCCCGCTTGCCTGGCTGTATCACCGCGTCGGCTCGCGCATGCAGACGCTGATCATCCTCATCGTGCTGCTGCCGCTCCTGACCAGCGTAGTGGTGCGCACCTTTGCCTGGATCGTGATCCTCGGCCGCCAGGGCATCGTCAATGCGACGCTGCAGTCGATGGGCGCCATCGATACGCCGCTGCGGCTGCTGTACACCCAGTTCGGCGTGGTGGTCGCGCTGGCCCAGGTGCAGATGCCGCTGATGACGCTGCCGCTGATCACCGCGCTCGGCCGCATCGACATGAATCTCGAGGACGCCTCGTGCTCGCTCGGCGCCGGCAGTTGGCGCACCTTCCGCAAGGTCATTCTGCCGCTGTCGCTGCCCGGCATCATCGCCGGCTGCACGCTGACCTATGCGGCCGCCATCACCGCCTTCATCACCCAGTCGCTGATCGGCGGCGGACAGATGCTCTTCATGCCGATGTACCTGTACCAGCAGGCCTCGACCTTGCAGAACTGGCCGTTCGCCTCGGCCATCTCGATCATCTTCCTGCTGGCGGTGCTCGCCGTCGTCACCCTCTTCAACATGCTGGGCCGATTGTCTCGCGGCTACGGCGGAGCCTGATCATGAGCGGCCGCAAGCGCACCTGGGAAGCCATCAGCTTCGAAGTGGTCATGACGGCGATCGCGCTGATCGGGCTGGTGATCATCATCGCGCCATCGCTGGTCGTGCTGATCGTGTCGTTCACCAGCGGCTTCTCGCTCAAATTTCCTCCGCCCGGCTATTCCGGCCGCTGGTACGTCGAATTGTGGAATGCCTGGCAGTTGCATTTCGCCGCGCGCAACAGCTTTGTGGTGGCGCTGTGGGCGACCGGCCTGTCCATCGTGCTCGGCGTCGGCGCCGCATTGGCCATTGCGCGCTCGCCGACCCTGTCGACACGACTGCTCGACTCGTTGTTCATGTCGCCGCTGGTGCTGCCGGCACTGGCCTTCGGTCTCGCAGCGCTTATGCTGTTTTCACGGGTCGGCATGCAGGTGTCGCTGCTGACCCTGGTGATCGGCCATACCGTGGTCTGCGTGCCCTATGTGGTGCGCAACACAGTGGCGGCGCTGGCCCAGCTCGAGCCGGCACTGCTGGAAAGCTCGGCGGCGCTCGGTGCTAGCCGGTCCTACACCTTCCGGCGCATCGTGCTGCCGCTGATCCGTCCGGGCATCATCGCCGGCGCGTTCATCGCCTTTATGTCGTCGTTCGACAATGTGCCTGTGTCGCTGTTCCTGCGCGACGCGGCCACCGACATGCTGCCTATCCGCATGTGGCAGGACCTCGAGGGCAAGCTCGACGTCACCATCGCGGCGCTATCCAGCGTGCTGATCATTGCCACGGTTGCGCTCATCGCCGTCATGGAGCGCGTCACCGGCCTGTCGAAGCGGCTGACGAACTGATCCGCCTCAGGCGCCGCGAAACAGTGCAAAGCCCCAGCGCGTGAACTTGATCGGCAGATGGAAATGCTCATCCACGTTCACGATCCTGAACCGGAACGGCACCACCGTCAGAAAGCCTGCGCCCTCGCTATCGGCAAAGAATTCACCGAGGTGAAACAGCACCTCGTATTCGCCGGCTTCGATTCCAATCCCTGTGGTGACCGGGTGATCGAGCGTGCCGACGGCACCGAGCCGGCCGTCGGCAATCAGGGCACGCGCCGGCCCAACTTGCCAGATCTCGACGCGCAGGCCTTGCGCGGGTTGCCCGCTCGCGACATCGACCGCATGAATGGATATCCCGCCCGCCATCAGAACTCCTACCGATTGAGTGACGGTCGATGATAGATCACAAGCAAGGCGGACGGCCAGCCCGCCCCCGCGAGCCCGTCACCGACGCGCTTCAACATCTCCGTCCCCGGTGCGCAAGATAGATGCGCGCCGCGTTGCCGCCGAAGACGGCGGCCTTTTCATCGGCTGACAGATCGGCCAGCAGAGCTTCGGCGGCGGCGAGCCATTTTTCGTAGCCACCGGCCAGATTGACCACGGGCCAGTCGCTGCCCCACAGCAGGCGAGAGAGCCCGAAGCACGCGACGACATGATCCACCGCGTTGCGCAGATCCGCGATCTGCCAGTCCGGTGCGGCCTCGGTCACGAGGCCCGACAGCTTGCAGACGATGTTGGGGCGTTCGGCGAGCGACGCGATATCGCGATACCAATCTGCCGTCTCGCCGCTTGCAAGCCGGGGCTTGCCGCAATGGTCGAGCACGAATTGCGTGGCCGGGTGATCGTCGACCAGCCGCAGCAGACGCGGCAAATGGCGCGGCAGCACCAGTGCGTCGAACACCAGGCCGTTCCGTGCCATGGCCGCCAGCAGCGGCGCCAGCGCCGGACGCAGCAGCCAGTCGTCGTCGGCCATGTCCTGCACCATCGGCCGCAACCCGACCAGAAGCCGGTGCGCGGCGAGCGCATCGATGCGCGCGCTGGCGTCGGGCGCGTCGAAATCCGTCCAGCCGACCACGCCTCGCACCTCCGTCGCCCTTGCCGCGATGTCGAGCAGGAACATGGTTTCCGCCTCGGTCGGCGCGGCCTGCACTAGGATCGAGCCTTCGATATTCGCGGCGCCGAGATGCGGCGCGAGGTCCGACAGCGAGAAGTCGCGATGGATCGGCGCCAGCGCCGGCGTCAGCCAGCCATAGTCGCCACGATCCAGCGTCCAGACATGGTGATGCGCATCGATGCGCATCAATCGGCGACCGATGACGGAACCGGCGCTGCCGCATCCAGCAGGCGCTCGGCCTTCAGATCGGCCCACAGCGCAGTCGGCACCGTGCGCGACAGCGCGTCCACATTGCGCTCGACCTCTTGCGGGCTCTGGGCGCCCAGTACGACGCTGGCCACCGCCGGATGCCCCAGGGCAAAATGCAATGCCGCGGTGGGCAGGGCAACGCCATGCGCCGCGCAGACGCTGTCGATCCGCGCCACCTTCGCCAGGATATCGGGAGGCGCATCCCGGTAATTGTACTTGGCGCCGCTGACCGCGCCGGTCGCCAGAATACCCGAATTGAACACGCCGCCGAGCAGCACGCCGATGCCTTGCTGCTGCGCCAGCGGCAGGAATTCTGCCAGCGCCGGCTGCTCTAGCAGCGAATAGCGCCCGGCCAGCAACATGGTATCGAAGGATCCGGCCTGCGCGAAACGCACGCACATCTCGGCCTCGTTCACGCCGATGCCGATTCCGGCGACAACGCCCTCGCCGCGCAGCCGGTCCAGCGCCACATAGGCCCCGGCCATCGCCTCCCGAAACCGCGCCTCGATGGCGTCGCGGCCATGGGTCCAGACGTCGACGTCGTGGATCAACAACAAATCGAGGCGATCTGTACCCAGCCGCAACAGCGACTGTTCCACCGATCGCATGGTGCCGTCATAGGAATAGTCGACCACGGCCCGGTGCGGCAGCCCGCCGACATAGCCGGAACCGTCGCCGCGCCCGGTGAACGGATCCATCCAGCGACCGACCTTGGTACATACGACGATGTTCTGGCGCGGCACGCGCCGGAGCGCGGTGCCGCAACGATGTTCGGCAAGACCGTTGCCATAAAGGGAGACGTATCGAGCAGATTGATGCCCCGATCGAGCGCGACGTGTACCGTATCGATGGCCGTGTCGTCGTCCAGCTGCGCATAGAGGTCGCCAAGCGGCGCGGTGCCGAAGCCGAGCACCGAAACCTCGAGCCGCGTCCGACCAAGAAGACGGCGCGGCAATGCAGACCGCGGAGTCGCATCGACCGGCTTCTCTTCGTCTGCCTGCGCAGCGGCGGCCGTGTAGAGTTCCCTAACCTTGCTTGCCAATGGTCTACCCCGCTGATCTTGGCCCCGAACCTGCCCTCCGCGAACGGACTGCACCTGGCTGAATGCAATCCTGCCACCAACACGCCGCGAGCGGAAGTCAATCCAACTCAACAAGCTCAAATACAGGTTCGACCTGATCGTGCAGCCAGGACATTCTGGCTCACAGCCTTTGAGCGCCCACTTTACGCGACGAGTTCAATCGATCGCCGCCACACATTCGGCAGAGTCTCAGCCGGGCGCCGGCGGCGGAACGCAGGCTTCGCTGATGACAATTTCCCCTTTCTCAAATGGCTGACAAATGCCCCGTTTCGCCTATGGCGCAAGCGTCAAGCGCATCAGCCATTGAAGGCGGCCTGGGCTTCCGGCAGATCCCAGATCTTGCCCACCGCCGCGGTCCCCGCCGCCACGATCGCGGCTTCGTCGTGCTGCGTCGAACGGCCGGCATCGATCAGGATGCGGCCGTCGACGATGACCTGGTCGATATTGGCGCGGTTGGCCAGAGCGATCAGGCCACGGCGCGGATCGAACAGCGGCTGCAGATGCGGGTGACTCATATCGACAACCGTGAGATCGGCGGTGGCGCCCGGCGCGAGCACGCCGAGGTCAGGCCGTCCGATCACGCCAGCGGCTGTCGCGGTCACGGCTTCGATCAGTTCCGGCCCGTTGGCGACATCGGCTTTGCCCGACGACAGTTTCGAGATCAGCGAGGCGGCGTTCAGTTCGCCGAGAAAATCCTGATTGTAGCCGTCGGTGCCCACCACGGTGCGGACGCCATGCGACGCAAAGCGGCCGAACGCCGCGGTCACACCGCTGCGCGCAAACACCCGGGGACAGTTCAATACCGTGGCGCCGCGCGCCGCCATCAGTCCCAGATCGCTGTCTGAACTTGCGATGCAATGCGCAGCCATCAGGTCCGGCGCGAGCACGCCCAGCCAGTCAAGATACTCCGCCGGCGTCCGGCCATCGTAGCGCTGGCCGATCAGCGCCACCTCGGCGGCGCTCTGGGCCAGATGGGTGGTGATGGGCACGCCGAGTTCGCGCGCGCGCGTCGCGCAGGCCTTGAACAGCTCCGGGCCGCAAGTGTCGGTGGCGTGCGGGCTCATGGCGAGCTTGATGCGTCCGTCGGCCTGCCCGTTCCAGCGCTGATACAACGCATTCCAACTGTCGAGATCGGCTTCGCCATCGTTGCCGGTGTAGGTCATCACGCCGTCGGCGCCGAGCCGGGCATCGGCCGTCGAGAACAGATAAGGCGCGCCGTAGAAGCGGATACCCATCTCGGCGGCGGCGTCGAACATTTCGGGGATGGTATTGCGGAACGAATCCATCACCGTGGTGACGCCGCCCTTCAGCAATTGCAGCACGCCAAGCCGGGCGATCGCCAGTCGCTCCAGGGGCGACAGAATTTCCGCGCCGCGTTTGCTCAGCGGTAGCAGCACCGTGTAGATGATGCTCTGGTTGTTGCGGCGACCATTGCCGTCTTCGGTATGGCTGCGCGCGATGGCTTCGCTGTAGCAGTGGTTGTGCAGGTTCAACAGGCCAGGCAGGATGAAACGGCCGGGCCGGTCGAACACCTCGCCAGCCTGCGGCCGCGTCTGCGTGACCGCAGCGATGCGGCTGCCTTCCAGCAAGATCCAGCGGTCGCGCAGCACGTCCTGCGCGCCATCCTTGCGTGACAGCACATAGCTGCCGAAAATGGCGATCGTGCTCATTCAGCCGCGGCGGAACTGCCGCCCGCCTCATGAAGCCGGTAATTCGCAGCAATCGCCTCGCCGGTCGCGATCCAGAGATCCGGACAGGATTTCGCATAGAGCAGAAATTCGCGCAGCAGGCGAAGCCGCATCGGCCGGCCGCTGACCTGCGGGTGCAGCACCGTGGTGACCATCGCGCCCCAGTCGCGGGTCTCGTCGAGATCATCCTTCCACATGGACAGCACATGCTCCTTCGGGAAGATCGAGCGCGGGCTGAAACGGTTGGACAACCCGTGCATCCAGTCATCGTAGCTCGAGGTCACCGGCAGTTCGATGGTGCCGGGCCGGCCGTCAGCCAGACAGTGGCGATAGGGCCGCACGTCATCGCGAAACGACGAGGTGTAGACGATGCCCTTACGCACGAGCGCCACGCGCAGCGCTTCGGTGAATTCCCCGACGGGCGCGCGATAACCCTTCGGAACCACGCCGAGATGACGCTTGATAGCCTCGAAGCCACGATCAAGCTCCTCGTCGACCGGATCGCCTGGGTCGACCAGCAAATGGTGATAGCCGTGGTGGCCGATCTCATGGCCGGCCTTGAGGATCGATTCCGCCATTGCCGGATGTGCGTCGACCGCCCAGCCAGTGATGAAAAACGTCGCCTTGAGGTCGAGCTGCTCCAGCAGCTCCAGCAGCTTCGGTGTGCCGACGCGCGCCTCATAGCCACCATAGCTCATGGTGACCAGACGCTCGGCATGCGCCGCGTCCTTGGCCGTCCAGGCGCTCTCAGCATCGACATCGAACGACAGGAACATCGCCGAGGAGAACGGCTTGGGCCACGGAAATTGCGGCGCCGGCGCTGCGGTGTTGGCGGGGATCAGCGGGATGCCCGCCAGTGCTTTACTGTCCTGCATTGATCAAGGCCTTTTCCATGCCGTAGTCGGTCAGTTTCCACTTCACCAGCAACGCTTTGTAGGAGCCGTCGGCGATCAGTCCGTCAAGTGCCTCCACCACCGCCTGCTGCAGGCCCTTCTCTTTGACCGGCAGAGCAAGGCCGGTGAATTGGGTCGCGAAAACGCCGCCGACCGGCAGGTAGACGCCGGGTTCGAGGTCCATGATGTAGGGCAGTGTCTCGCCGCCCTGCACGGCCGCATCGATGCGGCCCTGGCGCAGCTGTGTCCTGGCGTCGGCCGAGCCCTCGGTGCCGACGAAGACGATGGGGCTGGCAGCGCAATTCGCATTGCTCCAGATCTCGATCATCTTCGGCATGTTGGTGCGCCTGGAGGCACCAACCTTCTTGCCGCAAAGAGCTGCCTGGTCCTTGAACTCAGCGGCGCGGGAGTTCTGCACGAAGAACAGCGGGCCGTTGCGTAGATAGTCGACGAAAGTCGCGCTATCCTGCCGGGAGGCGATGTCGGTCATGCCCGACAGGATCGCGTCGACGCGCCCCGTCGAGATCGCCGGCATCATCTGGTCGAAGCTGGTTTCCTGCCACGCGATCTTGATGCCGAGCTTGCGGCCCAGCGCCTCGCCGAGGTCGACGTCGAAGCCCGTCAGCGCGTTGGTGGCCGGATCCTTGAACTCCATCGGCGGATAGTTCGGCACGATGGCAACCTTGATGCTGCCGGCCTTGACGATGTCGGGCGGCAGCTCTGCCGCGAGAACCGCGCCGGCGAAGCAGCAGGCGAGCGCGGAGGCTATCAAAATCTTCATCGTGGCTCCTTGTTGCGTGTTCGGAAAGCAAACCGCCGTTTTATCGAATCACTGCAGACAGAAAGGCCTGGGTGCGCGCCTCGCGCGCGCCGCCGAGGACCTCCGACGTCAGACCGGATTCCACGATGGCGCCCTGATCCATATAGACCACCCGGTCCGCGACCTCGCGTGCAAAGCCCAACTCGTGCGTCACCACCATCATGGTCATGCCGCTGCGCGCCAGCTCCTTCATGACGGCGAGCACTTCGCCAACCAGCTCCGGATCGAGCGCGCTGGTTGGTTCGTCGAACAGCATCAGCATCGGCTTCATGGCGAGCGCCCGCGCAATCGCCACCCGTTGTTGCTGGCCGCCCGACAATTCCGCCGGATAGGCATCGGCCTTGGCCGTCAGGCCGACCCGTCGCAGCAGCTCCATCGCTTCCGCCTCCGCCTCCGCCGGCTTGCGGCCCTGCACATGCACGGGACCTTCGATGATGTTTTCCAGCGCTGTACGGTGCGGGAACAGGTTGAAGCGCTGGAAGACCATTCCAGTCTTCAGGCGCTGTTGCGCGACCTGTCGCTCGGACAGGCGGTGCAACCGCCCGCGCTCCTCCCGCACCCCCAGCAATTCGCCGTCCAGCCAGATCCCGCCGCTGTCGAACGATGTGAGCTGGTTGACGCAGCGCAGCAGCGTCGTCTTGCCGGAACCGGATGCACCGATCAGGCACACCACTTCGCCGGCATGAACATCGAGCGACACCCGACTCAGCGCCTGGAATGCGCCGAAGTTCTTGTTGATCGAGCGGATCGCGACCAGCGGGCGGGTCATCGCACCACCTGCAAGGTGCCGCGAGAAAAGCGGCGCTCGACAAGCATTTGCAACGGCGTCAGGATCGACACCACGAGCAGATACCAGAGGCCGGCGACGATCAGCAGTTCGATGACGCGCGAGTTTGCATAATAGATGTTCTCGGCGCTGTGCAGCAGTTCCGGATACTGGATGACCGACGCCAGCGACGTCGCTTTGACCATGCCGATGAATTCGTTACTGAGCGGAGGCGTCACCACCCGCATGGCCTGCGGCAGGATGACCCGGCGCAGCGTCTGCAGCCGCCCCATGCCGATCGCCTGCGCAGCCTCATGCTGTCCGATATCGACCGAGAGAATGCCGGCCCTCATCACTTCCGACGTATAGGCGCCCTGATTGATGCCGAGACCAAGCAGCGCGGACAGGAACGGCGTCATCACGTCGACCGCCCGCACCGACCACAGGCCGGGAATGCCGATGGTCGGGAACACCAGCGCGAGATTGAACCACAGCAGCAGCTGCAGGATCAGCGGCGTGCCGCGGAACAGCCAAGTGTAGCCCGCCGCGACCGACTTCAGCACCGGGTTCGGCGACAGCCGCATGATCGCCACGACCACGCCCAGCGCGATGCCGAGCGCCATCGCAAGCACCGCCATCAGCATGGTGTTGGCGATGCCATGCAGGATGACGGGCACCGTCAGGAACCGCCCGACATAGGACCATTCGATCTGGCCGTAGGCGAAGGCACGACCGATTGCCGCCAGCGCCGCGACAATGGCGAAGGCGGTGAACCAGCGGATCCAGTGCGGCCGACTGGCCGCCCTGACCATCGAGAGATCAGGAAATCCTTCGGCAAGCCGCTCGGTTGCGCTCATTGTATGGCCGCGTTCATCATCGGCTTTGCAACCGCATGCATGCCCAAGCCCCATTTCTCGAGAATAATCTTGTAGGCACCATCGGAGATCATGGCCGCAAGCGTTTCGGTCACGACCTCGCGCAGCGCCGCGTCGTCCTTGCGGAACATGATGCCCTGGTAGCCGCTGGAAAACGGCTCGCCGACAACGCGATACTTCTCGACTTCCTGCTGCTGGGCATAGGGCAAGGTCTCGCTGCCCTGCACTGCCGCATCGATGCGACCCTGCTTGAGCTGGTTGCGCACGTCGATGCTGTTTTCACCGGGGACATACTGGACGGCCGGCTTGCCGGCGGCTTCGCAGTTTGCCTTGCTCCATTTCTCGATCTCGGCCGGGAAGCTGGTGCTGCGCGTGGTTCCAACCTTCTGGCCGCACAGCTCGATGGCCCGCTTGGGCGCACTCTCCGTCATCACGAAGAACTGCGGACCGGTGGTGAGATAGTCGATGAAGTCGGCGGTCTCGCGGCGCGAAGCGCGGTCGGTGATGCCGCTGATGATAAAATCGGCGCGCTTGGTCGCCAGCGACGGGATCAACTCGGCAAACGGCGTTTCGCTCCAGACAATCTTGACGCCAAGGCGCCTGGCGATCTCCCGGGCCAGATCGACATCGAGTCCGACCAGTTCGTTGGTGGCAGGATCGCGATAGGCCATCGGGGCGTAGGTCGCATTGATGGTCAGTCGCAATACGCCGGCTTGCCTGATCGAATCCGGAAGCTCGGCGGCCTGCGCCGAGGCGACAGCGACGAAGCCAGCCAGTCCGAGTGCGACTGCGATGCGCGTCATGTAAGTTCCTTCGCCCCCGGCGATGCAGGCGCCGCCGCGTCGAGGTGTTGACGCAGCGGCGGTTCGACCACACCGGCGCGCTCGGTGATGACAGCATAATGCTCCGGCCGCCGGTGTGCGGCGAAGTTGAACATCTTGTCCTTGCCCTGACGGCAGAGGTCGAGGTCGATGTCGGCGACAATCACCTCGTCCGCCAGCGTCTTCGCCTCGGCGACGATCCGTCCATTCGGATCGACGATGCAGGAGCCGCCGATCAGGCCGGAGCCATCCTCGTCGCCGGCCTTTGCGACGGCGATCGCCCAGGTGGCGTTCATGTAGGCGTTGGCCTGCGCCACCAGCGTCGAATGGAAGGTTCGCAGCGCGGCATCCTCGGTGACGCCGCCATTGGGATCGTAGGCCGCGGAATTGTAGCCGACGCAGACCAGTTCGACGCCCTGCAGGCCCAGCGCGCGCCAGGATTCGGGCCAGCGCCGATCGTTGCAGATCATCATGCCCATGATGGCGTCGCACCAGTCGGGGCCTGCGCGAAAAGCGGGGAAGCCAAGGTCGCCATAGTCGAAATATCGCTTTTCGAGCTGCTGGTATCGCGCCCCTTCACGCGGCTCCACCGAGCCCGGCAGATGGACCTTGCGATAGCGGCCAAACACCTCGCCCTGTCGATCGACGAGGATCGCGCAATTAAAACGCTGACCATCGGCTGTGAGCTCGGCATAGCCGACGGAGAAACCGACGCCCAGCGCGCGCGCCCGATCGAACAAGGGCTGCACGGCCGCATTCGGCATGCCGCGCTCATAATAGCGATCCAGCGCTTCGCCCGCGAGCAGCCAGCGCGGAAAGAAGGTGGTGAATGCGAGCTCGGGAAACACCACGAGGGTTGCGCCCTGCGCAGCCGCCGTCTCAAGCAGCACGATCATGCGGCCGAGCGTGTGCTCGCGCGAGTCGGCTTGTTGCGTCGGGCCCATCTGGGCGGCCGCGGCGCGGAAAATACGGGACAACGCTGCCTCCAATCTGGGCGCACTGCTGCATCGACAGGCAAGACATGCCCACTCCAACAGCGCACGAATACACAGTGATTACAGGCAGATGCGACGTCAAATGCAATCGTTCGTGCTATGATATTTTGGCGGAGACAATAACCGGTGATGATATGAACCTACGTCAACTGGAAATCCTGCGTGCGGTCATCCGACACCGCACGACGGTGGCGGCTGCTGACGAGTTGGCGCTGTCGCAGCCCGCCATCAGCAACGCGCTGAAGGCCATGGAAGCCCAGGCAGGGTTCGCCTTGTTCGAGCGCGCCAACAACCGCCTGCTGCCGACCGCCGAAGCAATGGCACTCTACAAGGAGAGCGACGCCATCTTCGCGCTGCATGCGAAACTTGAAAATCGTGTGCGTGATTTCAGGGAAGCGCGTTCCGCACGCCTGTCGATCGTTGCGACACCGCCGCTGGCCTATGGCATCATCTCGCCGGCGCTGTCGGGCTTCCTGCAGCGCCGGCCGCACACGCGGGTGTCGTTCGACGTCCGCCGCTACGAGGGAATCATCGACGGCGTGCTGGACGGAACCGCCGAGCTCGGTTTCGCGCTCGGTCTGTCGCAACATCCGGGCATTGCCCGCGAAGTTCTGCATGTCGGCGAAATGGTCTGCGTGATGCCGCAGGACCATCACCTGGCCGATCAGACGACGATTTCTGCGTCCGATCTTGCCGGCCTGTCCTTCATCGGACTGGAAGGAGGAACACGGCTGGGCGCCGCCGTGCGCGAGAACTTTGCGCAGGCCGGCGCGCCGTTTCGGCCCACCGTCGAGGTGCGCTACTGCAACACGGCCTGCATGCTCGCCGCCGCAGGCGTCGGTGTGGCCGTTGTCGATCCGATGTCGGCACGGCAGAGCGCCGGTCCGAACCTCGTGGTGCGGCCGTTCGCGCCCGCAATCCCCTGCATCGCCTATGTGCTGTGGTCGGAAGCCGAGCCGCTCTCGCGCCTCGCCAAGGAATTCCTCGCCGAAATCCGCCAGACCAGCCTCGTGAACTGAGCTGGATGGAATCTGCCTCTTGTTCCGACACATCGGGCCGCTCGGCGTATGACTGCTGACGGCGCCCGGTCCCGCGCCATCTGCTGAAAATTTGGCGTTGGCAGGCCCGCATATTACTGTACGATTCGTCCACTTATTAAGATCGCGCGCGAAACCTCTGCGCAGCGCAGGGAGCTGTTCGCATGACGTTGGACTACGAGCTGTTTGACG
The DNA here is from genome assembly GCF_026015985.1 of Rhodopseudomonas sp. P2A-2r. Taxonomy (GTDB): domain Bacteria; phylum Pseudomonadota; class Alphaproteobacteria; order Rhizobiales; family Xanthobacteraceae; genus Tardiphaga. Next base: position 2,284,318 of record NZ_CP110389.1, on the reverse strand, counting down.
CCGGCGATGTCGTCCTGCAGGGCGGCCGGGTGTTTCCGAACATGCGGCTGGCCTACAGGACCTATGGACGCCTGAACGCCGCCAGGGACAATGTCATCGTCTATCCCACGTCGTTCGGTGCCCAGCACTACGACACCGAGTGGCTGGTCCATTCCGGCGGCGCCCTCGATCCGGATCGCTATTTCGTCGTCATCCCGAACCTGTTCGGCAACGGCCTGTCGTCGTCTCCTTCGAATGCGGCGCAGGCCTTTGCGGACGGTTCGTATCCGGACGTCAGCTACTACGACGCCGTCGCGGTCCAGCACCGACTGCTGACCGAACGTTTTGGGATAGCCAAAATCGCGCTGGTTTACGGCTGGTCGATGGGGGCCATGCAGGCCTATCACTGGGCGACTCGCTATCCGGACATGGTCGAGCGGGCTGCGATCGTCTGCGGCAGCGCGCGCTGCTCGCCGTTCAACTTCGTATTCCTGGAGGGGGTCAAGGCTGCGTTGACGGCCGACCCGGCCTTTGTCGATGGGCGCTTCGTGTCGACGCCGTCCGTCGGGCTGCGGGCGATGGGCCGCGTCTATGCCGGCTGGGCCATGTCGCACGCCTTCTATCGCGACGCGTTGTGGCGGACACTGGGCTTCACCTCTCTCGAGGATTTCCTCACCCGGTCCTGGGACGTCGCCTTTTCCCGGCGCGATGCCAACGACCTGCTCGCTCAGATCCGGACCTGGCAGAGCGGCGATATCAGCCGTTGCGATCAGTTCGGCGGCAATCTGGCCGACGCGTTGGCGGCGATTGCTGCGCGGGTCCTGCTGATGCCGAGCCGGACCGACAGCTATTTTCAGGTCCGGGACAACGAGGACGAACTGCCGCTGCTGGTCAATGCGTGCTCCGCCGAACTCGTGCCCATCCCCTCCGACTACGGACATCGTGCCGGCAACCCCGCCCTCATCCCCGCCGACCGCGCCTTTATCAATGCGACGGTGGCGGCATTTCTTGCCAAGGACGGCAACCAGGAGACCCGCAGATGACAATGGCGTTGGACGCTGATCGGAGCATAGCTGGACGTGCGCTGACACCGGTTCAGTTGAAGGAGCTTTCGGCGCGTTCGAACATGCCGGGCCTGATCCGGTCGATCACCCACTATGGCGCAATCGCGCTGGTTGGTGCCCTGATCTGGCAGATCACGGCACGATACGGCGTGTTGCCGGCGGTCCCGCTGATGTTCGTGCAGGGCTATCTGGTCGCCTTCCTGTTCATGGCGGTGCATGAAGCCGCCCACAACACGGTCTTCAGGTCACGGCATTTGAACCTGGGGCTCGGCCATCTGTCGTCGCTGATGATCGTGCTTCCCTATGACGGCTATGCGCTGTTTCACTGGGATCACCATCGCTACACCCAGGACCCGCAGCGCGACCCCGAACTCGTCACCGCGACGATCCCGTCCTCCGACGCGCGGCTTGCCATCGCCTATACCGGCATCGTGCAGTTGACCAACCGGATCGTCCTGCTGTTCCGCCGCGCCTTCACCGGGCAGGCCGTGGCGCCGTGGATTCCAGAGAACAAGCGCGCGATGATCGTGCTGGAAGCGCGCGCCTATGTCCTCGTCTATCTCCTTCTCCTGATCGCCTCGGTCGCGCTGTCGACCGCGGTGCTGTTGTGGAGCTGGCTCATTCCGCTGTTCCTCGGGCAACTGTTCCTGCGCCCGTATCTTTACGCCGAGCACACCGGCTGCGAACACACGCGCAGTGCCTACGAGAATACGCGGACGACCTACACCGGCGAAGTGGTGAAGTGGTTCGCCTGGAACATGCCATTCCACGTCGAGCACCATGCCTACCCCTCGGTGCCGTTCCATGCGCTGCCGAAACTGAACGAGATCGTCGCCGGACGTATCGTTCACAGCGGCCCGGGCTACCGCGCCGTGACGCGGCAGACATGGGCATGGTTCCGGCGCGCACGCCCGCAATGACCGGCGCCACGACCGATCGCTGCTAAGTCGTTGACAGCACCGAGGTCACGAGCCGGTCCGCGTATGGGCCGGTGAGGCGGCGCAGCCCGAACACATATTGATAGAACAGCGTCCCGTAGATTCGGTCATACAGATCGCCGGCGGGTCCTGAAGCGCGAATGCTTCCCTGCTTCTGTCCGGATCGAATGATCGCGACGGCGGCTTTTCTGCGGATCGCGAGATAGCGCTCGGCGAATGGCTTTGCCGAACCGGTTCCGGCGATACATTCGGCGATGACCGCGAGCTGCACCCTGCCGAAATCGCTATTCAGCGCCGCAACGTAGGCTGCGGCGTGCGCCCTAATGCACGACAGCGCATCGCCCTTGTCGTGCAACGGGATCATGGACGCGGCCTGCCGCAGGAACGCGTCGATCAGCAGAGCCTCGCGGGACGGCCACCACTTGTAGATCGTCATCTTGGAAGCGCCGGAGTCGCGCGCCACCGCGTCGATGCTGGCAGCCGCGAGTCCGCTGGTCGCCATGATGCGGTAGGCGGCTTCCAGAATGACCTGCTCCGTCTCGATTGATCTGGGTCGGCCCTGGGACCTGGTGGCCACCTTGTTCACCCTGATTCTCCGACGTCGCTCGATGTCCCCGGAATATAAGAGCGAATGGGATACTGTTGGCGACCAAAGCACAACGGATTGTCAATGGTCGTCCATGTCGGCGTCAGCGTCCCGCGGCATAGCCCTGCATGCCGCGCGGGTTGGCGGCGGCGCGGCGGCGGCGGCCGATCTTGGAGGCGGCGGTGAGACGGCCTTCCGACCAGTCCGGTCCGGTCTCGACAACATGCCCCTTGGCCATGAGTGCTGCGATGGTCGCCGCCGGCACGCGGTTTTCCAGCACCAGCACGCCGGGCCGCGAGGTGCGCGGCCAGAACGAGATCGGGAAATGTTCGGAGTGCCAGGCCGGCGCGTCGATGGCTTCCTGCAGGTTCATTTTGGCATGCACGTGGCGCAGGAAGAACTGCGTATTCCACTGGTCCTGCTGGTCGCCACCCGGCGAACCCCAGGCCATGTAGGGCTCGCCATCGCGCAGCGCCATGGTCGGGCTCAGCGTCGTACGCGGCCGCTTGCCGGGCGCCAGTGCGGCGGGATGGCCTTCCTGCAGCCAGAACATCTGGGCGCGGCTGCCGAGGCCGAAGCCAAGCTCCGGGATCACCGGCGACGACTGCAGCCAGCCGCCGGATGGCGTGGCGGAAATCATATTGCCGTCCTTGTCAATGATATCGAAATGCACGGTGTCGCCGCGCACTTCGCCGAAGCGGCCGACGGTCGGCTCGCCAGCGCCCATGGCGCCGACCGCCTCGCGGCCACCCGCTTGCGTGCGCTGCGCGACCAGCGCACCAAAGCCTTCCACCGACCCCGGCCGGAATTCCAGCGATGCCCGGTCGGTGATCAGCTTGCGGCGCGCGTCGTTATATTCGTCGGACAGCAGCACCGCGATCGGGATCTCCGTGAAATCCGGATCGCCGTAGAACTTTTCGCGGTCGGCATAGGCGAGCTTCGCGGCCTCGATCTGCAGATGGATGAATTCCGGACCGGCGGGGTCGAGTCCGTCGAGTTCAAACCCCTTGAGCAGCGCCAGCTGCTGCAGCATCACCGGGCCCTGGCTCCAGACGCCCGGCTTGCACACGGTATAGCGGCCGTAATCATAGGTCAGCGGCGCCTCGATGGTCGGCAGCCAGCGCGCCATGTCGTCGGCGGTCAGCACGCCCTTGTGCCTGGAGCCGGTGACATCCATCACCTCCTGAGTCCGGCAGAAGCGATCGATGGCCTCGGCAACGAAGCCGCGCGACCATGCGGCGCGGGCCCGCTCGATCTGCGCATCGCGGTCGGAGCCCGCGCTTTCCGCCTCGTCGAGGATGCGCTGATAGGTGGCGGCCAGCGCCGGATTGGTGAACAAAGTACCGGGCACCGGCACTTTGTTGTCGGGCAGATACACCGCCGCCGAGGTCGGCCAGTGCGTGCGGAACAGCTCCTGCACCGTGGCGATGGTCGCCGCGGCGCGCTCCACCAGCGGATAGCCGTCGCGCGCGTAAGCGATTGCCGGCTCCAGCACGTCACGCAGGCGCAGCGTGCCGTAATCGCGCAGCAGCAGCATCCAGGATTCGAAGGTGCCGGGCACGCAGGCCGCAAGCAGGCCGGTGCCGGGCACCATGTCGAGGCCCTGGTCGCGGTAATGCGCAATGGTGGCGCCGGCTGGCGCCGGCCCCTGCCCGCAAATCACCTCGGTGCGGCCGCGCTTCATGTCATGAACGATGATCGGCACGTCGCCGCCGGGGCCGTTGAGATGTGGCTCCACCACCTGCAGGGTGAAGGCCGCGGCGACGCCGGCGTCGAAGGCATTGCCGCCCTTCTCCAGCGTCGCCATACCGACCGCCGTGGCGATCCAGTGCGTCGAGGTGACGACGCCGAAGGTGCCTTCGATCTCCGGGCGCGTGGTGAACGGATCGGGATTGATGTTGCTCATGGGCTTCAAATCTCTTTCGGCGACGAACCGCGATCACGCGGGTGTTTGAACACAGGATCAGGGCGCTGCCAACCGGCGCGCGCGTCAGGTTCCGACGCGCAGCGCGGCGCGCTGCTTGCGCAGCCAGGCAATGGCCGACAGCGCGGTGATGCGGCCGGTCTTGGGATTTTCCGAGGGGATGTTCTCGATGGTCATGGAAAAACTGGCGGAGTCCGCGGCGACCTCGACGCGGTGCACGTTGCGGGTCAGCGCCGGATCGGCCCAGATCTGCAGCGTGGTGCGATCGGCGCCGATGCCGGCCAGCGACAGCGCCACGGCGACGTTGAGATTGGCCGGGAAGCCCTTCGCCGCCTCGCGCGCAGTGCCGTCGAAGATCTTCAGCGGCTCGGTGATGCTCTCGATGTCGATATTGTTGGCGACGATGTAGGGCGCGCCGGCCAAGCCGCGCACCGGCTTGCGCGTCACCATGCGGACCGAGTGGATCTGGCCTTCCGCGGCAGCGGTCACCGCGTCGAGGCCGATCAGCGCCCCGGTCGGCACCACGATCTGGCCGCCATGCGCCTTCGCCAGCGCGATCAGGTCCTCGTTCTCCATCAGCGCGCCGGCGCTCAGCACCATCGCGGTCTTGCCGGCCCGCACGAACGGCGCGACGATGGCCCGCAGCAGGCTGCTCGGCGCGCATTCGATCACCATGTCGGCCACGTCGGCGAGGCCCTCGATGGGCAGCAGCGCCGGCTTGCTCGTAAGGCCCTCGATAAACGTCCGATGCTTGGCAGGATTCCGTACGGCGACGGCGACCAGCACCATGCCGTCGATGCCGCGGTCCAGCGCCTCCACCACCTTGGTGCCGATGGCGCCGAGGCCGGCGACGGCCACGCGCAGCTGCGGCCGTGTGGAGTTCAGGTCATTCGGCATCGCAGACGGTCACTTTCGAGGGCTCGGGTGTCGCAAGGTCGCGACCATGCCACGCCGATCCCCGCGCGGGAAGCGCATCCGGGACATGGCCCGGATGCGCGCCGCGTCAGCAGCTAGACCTCCAGCTTGTCGCCGCCCTTGAGGTCGAGCATCTCGCGGGCCTCGTCCGGGCTGGCCACTTCGAGACCGAGACCTTCGATGATCTTGCGGGCAAGCGTGACCTGCTCTGCATTGGACGACGCCATGCGGCCCGGCGCCGCCCACAGCGAGTCCTCGAGGCCAACGCGGACGTTGCCACCCATCGCCACGGCCATCGCCGCGATCGGCAGCTGGTTGCGGCCGGCGCCGAGCACCGACCAGACATACTGGTCGCCGAACAGCCGGTCGGCGGTGCGCTTCATGTGCAGCACGTCTTCCGGATGTGCGCCGGTGCCGCCCTGCAACCCGAACACCGTCTGGATGAACAGCGGTGCCTTCACCAGCCCCTGATCGAGGAAGTATTTCAGGTTGTAGAGATGCGCGGTGTCGTAGCATTCGAACTCGAAGCGCGTGCCTGACCCGGACAGGGTCGTCAGCACATATTCGATGTCCTGGAAGGTGTTGCGGAACACGATGTCCTTGTTCTGCAGGTGCTTCAGTTCCCAATCGTGCTCGAACTTGTTGAAGCGGTTGAGCATGCCGAAGAACGCAAAGTTCATCGAGCCCATGTTCAGCGACGCCACCTCCGGCTTGTAGACCGCGGCGGGACGCACGCGTTCGTCCACCGTCATGGTCGGCGCCCCGCCGGTGGTCAGGTTGATCACCGCATTGGTGCGCTGCTTGATGACCTTGAGGAACGGCGCGAACGCCTCCGGACTCTGGTCAGGCTGGCCAGTCTTCGGATTGCGCGCATGCAGATGCACGATGGCTGCGCCGGCCTCGGCGGCATCCACCGCGGCATCGGCGATTTCCTGCGGCGTCACCGGCAGCGCCTTGGACATCGACGGCGTGTGGATCGCGCCGGTGACGGCGCAGGTGATGATGACTTTACGGACCATGGTGGTGCTCTCTTTCTTGCTTGCAGTTTATCCGGTGTAGCTTGATCTGCTCCCTCTCCCCGCTTGCGGGGAGAGGGTCGGGGTGAGGGAGTCTCTACGATCTCATTTGTTGTGAGCCCCTCTCACCCGACTGGCTTCGCCAGTCGACCTCTCCCCGCAAGCGGCGAGAGGTAAATCCGCGCGCCGCGGCGCGCTCATTTCTGCTTCTTCTTGTGCGCGGCCAGCGCGGCGAGGCGTTCGTTGCGCTCGATCGTCAGCTTCGCGATACGTTCCTGCGTCGGCTGGTGCGGCCAGGCGGCGATGACGCGGTCGACGTTCGGACTCTCATAGACCTCCGGGCCGGCCGCGGTAGCTGCCAGTTCCTTGTAGAAGCCGGTGTAGCGCGCGCAGTAGTCCGGAATGCCGCCGGGCGCATTGAGCTCGATGGTCTCCAGCGGCCCGAGGAACGACCAGCGCAAGCCGAGGCCATCTTTCACTGTATGGTCGAGATCCTCTGCCGAGACATAACCCTCGCCGACCAGCCGGAAGGCTTCGGCCAGCAGCGCGCCCTGCAGGCGGTTGAGGATGAAACCGTTAATCTCCTTGTTGACCGTCACCGGCACCTGGCCGATCTCCTGATAGACCGCGCGGGCACGTGCGATGCTGTCCGACGATGTCCACGGCGCGCCGCAGATCTCGACCACCGGCACCAGGTGCGGCGGATTGACGGGGTGGCCGACCAGGCAGCGCGCACGCCCCGCCAGCATTTCAGTGAACCGCGATGCAACGATGGCCGAGGTCGACGACGCCAGCACGGCATCGGCAGGCGCGAGACGATCGAGTTCGGCGAAGATGGCGATCTTCTGATCGATGTTCTCCGGCCCGTTTTCCTGCACGAAGGCCACGCCCTTGAGCGCGTCCGCCAGCGTTGCAGCGACGCTGATCCGCGCCGCGGCACCATCGGGGTCGTCGGCCAGGCCGTGGCGCGCCAGCGCCTGCAACTCGTCGCGGATCAGGGCCGGCCCGGCGGCGAGCGTCGGGCCATGCGGGTCGGTCAGCCGTACCGTCCAGCCGGCGCGGGCAAAAATCGCCGCCCAGGCGCGGCCGATCAGGCCAACGCCGACAATGGCAACGTATCGTTCGCTTTCAGTCATGTCATCTCTCACAGCCAGAGCACCTTGCGGCGCAGATCGAGGTCGTCGCGCAGATCCGCCGAGGCGCCGCGATGGATTACACGGCCGCGCTCCAGCGCCACCGTGGTGTCGGACAAAGCCAGCGCCAGATCAAGATTATGGTCGACGATGATGATGGCGACTTCCTTGCGCAGCTGGTCGAAGGTCTCGAACAACTGCTCGACCACCGCCGGCGCGAGGCCCTCGAACGGCTCATCCAGCAGGAGCACCCGAACGTCGCCGGACAGCGCCCGCGCCACCGCGACCATCTGCTGCTCGCCGCCGGACAGATAGTCGGCCGGGCTGTCGAGCCGCTCGCGGATGCGCGGGAAATACTCGTAGATGCGCTCGCGGGTCCAGTGCACGCCGTTGCCGGTCTGCCGCTTCAGCCCGCCGAGTTCGAGATTCTGCTCCACGGTCATGCCGGCGAACAGAGCTCGGCCCTGCGGCACATAGCCGACGCCGAGCCGCGCTGTCTCCGCCGGGCTGAGACCGATCAACTGGTGGCCGGCGAGTTCGATGGAGCCATTGGCCGCCGGCGCGATGCCGATGAGGGTTTTGAGCAGCGTCGACTTGCCGGCGCCGTTGCGGCCAAGCAGCGCGATGATCTCGTTGTCGTGCAGCGTGAAGTTGACGTCGTTGAGAATGTGGCTCTTGCCATAGAACGTATCGACGTTGGTGGCGGTCAGCAGCGGCTTGACGCCGGCCGCAGTCTCGCGCGGCCTAGCGGCGACCGCCGTGTTGCCGGAACCGATATAAACCTCCTGCACCCGGGGACTGCCGCGTGCGTCCTCGACCGACCCGTCAAGCAGGACGCGGCCTTCGTTCATCACCGTAACATGATCGGCGAGTTGGAAGACGCGATCGATGTCGTGCTCGACCAGCAGCACCGGCAGGTCGGCGGAGATGCGCTTGATGATGGCGCCGATGCGCTCGCGCTCTGCGGCGGCCAGACCGGCCAGCGGCTCGTCGAGCAGCAGCACGCGAGGCGCGGTGGCCAGCGCCACGCCCATGTCGAGCAGCCTTTGCCCGCCATAGGACAGCGTGCCGGCCTCGGCGCCCTCGATGCCGGCGAGGCCGAGATAGCGGATCGTCGCATCCGTCTCATGATTGATCGCGGCGATGGACAGCGCGTTGGTCCAGGGATCGAAGCGGCGCGGATGCCTCGCCTGCACTGCCAGCCGGATGTTCTCGGCCACGCTGAGCGCGGGGAACAGGTTGGTGATCTGGAACGAGCGACCGATGCCGGCGCTGGCGATTTGTTCCGGGGCCCGGCCGGCGATCGGCCTGCCCAGCAGCGTCACCGCGCCCTCATCCGGCGTATACATGCCCGACAGCAGGTTGAACGCCGTGGTCTTACCGGCGCCGTTGGGGCCGATCAGCGCATGCAGGGTGCGGTCGGCGATGGCGATATCGACGCCCTGCACCGCCTTGATGCCGCCGAAGCTCTTGACGATGTGGCGCGCGGCCAGCACCGGCCCGTTGACCACGGAAGTCGGACGCAGGAAATCCGGCAGCGGCATGGCCTCGAGCCGGCGCGCCGACATGGCGGCGTCCTCGACCACCTTCCTGCGGAACGGCGCGATCAGCCGCTCGCCGATGCCTACCAGGCCGGTGGGCGAGAAGATGATGAAGGCGACGAAGACGAGGCCGAACCAGAACAGCCAGTTCTCCGTGTAAATGCCGAGAAATTCGCGGAAGAGAATGAAGAACAGCGCGCCCAGCGCCGGGCCGAGGAAGCTGCGCATGCCACCGATCACCACCATGGCCAGCAGGTCGCCGGAGAACGCCACCGAGATCGGATCGGCTGACGTCATGCGGTTCTTGTACAGCAGCAGGATGCCGGCGAGGCCGGTGATGGTCGTCGACAGCACGAAGGCGGCGAGCTTGTAGCGGTTGGTGGGATAGCCGAGGAAGCGCGCGCGCTGCTCGTTCTCGCGGATCGCCACCAGCACCGAGCCGACGGTGGAATTGTGGAACTTCCACAGCAGCGCCAGCACCAGCAGCGCGATCGCCGAAACGAACCAGTAGTAGGTGGTCGACGATTCCAGATCGAGGCCGAACAGCGCCGGGCGGGTGATGCCGCCCAGCCCGTTCTCGCCGCCGGTGACGTCGGTCCAGCGGAACGACACGCTATACAGCATCGCCGCCAGCGCCAAAGTGAGCAGCGAGAAATACACGCCGCGCCGGCGCAGGATCAGAAAGCCGAAGGCGGCGGCGACCACCGCGGTGATGGCAAGGCCGAGCAGCGTCGGACCGAAGAACGAGTCCGGCATCAGGTTGCGCTGGATCAGCGCCGCCGCATAGGCGGCGAGGCCGAACCATGCACCGTGGCCGAACGATACCAGGCCGGTATGACCGACCAGAATGTTGAGCGCCATGCAGGCCAGAGCGAACACCACCACTTCGGTGGCCGAGGTCATGGTGAGACCGAGCGCCAGCAGCACCGGCGGCAGCACCAGCAGGCCGATGGCGGCGATGACAAGCGGAATGGGCAGACGCTTCAACATCAGCACGGCCCTACTCGAACCGCATGATGCGTTCGCCGAACAGGCCACGTGGCCGGAACAGCAACACCAGCAGCATCAACAGATAGATCGCCGCGGTGGAGGCGGCGGAATAGCCGATGCCGACCATGACGCCCTTGACCAGCCCGACCAGCAGTGCCGCCAGCACCACGCCCCAGAACGAGCCGAGGCCGCCGATCACCACGACCACGAAGGCCGGGGTGATGATCTCCTGGCCCATGGCCGGATGGATCGAATAGATCGGCGCCAGCAGCACGCCGGCCAGCCCCGCAAGGCCGATGCCGAGCGCGGCGACCGCCGACATATAGGGCTGCAACGAGATTCCGAGCGCACCGACCATGTCGGGGTTCTGCACGCCGGCACGCACCACGCGGCCGAACGAGGTCTTCTGCAACAGCAGCCACAGACCAAGGATGCAGGCGGCGGCGATGCCGAGCAGCACCACGCGATAGAACGAATAGATGAAGCTGCCTATCGCTACCTGGCCGCGCAGCGCCTGCGGAATCGAATAGGACAATGGCGGCGCGCCAAAAATCATGCGCAGCGCCTGTTCGGCGACCATGGCGAGGCCGAAGGTCAGCAGCAGCGACAAGATCGGGTCGGAGCGATAGAACCGGCGGAACAGTGTGCGCTCGATCACGACGCCCAACAACGCCACCGCAACGGGGGCGGCGACGAAGGTGCCGCCGAAGCCGAGATACGGCGTCAGCACCAGCGTGAGGTAAGCGCCAATGGCATAAAACGCGCCGTGCGCCAGATTGACGATGCCACCGAGCGAGAAGATCAGCGACAGGCCAAGCGCGATCAGCAGGTAGTAAACACCGTCGAGCAGCCCGTTGAGGATTTGCTGCGCCAATAGCATGGCAGACATGGATTCGGTCCTCTTCACCCTCCCCTGGAGGGGAGGGTCGACGGGCAGCCGCGAAGCGGATGCGCGTCGGGGTGGGGTGATAGCGGCAGAGGCGGAGCGAAACACATCACCCCACCCCGCTGATGACGATGCTGCGCATCGTCATCAGCGACCCTCCCCTCAAGGGGAGGGTGAAGGAAGCTCAGCTCGGGAACTTGCAGCTGTTCTCCTCGGCAGTGGCGGCGATGACTTCGAGGTCTTCGTTCGGTCCGGGCACCGCCGGGCTGGAGGAAAAGATGTCCCACTGGTTCTTGATCTTGTCGGCGGGCAGCGCGGTCACCGCATACATCTCGTGCATCAATTGGTGATCGGACGCGCGGAAGTAGCCCGGCCGGGTTTTCAGCAGATCGAACTTGGCGCCCTTCTCGAAGTGCTCGATGATCTTCGGCGACTCCGCGGACTTCAGGTCGTTGATCGCCTGCACCACGATCTTGGTGGCGATGTAGTCGCCCCAGGCCTGATTCTCCGGCGGCTTGTTGTATTTCTTGGTGAAGGACGCGACGAACGCCTTGCTGCCGGGGGTGTCGAGCAGGTGATGCCAGACCACCGGCCAAGCGCCGACGAAGTTGCCCTTGCCGGCGGCCCAGGCCAAAGCGGTGTCGAAGCCGAAGCCGCCCACCGGGAAGGTCAGACCGAATTCCGCATATTGCTTGAGGAAGTTGGTGATCTGGTTGCCGGCGAGGTTGATCACCACGAGATCCGGCTTGGCCTCGCGGATCTTCAGCAGATAGGCGGAGAAGTCGGTGGCGTCGGTGGGCACCAGGTCGTCGCCCGCGAACTGCCCGCCATTGGCTTCCATGAAGCGTTTTGACACTTTCAGCAGATCGTGGCCGAAAGCATAGTCCGCCGTCAGCGAGTACCACTTCTTGCCCTTGACCAGCCCGTCTTTCAGGAACGAGCGACCGACCGTCTTCACATACATGGAGTTCTGCGACTCCACATGGAACATGTAGCGTTGGCAGTCCTTGCCGCGCAGCGCGTCGGAATTGCCGCCGGTGTTGATGAACAGCGTCTTGTTGCGCGACGCGACCTGCGCGATCGTCAGGCACGACGCCGACGAAATCTCGCCGATGATACAGGCGACCTTGTCGCGCTCGATCATGCGCTCGGCCTTGGTCGATGCGGTCTGCGGGTTGACCGAGTCCTCCTTCAGCAGTTCGACCTTGCGGCCCATCATGCCGCCCGCGGCATTGATCTCCTCCACGGCGAGATCGATGGCCATCACGCCATACTCGCCCAATGGCCCGAGAAAGCCGGTGCGCGGGGTGAGATGGCCGATGCGGATCACGTCGGAGGTCTGTGCCGACAGGATCGACGGCGCCGAGAGGCCGGATACCAGCGCCATGCCGCCGGCAGCCTTGAGCAGCCGGCGACGCGTGAAATCGTTGATGTTGGACATATGTTTCGTCTCCCTGATACGGCCGCGCCTGGCGGCAGCTCCTCTCCGGTCATGCGCCGCCCTCTTCTGCTGTGAGGACTTATGTCGCTTGCCGTGATCTGTGATCACAGTTAGACTGGCAAAACTCGCGGGCCTTGTCGAGTCCCCGCTGACGATTTGCCGAAAACGGAGCATCCGCGTTGAACCGACCCGCTGCGCTGACCCTGGTCGAGCCGCTCGACCGCCAGACCCTCGGGGAGCGCGCCTACGCCCAACTGGCCGAGCTGCTGATTTCCGGCCGGCTGGCACCGGGCGAGAAGCTGTCGCTGCGGACCGCGGCTGACGTGCTCGGCGTGTCGATCATGCCCGTGCGCGAGGCGGTGTCGCGGCTGGTCGCCGACAAGGCGCTGGAGGTGGCCGCGAACCGCGCCGTGCGCGTCCCCGTGATGTCATCCGGCCAGTTCCGCGACCTGACCAAAGTGCGTATCGCCATCGAAGGCTATGCGGCGGCAGAGGCGGCGCAGCATCGCAGCGACGATGATGTCCTCGCCATCGCGGCCTCCGAGGCCGCCATGCGCGCCGAAAGCGAAGTGGCCACGCCGGATCTGCCGCGCGCGGTGGAGTTCAACAAGAATTTTCATTTCGACGTCTACGGCGCCGCGCATTCGCCCGTGGTGCTGGAGATCATCCGTGCGCTGTGGCTCAAGGCCGGTCCGGTGATCAACCTGGATCTGCGCGGCAATCCCGATCGTCTCGCCAAGGGCGAGGCTATCCGCTTTCACGCCAACGTGCTGCGCGCCATCAGGGTCGGCGACGCTGACGCCGCGCGGGCCGGCATCGCAGCAGACATCAACGGCGCTGCCGACTTCATCCTGTCGCGGGGCGGCCTCGCAGACTGACCATTTCGATCAACCATTCGGAGCCACCATGGATCTCGCCATCAAGGGTTTACGCGTTCTCGTCACCGCCGGCGCCAACGGCATTGGTCTGGCCATCGCCCGCGCCTTCGCAAGCGAAGGCGCCAGGGTGCACGTCTGCGACGTCGATCAGACCGCGCTGGCCACGCTTGCCAAAAGCGATCCCGCCATCACGCAGACGCCGTGCGACGTCTCCAACCGCGCGGCCGTGAAGACACTGTTCGCCGACGCGCTGGCAAAGCTCGGCGGTCTCGACGTGCTCGTTAACAATGCCGGCGTCGCCGGGCCGACGTCGAAGGTCGAGGACATAAACCCGGAGGACTGGGATCGCTGCCTCGACATCTGCCTCACCGGCCAGTTCAACTGCACGCAACACGCAGTGCCCGAACTCAAAAGAGTAGCAACGCCTCGATCGTCAATCTGTCGTCGGCCGCAGGCCGCGTCGGCTTCGCCATGCGCGCGCCCTATGCGGCGGCGAAATGGGGCGTCATCGGCTTCACGAAATCGCTGTCGATCGAGCTTGGCCCCAACAACATCCGCGTCAACGCCATCCTGCCCGGCCTCGTCGCCGGCGACCGCCAGCGTCGCGTGCTCGAGGCCAAGGCGCAGCAGCGCGGCATTTCCTTCGCCGAGATGGAGAAGACGGCGTTCTCCTACACCTCCATCAAGGACTACGTCACGCCCGAGCAGATCGCCGATCAGATCCTGTTCATGTGCAGCCCGCGCGGCAAAACCATCTCGGGCCAGGCGATCTCGATCTGCGGCGATACGCAGATGCTCGGATAGTTCGATACCTCACGTCGCTCCGCGCAGGATATCCAGCGTCTTTTGGTCAGCCCGGCCGGCGTAGTACCGGGCGATGGCGTCGCGAAAGACCGCATTGTCCTCGGCGACTGCGGCGAACAGCGTCATCGACGAGCAAAACTTCACGTCATCCGGTGAACCGAGGATGGCGTGAATGGAGCGGTCCTGGACGGCCAGCACCAGCTCCGTGCACTCTTTCAGTCGCAGGCCAAGGGCGGGGTGCCGAAGATAGGCGACCGCCTCGTCACGCGAGGCGATCGCGTATTTCTGCGCCATGGCGCTGTGCCCGAGCCCGGCGATCTGCGGGAAGATGAACCACATCCAGTGGCTGCGCTTCGCGCCTGCCTGCAATTCATCACGGACGCGGTCGTAGACTGGATCTTGCGCGGTGACGAAACGCTGCAGGTCGTGGGGATCGGGTGAGCCGGATGGCATTGCATGCATCCTCTTGAAGAGCTTGGTCAGACCACCTTGCCGAACACCGCGCCGATGCCGGCCGTCAGCGCCATGGCGAAGGCGCCCCAGAACGCCACCCGCAGCGTCGGTTTCAGCAGGCCGGCGCCGCCGGCCCGCGCGCCGATCGCACCCAGCAGCGACAGGAACAGCAGCGATCCCACAGCGACGACTGGGATCACATGCGCCGTTGGCGCAACAAGGACCAGCAGCAGTGGTGCCGCTGCGCCGACGGTGAAGGTAGCAGCCGAAGCCATCGCCGCCTGCACCGGACGCGCGGTGGTGGCCGCGGAGATGCCGAGTTCGTCGCGTGCATGGGCGCCCAGCGCATCCTTGACCATCAACTGCCGGGCCACCTCGCGTGCCAGCCCGACCTCGACGCCGCGCACCACATAGGCCTGCGCAAGTTCTTCGGTCTCGGCGGCCGGATCGGCGGCGAGTTCTCGCGATTCCCGCGCGAGATCGGCATGCTCGGTGTCGGATTGCGAACTGACGGAGACATATTCCCCGGCGGCCATGGACATGGCGCCGGCCACCAGGCCAGCCACGCCGGTGAGCAGGATATCGCTCTGCGCCGCGGAGGCGGAGGCCACGCCGAGGATCAGGCTAGCCGTCGAGATGATCCCGTCATTGGCACCGAGCACCGCTGCCCGCAGCCAGCCCACGCGCGACACCAGGTGGCTTTCTTTGTGCAGGCGGCTCATGCTCACTCTTTCGGATCGGGGTTTCAATGAAAACCTAGGGGTCGCGACGGCAACGACCACGCCGCGACACTACGCGCATATCGTTGCGTCAGCAGAATGAATTTGCCTCAGCGCGGTTCGTTATCCTGCAGCACGCGTAGAGCATTGAGGATCACCGCGACGTCGATGACCTCCTGCAACAGCGCGCCCTGCACCGGCGTGAGATGGCCGAACGCCGCCGCGATCATCCCGGCGATGGACAGGCCGATGCCGGCATAGACGCTTTCCAGCGCGATGAACCGCGCGCGACGCGCGATCCGGATCGCCGGCACCACGCGGTCGAGATGGTCGACCAGCAGCACCACGTCGGCGGCTTCAGCCGACGCCGCCGCACCTCGCGCGCCCATCGCCAGCCCGATATCCGCCGCGGCCAGCGCCGGCGCATCGTTGACGCCGTCGCCGACCATCATCACCGGGCCGTTCTTGCGTTCGGACAGGACCACCATGACCTTCTGGTCGGGTGTCAGTTCGGATCGCACCGCATCGATGGACAGGCCGGCGGTGATCGCATCCGCAACCGCGCGGCGATCGCCCGTCGCCAGCACGATACGTTCGATGCCTAGCTTGCGCAGGTCGCCGAGCAGCGCTTCGGTGCCGGCGCGTAATTCATCGGCCAGCACGATTTCACCGGCCAGTTCGCCGTCGATGGCCACAGCGACCCGCACGGCGCCCGGCGTCTTCGAGCGTTCCAGTTGGGCGCCGCTGCCGACGGCGATGCGCGAGGCGACGAAGGCCACACCGCCGACCACCGCCGGTCGTCCCCAAACATTGCCCTCGATTCCTTCACCGGCAGTTTCCAGCGTACCGGTCGGCACGGCCAACTGCAGCTCACGCGCCTGCGCCTCGGCGACGACAGTCTGGGCGATAATGTGGTGGGACATCTGATCCAGCGATGCACCGATGCGGATAATCTCGTCGGCCGAGAAATCCGGCATCGCATGCACCGAGACGACCCTGGCGCGGCCGTCGGTCAGTGTGCCGGTCTTGTCGATCACCAGCGCGCGAATGCGCGCCAGCGTCTCCAGCGCCTTGCCGCCCTTGATCAGGATGCCGTGCTTCGCCGCGCGCGACAGGCCGGAGACGATCGCCACCGGCACCGCGAGAATGAGCGGACATGGCGTGGCGACCACCAGCACGGCAACGGCACGGATCGGATCGCCGGTCCACAGCCAGGCGCCGCCGGCAATCACCACCGTTACACCGAGAAACACCATGGAAAACCGATCGGCAAGCCGCGACATCGGCGCCTTGGAGCGCTGCGCTGCCTCCACCAGCCGCACGATGCCCGCATAGGTGCTCTCGGCAGCGCGACGCAGCGCCACGAGATCGAAGGCCTCGCCGACATTGGTCGATCCGCTCAGCACGGCCTCCGTAACCTTGCGCTGAACCGGGATAGCCTCGCCGGTCAAAGCCGACTGATCGAGCACGGCCGTGCCCAGCGCCACCGTGCCATCGACGGGAATGACGTCGCCCCGGCGCATCAGCAGGCGATCGCCGGACATGACGAGCTCAAGGCCGATTTCCTCGAGCTGGCCCTCACGGTGCCGCATGGTGGTGCGCGGCACCCGCGCCAGCAGCGCCGTCATCTCGCGGCGCGCGTGGCGCTCGGCAAAGCCTTCAAGATACTGGCCGCCGGCATACATCAGCGCCACCACCGCGGCGGCGAGTTCCTCACCGAACAGCAGCGCAGCACTCATCGATAATGCGGCGACAATGTCGAGACCGACCTCGCCGCGGCGCAGACTCACGACGATGTCGACCAGCAGCGTCAGCAGAACCGGAACGGTGGACACCGCCCATACAACGGGAACCCATAGCTCGAAGCCCCAGAACCGCAATGCAAAGCCGGCGGCAATCCCCAAGGCAGGAAAAGCTATCAGCCAGGGGCGAATGGAGAAGCTGGAGAACATGGTGATCGTCGTCCATCAAGACGTTGCGGCACTCACCTTGACTGCGCCACGCACCACCATTTCCCTTTGATATATATCAACTGCTGCAACAAACGGATCAGATCACCGGCAAGCCAACGCCCGCCCTCTCTTCCGGAGACACGCGACGTGCGATTACTGCCGTCAATCGCGCGCGAAAGCTGCGTCTCATTCGCAGCAGCGCTGCAATAATTATTCATGTCATCTTATTGCAGCGAATGCTGCAGTTGCGCTGTCGCTAGATTGATCCTGCTCAATGCAGTACCACCCGGATGCTGTGAAATGACGGCAACATCAGATCGGGGAAAATTCCATGTCAGTTGCAGAGTCAGCGCCTGCTGCCGTTGTTGCACCGATCCGGCCATCTTGGCTACGCGCCAACTGGGGCCTGTTGCTGGCCATCGCCGCACTGATCGTGGTGATCGCGCTGCCGAAGCCTGAAGGGCTCTCGGTAGCGGGCCAGCGCATGCTTGCTGTGTTGGTCTTCGCCGTCATCGTATGGATGACCGAAGCGCTCGACTACGCAGTCTCCGCTGTGGTCATCGCCGCATTGATGGCGTTCCTGCTTGGGCTGTCCCCCAATCCCGCCGATCCGAAAGTGCTGATGGGCACCAGCGCCGGTCTCGGCCTTGCCTTTAGCGGCTTCGCCAACACAGCACTGGCGCTGGTGGCCTCCGCGCTGTTTCTTGCCGCCGCCATGACTGCCACCGGACTCGACAAGCGCATTGCGCTGGTCATCCTGTCGCGTGTCGGCACCGAAGCCCGCCACGTCGTCGTCGGCACCATCATCGTCGGCTTCGTTATCGCCTTCCTGGTTCCCTCCACGACGGCACGGGTGGCCTGCCTCGTCCCGATCACCCTCGGCATCATCTCCGCTTACGGCGTCAGCAAGAAGAGCGCCTTTGCCGGCATGCTGATGATCACCACGGTGCAGACCGCGAGCATCTGGAATGTCGGCATCAAGACCGCCGCGGCGCAGAACATGGTGGCGATCGGCTTCATCGAGAAGATGCTGCAGAAGACCATCACCTGGCTGGACTGGCTGATCGCTGCCGCACCGTTCGGCGTGCTGATGTCGATCGCGCTGTATTTCGTGATGACCCGCATGATGCCGCCGGAAATCAAGGATGTGCCGGGCGGCCGTGAAGGCATCCGCAAGTCGCTGGCGGACCTCGGCCCGATGAAGATGTCCGAGATCAAGTTGCTGATCATCTCGCTCACTTTGCTGGGCTTCTGGGCAACCGAAGGCATCCTGCATCGCTTCGACACGTCGTCGACCACCATCGCCGCGGTCGCCATCATGTTCCTGCCGGGCATCGGCATCATGACATGGAAGGAGGCGCAGCCGAAGATTCCATGGGGCACGGTGGTGCTGTTCGGCATCGGCATCAGCCTCGGCACCGCTTTGCTGCAGACCAAGGGCGCCATCTGGATCGCCGATCTCGTGGTCGCCGACTTCGGCCTGCGCAATGCCACAGGCATGTTCATCCTCGGCGTGCTCAGCGTGTTCCTGATCGTCATCCATCTCGGCTTCGCCAGCGCCACTGCACTGGCATCGGCGATGATCCCGATCGTGATCGCAGTGCTGCAGAGCGTCGCCACGCCCGGCATCAACATCGTCGGCCTGACCATGCTGCTGCAATTCGTAGTGAGCTTCGGCTTCATCCTGGTGGTCAATGCGCCGCAGAACATGGTCGCCTACGGTACCGAGACCTTCAGCGCCAAGGATTTCGTGCGCACGGGTCTGGTGCTGACGGTGATCGCCTTCGCACTGGTGATGCTGCTGGGCGCCACCTACTGGCGCTGGCTCGGTTATGTCTAGGACCGCAGCCCGCTTCCATCCAACCGGCACACTGTCATGAAGCCTACCGATATCTCGACGCCCGATCACTTCCACCGGGTGGTGGATTGCCAGTGGGCCTGCCCGGCGCACACACCGGTGCCGCAATATATCGGCCTGATCGCCGAAGGCCGCTATGCCGAGGCCTATATGGTCAACTGGGAGGCCAACGTGTTTCCCGGCATCCTCGGCCGCACCTGCGACCGGCCCTGCGAGCCGGCCTGCCGTCGCGCCCGTGTCGAAAAGGAGCCGGTGGCGATCTGCCGGCTGAAGCGCGTCGCCGCCGACCACAAGGGCGACATCGCAGGCTACCTGCCGGAACGAACGACAAAGACCAACGACAAGCGCATCGCGCTGGTCGGCGGCGGCCCGGCCTCGCTGACGGTGGCCCGCGATCTGGCGCCGCTTGGCTATCAATGCACCATCTTCGACGGCGACCCCAAGGCCGGCGGCATGATGCGCACGCGGATTCCGCACTTCCGGGTGCCGGAACATGTCATCGACGAGGAGACCGGCTACGTCCTCGATCTCGGTGTCGCGTTTCGCGGCGGCACGCGCATCGACAGCATGAAGACCTTGCTGGCCGAGGGCTGGGACGCGGTGTTCGTGGGCGCCGGTGCGCCGCACGGCCAGGATCTCGCGCTCCCCGGCCGCAACGAAGCACACGCCAACATCCATATCGGCGTCGAATGGCTGGCCAGCATCTGGTTCAAGCACGTCACGCGCATCGGCAAGCGCGTCGTGGTGATCGGCGGCGGCAACACCGCGATCGACTGCGCTCGCAGCGCACGCCGACTCGGCGGCGAAGACGTCAGGATGGTGGTGCGTTCGCGCTTCGGAGACATGAAGGCACTGGCCTGGGAGAAGGACGACGTCCAGCGTGAAGGCGTCGTGATCTGCAACGATCTGGTGCCGAGGGAAATCACCCACGACAACGGCCGCCTCACCGGCGTGAATTTCGAGCCGGTGACCAGCGTCTTCGAGAACGGCAAGCGCACGCTGGTATCGGCCGGCCCCTGCAACATTTCCCCTGCGATGACGTGGTGATCGCGGTCGGCCAGGAGTCGGCCTTCGGCTGGATCGAGCGCGACCTTGGCATTGCCTTTGGCGACCGCGAGATGCCGAAGCTCGATCCGGCAACGCTGCAGTCGACGCTTCCTCACGTGCTGTTCGGCGGCGATGCGGCCTTCGGTCCAAAGAACATCATCACCGCGGTGGCGCATGGCCATCAGGCCGCCGTAACCATCGACCTGCTGCTCAGCGGCGCCGACCCCGCGGTTCGGCCGTCCGCCACGGCGACGTTCGTAACCCAGCGCACGCCGCTGCCGCCGCGCCATATTCCAAAGGTCTCCGTGAATGTCCGCCATGCGGTGCCGCTGCAGCCGCTGGCAACATCGCTCTCCGACATCCACGAGGAGGTCGAACTCGGCTTCGACATCGAACACGCCGTCGCCGAAGCCGCACGCTGCCTGCATTGCGAGCTGGAGACGGTGTTCAGTCCGCCTCTGTGCGTCGAGTGCAAGGCCTGCGAGACCGTCTGCCCGACCGATTGCATCACCTTCACCAAAGATGGCGACGAAGCCGACCTGCGCAGCCGGCTGAAGTCACCGGCGACCAATCTTTCGCAGGAACTCTACGTCGCCTCCCGATTGGTCAGCCACAGGGTCATGGTCAAGAACGAAGACCTCTGCCTGCATTGCGGGTTGTGCGCAGAGAATTGCCCGACCGGCGCCTGGCAGATGGACTCCATGCTGCTGCTCACGGCCCGCGCCGGCGGATCGCCGCTGATTGCCATGTCGCAAGCACCGATCGAAGGAACGACCCATGGCTAGACCTTCCCTTGCGATGGTGTTTTCAGGCAGCGGCGGCGCCGGCGCCATGAGCGCGGGCGAGCTGCTGCTCAATGCCGCGGCTCAGGCCGGCTATTACGGCATGATGAGCAAGCTGTTCGGCGCCCAGGTGCGCGGCGGCGAGGCGGCGGCGCTGGTGCAAATCTCGACCGCGCCGGTGTCCTGCCAGCCCGACCGTTTCGACCTGTTCGTGGCGCTGGACTGGGCCAATGTCGACCAGTTCGCCAATGAGATTCCGCTCGACGACCAGACCGTCATCATCTCCGACCCCGGGCCGGCCCGGTGCCGGCCAGCATCGCCAAATGCAAGGGTCGAACCATCGCCCTCACCATGGGACAGGTAGACGCCACGCCGCTGGAGCGCGCGCTGCACGGCAAGCATATCAACGTGTTCGTTGCCGGCGTGGTGGCGGCCCTGGCCGGCCTGCCGGTCGACCACCTGCAGACGGCGTTGACCGCCGTGCTCGGCGACAAGAGCGACGACGTCACCCGCACCAACACCGCCTCACTCAAGTCGGGTATTGCGGCCGCGGCGGGCGTCGATCTCGACGTCCGGCTCGATCCGCCGCATCCGGCGCCGCGCTGGCTGCTGACCGGCAACCAGGCGGTCGCCATGGGCACGCTGCGCGGCGGCGTGCGTTTCGTCGGCTGTTATCCGATCACCCCGGCCACCGACCTCGTCGAATGGATGTCGCCGCAACTGCAGAAGCTCGGCGGCCGACTGGTGATGGCGGAGGATGAACTGTCCTCCATCAACATGGTGCTCGGCGGCTCCTTTGGCGGCGTGCCGTCGATGACCGTCACCTCCGGCCCCGGCCTGTCGCTGATGATCGAATCCATCGGCCTCGGCATCGCCGCCGAGGTCCCTGCGGTCATCGTCGACGTGATGCGCGGCGGGCCGTCTACCGGCATCCCCTCCAAGACCGAGCAAAGCGACGTCAACATCGCCATCTATGGCGGCCACGGCGACGCGCCGCGCATCGTGCTGGCGCCGACCTCGGTGCGCGACTGCATGTACACCGGCGAATGGGCCGTCTATCTCGCGGAATCCCTGCAGACGCCGGTCATCGTGTTGTCCGACATGGCGCTCGGCCAGGCCAATACGGTGATCGATCCAAAGCCTGAACGGCCGCAGAAGCTCACCCGCAAGACCGACCTGCCCGACGGTGCGTTCAAGCGCTACGCCATCGGCACCGATCCGGTCAGCGCCATGCCGCTGCCGGGCACGCCCGGTGGCCAGTGGGTCGGCGAAGGCCTCACCCACAACGAGACCGGCATTCCGGTCGGCGGTGCCGCCGCGCATCTGGCGCAGATCAAGAAGCGCGCGCGAAAACTCGAACAGTTCGATCCTGGCGAAGCCTGGGGCAGCGTCACGGGCGACGGCGACACCGCGATCCTGGCGTTCGGCTCCAGCATCGGCCCGGCGCAGGAAGCGGCGCGACGGCTCGAGGCCGCCGGCAAGCCTGTCCGCGTCGTTGCGCTGCGTGTGCTGTCGCCGCTGCCACTGAAGTCCCTCGCCCACGCCCTCGACGGCGCCAGCCGCATCGTGGTGATGGAGCAGAATTTTGGCGCGCAACTCTACCATCATCTGCTCGCCTTCAAGGCCATCCCGCCGACCGCGGAAAGCCTCGCCCGTCCCGGCCCGCTGCCGTTCCGGCCCGCCGAAATCACCGCGCATCTGGCGTGACGGAGATCACCATGAGCACCACAGACATCGCCGCCCCTGCCGCCGCCCTTACCGCGCATGATTTCCATTCCGGCGCCACGCCGATCTGGTGCCCGGGTTGCGGCGATTACGGCGTGCTGTCGGCGCTCGAACATGCGCTGGCCACGCATGGCCGTCCGCCGCATGAGGTGGTGATGGTGTCCGGCATCGGCTGCTCGTCGCGGCTGCCGGCCTACACCAGCTGCTACGGCTTTCACGGCGTGCACGGCCGCGCGCTGCCGTTCGCATCGGGCGTCAAGCTGGCGCGGCCGGACCTCGAAGTGATCGCGGTCGGCGGCGACGGCGACGGCTACTCGATCGGCGGCAACCATTTCATCCACGCCTGCCGGCGCAATATCGACATGCTCTATCTGGTGATGGACAACCGCGTTTACGGCATGACCAAGGGCCAGCCCTCGCCCACCACCGAAGCCGACTGGGACAGCGACATCGCGCCGGGCGGGCTCGGCCTGCGTCCGTTCGACCCGATCGCGCTGGCGCTTGCCGCCGGTGCCAATTTCGTTGCCCGCGGATTTGCCGGCCGTTCGCAGGAACTGGCGAACCTCATCGTGGAAGGCATTCGCTGGCCGGGATTCGCCTTCATTGAAGTGCTCAGCCCGTGCATGGCGTTCCGCTCCGAGGCGTTCGGCTGGAAGGAGAACGTGCATCCGACGTCGCTGTCCATCGTCGACGACCGCGCTGCCGCACAGGCCGCCACACTGGCCGATGACGGCTACAGCCTCGGCCTGCTGTTCAAGGACCACCGGCCATCGCTGCCCCGCAGCAGCGCGCCACTCGCGTCGCTCGCGGATGTGGAGGAGCAATTCAGGGTATGCGGTTAATCGCCACCGGTGTCAGTGCGACATCATCACCCAACAGGGCGGCTGCCCGACGACCGTATAGGTCGCACCGCCCAGGATGAATTCCCGCAGGCGCGAGTGCCGATAGGCCCCCATCACCAGGAGGTCGATCCGGTTTTGCTGCACAAACGCCTCGAACACCTTGCCCGTGGAACTGCCGCTCTTCCTGACGATCTCAAACGTCGCCCTGATGCCGTGAGCACCGAGGTGTCCGACCAGTGCCGCCCCGGAATCGATGTCCGCGGCAGTATTCTTGTCGGCTGCCGTGAAGATGCTGACCGTCTTGGCAATCTTCAGCAATGGCATCGCATCCGCCACCGCCCGCGCGGATTGCTGGCTGTTGTCCCACGCAATTGCCACCTGCCCGAATGCCTCCGGGAGCTCCCCCACGGACTGCTCCGGGCAGATCAGGAGCGGGCGCCCGGATTCGAAGATCAGCGCCTCGACGATTTTCTCCGAGACATCGTCATATGGCGCGATTGGTACCAGTGCCAGATCATGCGTTCTCGCGCGCATCACCACCTGGGTCGGCATGTCTTCCGAGACGCAGCGTCCGACGATCTGATCGTGCTTGATCGCGGCGGCGTCGGCTGCAGTTTCGAAGGCCTTGATCATCTTCGTGGCATGCGCACGACTCTTCTGGTGTTCAGGCGTCTCTACCACAAGGCTGTCGGAATTCAGCGGTCGTGTCTGCAGCGCTCCGGGAATCAGCACATCGATATCGAAAGCAATCGCCGTGATGCCGGCGCCCAATCGCTTGGCGACGGCGACGGCCTTGTCGATCGCGGCCATCTCTGTCGCCTTGGGGTAGCTCACCAGCGGCAAAAGAATCTGCTTGATCGCCATGTCGGTCTCCCTTTCGGAGAGCCTAGGGACCCGACCGGGTTCGGCATTGATTTGGCTCAAGGAGCATCCCGTAGCCGCAGCCCCCGTGAAGCCGGACCCTGCTTCGCATCAGTCCGGTCTGGACATCCAATGAAAAATCCGCCCACAACGAGTGGGTTCGCGAGACGTCGACCGAACTCGGGCCGCGAACCGCGCAGCCGCCTGATGCTGCTTCGTACAGGACACAGATGTTGATTTTCGACCCCGTTCTGGTCAACCTTGCCGTCGCCCTCGGCATCGGCATGCTGATCGGCGCCGAACGCGAGCGTCACAAGGGCGCAGGACCAGCGCGCGCGCCGGCGGGCATCCGGACCTTCTCGGTGGCCGCCCTTGCCGGAGCGGTCGGCGCGATGGTGGGCGGCGCAGTCGTTCTGGCGGTTACCGTCGCCGGCGTGGGCGCGCTGACGGCCGTGGCCTATTTCAGATCGCGCCAGGACGATCCCGGCCTCACCACCGAGATAGCGTTGATCCTCACCGCCTTGCTTGGCGGCCTGGCGACGCAGCGGCCGGTGCTCGCTGGCGGCATCGCGGTCACCGTCGCAGTGCTGCTGGCGGCGCGGGCGCCGCTACATCATTTCATCCGCTCCATACTCACCGAGGCCGAAGTCAGGGACGCGCTGATCTTCGCCAGCGCCACACTGGTCGTGCTGCCGCTTCTGCCCGATCGCGCGATGGGGCCGTACGGCGCCCTCAACCCGCACTCAATCTGGATCATCGTCCTGCTGGTGATGGCGATCGGTGCGGCGGGCTATGTCGCGCTGCGTCTGCTCGGCGCGCGGTTCGGCCTTCCCGTCGCCGGCCTCGCATCCGGCTTCATCTCCAGCACGGCGACCATTGGCGCCATGGGCATGCGGGCCCAGAAGAATCCGGACCTTCTTGCGGCCACGGTGGCCGGTGCCGCGCTATCGACGGTTGCCACTATCATCCAGATGGCGCTGGTGCTCGCCGTCACCAGCGTGCCCGCGCTGCGCGCGCTCGCCGTTCCGCTGCTTTGTGCCGGACTTGCGGCGGTCGTCTATGGCGTGGCCTTCACGGTCCGAGCGATGCAGGAGAAGACCGCAGTCGAGCCGCAACCGGGTCAGGCGTTCAGCCTGCCGGTGGCGCTGGTGTTTGCGTTGACCGTCTCCGCCATGCTGATCGCCTCGGCCGCGCTGCGGGACAGTTTCGGCGAGACCGGAGTCATCATGGCCGCGTTCGTGTCCGGCTTCGTCGACACCCATTCGGCTGCCATCGCGGTGGCATCGCTGGTCGCGTCCGGCAAGATAGCCGCCGCCGATGCCGTCTTCCCGATCTTGGCAGGGCTCTCCGCGAACACCATCAGCAAGATGGTGTTCGCCCGCAGCGGCGGCCGGGCATTCGCATGGCGGCTGATCCCGGGTCTGCTGCTTGTCGCTGCAGCGGCCTGGGCCGGCGCGCTGGCCATTCACTTGGTCTGAAGAACGCCTCGGCGAGCCACGACGCTACCAGTGCTCACGCCAGCGCCAGAACCGGCCGCGACCGCCGCTGGAATCCAGCTTCGCTTTCTGCTCGTCGTTCAAGGTCGCATAGAACCCCTCAAGCGCCGGGCGAATCGTCTTGACCGCCGCAGACATGGCATCGAGACGCGTTTCCATCGCCTGCATGTGACCAACCATCGTCGCCGGAATGTCTGTCGGACAGGCGGCCCGCATGGTCTCCGAGGCCTTTTTCGAGGCGGCCTTGAAGTCGTCGAACTTGGCGCGCTGCGCATCGGTCAGAGTGAGTGTCTGTTCGAGCCTGTCGATGCGCCACTCCGCAAATCCCACTGCGCGAGCATTGCACATGCGGCCGAAGCCGCCGCGGCCCATCATGCCAGGCCCCATCATCATGCCGGGACCCATGTGTCCCCAACCCCAGTCACGATCGCCGGCCTCCGAACCCGAACGCTGAGCCTGGGCTTGAGCCGACGGAATCGTACTGCCGAGCGACAATGCGACTGCGACGAATAACGCTGTCGTGAATATCCTGCTCATTGCGACCTCCAGAAGCTATGGGGCAATGGCCACGACCGCCGTGGCGGTGCCTTCGATCTCGGTGAATGCGGCGCATCCTAGTCAATGCTGCATGCGCGAAGTGTCGAATGGAGAAGTGCTGACTCGAATTGCATCGATATCAGTCTGCGTGATGCTCACATTGATCCACCGCAACCACGGCACAGATTCCGCAGGAACATCCCCGGGGCGTGGGAATTGGTGGTGCAGTTAACTCTTACAGGAGAGACACATGTCCAGCACACGATTGAGAATTGCTGCGCTGCTTTCTTTGATGGTCAATGCGGTGGTCTTCGGGATCGGACTGCTGACGGTGCTGCTGGTTCCGGCGCTGTCGCAACATGCGTTCACGATGATCCCCACGGTGGTGTTGCTGAGCTTCGCGCTTTCGGCGCCCATTTCGTGGTGGATGGCGCCGCGGTTGCAGGCGCGCTACTGGCGGCAGCGCAATACAACCGATGCGATGCTGCTGCAGGGCTGAGCTGTCGCTCAGCTTGCTGTGGCGAGTTGCAAGCGGCTTCGCGCCCGCAGCAGCAGCGCCGTCATAATCATGATGTTGAGTGCATTCCAGCCGAGACCGTTGATGAACGCCGCTGCATAAGAGCCGGTGGCGTCGAAGATGATGCCCGAGACCCAACCGCCGAGGGACATGCCGACCACGGTGCCGAAGATCACCGTGCCGACCCGGGTCGCGGCCTCGGAGGCCGGCATCGCCTCGCGGATAATGATCGCGTAGCCGGGCACCAAGCCGCCCTGGAATAGTCCGAACATCGCGGAGATGATGTAAAGCGAAGTCATGCTGTCGAAGAACAGATAGAACAGCAGCGCAAAGCCCTGCGCCACCGAGCCGAGCAGGAGGGTGCGGATGCCGCCGATGCGGTCAGCGAGAAATCCGGAGCCGACCCGGCTGACGATACCGAAGGCCAGCATCAGCGACAGCATCTCGGCGCCGCGCGCCACGCCGTATCCGAGGTCGCCGCAATAGGCCACGATATGCACCTGCGGCATCGCCATTGCCACACAGCAGGCGATGCCGGCGACGCAGAGCAATGTCGTAAGGGTGTTGCTGCTGAGCCGGAGATCGATCCGCGGCGGCGGCGCATCGACATGGCTACGGCGCGATCCCGCGCCGATCTGCAGCCGCAGGAGGGCGACCATGGCCAGCATCGTCACGCTGCCGACAACGCCGATGGCGATATGGGTGGGCCGCCAGCCGAATTGCTGAATTCCCCAGCCGACCAGCGGTGGCCAGAAGGTGCCGCCGATGTAGCTGCCGGTGGCGGCGATGCTGACCGCGATGCCGCGGCGGCGCTCGAACCAGTGCGACGACTCGGCCATCAGCGGCCCGAACGTCGCCGACGAGCCGGCGCCGACCACCAGGCCGATCAGGTTGAACTGCCAGAGCGCCGAAGCCTGCGCCGCGGCGACATAGCCGCAGCCCATCAGGACCGTCGCCAGCGCGATGACGGCAACGATGCCGAACCGGTCGGTCAGCCGGCCGGCCGCGAGGCCGCCGATGCCAAACCCGGCCATGGTCAGCGTGAAGGCGAGCGATGCGTCGCCGCGGCTGGCCGCGAACTCAGCCTGCACCGCCGGCAGCGCCACCACCACCGACCACATGCCGACGCTGCCGATCGAGCCGATCACCAGGGCGACGGCAAGTCTGATCCACGCCTGACGGGAATCCGGCGCAAATGGGGGCTTAACCTCCCTGATCGTAGAATCTTTTTTCACAGACGGAACTTCGTTGTTGGAACCCGCCCGGTCAAGCGCGGCAGCGTACCGGTGGCCATGCAGAAGCAGTGCAACAGCGGGCCTCCCGGCCCATCGGGAAACCGGCCGGCTCTCTGGCGCCAAACGCCGGCGCCTAGCGCCCAGAGCGCCCCGCGCCCCCGTTTGTTAACCATTTGATAACCATAAACACGGCAAAAATTGCCGAGTGGAGTCGCGTGTCGTCAGCCGATCGGGGATGTGCCCGTGGATGCCAGTGCGGTGCCTCACTTTCAGACCGGTGGACCTTCGGCCACCGCGCAGACGTTCAGCGCCCGCGAGCGGCATTCGCGGGGGAAGCAGCAGTGATGACGGATGTGGTAGCAGGCTCGGGTCTGGGAGCGCAAAAGGCGGGCTTCACCTTCACCGATCTGCGCACGATGGTGCTGCGCGGCGATCTGGCACTGGCATTCGGCGTCCTGACCATCCTGGTCGTGCTGATCATGCCGCTGCCGTCGATGGTGCTGGATCTGTTTCTGGCCATCTCGATTACCATGTCGATCCTGATCCTGATGACCGCGCTGTTCATCCAGACGCCGCTGGAATTCTCGTCGTTCCCCACCGTGCTGCTGATCTCGACCATGATGCGGCTGTCGCTGAACATGGCGTCGACCCGGCTGATCCTGTCGCATGGCCACGAGGGCACCGCCGCCGCCGGCCACGTCATCGAGGCGTTCGGCAATTTCGTGATGGGTGGCAACTTCGTCATCGGCATCATCGTGTTCGCCATCCTCGTGATCGTGAACTTCGTGGTCATCACCAAGGGTTCGGGCCGTATCGCCGAAGTCGCGGCCCGCTTCACCCTCGATGCCATGCCCGGCAAGCAGATGGCCATCGACGCCGACCTGTCCGCCGGCCTGATCGACGAAGCCACCGCCAAGAAGCGCCGCAAGGACCTCGAGGACGAAAGCGGCTTCTTCGGCGCCATGGACGGCGCCAGCAAGTTCGTGCGCGGCGACGCCATCGCCGGCCTGCTCGTCGTGTTCATCAACATCATCGGCGGCATCATCATCGGCGTGGCCCAGCAGGGCCTGTCGTTCGGCGAGGCGGCACGCACCTACACCCTGCTGACCGTCGGCGACGGTCTGGTCACCCAGATCCCGGCGCTGATCGTCTCCACCGCGGCCGGCCTGCTGGTGTCGAAGGCCGGCATTTCCGGCGCCGCTGACAAGGCGCTGATGAAGCAGCTGTCGTTCTATCCGCAGGCGCTCGGCATGTCGTCCGGCGTCATGCTGATGCTGGCGATGCTGCCGGGCATCCCGATGCTGCCGTTCCTGGTGCTGGGCGGCGGCGCCGGCTGGCTCGCTGTCAAGGCCGGTCGCCACAACAAGGTCACCAAGGCGGCCGAGGACACGGCCGCCGCTGCGCCAGCCGCCGCGGCCGCCGCCAGCGCCGCCGCCGACGAGCCGATCTCCGCCGCGCTCAAGATCGACGACCTCAAGATCGAACTCGGCTACGCGCTGCTGCCGCTGGTCAACGGGCCGGACGGCAACGACCGCCTGACCGAGCAGATCAAGGCGCTGCGCCGTTCGCTCGCCGTCGAAATGGGCTTCGTGATGCCGTCGGTCCGTATTCTCGACAACGTGCAACTCGAGGCCAACACCTACATCATCAAGATCAAGGAAGTGGACGCCGGCACCGGCCGGATCTGGCCCAACCAGTTCATGGTCATGGATCCCGGCGGCAACCAGGTCAACGTGCCCGGCATCCACACCACCGAGCCGACCTTCGGCCTGCCCGCCACCTGGGTCGATGCCGGCCTGAAGGAAGAAGCATCGCTGAAGGGCTACACCGTGGTCGATGCCGCCACCGTGCTGTCGACGCATCTGACCGAGCTCCTGAAGGGCAACATGTCGGACCTGCTGTCCTACGGCGAAGTACAGAAGCTGCTGAAGGATCTGCCGAAGGAACAGGGCGAACTGGTCAAGGACATCGTGCCGAGCATGATCACCGTGTCGGGCATCCAGCGCGTGCTGCAGCTGCTGCTCACCGAACGGATCTCGATCCGCGATCTCTCGACCATTCTCGAAGGCGTCGCCGACGCGCTGGCGTTCTCGCGCAATCCGTCGACCGTGGTCGAGCACGTCCGCGCCCGTCTGGCCCGCCAGATCTGCGCACAGAACACGTCGCACAACGGCTATCTGCCGTTGATCGCGCTGTCGGCGAAGTGGGAGCAGGCCTTCGCCGAATCCATCATCGGCCAGGGCGAAGAACGCAGCCTGGCGATGCAGCCGTCGAAACTGTCGGAGTTCATGACCACCGTACGCGACCGCTTCGAACAGGCCGCGCGCGAAGGCGAGGCGCCGGTGCTGGTGACCTCGGCCGCGATCCGGCCGTTCGTGCGTTCGCTGGTGGAACGTTTCCGCGCCCAGACCACCGTCCTGTCGCAGGCCGAAATCCACCCCGCGCACGGCTGAAAACGGTCGGGAGCGTGTAACCGCCGTCGGCCAAGTTGTGGGAAATCGCGGAAAATACAGATGCAAATCGGCCACAGCCAAGCAGTTAGATGAAGATCGGGTCCGGCGGGTTCGGCGGACGCGGATTGGCAACGCAGCTATCTAATTGAAAATATTGATTTTTAATTTTCATCTCAGCTAGGCATCGCGACCGATCACGTCTTTTCACCTACTTGTGATCTCCCCTTCGGAACGGAAAGCCGAGTCACCATGTTTTCTGCACGAGACGTTGAACCAGCCGTTGAAGCGCCGACACAAATCGGCAACGGCAGTCAGACGGCAGGAGGCTCCCAATGAACCATTCGATTTACAGCGCCGATCGCACCACCCACCTCAAGGTCGTGGTGGTTGCTCTGATCGCCGGAATCACGGTTGCAGGCTTCGGCATTTCGGCACGGGTCAACAGCAGCGACGGCTATACCCAGACCGCGCGCGTGGTGAAGGCCGGCCAGCCAGTCACCATCACGAGTTCGAACGCAAACATGGTTCGCTGAATGATTTCAGGAATTCACGCAGCGGTTCGCCCCCAAGCCGCCGCGTGAGTATGCAGGACACTTCACTTCCCCCAAAGTGAAGACCTCATGAAAAACGCCCGCCCCCCACGGGCGTTTTTCTTTGTCTGCAGTTTGGAAGTTTACTTCGCTTACAGCAGAGCGCTCGGGTTTATTCACCTCTCCTCTCGGGAGATGTATCTTTCGCCTATCCCGATTGAACGCATTTACTTTGCTGGCGGCACCGTCTCGATCAGCTTGCCGGTGAACACGATCGGGCCAGTAGCCTTCCCGGTGGGTGAACCTCCGACGGGCTCGACGGTGACAGCGTAGGTCGCCTGGCTCACCATCGCCGGATCATAGGCGGCCAGCGCCGCGGCCGTCGTAAAGTCGCTGCTGCCGATCACGCCGAGCGAGCGCGGTGCCGGCAATTTGTCGGACACGATCCAGAGCTCATAGTCTTTGCCCGGCTGCTGCTCGGCGCCGACCCTGCGGACGGTAAAACTCTTGGTGGTAGCATCGACAGTGAGGATGAATGCCGGCGAACTGGCGTCGGTCTGCAACAAGGCGACGTATTGCGCCTGCGCTACAGCAGTCGCGGGTGCTGCCGGCGGCTGCACCTGAGCGACTTGCTGGGTCACCTTGGGACGCAGGCCCTGGGGCAACAAATCAGGTCGGTAGGCCTGCACCGCGATCATGGTCACCAGGGCCGCAGCCATCGCGGTCATGCCGGTGGCGATGTTGCGCCAGCGCCTGACCTGCCGCGCGAATATCAGCACATTGGCATCGTTTGCGGCCAGCGCATCAGCGCTTTCAGCGGATGCCTTTTCGTCGACCACGTCGGCTGTCGCCTGCTGCGGCGCATCGGGCAGCACCAGCGCCTGCTGCGCGCCCGCCAGCCCGATCGCCGCGCGGATCTTCTCCCAGACCTCGGGACGCGGCTCGACCAGCCCGACCATCTGATTCAAGACGCCGAGCTTGCGCTCCCACGCCTCGACCAGAGCCGCGTAGTCCTTGTCGACGGACATCATGGCCTCGACCTGTGTACGCTCTTCGGCATCCAGTGTGCCGAGCGCATATTCCGCGGCAAGCGCGATATGGTCTTCGCTGTAGGCCATCATGTCAGTCCCAGACACTCCCGGATGTCCATCATGCTGCGACGCAGCCAGGTCTTGATCGTATTGACCGGCGCCTCGAACTTTGCCGCCAGTTGATCGCGGCTCCAGCCATTGTAGTAAGCGAGCAGCACAAGCTTCTGCCGGTCCGGTTCAAGCCGTCCCACACACTCCAGCAGGCGCTTCAATTCTTCGGTCATTTCGCGACGCGCCAGAGGATCAGGCGTATCGGCGGCCACTTCCATCGCGGCCGGCTCTTCCTCGATTGATACTTCAGTGCGCTTGCGCACCACGTCGATGGCCCGGTTGCGGGCAATCGACGCCATCCATGTAATCGGTGAAGCCAGGCCGGGATTGAACTGTCCCGCACTGTTCCAGATCTTCACATAGGCCTCTTGGATGACTTCCTCCGCGAGATCCTGTCTGCGCAAGATACGGAGCACCACGCCAAACAGTTTCGCGCGCGTCGCCGCATAAAGGCGCTCGAACGCGACCTCATCCCCTTGGCAACCGCAGCGATCAGCCAGACCAGCTCAGCCGGCGTCAGCATTCAATATCCCCAACTCAAATCCCCGATGCGAACGATCCCGCCGCCCTCATCCAATGGCCATACCATACTATGGATCGGACGCACCATGTCACCGCGGATGTGGCGATCTGGCAAACGACAAACCCGGACCTCGCGGCCCGGGTTCAGCGTATCTGGCTTGACGGCGGACGCTGCCGTCCACCGGTGTTTCAGGCGACGGCAATGCGCGCGCGCATCAGTCCGATGCTGTCGAGATCGGCCTGCTCACGGGCGCTTTCCTCGGCGCGTTCGCGGGCCTGGTCGCGCTCGTCGAGCAACTCGACCTTCTTGAGTTCCTCGAAAGCTTCGGTGAGCAGGCTCTTGGCGTCCTCGAGCTGGATGCGCAGCTCGTCGGCCGAGCGCGTCAGGTTCTCGCGGCGCTGGATCGCCGCCTTGGCATAGGTGGGATAGGCGAAGTGCGTGGGATCGTTGATCCCGGCGCGCTCCTGTTCGGTGTGAATTTCGCGCTCAAGATCGACCGACATGCGCTGGAAATCGGCGATCATGCCTTCAATCTGGTTGACCCTGCGGCGCTTCTCGTCGACCTGGAATTTCTTCAGGCGGATCAGCGTTTCACGTGACTTCATCGACTCGTACTCCCCAGAAGTCCCAACTTCAACGCGGGACGGGACCGGTGGTGCGCAAGAACCCTACCGGCAGAATTGTGTCTCTGAGCGGGATGATGACCGGACAAAGTTAGCGTTCCGTTTCCAAACTACCAACGATTTTCTCCAGTTGCATGTATCCCTCGGTCAATCCCGCCACTTCGTCCTTGCGCTGGCGCAGGAAGCTCTCGAGCGGCTCGTGCAGGCGGATCGCCTCGTCGACCTCCGGGCTGGAACCAGCGCGGTAGGCGCCGAGCCGGATCAGTTCCTCCATGTCGGCATAGGTCGCCATGATCTGGCGCGCCCGCGTGATGGTCGGCAGATAAACCGGATCGCAGGATTTCGGCATGGTCCGCGATACCGATTTGAGGATGTTGATGGCCGGGTAGCGGCCGCGTTCAGCGATCGCCCGCTGCATCACGATATGGCCGTCGAGAATGCCGCGCACGGCGTCGGCGACCGGTTCGTTGTGGTCGTCGCCATCGACCAGCACGGTGAAAATACCGGTGATCGAGCCCTCATTGGTGCCCGGCCCGGCCCGCTCCAGCAGCTTCGGCAACTCGGTGAAGACGGTCGGCGTATAGCCCTTGGCGGTCGGCGGCTCGCCGACGGACAGGCCGATCTCGCGCTGCGCCATGGCAAAGCGGGTCACGGAGTCCATCATGCACATGACGTCCTTGCCTTCGTCCCGGAAGTATTCGGAGATCGACATGGTCAGATAGGCCGCCTGCCGCCGCATCAGCGCCGGTTCGTCGGAGGTCGCGACCACGACAACCGCGCGTGCCAGACCCTCCTCGCCGAGATCCTCCTGCAGGAACTCCTGCACCTCGCGGCCGCGCTCGCCGATCAGCCCAATCACCGAGACGTCGGCATCGACGTTGCGCGCCAGCATCGACAGCAACACCGACTTGCCGACGCCGGAGCCGGCGAAAATGCCCATGCGCTGGCCGCGGCAGCAGGTCAGGAAGGTGTTCAGGGACCTCACGCCAAGATCGAGCGGTTCCCCGACGCGCTTGCGCGAATGCGCCGGCGGCGGCGAATTGCGGTAGGGCATCGGCGCCGGCCCCTGCTGCAGCGGCCCCTTGCCGTCGATCGGCTCGGCCATGGCGTTGACCACCCGGCCGAGCCAGGAGATTGACGGCCGGACCTGGCTGGCGGCGTTGGCGATCACCGCGCGGCAACCACGGCGGACGCCTTCAAGACCGGCGAACGGCATCACCACGGCATTGTTGCCGGAAAAGCCGATCACCTCGGCGGGGATGAAACGGTTGGTTCCAGTCTCGATGACAATGCGTGCCCCCACCGACATGGCGTGGATGGGCCCCGCGATCTCCACCATCAGACCGCGCACGCCGACCACCCGGCCGTAGATGTTCACGCCGTCGAGATCGGCGATCTGCTCCGCCAGCGCTTTCATTTCGAAACCCTTAAGTTTCTGCGTGTTGCTGCCGCGGTCTTAACTTGGTGTTTACCCGCATCGTTAATCATTACGTCATTGTCTTGGT
Organism: Rhodopseudomonas sp. P2A-2r; assembly: GCF_026015985.1. GTDB lineage: Bacteria > Pseudomonadota > Alphaproteobacteria > Rhizobiales > Xanthobacteraceae > Tardiphaga. The sequence continues at coordinate 2,249,423 of NZ_CP110389.1, read as the reverse complement.
GACTGAGAGCGCTTGCCCTTCAGAACGAAGGCGTGAGTCGATGGAGTCGGTTAGGCCCGTCTCCTAATGTGGAACTTGAACGGCTACGGGAACAAAAAACGTCTCTACCGCAATATCTTACGGCGATTCGACAAAAATTGCACGGTTAGTACTTGCGCGAAGGAATCAGGTTTTGTTAACCATATGTCGTCAGGATCCGAATCAGTTGTTCAAAGGCGTTTTTGGTGCCGCAAGTGCGGCCGACCTGACGCCCGGAGCGGCGACTAAAGGGGACTGGCATGCGCGTTTTGTTAATCGAAGATGATAGTGCGGTCGCGCAGTCGATTGAGCTGATGCTCAAATCCGAGAGCTTTAACGTCTACACGACGGATCTCGGAGAGGAGGGCGTCGATCTCGGCAAGCTTTACGACTACGATATCATTTTACTTGATCTGAATCTTCCGGACATGTCCGGTTACGATGTCCTCAAGCAGCTGCGGGTATCGAAGATCAAGACACCGATCCTGATCCTCTCCGGCCTCGCCGGCATCGAGGACAAGGTCAAGGGTCTCGGCGTCGGCGCCGACGACTACATGACCAAGCCTTTCCACAAGGACGAGCTGGTTGCCCGCATTCATGCGATCGTGCGCCGCTCCAAGGGCCATGCCCAGTCGGTGATCCAGACCGGCGATCTGGTGGTCAATCTCGATACCAAGACGGTGGAAGTCGGCGGCCAGCGCGTGCATCTGACCGGCAAGGAATACCAGATGCTGGAGCTGCTCTCGCTCCGCAAGGGAACCACCCTCACCAAGGAAATGTTCCTCAACCATCTCTACGGCGGCATGGACGAACCGGAACTGAAGATCATCGACGTGTTCATCTGCAAGCTGCGCAAGAAGCTGGCGAATGCGTCGGACGGCCGCAACTTCATCGAAACCGTCTGGGGCCGCGGCTGCGTGCTGCGCGAGCCGCACGAAGAAGAAGTCCGCATTCCCGCTTAAGATCGATTGTCGGAGCCGCGAGGCTCACCTCCCGACTGAACCCCGCCGGAAACGGCGGGGTTTTTGTTTGGGATGAACCCAGCGCCCGCTTGCTACGACCATTCTGACGTGCGCGAATACCGTTCGACATCAGTCGAACTTCGGGGGCGGAATGGTTGTGCAATCCCTGGCCGGTCTGCCGGCCTTTTTAGTCTATTTCTGCACCGGCCTCTTTGCCGTGATGCTGTATCTATTCGTCTACACCCGCGTCACCGCGCATGACGAATTCCGGCTGATCCGTGACAACGTTCCGTCCGCCGCCGTGGCACTCGGCATGAGCCTGCTCGGCTTCGTGCTGCCAGTGGCCAGCGCCATCATCCACTCCGCCAACGTGCTGGACTGCCTGATCTGGAGCGTCATCGCGCTGGTGGTGCAAATGGCGGTGTATTTCATCGTGCGCATTCCGGTGCCGAAACTGTCGGAGCGGATCGACGCCGGCCATCTGGCGCCGGCGATCTGGCTGGGCCTCGCCTCGCTCGCCGCCGGCGTGCTCAATGCCGCGTCGATGGTGTACAATCCATGACGCCGAAGCCGGGCAACGAGTTCGGCAAGCGCCTGCCGCGGTTGCCGCCCGACGAACCGCCGCAACTGGCGAAGAAGCGCTCCAATCATGTGGCGCTGCTGCTGATGGGCACCATGGCGATCGGCGGCGGCGCCTACGCGCTGATGCCGCGGGAAAAATGCGACCCGAACCAGCCTGTGCTGCACGCCGACCAGCCTGCCGACTGCCGGCAGCACGGTTCTTCATCGTCCGGCGCCCACGGCGGTTCGGGCGGATCGTCGTCGCGCAGCAATTTTGCCAGCACGGATTCCTCCAGCCATTCCTCTTCCGGCTCAAGCTCGGACAGCAACTCCAGCCACGTGTCGCGCGGCGGATTCGGCTCGTTCATGTCGCACTTCTCCGGCGGCGGCTGAGCATGCAGCGCATTGCCTGCCCCGAGCGCGATGACTGGGAGGCCACCGCGGCCGCCACCGGTTTTGCGTTTCACAGCGACGACGGCCAGCGCTACTGGGACGAGCGCGCCTACTACGCCTTCACCCTCGACGAGATCGAGCGGCAGATCGAGGCACCCACCGCCGAACTCCACGCCATGTGCCGCGAACTGGTCGGCCGTGTCGTAAACGACGACCGCCTCCTGCATCAGCTGAAAATCCCAAGGGCGTACTGGAGCTACATCGCCGCAAGCTGGCAGCGCGGCGACAGAAGCCTGTATGGCCGGTTCGATCTGTGCTTTGACGGCAAGGGTCCGGCAAAGCTTCTGGAGTACAATGCGGACACACCGACATCGCTGTTCGAGGCCGCGGTGTTTCAGTGGACCTGGCTCGAACAGGCGATTGACCGCCAGATCATTCCCAGGCGCGCCGACCAGTTCAACACGCTGCATGAATCTTTGATCGACGCATGGCGCCGGACAGGTAGCGGTCGCGTGCATTTCGCCGCCACAATGAGCGGCGCAGAGGACCGCGGCACGTTGCATTATCTGGCCGACACGGCAAAGCAGGCCGGACTCGATCCGGTGCTGCTCGACATTGCCGAGATCGGACTGCGCAATGATGGCGCCTTTGTCGATCTCGACGACTCCCTCATCGAGCTGGCGTTCAAACTGTATCCCTGGGAGTGGTTGTTCCGCGAAACCTTCGGTGCGCGACTGAAAGGTGCATCGACGCGCTGGATCGAGCCGCCGTGGAAGACGATCCTGTCTAACAAGGGCATCCTGCCGCTGCTATGGGAGATGTTTCCGAACCACCCGAATCTATTGGCGGCGTATTTCGACGACGATCCGGCAGCGGCGCAACTTGGCCCGACCTATGCGCGAAAGCCGATGTACTCGCGCGAGGGCGCCAATATCACGCTGGTCGGCGGCAACGCGATCCATGAAAAACCCGGACCATATGGTGCGGAAGGATTCGTGTGCCAGGCGCTGGCAACCCTACCGAATTTTTCGGGACAGTATCCAGTGCTCGGCAGCTGGATGGTCGACGGCACGCCGTGCGGGCTGTCGATCCGCGAGGATGACACGCCGATCACCGGCAACATGTCTCGCTTCGTGCCACACGCGATTCTGTAGGACGCGGTCATTGCGAGCCTGACAAATCCGGCCTCGCCGACCGGCGTGCACCCTCAGCCACGCAATAAGCGTGGCTGGAAATGGCTGTGCGGGATCTGCGGACGCGTATCCCGGCCTCAGCGCGCGGCGAACGTCTTCAATCCCGCGGAGGCCATGGCCGGCACGATCGAGGGGGCGGCGCGAACCGTGTTGGGCCGGTAGATGCCGCGACGGTCGGGATGCGGCTTGAACGCGTCGGTCAGGCCGACGACCGTCTCTGCGGCGCCGAGCGCCAGGAAGCCGTCGGGTTCCATGGTCTTGGCCAGCCGGTTGAAGATCGACGTCTTCATCTCCTGATCGAAATAGATCAACACGTTGCGGCAGAAGATCAGGTCGAACTTGCCCATGCTGGAGAAGTCCTGCAGCAGATTGAGCGGCCGATACTGGATCATCGAGCGGATGTCCGGATTGATCTGCCACATCTCGCCGGACTGCTTGAAGTATTTCACCAGCAGCTGGATCGGCAGCCCGCGCTGGACCTCGAACTGGCTGTAGATGCCGGACTTGGATTTTTCCAGCACCTGCTGCGAGATGTCGGTGCCAATGATCTCGATCCGCCAGCCGGCGAGGGCTGCGCCCATTTCCTTCAGGCACATGGCGATCGAATAGGGTTCCTGACCGGTGGACGCCGCCGCACACCAGATCCGCAGGCTGCGCTTGCTGGCGCGGGCCTGCAGCAATTCCGGAATGATCATCTCGCGCAGATGATCGAAAGGAACCTTGTCGCGAAAGAAGAATGTCTCGTTGGTGGTCATCGCCTCGACCACGTCGGACGCGAGGGCCGCAGAGCCGTTCTTGATCTGCTGCACCAGTTCGTCGATTCCGGCGAGACCAGCCTTGCGCGCCAGCGGAACCAGCCGGCTCTCCACGAGGTACTGCTTGTCCGCAGACAGATCGAGGCCGGAACGCTCCTTGAGGAACTTGCGCAGAAACTCATAATCAACTGGCGTCACGAGCGATCTCCCGAAAACAGCCGAACCAGTTTCGGTGCGATCTGATTGAGTGGCAGGATGGCAGAGCAAATTCCGGCATTGGCGGCGGCGCCGGGCATGCCCCACACCACGCTGGTGGCTTCGTCCTGTGCGATGACGTTGCCGCCGGCGGCGACGATATCCTTGCCGCCACGCATGCCGTCTGAACCCATGCCGGTCAGGATGACCGCCATGATGGCGCCCTGCCAGACATCGATTGCGGAATTGAAAAGCGGATCGACCGCGGGCTTGCAGAAATTCACGGGCGGGCCGTCATCGAGCGCGATCACGATATTGGCGCCCTGCTTGGCCACACGCATGTGCTTGCCGCCCGGCGCCAGGTAGATCTGGCCGGCCTTGACGATTTCGCCGTCAATGCCTTCGCGGGCCGGTCTGTGGCTGGCGCGCGAGAGATGCTCTGCGAGAATGGTCGTGAAGGTCGGCGGCATATGCTGGGTGATCAACACCGGCACGCGATCGATCACCGCGCCGATTTCGGCGACCACGGTCATCAACGCCTGCGGTCCGCCGGTGGAGGATCCGATCAGCAACACGCGCGGCGCGATCGCGCTGAAAGCGCGCTTCAGCAGCGCGGCCTGACTGGCGACCGATACCGGCGCACGTACCGGCGCCGGCGCCGGATCGCGGGGGCGGCCGATGGCCGGTGCCAGCGGTGGCGTTGTGGCGGAATGCAGCCGGCGGACCTTGGCGCCGAGGCTGCGGATCTTCTGCAGCAGGTCGTGCCGGAAGTTATCGGCGGCGGACGCCTCGCGGGTGCTCTCGGGTTTCGGAATGTAGTCGGCGGCGCCCAGCGAGAGCGCCTTGAAGCTGATCTCGGCGTTGCGCCGGGTCAGCGTCGACGCCATGATGACAATCAGATTGCGCTTCTTGGCGAGCAACTGCGGCAACGCCTGGATGCCGTCAAGCTCCGGCATTTCGATGTCGAGCACGGCGACGTCGGGATTGACGCGCTCAAGCTGGTTGACCGCATCGAGTCCCGTGCGCAGCGAGGCCGCCACGGTCATGTCGGGCTCGGCCTCGATCCAGCGCGAAATCAGGCCGCGAATGACGACTGAGTCATCAACCACCATGATCCGAAGCGGCTCATACCGCGTCGAATCCGAAACAGAGGGATTGATCACATCAATACTCATCACTCACCGAACACAACGGACGCAACAAAACGCTATAAATCAAATTCTGCGGGTGGAGGCAGGAGACCGTCCTGCCGCCGCCGTCAAATCAGCCCGACTTCGTGGAATTTCGCCGAAACGATTTCCTTGTCGAAGGGCTTCATGATGTATTCGTTGGCGCCGGCGTGCAGCGCGCGCGCAATATGGGCAACGTCGTTCTCGGTGGTGCAGAACACGACCTTGGGGACATCGCCGCCCGGCATGCGACGCAGGTTCCGCAGGAATTCGTAACCGTCCATCACCGGCATGTTCCAGTCGAGCAGGACTGCGTCGGGAAGCCCCTGCTTGCAGACCTCGAGCGCCTTCTCGCCGTCTTCGGCTTCGATGATCTCGAAGTCCAGACCTTCAAGGATGCGCCGTGCTACTTTACGGATGACGCTGGAGTCATCGACGACCAGACATGTCTTCATTTTAGCCTCTGCTGCTGTCAGATCCCGGATGGAAGATTTCCGTCGCGGGCCGGATTTGGCTGCTGCCGACGTTACGCGGCGAGTTTGTCGGGAGCGATTTCAAGAATGCGATCGACGTCCAGCACCACCATCAACTGGCCGTCCAGCCGATGCACGCCATCGGCCATTTTGGCCATGCGCGGGTCGAGATTGACCGGGTTCACTTCACGGCTGTCGTCGGCGAGCTTGAGGACTTCTCCGATCGAGTCGATCAGCAGGCCGTAGGATTCGCCGCGCAGATCGACACCAACCGCCATCGGCGGCTTGCCGTCCTCGTTCTTCGGCAGACCGAGGCGCGAGCGCATATCGATCGCCGTGACGATCCGGCCGCGCAGGTTGAGCACACCGGCAACGTCGCTAGAAGCGAGCGGCACGCGAGTCAGACGCTCAGGCATGAACACGTCCTGCACCCGGGAGATCGGCATGCCGAACAGCTGGCCGCCGATCATGGTCGTGACGTATTCGGTGACGGCGCCGTCGGCAGTGGTCGTCTTGCTGGTCATCGTCATGTCCTCACGCCGCCTGGCTGGTGGTTTGGTTGGTCTGTTCCTTCAGCGAGGCAATCAGGCCCGGCCGGTCGAACTTCGCGACGTAGTCGTTGAGGCCGGCCTGACGGCCGCGCTCGATCGCCGCGGGCGAGATCATGGAGGACAGCGCGATGATCGGCGTGCTGGCCATCTTCTGGTCCGCGCGAATAGCTTCGGCAAACTCGAAGCCGTTCATGTCGGGCATTTCGATGTCGGTCAGGATGGCATCGAATTCCTGGCCGGAGCGCAGCACGACGAGGCCTTCCTGAGCGTTGATCGCGACACGAACCTTGTAGCCCGCCGCCTTGAGGACCGGCGCCAGCATGTTGCGGAAGAATGCGGAGTCATCGACCAGCAGGATCGACTGCGTGGTGGCGAAGTCCTTCATTTCCTTGCGCGTGAACCAGTCGGCGAAGGCCATCGGCAGGAAGTGGCCGACGTCGATCACCTCTGTCGCCTGCCCCTTGATGACGGCGGAACCGAGAATGCCGGGCTGCGCGCCCGCCACCTCGATGTTGAGGCGTTCCTCGACGATGTCGATGATCTCGTCGACCACCAGACCCATCGAGCGCTGCTCGTCGGCGAACACCAGGATCGGCTGCGTGCCGACCGTGTTGATGACGACGCCGTCCATCTGCACCAGCGGCATCAGCTGATCGCGGTACTGCACCATGTAGCGGCCGTTCGACGTTTCGATCTTGTCGGCGGCAATTTCCTCGAGGCGCGTGACGAGTGCCAGCGGCACCGACTTCGGCTGCGACGATCCCGCACGGAAGACCAGCAGCGAGGTCAGCTGCTCGGACGCGTTGGGATGCTTGGAGGCGTTCTCGTTGGAGATCTCGGTCACCGCCGAACCCGCCGCGCCCAGTTCCTGAGCGATGCCATTGGGATCGATGATCATGATCACCGCGCCGTCGCCGAGGATGGTGTTGCCGGAGAACATGCCGATATGCCGCAACTTGGTCGACATCGGCTTGACGACGATTTCCTCGGTGTGGAACACGCCGTCGACGACGATGCCGAAGGTCTGGTTGCCGACCTGCGTCACCACGATGAAGCCGTTTTCGGGATCCGAATTGGTGCCGTCATCGATGCCGAGCAGCTTCTTCAGATGCATCAGCGGCAGCAACTTGTTGCGCAGGCGGAGCACCGGAGTGTCCTTGATGCGCTCGATGCGATGCTCGGAATTGGCTCGTGCACGCACCAGTTCGACCACCGCAAGCTGCGGAATGGCGAAGCGGTCGCCGCCGGCTTCGACGATCAGCGCCGAGACGATGGCCAGCGTCAGCGGGATCTTGATGGTGACGCTGGAGCCCTCGCCGGCCACCGACTTGATGTCGATGGTGCCGCCGATCTGGTCGATATTGGTCCGAACCACATCCATGCCGACACCGCGTCCGGAGACGCTGGTGATCGCCGCAGCGGTGGAGAAGCCCGGTGCGAAGATGAATTTGTGGATCTGCGATTCCGACATCTTCTCGATGTCTGCCTCGGAGGCGAGACCGTTCGAGATCGCCTTGGCCTTGATGCGATCGGTATCGAGACCGCGGCCGTTGTCGGCGATGCAGATGATGATGTGACCGCCTTCGTGATAGGCGGACAGACGAATGGTACCCTGCTCAGGCTTGTCGGCCTTGAGGCGCTCGGCCGGGGTTTCGAGGCCGTGATCGGCGGAGTTGCGCACCATGTGCGTCAACGGATCCTTGATCAGGTCGAGCACCTGGCGATCGAGCTCGGTATCGGCGCCGTGCATTTCGAGTTCGATCTGCTTGCCGAGTTCGCCGGCCAGATCGCGCACGATGCGCGGCAGCTTCTGCCATGCGTTGCCGATCGGCTGCATGCGCGTCTTCATCACGCCGTCCTGGAGTTCGGCGGTGACGGTCGACAGCCGCTGCAGCGGCACCTTGAATTCAGTGTCCTCGTGACGACGGCTGATTTCCAGCAGCTGGTTGCGGGTCAGCACCAGCTCGGACACCATGGTCATCAGGTGTTCGAGCGTATCGACGTTGACGCGGATCGACTGGTTGGCAACCTTGTCGCTTTCCGCGGGATGATCGAGCTCGACCACGCTCTTCTTGACGACAGGCTTGGCTGCGGGCTTCGGCGCTTCCTTGGGGGCCTCGACGGGCGCGGCCTGTTCGACGGGAGCGATCGGCGGAGCCACTTCAATCGCCGTTTCCTGGAAGGCGCGCTCAAGTTCATCCAGCGATACTTCGCCGGGGCGCAATTCTCGTTCCAGGGTCGGTACCACCAGCGGGGCGGATTCGACGGCGACTGGCGCGATCGGTGGTGCTGCAGTCATCGATGCCATGCCCTTCTCGACCATATGATGAAGTTCGTCGATCAGGTCCTGATCGACACCCTCGGGCTCGGCCTCAGTGGCTTCGAGCTGACCGAGAATTTCCTTGATGCGGTCGATGGTGGTGAGGATCAGCGTCACCGCCTCGCCGGTCACCGGCATTCCGTCGCGGAATTTGCCCATCAGCGTCTCGGCGGCATGCGCCAAGGCTTCGAGGCGCGGCAGACCGAGGAACCCGCAGGTCCCCTTGATGGTGTGAACCAGCCTGAAAATATTATCCAATATTTTCGCGTTGTTCGGGTCCTGCTCAAATCGGACCAATTGATTGTCGACGGTATCCAGACTTTCGTTGGTTTCCGTCAAAAATTCGCGCAGAAGATCATCCATGAAATTGGCCTTCGGACTCGCGGACGTACGACTTCGTTACGCCTTTCGGAGTGGGGCCAGTCTCTAGGCAAAGCGTTTAATATTGGTTGAGCAATCGGAAATAACGCTCCGATCGAATGGGATATTGCGCCGCAGGTCGGTACTTACGGGTGAGTACGGGGCATTACCTACACGCTTCGTTAACCCTGCGGGGCCGTCTCCGGGATCGAAGCCGTAATGACCACTGCGTCGCCGTCGGCGGCGAGGGCCACGGTGAGGCCGCAGGACTGCGCCAACAGCCGCGTATAATAGGGCTGCACCGCGTGGGCGTCGATCGCGCCGGCATGGTCGGCCTTCAGCAGTTCGACAATGTTGAGCGGCAGCCGGGCATTGTGGCCGTTCGCCTTGACGCGGAAGCCGATCACTTCGCCCTCGCCGACCTGGTCCACCGTCAGCACGCCGCCGCGCGGAATCGTCTGTTGGGCGATCACCAGCATGTTGAGCAGCAGCTTGACCTTGTTCTTCGGAAGGTAGGCGCGCGGCGGATTCCATTCGATCTTGGTCTTGGCGTCTTCAAGATGACCGCGTGCCATTTTCTCCGCATCGCCGAGATCGATCTGGGCGCCAGCGGAGCCCGCGGCGCCGAAGGCAAGCCGGCAGAACTGCAGCCGGGCCGACGCGGTCTTGGCGCTCTTGCGGATCAAATCGAGGGCGAATTCGCGGTCGTCCGGCTTGGGATTGTCGTCAAGCACTTCGAGCCCGTTGACGATGGCGCCGACCGGGCTGATCAAATCGTGGCAGACCCGCGAACACAGCAAGGCGGCCAGTTCGAGCGCATCGGGAGCCAGACCGGGAAGAGTTGTGCCAGACATGGGATATGCTCCTGGGTGGCCGCACAACATGAACGGCGAATCAAGCAATTGATTTACGGTAGATACACTGCGGGCGCTGGCGCGGCCACCCGGACCGGGCCGAATGGGAGCGCCAACGCAGCCGATCGACTGCGGCGGACGAGGCTTTTCGATGACCGATGGACGTTCCACAAGCCCGGCGATTGATCGCGCATCGGCAGCGGCGCTGATGGGGCCCCTGACCGATCTGGTGGCCCGCGCGGGCGCCGCCATCCTCGCGGTCGACCGCGGTACCATGGCAGTGGACGGCAAGGCCGACGGCTCGCCTGTCACCGAAGCCGATCTGGCCGCCGACCGGATCATTGCCGACGGGCTGGCGCAGCTGGCGCCCGGTATCCCGGCTTTGTCCGAGGAACGCGCCGATGCGGCGACGCCATCCTATGCCGGCAGTTTCTTTCTGATCGATCCGCTTGACGGCACCAAGGAGTTCGTCGGCGGTCGCGAGGAGTTCACCGTCAACATCGCTCTGCTGCAGGACGGCGTGCCGCTGCTCGGCATTGTCGGCGCCCCGGCCCTGGGCCTGATCTGGCGCGGCCTGGTGGGCGTGGGGGCGGAACGCGTCGCGGTGGCGCCGGACCTGTCGATTCACAGCGTCACGGCCATCCACACCAGCGCAGCCCCCGCCGCTGGCGCGCCATGGATCGCCGCCGTCAGTCGCTCCCACGGCGACAGCCGCACCGAGGCCTTCATCGCCGCGCGCCCCGGCGCGGTGCGCAAAGAACTGGGCTCGGCCGTCAAGTTCTGCCGGATCGCCGAAGGCGGCGCCGACATCTATCCGCGGCTGGCGCCGACCTGCGAATGGGATGTGGCGGCCGGCCATGCTGTCGTGGTGGCAGCCGGCGGCATCGTGACCGATGGCCACGGCGCACCGATCCGCTTCGGCGGGGCCTGCAAGGGCTATATCGTGCCGGAATTCATCGCCTGGGGCGATCCCGCCGCCGCGCGCGCCTGAGTACGGCGAATCGCCTTTACGGCAGATCCTTCTGCACCTCGTCCCAGCCTTTGCGGGCTTCCTTCAGGATATCGGCGGGCGCCGCGGCGAAGGCATCGCGGGTCTGCTCGCGGCCGAACAGATAGAGCCTGTTGCCGCTGATCAGCCAGAACTGCGGATTGCCGGGAAACGCCACCCCGCGCGCCACGTCCACCGGATCGTAGCCGCCGAACTGCGGGCCGTAGACCTCGGGATTGGCCGCAAAGAAAGCCCGGTTACCCTCGTTGCAGAACCGCCAGACCACCCCGCCCTGCATCAATTCCATGTCGGGATCGCCCTGCCGCGGGCGGCCGTCGGTAAAATAGGCCACCGGGTCGAAGCCGCTGATGGCCAGGCCGCTGAAGCGGTTGGCGACCACCCGCGCGGTGGGACCGGCCAGCGCATCGACGGCGCCGCAGCTCAACAGCAGCGCGATCAAGGCGATTCCGCGGCGCCAGCCCGTCAATTCCCGCCGTTGTGCCGTCATAGTTGGAACCGATAGTATGTTTGTCGGGGACGATGGCGTAGCTCTAGACCATGCTGGTCAGCAACCGGTTAAGGCGCGCCACCATTTATTTGATCCAGGGGTTCTTTCATGACCGTCGCATCACGCCTGGCAGCGCTCGTTGTCGCTGCGATGACGTTTGGCTTGCTGCCGGCCGCTGCGCAGCAACAGCCGCCGCAGCAGCAGCAGGCAGCTCCCGGCACGTACGGGCCGGACGAGCTGGTCGGTGCCGGGCACCGCTTCTTCGGTAACGTGTCGCGCGGCCTCGCCTCGGTGATCGAGCGCGCGGTCAGCCAATGGGGCCTGCCGAACGGCTATATCCTCGGCGAAGAAGGGTCCGGCGCCATCGCCGTCGGACTGCGTTACGGCGAAGGCACACTCTATACCAAGAATGCCGGCGATCTCCGCGTGTACTGGCAGGGTCCGTCGGTGGGCTTCGACTGGGGCGGCGACGGCGCCCGCACCATGACGCTGGTCTACAACCTGCCCGCCACCAACGCGATCTACCAGCGCTTCGGCGGCATCGACGGCTCTGCCTACATCATCGGCGGCTTCGGCATGACGGCGCTCACCGCCAACAACATCGTGCTGGTGCCGATCCGTTCCGGCCTCGGCCTGCGGCTGGGGGCCAATATCGGCTACCTCAAGTTCACCCCCAGCGCGACCTGGAACCCGTTCTGACCGCCGCGGCCGCCCGGCCGCCGGTAAAGGTTAACGAGGCGTGAAGCTGGCCTTCCCGGAAGCCGCCATGGCATGGTAGCCACTGGATTTTTCTCGGGGAGTATCAGCCATGATTGAGCCGATCATGTATCTGGCGATCGGTTTTCTGGTCTCCATGCTGTTCGGGCTGATGGTCGTACCGCTGGTGCATAACCGCGCGGTGCGGCTCACCACCCGTCGCCTCGAGGCCGCCACGCCGCTGTCCATGGCCGAAATCCAGGCCGACAAGGACCAGCTGCGCGCCGAATTCGCCATGTCGGCGCGGCGGCTGGAGATGAGCGTCGACCAGCTCAAGCACAAGACCACCAACCAGCTCGCCGAACTCGGCAAGAAATCCGACGCCATTAACCGCATGAAGCTCGAGCTCGGCGAAAAGAACGCCGCCATCTATGCGCTGGAAGCCCGCGAGACCGCGGTCAAGGAGCAGCTGGCGCGTACCGAGACCGACTTCGCCGTCAAGACCGACTCGCTGCGATCGGCCGAACAGGCCCTCGCCGACAAGCAGGCCGAGCTGGCCCGGCTGACCCACGAATTGTCCGACCGCTCGCTGCTGGCCGACAGCCGCCAGATCGAACTGGTGGCGGTGCACGCCCAGATCGATGCGCTGAAGAACCGTGTCGACGACGCCGAGAAGGAATTCGCCGCCACCCAGCACCGGCTCGAACTGCAGCGCGGCGAATCCGACACCGCGACCCGCGAACTGACGGAAGCCCGCGGCCGGGTCGAGAACCTCAGCCAGCGCGTCACCGACCTCGACGGCCAGCTGATGATCCAGGTCAGGGAGGCCGAACTGCTCGGCGGCCGCGTCGCCGAGCTCGAGGCGCAGCTTGCCACCCAGTCGAAGGCGCTGGCCGACCGCGAATTCGAGAACAGCCAGTTGCGCCAAGCCAACGAGGCCGCCGAACAGATCGCGCAGGACCTGCGCGTTGAACTGGCGGCGCTGAACGGCGGCGGCAAGTCGCCGGTGGCCGACCGGCTGCGCGCCGAGAAGGCCGACCTCGAGCAGCAACTGCGCTTCGCCCAGGAGGCGCGCAGCAAATTGCAGCGCGAGTTCAATGCCGTTCAGCAGCAGGCCGAAAGCGCCTGGGCCACCGAGCGCGTCGAAAACGCGCTGCTGCGCGAGCGCATCAACGACATCGCCGCCGAAGTCGCCAAGCTGGCCATGACCCTGGAAGGGCCGAACTCGCCCATCGAGGCCATCCTGGCTGCCGAGCCGGCGAAGGCGCAGCGGAATGGCAACGGTGCCAACGCCGGCGGCACCCTCGCCGACCGCATCCGCGCGCTGCAGTCACACGCCTCCCGCGCCCCGCAGCCGGGCTAGCCGCAAGCTCGCCGGTCACGGCGCTGCCGATCCTGATTCGAATGTCAAACAGCCAAGTGCTCTCGTTCTCGCGGCGCCGATGGCGTCCGAGGTGTGAGCAGTCCTCCCCTCGGACATGAGGGGAGCGGCGCGCCGGCAGACGCGGTTGTGGTGGTTGGGACGCGATCCACGCCGCCGTCACAACGGCGAAGCGGGTCGCGGCGCCTGCCGGCGCGCCACCGCTGGGTTTATGGCGAGGGGACCGTGCTTCCGGGCTGGCACGTGAACTCCCTTTGGAAGCCACTCCGGCGGGATTTCGCCCGCCTTTCGCCATCCGCGTCCAGCCACTCAAGGCAGAGCCCCCGTAGTAGGGCCCGGACGGTGACCCCAGCCTCCCGGGATGCGCTTGCGAGGCGCATGCGCGGGACACCGCATCCTCCTCCACTCTCAAGACGCCTCATGACAGCGCCCCTCGTCGAGCAGGACGAGAGGACTATAAGTCTTATATAGGATTTTTGTCAATATCAACATTGAAGAAATTTGCGCCGTGCTCGTGCGCCGCCGCTCCCGTTTCCCGGACGCGCTGCGGCCTCGCGAAGCAAAGCTTCGCTGGGATGCGCAGCATCGCATGCTGCTGCGCAGATCCGCGATCCCGGTACACCTTATTCAAGCGTGGGCCCCTGGTCTGCGACGCACCACGCCGCCCGCGATGCTGCGCATCGCCGGCCGCGCGCTGCATCGCGCCCGGGGAACGAGACCTGCCGCCCAGCCGGTTTGTCGACCGCCGCGCCACGAAACCCGTCCCATTTCCCGCGTCAGGGTTGACACCCCCACCCCGACTCCGTAAATCCCGCTCACGTCTGCACCGCCGGGGCCGATCCGCCCCGACACCTTCCGTGCACGATGTCCCGGGCGCATAGCTCAGCGGGAGAGCGTTCCCTTCACACGGGAGAGGTCCAAGGTTCGATCCCTTGTGCGCCCACCATCAAAGCCCTTGAAAAAATTAATTAATTCAGCCTCTCTGGCATGCCAGAGAGGACTAAAGTGCTTTGAAGGGTAGAACAGACCGGGGATATCCGTGCATATCCGTGCAAAATCCGTGCACGAACTACACAAAGGTTCTGCCCGTGTTCTCGATGGCAAGGCCGTCAACGGCCGGAACCGAAGCCCCGATACTGCTTGAGTCGGCATGTCATGGCGTGCGTATTTCGCTGACCCAGTGCCGCTCCCCGAAGGGGCAGCTTGCGCACGCTGCACGACGCCCGCGACTTCATCCTGAAGCTTCCGAAGGCCACCGCCGACAAGAAGGAATGGCAGGCGGCCATCGAGACCTTGCTGCTCGCCGCCAACGGCGGGCCGGTGGACTTTGCGCGAATCGGTCTGATGCAGGCGCTTCATCCCAAGGGCGAACCGGCCTACCGCTCCCGGTCGAAAGAGCCGGTCTGGCGGAATCGCCACAGGCTGGTGCGGGATCGCTAGGAGCGTTTAGCGACTAATGGTCTGGCCCGTTCCCTCATTCATCGATAAGTTGCGCCCCAAATGGGGCGCCAAGCATTGCTTATTAAATTTTCGGCTTTGGCTATCGTATTGTTCTGTCTGTCCTCGTCAGCGAGGGCAGCCGGTATTCAGCTTCTCAATGCCGACCCCAGCATGTCAGGTGCGATCTGGTATCCTTGCGCCGGGAAGCCAGAAAAAATCGCACTCGGCAACCTCTCAATGGCTGAAGATTTTGGTTTGATGGGCGTGAAGGATTGCCCCGTAACAAGAGCCAAGCTGCCGCTAATCATCATTTCGCACGGTCGTGGCGGCTGGTTTGGCGCTCACCATGATACTGCGGAGGCTTTGGCTGACGCCGGATTTGTCGTAGCGGCGATCAACCATCCGGGGGACAACGGGAGCGACCCCTCGCAGACTGACAAGATGTCCCTTTGGGCCTCACGTCCAACGGACATGGTGCATCTGCTAGATTTTCTGTTGCGAGATTGGAAGGACAAGGCTGTCATCAACGCTGACCGAGTTGGCCTGTTCGGCTTTTCTTTGGGCGGTTACACCGGGCTGGTGCTCTCGGGTGCTCATGCGGATTTCCTCAGGCTGGCCTTGTTTTGCAAAGAGACGGAGAAAGGAGAGAACTGCGAGCGGGCGCGCCGCGGCGATGTCCCAGCAAGCCCGCAATCTGATCCGCGCATCAAGGTCGCGGTCTTAGCGGACACCGCGATGTCATTCGCCTTCACCCCCGAAGGCCTCAGCGGCGTCCATATTCCAATACAGATCTGGCGTTCCGAGCTTGGTGGCAATGGTGTCAGCGCAAAGGGCACCGCGCTCACTGCGAGCCAGCTACCGGGCCAGCCCGACATTCGCATAGTGCCAGCGGGGCACTTCGCATTTCTTGCGCCCTGCCAGCCAAAACTCGCCACGGCCATACCGCGCATTTGCACCGACATGCCACCGGGTTTCGATAGGGCAGCCTTCCACCGCGATTTCAACGCGAGCGTCGAGCGGTTTTTCCATCAACGTCTCATTGCCGATGGCGAAACTCGATAGGTTCGCCATCGCTAGACAAAGAGACCCGCTCGGGTCGCCCCGGCGGGTCACTGATCGATGGAATGGTCGCGCGTCTCTTCCACCCCAAGGGCGGCGGGATCGCATCGTGGGCCTGCGCAAGGGTCTCTAGCCACGCTGCGACGCTGGCCGGGATATCCGCCTGACCGCCCGCCCATCGGCGGATCAGCCTGTCGTCGCATTCGAGGATCGTGGCAAGGCCCCGCTGCGTCCACCGCAGCGAGGCCAAGCATTCGTGAAAGCGTTCCGGGGTCATGTGACCCACTTCATAAATGCAGCGGTCGCCCCGACCAACGTCGCGCCTGCGATCATGCCGATGATCACAAGCGCCCCGCCAGACGGGCCATTGTCGCGTGTCTCTGCGACAAACTTACGAGTTTCTTCCTGCATCCGCTCGATCCGGGCGACTTGCTCTTCACGGTTCATCATGCCGAGCTGAAATCCCTACCGCACGCGGCCGAGCATAATTCGCCCGACGTGTCCGCAATTTGCGGACATTTTAATCTGCCGTCAACGAGGAAATGGCCTCTCTTAAAGATATGGCCACGCGGTTGACCAATGTCGCCCAGAGGCGGCACCTCCAAGAATCGAGGCTGGGGCGACAGGCGCCCGGTGGAGGCGCGGGTGGGGTCCGCAGGGCCAGAATGCTCCAGCCGGCAGGTTGTCACTGTCACCCTGCCCCCGCCTCGCGGCCGCCCATTTCGTCGCCGCCAAGCCCGTTTCTTCAAAGGAGACTCAAATGGGCTCCTCAACGCCGCGCATGCGCATCAATGTCCACCTATCGCTCAGCAGGACCCATCAGCATGTCGCATGAGAATCTCTCCGAATTGAAAAACGAGCATTGGTTGGCAGACTTCACTGGAAAGTCAGAAAAGACACTCGCGCGGTGGCGCCGGTTGAATATTGGGCCGCGACACGTTCGCGTAGGTACTAGCCCGCGTTATTCACTCGACGACATTGCTGAGTGGATCAACCAAGCAAAATCCTAACAACGAAAAACCCGCCAAGCGTTGCCACGCTGGCGGGTCAATAAAGGAATAGCGAAGTGCAAGCACGATACCCCAACCTTACCGAAAAGCAGGCTCGTTCCAATATCCCCTATCCGACCATTACCCGTGACCACATGTTGGCAGCGGCACGTCGGCACGCGCGACTTCTCAAGACTGTACCGCTCTGCGACTATGAGATGCGCTTCTTCGAAGATGGCAGCGTATTCTTTCGCAATGTCATCCAGTCTGGATTGGAAAACCGTTTCACGCTTGTTCAGATCCAAGAAAAGTCGCGCTACTTCTGGCTGAGTCCGCACCGCGATCTTTGGCAGCACGTCTTTTGGATGTGGGGCTAACGGGTGACGCTTTCCAACGGATCTATCTTCGCCGCGCTCCATGAGCGCGGCCACAGCCCCCTGCCGATTTCACGGCGTCTGTATCCCTCCGACCCGAAGGCTTTCGGCAAGGCTCCAGGCATCTATGGCGGCGTTGCCCCCGAGACGGGGAGGCTCGATGGTTTCTTCTGAAGGGGTGGCAGACTCACTGTGTTGAGCGCGTTACCATCCATCGCGCCCGTGCGTGGGGCCGCATGGTGGACAGCCAGGGCGGGGGCCTCGGGGTAGCCTGCGGTTATAACGACCTGATTGGCATCGACATTGACGAAGAGGCACTGATCCGACCGCTGCAGGCCGTCTTGCCATCGATCGTGGTGGCGAAGCGGGGCCGCAAAGGTCTGACCGCGTTCTATCGCGGGGAGCATCCGCGCAGCGATATCGCTTGGTGGCAGAAGAAGAATTATCCCGGCCTGCTCGACTTCCTTGCGAACGGGTCGCAGTCCGTTCTGCCCCTTCGATCCATCCTGACACCGACAAGCCGTATGAGTGGACTACCCCTCGCACGTTGCTCGACACTCCCGTCAATGAGCTTCCGGCGTTCACGGACGAACACCGCGCCAATATGGAGGAAGTCCTTCGCGCACACGGTTGGGACGTTCCTGAGCCCGCGCAGCTGCGTTCTGAAGCTATTGAGTGGCCGGCCCGATCTATCGCCGGCACTTTAAGCAACGACGATTTCAGCCGGGCCTGTATTGCCGGGCGCGACGCCTATTTGAGGCATCTCGGTCTGGCAAAGCTGAGGCGGGTTCCCGGTGGCTGGCGTGCAATTGCTAGCTTTCGCCAGTCAGGCAGCGGTACGGCAGAACATAAGCGGGGACTAAGTCTGTCGATCCGCGACGGTGGAGCCATTGTCGATCACGGCACCGGGGAAGGCTTCAACGACATCACGCTCGTTGCGCGGTGCTTATTCAACGCGGACAATGGTCAGGCATTCGCCTGGCTGCGCAATACGCTCGGTATTCAAGACGGCCCGCAGATCTCGGTTAAACCGAGTCGCCAGAATAACCGCGTCAGTCTCAAGGATGCGGCGGCCCGCCTTGAGCGGGTTATGGATGATTTTGACGCAGCCGTGCAAAACGGCATCGCGATTCGGAATCGGGAGCGGCTTAAGCGGTCCCTGATAGTTCCGAAGCATCAGGTGATCCGCGTTCGCTCTGAAGCTGGTGTTGGGAAGTCCGCCATTGCCAAGGCCCGCTGCGCAGCGCAGGCGACGCTTGGCCGTCGTATGATCTATGTCGTCCCCAATCATCAGCTCGCGGCCGAAGTTATGGCAGATTTTTCTTCTCACGGCGTAAAGGCCAAAGTCTATCGCGGCTATGAGCAAGCTGACCCCGCTAACCCCGCCTATCAAATGTGCCGCAACACCCCGGCTTACGAATCCGCGCGTGCGCTTGGCGTCAGCAGCCGCTCCGAGATTTGTGAACGCCGGATCGACGGCAAGAGCGTGCGATGCCCATATGCCAAGGAATGCGGCATGGAGCGCCAGCGGGAGCTTAAGCCGCAAGTCTGGATCATTACGTCCGCGATGCTCTTCATCAAGCGCCCGGACTTCATCGTTGAGCCCGATGGCATTGTGATCGACGAGTCGTTCATTGATGGAGCCATCGGCGAGACGGCTGAGATCGACATGACCGCGCTGCTCAGGTTCAAGGTCGAAGGATGCACGCCGGATGAAGCGGATGCGGTCGATTTGTGGCGTGCCCGGCTTGCCGTTGCGGTCAAAGCCAATTGCGATGGTCCGTTGTCACGTTCCGCCCTGACCGCTCAAGGGATCGCAGCGGAGGAAGCTTCAAACGTTAGCTATCTGGAACGCCGCCGGCTTTTTGCGCATCTGCTGCGGCCGGACATGAAGGAAGGCGAGATCAGAACCATTTCCCGCCGTCACGCTAAGGCGAATGCAATGGCCCGTGCTGCCACGATCCTGTGGCAGGAGGTGGAAGCCTTCCTTGCTGAAGGTGACTATCCGGACATTTACGGCGACCGCAGGCTGTCGGGCCGCCTTACGGTGGCAGGCAACAAGGTTTCTGTGACGCCGTTGCGAACTGTCCATCAGGATTGGCGTGCCTGCCCGACGTTGGTCCTCGACGCCACCGCGCCACCGGCAAAGCTGTTGATGGCAGCGCTCGGCGAGATCGACGTTCCTGGCCTGACGACGCTGATCACCAGCGAACCGGACCTTGCCGCCAAGTGGTCGCCGCATGTCCACGTGCGCCAGATCATTCACGCGCCTATCACTATGGGCAAGCTTGGTCTGGCAGGGACGCCCAAGCCGCAGAATGTGAAAGCCATCTTACGCTACATCAAGCAACGTGCTGCGCTTTCCGCACCTGCTGAGATTGGCTTGATCACCTATAAGGGGATGCTGGAGCAGCTCGCGGGACAACTTCCCAGCAATGTCGTTACTCTGCATTTCGGAAATCTCGCCGGAATGAATAATATGCAGGCTGTCGTTGGTCTGATCGTGGTCGGACGTCCCCGCCCGCCCAAGGCCGTGATTGAAGCCGCCGCGTCAGTCCTCGCTGGAATGCCGGTGGCAACCGAAGGTCCTTTTTACACCCCCAGACCGGCGGTATTCAGCTTTCGGATGGTTCCATCTTCGGCGTTGCCAATGAGCGGCACATCCATTCCTTTGTGGAGGCAATCCGCTGGCGGAAGACGGAGGGGAGCTTGAGCAGGCAATTGGCCGCATCCGCCCCCATCGCCGGGCTAAGCCATGCTGGCTGGATATCGTCAGTGATGTGGCCCTGCCCGTGACGGTGCATGAGGTGCTGAAGTGGGACGACGCGGCACCCGGGGCAGAGGCCGACATGATGACGACAGGTATCGTGCTTGGAAGCAGCCGGGATGCAATGGGTGCGTTCGGGGTCTCGAAGCGTGACGCAGAGGCAGTATCCCAAACTGCCCTCAAAACTCTATATAGTAACTTAAAGAGTTTTGGGGGCAGTTTCCCGACCCGTGAGTTCACCTATCGGGTATTGGGAAGACGGGGACCGGCAGGAAACGGTCATTACCTCCCCGGCGTAGTCCTCGGCGGTGAACGGGCCGTGCGCGAGACGTTGGAAGGGAAGCTTGGGCCGCTTTCGATGCTGGAAATCGAACGAGTGAAAGTTAAGGACAGCCGTTACGCGCAGGCGATCCTGGCTCGCATTGGGCGGGACAACACCGCTCACCTCGAAAGCATCGGGCGAGCCGCCAACGACGACCAAGTCAATACGGACGAAGCGGCCGGAGGCAAGATCAACTGAGCCAGTGGCCCCTACGGTGGACAGCCGTACACGGATAGATCTGCCGAGCGGCCGGCTCGCGAGAGTCTGCTATGCCCCGGAAGCTGACATCTTGCCGCGTAGAAGCCCAATTCTGCTATGTGCCAATAGGCGACATCGCATCTGTGTCTTGAAATGCAAGAGGCCGCCAACTGAGGCGGCCTCACAAATGTGAAGGTGGTCACCGTTAATCGTTGACGGCTTTCTTGACCGCGTCCTTGAAGCCGCCGACCGCATTCTGAATCTTGCCCGCGACTTGCTGCGTCTTGCCTTCGGTTTCGAGCTTGGCGTCACCGGTCACTTTGCCCGCGACCTCCTTCACCTTGCCCTTGGCCTGCTCCACGGAGCCTTCGATTCGATCTTTGTTCATGTGTTTCTCTCCTTGCTTGCTTCATCCCCTCAACAAAGGGACTATTATAACGATCACTATGAGCGGCCAAAGAACAGCCACAACAGAATGATCACCGGTATCGGCACGCCCAGCAGCCAAAGCAGAACCCCTCGTCCCATGTCAGCCTCCATGATTTCTTATGCATGGAGAACGCAAAAGGTAATGATTGGTTCCAGTACGCGGAGTCGAAAACCTCTCACCAATGTCCGGTGTTGGGCATCGACGTCCACGGCTCTGCGGGCGGTTTCGGCTGGCCCTTCTGCAACAGCTCGATCGAATGCAGATCGGGCGAGCGCACAAACGCCATCGATCCGTCGCGCTGCGGCCGGTTGAGCTAATGCGGCAGTGTAGCTGCCTACACTCGACACAGGGAAGACGAAGGGGACGATCCAACCAAATATCTTTGGAGGTTGCCGATGACCGAATTGGGTCATTCGCGTCACTCTGGCTATGCGCCGATCTTCCCGGTCTACCCTCAACTCCGGACATGCCGCTGCACCGCAGTAATCGACGCTTTGTGCCAGTTTCGGAAGTGATCGGGACCTGAGCGGTGTCGCAAAACGACGATTGACCGAGAGTTGAAGAGAGGTTGTCACAACCGCGGCGGCGCTAAATCGTGCATCGTGGATTGGCACGAGTTAATGCCGGCGGCCAATTTGTCGATTTCTTGGAAGCAAATTGTCTGTCCGTTCGGGTAAAACATGCGACATGGAGGCCTATGCGCACGACGTCCGCCGATAAGGGACACAACCCGGCGCAGCTGGCACGTCCCGCACAGTGTCCGACCGGATAGCGGACATGCCGCGAAATCGGTTGCCAAAACCGCCAACTAGCACACAACAGAATTTCTGCAGATCAAAACTTTAACGCGTGTCGGATAATGATTCAATAAACGGTCAATGGTTTGAGATACGAGGGTGCAGGAAATGGCTATCCCCAATATGTCCGACGAGCAAATGCGCATGGCGCTGAAAGAGATCGGACAAGCCTCTTACAATCACGAACAGTGGGCGGAAATGCTTTACGGCACCTTGATCTGCCGCTTGGCGCCGGATCAGCGGGATACCAGCGGCGATGCTCACCACATGTGCCGATTTGGTCAATGGTATTATAAGTCCGGGATTGTCGCGTTTGAACACCATCCCGGCTTTGCGGAGCTCGGCATTGAGCATGAACACATGCATCAATATGCGGCGCATCTTCTGCAATCGTGCACGGACGGTGTGCCGGTTCCGATTGAGGACTACGAACGCTTCGTGACCGCGCTGAAACGCATGCGGTTGGAACTCGCGACAGTTCAGCGCGAACTCGAAGATGCGCTCTTCGATCTCGATCCGTTGACCGGAACGCCGAGCCGCGCCGGAATGCTGACCAAGCTCCGCGAGCAACACGAATTGGTAAAGCGCAGGGTGCACGGGTGTGCCGTTGCGATGATGGATTTGGATCTCTTCAAGTCCGTCAACGACAAGCATGGGCACGCCGTCGGAGACAAGGTATTGATCGGCGTTGCGCGCTACGTCATGGCGCACCTGCGTCCCTATGATAAGCTATTTCGCTACGGTGGAGAGGAGTTTCTGATTTGTTTACCGGATATCGACTTGCAGAAAGGCCACGACATCATTGATCGGTTGCGGGAGGAACTTGGGTCATTGTCACATGAGGCGGATAGCAAGGGAATATTTCACGTCACCGCCTCGTTCGGGCTGACTCTTTTGGATCCGGACATACCCGTGGAACAGTCCATCGACCGCGCCGACAAGGCCCTCTATGTTTCCAAGGCGATGGGGGAAACCGCGCCATTATCTGGAATGGGTCAATGACGGGGTGACCGGCCGAGCTTGAAGGATCGGCTCGACGAGGTTGCCGGTGACGGGCGGGGATAGATCTCAAAGATGCACATTTCGACTGTTTCAATAATTCCCGTCGTGGATGTGCCAATCCGCTGTCGTGCGGCCTGATGCCTGCTTTGGGTCAATAGCTCCGTTTTGACGCCCTGCCACCCACTTCCGGTCAACGCCGAACAACGAACATTGTCCGGCCGCTCCGGCATGTCGCAAAGGTGCCAGGATCGGAAGTCGCGATTCATAGTCGATATCGAGACGCCCGTACGGCGCTACTACAGACCCAATCGCAAGGCCGGTTAGTCATTGTATACGAGGATGCTTTGGCAGAGATCGAGCTGGCTAATTCGTTCTCGGCGGCCAACGCCGGGCCGCCAACCAGCCCACCAGAGGCGCGCCAAAGGCCAGGCACCACATGAATTGTGCAACGAATGGAGCGACGGCGGCCATCACCGTTGCGAACACGAGTGCGAAGACCGGAAAGACCGCGATTGCCAGCAACTCGGAATTGCGGCGACCTCGCAGCGCCAGAACCCATAGCAGCGCGTTCAAGCCGGCAATGACTGTCAGATGGAAGCCGTCGCTTACTGCGACGACGCTATCGAGCCGATACACGCCGTAAAGTCCATTCGTCACCGGAAGCATGACAATCGATAACAGGAAGATCAGATTGAGGAAGACTTCGCCGCGGCTGCCTTCCGGCGCGAAGGTGAGTCGCCGATGATGGCTGAGCCAAAACACGCCGGCCACGATAAAACTGATCATCAGCGCGATGATAGGTTGTGCGTAGGCACGGACAAGGTCTATCCAGGCCGGCGCGTTCGCGAACCTGCTGGCCTTCGGCAGATCGTAGGCGAGCAGCGTCATCGCAACACCGAAGATGGTGTTGCTCAACGCCTCCAATCGACGCATTTCGAAAAGACCGATCTGCTTCAACCTCGCTCCCCCTTCAAAGCTGCCGGACACGAGACCCAGCCATGCTTTCAGCTGTGGGATTGTCGGACATAGATTGCCCCTTGTGGGCAAAGTAACCGGCCCATCACAGCCACTCCTTTGATTCCATAGGTCGCGAAGCTCTTGGAATGATCATCAAAGCACGTTGGTTGTGATTGGGATAGGCCGCTATGTCCGAGTTGGGTCATTCGCCACCGGGCCGAACCGGCAACGAGCAAGGCCATGCCGGTTCTTGGGTTGAAAGCGGACGTAATTAAGAACGTCAAAGACACCGCGCGCGCTCATCCAAGCGAGCACGAATGCGACGGCGCTGGGTCGCCCGTGCAATCACGACGCACTGGCGCGCGACCGTCGCAGAGACGCGCCCGGTAGACGTTGCGGCAGCCAGCGGGCCTTCCATAGAAAATAGGTTCTGCGAACGGGGTGCGGCATGCGGATGACGTCCGACCCTGCCGTTACTCTAGATATAAGCTAAAAAAGATGGGTTTCTGTTGTTCATATCCGCGGGCGTTCCCCGCTCAAGTCGGACAGAGCTTCAGCTTCAAGCCGTCGGCTATGCGTTGGATGGCTGCTAAGCACCGATCCATCGGGTGAAAGGCGCGCCTCTCGGCGGCTGTGCACCGTGGTGCGGCCCTGCACGCCTAACCGGCCTGAAGTGCCCAAGGGGGATAAACACTGCTGTAGGATAACTCTATCGGCCATCAACACAACGCACCCTCTCGTTTACCGTGTCCCACTGACTCTGGCTTTCTCCACATTAGGCTGCCATATCTGCTCCCATTTACCGGTTAGCGCAGCGGAAAGCTTATCGGCTATCCTTTCTAGATGTAGCGGATTGGTGACGATCCCTCCGATGGGCACAGCGTGTGCACCGACCGGGACGTGGGCATTGACGAACGCGAAGATGTCGGGAACAAGAAGTATTTCGAGATTTGCGGGTAAATGCCCCTGAGGGAGCAACGCCCCCTATCGAAGACCCGTTTGTGATTCAGACGGATTGCCTTGGGTGTCGCACGTGGCATTAAAAGATGCGTGCTTACCGACAGTCGGCCTGCATTGCGGAGAGCTTGGCGAAGCTGCAGGAGGGTCTCTGCAACGCGGATGCTCCGGCCCCAAGCTGAGCCCCCTGGTCGTAACCATAGCAGCTCGACGGCGCTGGAACTGGCTTCCAGCTTTGCGACAACCTCGAGCGCCTTCGCTAAGTTCTGTGGGAGATATGCTGCGCCGAGCGTCGGCTTGAAAAGCGGGTCAATTCCCTCGTAAGTTCCCAACGTGTCAATCCATGCAGACGGGCTACTCGAATCTTGGAATAATGAAGCTAGGCGCGCATCGCCAGTCAGCCGCTCGAACTCGCTGGCAATAGATGTGGCCGAATCGGGTCCATGGGCAGCTTGCCAAGCCTCATTCGCCGCCACCGTCAATTTTTGAAAAGTCTGCGCTGCGTCTGCAGCTCTCGGAAAGATTGGCCTGACACTCATTCTTTCCATATCAAGCACAAGCTCTGCTGACATAACTTGGTAACCGTAAGTTCCTCCTTCTACGTCGGATATCGAGTAAAGATTTAC
Organism: Rhodopseudomonas sp. P2A-2r; assembly: GCF_026015985.1. GTDB lineage: Bacteria > Pseudomonadota > Alphaproteobacteria > Rhizobiales > Xanthobacteraceae > Tardiphaga. The sequence continues at coordinate 2,224,128 of NZ_CP110389.1, read as the reverse complement.
CCCGTCAGGATCCGGAAATCGTCTTACGTGTCGAGCATAGTCCCGGAAGTTTTCCTCAAAGGCTTCCCGAGCAAATGCCTCCGGCAATTCACGAACGCTCTGCATTTCGGCGAGCTTTACTAGATAGTCAACATTTCTCGAACGAGAACTTGGGACCATGCTGCGGCTAACTAGATCGAACCACACGTCACCAACCAAAGGGGCGACCTCGACCACATGAGGAACTCTGCTGTCACCCGCATTGCGAAATAGGTCGCGCCCAGCAGCTGCCAGTGCAACGTCATCGCCGTCGAACTCGATAAGTCTGCGTCGGCCCATATCAACGAGCACGGTCTCCATTTCTGCAGCACTAAACCCGAACCAAGCTCGCATTCTTGATACCGAGATCCGATCTAGTGACGCCAGCAACCGCAGGACAAACTCGTCAACAACGGGGAGCTGCTTATCTCGACTTATCGTCGCTCTGATGGTGAAGCGACGGCAAGCGATCTGAAAATCGGCCGCGTCCACTTGTAGTCGGCTCGACGCGTTGCTCACTTCCTGATCTCCTTTTCGGAACAAATCCGACCATCTTGGTCACTCATATTCTTGATCTTGGTCAAAACGCTCCGCATGGGGGAATGGCACTTCGAACTCGACCACATTTTAACGTTGCCAACTATGTAAAGTCGCTCTTTCGCGCGTGAGAGCGCGACATTGCAGCGGTTCTCCCGACCGACATGCCCGGGCAGCTTATCATCATTAGTTCGAACGAGCGTGACGATGACTATTGAGTTCTCTTTCCCTTGATATGCGTCCACAGTATCAATGGTAACGATTTTGCGAAACGCTTCCGAAAACGGTTGCTGGGACCACTCTCGTTCGATTCGCCGCTTCTGTTCGCTGTACATGCAGATGACGCCAATTGACGGATCATTTCGGTTATAAAGCTCTTGGGTCAGATCGTGTTCACGCGAAAAACGGTGCAACAACGAAATTACCGCGCTAACCTCTGCATCGTTCCAAATGTCCTTGCCATCATTGCGGGTCTTTTCATCAGAATCAGCCAGTTCTGACGTATCGAGCCAAACTAGCGGAGTAGCTAAAACTCCCGATAGTTTTTCGAATGCGACGTCTGCAATGCGATCCTTCGAGGGCGTCAAGCTAACGCCATGAGGAGCGTAAAAAGTATCAGACACCAAATTGCTGATCACAGGCGTCATCCGATATTGCTCATCCAAAACCAGCGCATTTTTCTTGCCGTAAGGCGATTCGAAAGCCCGTTCAAAATCGGACCTTGCTAATAAATTCCAATGCCCTTTGAACTCATCGCGAAGACCTTCTTGAACGGCGCGATCGACCATCGGCCTCAGCTGACGTTGATCTCCTACGAGGACTACGCGGCGACCCAACTGAAGTGGAACGGCAAGTTCACCGCTCGTACATCTCGCCGCCTCATCGACGATTACCCAATCGAATGTTCCTTCTTCTAACCTTATTTGAGATTGCCCCAAGCCGACGCAGGTGCCCGCCACGACCCGACGGGTTTTGGCAAGAAATTCGTCGAAGTTTCTACGACCCGAAACGAGAGTATCGTTCCACTCTTTCGCAAGAGCGATTAGGCGCCTTACTATGACAAGGTCACCCGGACTTACCTTTGCGTGCCGCACAAGAGTTGCAGAATATACTTCTTCCAGTGCGGCTGATATCCCGTCGACATCAACCTCAATTGTTCGATCAAGTATACGAGAGGCCTCTCGAGAAAATGCCTTGGTAAGCGTTCGGAGACGGCCTTCGGATCGACGATGCTCCTCTTGAGCTACGTTAGATTCTAAAGCCAACAGAGCCAGTTCGATCGTACGTTGAATGCTTCCAAGGCGCTGATCGACATCGACAATATCATGAACGAAGGTTCTGGGTATTCCAGCAGCGCCTGCAGCGTGAGCCACTCGGGTTTTCAACCCATTTTGGAAGCGAAGTCTGTATCTCTCTCTGAGAGAGCGGGCTTGGTAGGGGCGGACGCGCTCAGTTGCTCCCCGCGAACCGACCCGCAATAGGTCCGCGTGCCCGCCGTGGGCACGGTACGTCTTCAAAACTTCTTCAAGTCCGTTGTTTACGGCTTCATGAGATTGGCTTGCGATGAGCACTCGGCGAGCGCCACCTTCTGTAAGTAGCCAATGAGCGAACGAGGCGATAAACTTAGTCTTACCGGAGCCAGGCGGGCCTTGCAGCATTCCGACGGGGCCACTTTGAAGCAAAGCATGAAAGGCCACTCTTTGGCCTTCATTGAGCTTGTACGCTTCGAGGCGGGCTTCTGAGACCCTCAGATCGTACTTTATGGAGGGCGCAACCACTGCTGAATCGAAATAGTCGATCAGACCAGGAATGACCCCAGAGCGACGCGTGATGCGTTCTACCGCTCTGCGACGCCTCTCCTTAGAAACTCGATCACGTCGATCAATGAGTGCGACGGTATCACCTTCAGTGATTGGGAACCGTTGATCGCGGATTGCAAGTCGGCGACTGTCGCACCCGGAAACATCAAGGTGGCCAATACGTCGGCCCTGAATCCCTCCCTGTCGTACCTCAACGATATCCTCGTCTTCGAACTCCAGTGGTTGAGGCGTCTCGTACTCATAAACAGCTGAATTGCCCGCGTCGGCAAGGCGGCGATCTAGGCGTACTTGCAGAACCGTATCTTCTTCAATCTCGGCCGAGCGCAGCCACATCCTCGATATGTCGAGCCGCTGGTCTTTTAATCTCGCTATGCCGACCTCAATTTCGGGATCAGTTTCCTCTTCGTTCTCATCTTTTTCATCGTCCTTTTCTCCCTCCCAATCTGGTAGTTCTTCGCTCAACCCAGAGATTATTCCGTCGGGAATTATTACTATACTCCGCAGATGTCCACCAAGCTCCCGCCATCCCCCTAAAGGTCCTCGTTCCACCGAAATTTGCATTGGTAAACGAATGCCCTGCCCAAGATCAGCCAAGCGTGCGTCCAACAACTCAATGCCGTCGATCTCGTCAGGTCCCATTCGCAGCAAGATGCGCGCGTTTAGGCCGGTGATCCAATAGACCTCGATGCCATCGGCATTGCGATATGCCTTTATCCAGACGTGGCCTTCGTCGGTTACTAGAGAAACAGCGCGCAGGTCAGGCGAGGATACGGTGAATGCAAGCGCCGAAGGAGCATTGAGTTGTCGACGCTGACGTTCAATCGCCTCAGTCAACGGGTTTAATGTTTCGATCGAGTGACGATCTAGTTCAATGGATGCGGCTTCAGCGAGTACCGATAGGCTCGGCATGGACGCGCGATCAATGCAGTACACAACCATGCGACATACTGCGAAGCGGTCGATCTGCTGGTCTGTTCGGCGCTCATGATCCTGAGGTGCCCAAGCAGGACTACGCACTCGACCTTCGCCGACCGGAGAGACATCTATTAGATCAATTAAAACTATAGTGTTGTTGATGACTAGCACGTTATCGGGATGCAGGTCGCCATGAGCGAACCCACTGGCATGAAGAGCATCAACGACGGTTGAAAGACTCGCCAATACACTGAGAAGCGCCGCTTCGTCGGCTGGCTTGTATGTGCTGAGAGTTGCTCCGTCGATCCAACTTGTAACAACGAATGGCCCAACCGGTGATAGCCCGCTGTCTAGAACCGGAGCTATACCGGGTAGAGGAACCGCCTTCAAAGAAGCAGCACATTCAAACATTGCGAGTAAGGAATGATCCCGCCGCGCATCACCTCTCAAGATCCCATTCCAAACTTTTACGACGACCTTAGTGTCGTTGCTGAAGCTATCGTATCGGACACAATGCGTCCCATTTACGGGGGCTCCAGATGGCGGGTAAGAGACGTACGGGATTGTGGTTGTCTGATATCCATCCAGCTGTGATTGATCGACTGTTGGGCCTGAAGGGCTTCGAAGCTCTCCGATTGCATCTGTGAAAGCCTGGGCATCAAGGTATCGCTCTCCCGGAGGCTTCAATGCGTTCCCTGCTACCTCTGTCCAGCCGGAAGGAAATGCGGCAATGTCTCCGCCGAGATCCGTCAAGCGGCGCATGAGTACGCCCAAGCTATGGACGTCCCTTTCTTTGCCTGTCGGAGCTACGCTATCCCATTTGGGCTCCGGCTCGGAATACGTACCGAGCACCTCAAGAAAATTGGAAACCGACTGGTCATCAGGGAGCGTAGCTGAAAAGAAGCCCGTTAAGGCAATGTTGGTGGGTGAACCCAACCATATTGCATCGCTGCCAATATCCCGATGCGCAACTCCCTTGCTATGCAACTCTCCAATCATTGAAGCCAATGTGTGGACGATATCGATGCGCTGCTCGCCAAGCAGTTCCTCGCCATTGCGCTCGATATAACGTCGCAAAGTGGTCCAACCGGGCGGCACGGAAAGCAGTTGGTGATGTTCGGTCAAAACTTCGTCGGGTGGCGTTCCTACCTCTCTAAGAATCCCTCGTTCAGCCATCCAGCTACCTTGGTCTCCCAAGTAAGCAACAGTTTTGACTTCCCTATCTGCAATCAATCGTCTTCCGCCTGGCTCATTCAGCCCCACCGGAAGTTTGTCGAACCGCCAAAGTCGGAGGAGCCCTTTTACCCGCTCCTCCCTGTTTAGTTGAGCACGGTGCTCCCGCCAGATATCCCCGCGATGAACGTAAAAGTCTTCTTCCGTGACGGCATATCCGTCCCAATTCATTTTAAGCGGTTGAAAATAGGATCCGTTGCCAAATAACTTCTCAAAATCCTTGACCAACATATTAGGTCGAGTGACCGTCATGTTCACTGGTCCAAGCAGGCGATTCCTTTCGCCGCGGTCCCCCAGTTTTTAGCCTCGTCCAATGTCAAAACATGAGGCCGCTCCTCCGTGGACAATAGGTCGCGGGTTGAGCTCGCCGTCAGCACCACGCGAGAGTCCACGTAGACTCCCCGGAGTTGTGGAATTTGATTTTTAACTATCCCTTTTATTTTTTTGCTTTCTCGTTCCCAAGGATAACTGGCGAGCGCTCTCGCTTGCCTGCATGGACCCACATATCTCCCTTAGCGGTGAGCGGCCCATTCCAGTCCTTTAGCTCCAAGAGTACGATTCGATCATCCATTACGACGAAAACGTCGATCTCGATTGGCGCGCTATTCTTGGGAAACGCATTAAGCGACGCGTAAACGAGCCAATTTATAGGAAATGCGTCAGCAAGCGCCTGAAGGCCTTTGACTTCGCGATGTTGGATGCCCGCGCTACTGAGATACTTAACTTTGCAGGCCATTCACCCTCCGAAAGTCTCAAAGCTTTTGTTGTTTGCGCCAAACCTCAGGTCGGTTCAAGCCGCGGCCATTCGAATGTACACAAGGTGGCCGTTGTGGCGCTGCGCAATGTTGCAACAGTGTTGCGGCCGGTCAAGCAACAACAGCCTCACTGGCGCACAATCGGCTATCAACCAAGAGCGTAGCGAAACGCAGCTTGCTTGTGAGATCACGTTTCGTGGCGTCAGATTGCGCTACCGCGCCAAAATTCTGAGACAACGTTGGTGGCATAATTGCTGCAGTCTGCACCTTCGGCACCGACGCCGCGCCTAGTCCGCAGGGCAATCCACTGCCCCTTTGCGGATATCGGCAATCTGGCCGATTGCCGTCGTTGCCGCCAGCGATTTTGCAGCGCAGCGCCCGGTAAGACAGATCCTAACGATCAGGCGGCACTGGCGTTGCCGCTGTCACAAATGACAAGCGAATCGACTTCTTCAATTTCCCCTCCCTGAAGGATAGCATGTGGTTGGTGAACTTCACGCTTCTCCCCGCACCGAGTGGCTGCGCGCCTTAGTCGATTGGCACAACGCGGCTGCTCGCCTTCCATACCCTAGGCACGGCGCACGAACCAAGGCACACCATTACTTGTAGTGCTTGTCTGGTCGGAGATCCCTGAATCGAGTACCGGGAATTGATGGGTTGAAATACTGATGGCCTTCTTACCCGCCGGAAAGGTGAAAAGACGGGCCTTCGATCTGCGACACACAGCGTCTAAGACGTTCATCAAGATCGACCGGGGCCCGACCTGGACCATCCGCCGATGAGACCTTAGCGGGTTTTGGGTGTTGACAGACACCCACATTGTCCGCGCATTGCGGACATATCGAAGTAGGTGATCCTCGGCTGTTGTGAGGGAACCCCGATAACACCGTGCTTGGCCGTTATGGACCTTCAAGAGCAAGTCACTCGCATCGAGCTTATGCAGGAAGAGACCCGCAAGTCCCTTGCTGAACAGCAGAAGGCGTCCCGCGATGCCGTCCCAAGTTGGCAGCTTGCCATCGGCGGAATGTCCGCCGGTGCCGCCCTGTTCGGCGCTGGCGCGGCCTTCTGAGATCGTTCGGGTCATGAGCCCCGAACGCTTCTCGAAATGCTTGGCCTCCCTGCGACCGCTGCGGGCCTTGCTCGTTGTGATCGCATAACAAAGCCGTCAGCCAAAGAGCGCCGCGAATAAGCCGAACGCGTGCGAACTCTCGCGCTCGATGACGGTGGAATCCGAGCGCGTTTCGCTGGCGGGATATGCAGCCGAGATCCACGAAGAGGCGCACGCAATCGAGGCCGAAGAGCACGGCGAACCGGGCGCTGACATCGAGCAATCGGCAGCTACCCGCGGCTGTAGATCATGGCGGGCACGGCTAACATATACAGGGCCAGTGCCGATAAGATTGCGCCGGGAAGCACACCGTGCGGGGGTTGAACCCCAGGCAGTAGGCGACGACGACCGCCGACCCCAAATAAACGCCGATACCAACCGCTTGAGCTTTAGCCATGCTGCCTACCTCCGGTGAGCCTTAAGCATGGCCCGGACTGCTGCATAGAGAAAGCTGTTATTTGTTATGCCACGATACATTTTGTTATGTCTCGTTGATACAATTCAAAAACAAAACGTCAAGGATGGCAAACTGAGCCATGGGCCTTCCCTAGGGTCCTTCTGCAATGTGCTGATTTTGTTGGATTATTTTGTGGGAACAGTAGAGCTTGCACGGACCGTCGAACAAACTGAACAACGTGGGTTATGTCGCGCGGTCGCGGGTGATTGGCTGCCCACGCGCCACCTCCCTGACGAGACCGATTAGAGCAAAGCTCGGCAGCTTTTCAGAGGTGATCTAGTCCCCTTCCAGAATAAAGCCAGTACGGGCCTCGATGACCTCAATCATGCGGTCGGACCAGGTGCAAATCGCCTCGCGTTGCTCTGTGCTAAAAACATCGCGTGAGAAGTAGTGTTAGCCGAGTCGTAGACGCCGTCGATCTGCCAAGCACTTAGGTGCACACAGCTGTCGTGGCCTCTCGTTGATTGTCTTGGCTTATTTCCGCGTTCATACAAAGAAAATGGATCTAACAAGACCCCTACGGCTGGCATACTGAATGCTGGACGAGGGCGATTCGAGATGGCCGAACTCAATTTAAAAGATGCGTTGGTCACCCTGCCTGCTTCCGTGTCTGGAATGGCCCTGGCTTGGGACGCTGGAACTTTTGATCCACTTGGGGTCGGCTCGTACAGCCTTTTTACGATCACTGAGCATCTTGGCTTTGCTCTGTCTGAAATTCCTCAAGCCTTGCTGATGATTTTCCTATTTTCCCTGATGGCTCTTCTTTATGTTTATACAGGAACAATTTCGATCTTCGCAGAAGCGGAGAGTGACGGCAAACGGACCGTTAAGTGGAAGCGTCTTTGGATAATTGGTTCGTTGATCGTCGCCGTCGTCATAGCCGGAGTGAGCACACGCACACGGGACATGTCGGGAATATTCCTCGGCGCGTTCATCATCGTCGGTGGAATGGTAGCGTGCGCCCCGCCGATGAACGTGAGCAGGAAGCCGGGGACGCTAATTTTCGCGTCTATTGTTGCAATGCTTCTATTCTCCTTTAGCCTCGGCGTTGATAGCACCTATAAAACATTAAAGGGTCAGCCCGTTTTAACGAAAGTCGAATTTGGGCCGATTTCGCGCGATATGGTAGTCTTCCGCACGGGAGAGAGAGGCATACTAGGGTCCGGACCCAATAGCCGGATTCCCCTGGCAGCCTGATCGTGATTCACTGCCTCATCGAGGAGGCGGTGAGATGGGTGATTTCTTTTGGTTTTCCGATGCGCAGTGGGCTCGAATTGAGCCGCTGCTTCCGACCGGCGTGCGCGGCAAGCCCCGGGTAGATGATCGTCGTGTGCTAAGCGGGATCGTCCATGCCCTGCGCTGTGGCGGCCGTTGGGCCGACTGCGCCGACGTCTATGGGCCAAAGAAGACGCTTTATAACCGGTTCGTCCGCTGGTCCGAACGCGGCATCTGGCAAGGCATTTTCAGTGAGCTGGCGGGAGCAGGCGATGCGCCGGACCGGCTGTTCATCGACAGCAGCTGCATCAAGGTTCACCGCTGCGCAGGCGGTGGAAAAGGGGGCCTTGGCTCATGGTATCGGCCGCACGAAAGGCGGACGAAACACCAAGCTCCATGCGGTCTGCGATGAAAAGGGGCGCCCCTGCGTCCTGCTCCTGACGCCCGGAAACGTTCACGATTGCAGGGTTGCGCAGCTCTGCATCGAGGCGATGCCACCGTCGGCCGAACTCGTCGCGGACAAGGGATACGACAGCCAGGCGCTGCGCGAGTGGTTGGTCGAGCGTGGCACCGAGCCCGTCATTCCCCCGCGCAAGAGCCGCAAGATCCAATACGATTACGACCGCGCCATCTACAAGCAGCGCAACGTCATCGAGCGTATGTTCTGCCGCTTCAAAGACTGGCGACGCATCGCCACCCGATTCGACCGCAACGTCCGAAACTTCATGAGTGCCATCAGCCTCGCCGCAGCCGTCATCTGGTGGCTGTAGTGAGTCCGGACCCTAGGATATGACCCAAGTACCCGCACCTTCACCTTCCAAAAGTGGGACGGCACCACAATACTAACGTGGAAAGCGCGCCACCCCTTATTAGAAAGCAATAGATAGTTCTACATACCGTTTGCATTGCGTTGAAAGTCCGACATGAACCGATTGTTAAGGGCATTCCCCTTGTCGATAGTGAAGACGCTAGGGATCGGCTTTTGAAAGTCGACCCAAACTGTTAGGGCGTGGCAAGCGCGGACTTTAGATTTTGGATTAGGGCGGCACAGTCGCTCGTCGGCGGAAAAGCAGTACTGCTCTCCAGCCTTTACCTGCTCAATCCTGACAATGCGTGGCACGACGCGTGCCATCGCCCGTAGGGTTTCCGGTCTCGCGCAAAATTCATGATCCGCCGGGTTTGTCCAACGTTTTTCGACATCTCCAAAAACAGGGGAGCTAGCGAAGCAAAAGGCCAGCACCAGAATAAGCCGCATCACATCTCCCTCAGTTCCTACCCGTACGGTCTTGCGATGGTGGCTCAGGATGGTGAAACTCGCTCCGATTGTCTACGCTCTTCCTCCCGAAGCGACTTGAAGCCGGTGATCCTGACGATGCCTCGCTCACTTCGAGCTTCACCATGGCGCTCTCGGCCAAACGAACATTGCGATTGAGATAATGCCGGTCGAGAATTTCCTGCACGGTCTTGAGCGAGTGGCAGGTGATCTGCACTATCCCTATTACTTCGCATGAAGGTACGCCGTCGGGTTGATGTTCTCTGCATTTCACTTCACTACCGCCACACGAGCTACTCGACTGGGCTCCCTTCAGCCGGCCCCTCCTCTCATTATTCGATCATGAAATATGATCGAATAGACGGCCCGCTTTATCGCCAGCCCCTCAATCGTCGCTCCCGCAATTTGACCATCCCCGCGAGGGTCGGTCCTCACACGCGACTGGTCTTTGCAGAAATGCGAAGGCAGGGGCGCACCTACGACGAGGTCCAAGAGTCGAGCGGCGTGCTGCGGGCAACGATGAAGGCCTGGCGCCGCAAGAATAAGCCGGGCCTCGAATCCCTCGAAGCTGTCCTCAATTCGCTTGGCTGGAATTTCACCCCGACGCCGTCCTTGGAGGTCTTGTCTCCCGACCTGGCAGGCGAACTGGACGCCGTGGCGACCAAGTTAGCGACCGGCCTGCCCGAGGTGTGGGCGGCGTTGATCGATATTGGCATGCAGCAACGCAATAAGCGTGCGCGTGATTCGGCCGGTGCTGGCTGAGCCGCCGCGTCCGGCGGCTTGCGCCACTAAGGGCTACCGGAATGGTCCTGTGGCCCGCCCCTGTTCTCCCCATAATGCGACTGCTTCCTCCCTTCAGGAAGCAATTCTCAACCGCCAAACGGATGGCGCAACCGCTACCCGAACGGGGCTCACAAGGTGTTCTGATGCAACGATCTCAACGATTTCTGTCACGCGTCCAAGCTGCCAAGGTGCTTGGACGCTGTCCCAAGACCCTCCGAAGCCTCCAGAACAGGGGCCTTGGACCGATCGTCATTATCGGTCGGTGATCGCCCCGCCTACCCTGTCGCCGACCTCCAGCGCTGGTTGTCGGATCACACGGTAGGAGGCGCATCATGAGCACCCTCCTTCTTGAAAACCTGAAGTCCGCAACGACCAACCTCGCCATTGCGCGGCAGTCTCTCGAGGACGCGAAGTTTTGCGCGCGCAACCGGATGGACAACAATCTCGCTTTCGCGACCTCAGTCGAACACACCGCATATCATGCCTGGCTCCGTGCTGGCGCCGCGCTGACCGACGCACAGTAGGGATTTTAGAAATGGTTTTTTTGCAAAAGTTTTTCGGCGGTAAGTCGGTCGCAACGTCGACGATGATCCTCAGCGCCATCGAGCGCAGCGAACTTGAAATCGCGGCCCTTAAGGTCAAGCTGGACGGAGAGATGGCTGATGTCGCCACGATGACCGACGCTCAGCACGTTGCGGCCGAAGCCGGGAACGCGGCAACCAAGCGTGCTATCGCGCGGCTCGACGGCGCCATTGCGCGTTTGAGCGATGAACTTCCGAAGGTGATCGCTTCCGAAGAAGCCGCCGCCAAGAAGGCCGGCGACGAAGCTCTTCGTCAGAGAGCGGAAGCGTTGCGCAAGGCGATCTCAAAGGACGTTGGAGCGCTGCTTACCGCCGTTGATGTGCATGCCAGCAAGCTCGGTGACTGCCTGGCCCGTCTTGGGCAGTATGCTGCCGAGACGAACGCCATCAACGCCGAATTGAGGCACAATCCGGTCGCTGCCCCCGTCGTTTCATACGATACGGTGCATCGCAAGCATCCCGATCAGGAGGCGTCCGAGCATCGGGAATTGCGCGACGTTTGGGTTCATCACGACGGGACCATGGAGCCGGCGAAAAGGGACAGCAATGGCGAGCTTATCCGCCCGCGCTGCACCTTCGATCGGGTCTTTGGCTATTATCCTGAGCCGAAGCTGGAACGCCGGGAGATCGTCGTTCGGCGCACGAGCCATCGGCCCGGTCGATACGAGGCGTCGCTGTCCGAGATCTTCCTTCCGCCGGGATTTGCTGGCGGCACCGCCCATTGGCCGCGCGAGTGAGGGGGCGAAACAGGCTTTAGTTCGGACGATTGGAATGGACAATTGCAGGATCGACGCCAATGAGACACGATAACGATAATATTCCGCTTGGCACGATTCTGACGACGGTCGAGGTAATGGCGCGGCTGCGCGTCTCTCGGAAGACGCTCTATATTTTGGTCTCGAAGCATCTCGCCAATGCCGCGCGCATCGGTCGTGAGTACCGCTTCGAGGAACGAGACATCATCACGATCTGGAATGGAATGCAGTCATGCGGCTCTACCTCTGGCAGCGAACGCCCGGTAAGGGCAACTTCATCATTCGGGGCACCGATGCCCAAGGCCGGGAAGTCTACGAATCTACAAAGACGGCTAACAAAAAAGCGGCGCATGGCCTCCTGACGAAGAAGGAAGGTGACCTCTTGACCGAGGTCGTCCACGGCAAGAAGGCCGTGGTGACCTTCGATCAGGCCGTGGAGTCTTACCTTGAGAACGGAGGGTCTCACCGCTTCCTTGGCACGTTCGACGAAGAGAAGCAGGAATGGTCCGGCCTCATGGCCCATCTAAATGGCGTTGTGCTGCGCAAGATCACCCAGAATGACATGAACGCCATCGGGAAGAAACTCTATCCCGGCGTCCGACCTGACACGCTCAACCGCCAGTTATGGACGCCCTTCATCGCGGTATGGCGTCACGCTGTCGCGATGGAATGGGCCGACCTCCGAATGTGGATACGGCCAAAGAATCCCAAGGGCACCAACGTCGTTAGCTTCGGGCCGAAGCGAGTCGGCTCCTACCCGGTCGCATACGATCTGGCGTGGCGCTTCATCCGCGACTGCTCGCCAGCCAATGCCGCGATCTTTACCATCCTGTTCTACACCGGCATGCGCCCAATCGAGTTGTTTGTCATGAACACGCCGCAGGTAAACGTGCCCGGCCGGTGGATCACCTTGCCGCAGTCTAAAATTGGCGAGGCGCGTGGCGTCCCGATCCATGAGGCCCTTGTTCCCCTGCTCACCGACATGGTCGAGAACCGGCCGGGGCGCTTGGTCCGCACATGGGAAAACGAACCCTTCACAGTTTATGACGATAACGGCGGGCAGATGAAGAAGGGGATCGCCGCCGCCCGGCTCCGCTCGCAGGTTTTCGACGTGGCGCCCTACACCGCCCGCCACACCGTCTCGACGCAGTTGGTCATGAACAACGTCCACAGTCACAAGAAGGATCAGATTCTAGGCCACGCCACAGACGACATGAGCCGCCATTATACGAACGTGCCGCAAACCCCATTGATCGAGGCCATCAACACGCTTCCGGTGATTCAGGAATGGCTCGACGCCGATTGGATGCGCGATCCCGTTAAGCTTGTGAGACGCCGAGCCCCGACACTGAAAAAGGCCCAGCGCGAGGCGGGCGAAGCCGCGTACCTGAAATGGCAGGAAGGCCGTGCAGCTTGACGTGCAATTGCCGTGTTCGCACATCCGACGACATTCCAACTCGTTGAAACTAAATGTGAAATAGAACAGACCCACGCCCTTCACACGGGAGAGGTCCAAGGTTCGATCCCTTGTGCGCCCACCATTGTTCCAGGAAATCAAAACACTTAGCGGCCTTACTCCCTCGGAGTGTACCCCGAAAAAGCTGGGGCACAGCAGGGGCACGCTCGTTTAGGAGGGTGCTAAAAGTTGCCTCCGCCACCGCCGTCCTGGCGCGATGGAGAAACAAGGCGTGCTGCTCGCGATCCGAGTCACCGCCTTTTCGCGCAGCACTGCCTAAGTGGCTCCGAGTGCGCGAAGCCGGCCACAGACAGGTTCAAAGCGGGGACATGCAGCCATCTCAAATTGCTATTTCAGGCTGTCGCTTAGCGTTGCCCCTCGTGTCATTCGGCCTGCAATATTGGGCTCTGACTCACTTTTGATGAAGTTCAAGAGTCGGCTCGCGTTGGTTTCACAAAGGAATCAACAAGATGCAGCGAGCCCTTCGTCCATCGGCGCTGGTCCCTCACGGGTTAGATGTCGAGAGCGCCATCTGCGACGGCGACACGACCGTGATTACCGTTCGCGCCAACAGCGACACGAGTCTCTGCCCCGGCTGTGGAGCAGGTTCGAGAAGAATCCATAGATGCCTACCGTTTCCTGCGCCAGGCTGAATCGGTTGTGCGTATACTTCTGGGGCTCATCCCAAGAATGTAACCGAAACATTCGTCTACGCTCGTCGATCGCAATCGCCTGGCGGAACGCCTTCACGCTGGGATTCTGCTGAGTATTCGCCAGCTTCTCTAGCAGTCTGCTGAAAAACCCTAGATTTGAGAGTTTTCTTGTCTCTCTGCGGTCGTTATCGAAGTGGGGAGCGGTGAGGGAGCGCGCTTATCGGCGGGGTGCCGGGGTTGTCCCCGAAGCCGGTGGCCTATGCTGCGAGCAGTTTGGGGATGCGGATCAGATTGTAGGCGATCAGGTTAAGGAGAAAGTCGGCGGCGACGCGACCGATGCCGCGATGCTTGGTCTTGCGCATGGTGCCGTGTTGTTTGCCCCAGCCGAAGATGCACTCGATCATCGCTCGGCGTGATTGCGACATGCCATAGCCGGGATGTCGTGTGGTGCGATCGTCGATGGCGCTGGTGCGGGTCTTGCCGGCTTTGGTGACGGCGTTGTTTTGCGTCACATGCGGCGTCACGTCGATGGCGCGAAGCTTGGCCACATGATCGGCGGTGTCGTAGGCCTTGTCCTCACCGGCCGTGATGCGGCGGCGGGCCGTCTTGCGCCGAGCCTTCAACATCGTCTCCGAAGCGCGGCGCTCGGCCGTGCCATTGGCGTGCGTAACCATGCCGGCGACTGCCAGGCCATGCCGGTTCTCCATGGTCGCGTGGCCCATATAGCAAAGCCTGGCCTCGCGCCCGGCCGCCTTGCGGTAGAGCCTGCTGTCGGGATCGCTGGTGCTGGCATGGGTGTCGTTCTTGCGCTTCTGGCCATGGAAATTGGCGCCGTTGTCATCGTCGCCACTGCCGTCCTTGGGACGAAAGCTCTTCTGCGAAGCCCAGGCTTCGATCAGCGTCCCGTCCACCGAAAAATGCTCGTTCGACAATAGCGGCCTGACCTGGGAATGGTTCAGGAGCCTGGCCATGAACTTCGCAAACACCTCGCCGTTCTGCAGCCTGTCGCGGTTCTTGGTGAAGGTGGTCGGGTCCCAGACCGGATCGTCCGGTGAAAGCCCTACGAACCAGCGATATAAAAGATTATAGTTCAGCTGCTCCATCAGCTGGCGTTCCGAGCGGATGCCGTAGAACACCTGCAGCAACAGCGCGCTCAGTAATTGTTCGGGAGGAATCGAAGGACGTCCCTCGCTGGCGTAAAGCTTCGCCAGGCTACGGCTCAACTCACCCAGCACATCCCGGACAAGCTCGCGGATCTTCCTCAGAGGGTGGTTCGTCGGCACCCGCTTGTCTGGTGAAATGTACGAAAACAACCCGCCCTGATCCACAAAATTGCCGCGCATGCTCGTCTCCACCGATTCGAGATGACAAAGTGAATCATCAAGAAAACCGCTTGGCGAGCTGGTTTTTCAGCAGACTGCTAGACTGAATGTATAAAATCTGTCCGGCCGCGGGACGATAACACTCGCAACCGTGTCCCAGACCCCCACAAACGTGATCGTGGCCCATCTCGTCGAAGCAATTCGAGCAAACTGAGATGCAACGTCGTCGCGGGTTAGCGGTCCCTCCGGCTTTCGTTCGGCACCGACATCTACAGCGACGCCTTGATTCAACGCAGAGGCCCGACTTTCGGCTGCCGCATTGAGTTCAGGGGCGCGGCCACTGTGCGGCGGCTTTGCGTGTGGAGGGCCACGAAGTCGCTACTGCGCGGTAGGCCGATACAAACGGCGCGCCAAATAACAGAAGCCGTCAGGAACTGCCTCGTTGCAAATGCCCGTCGACCTACTCTGGATCGTTTTCGTACTCGTATGCATCGCAGAAGAGTCTTCCGTTGCGCCCCCAATCGTCTCGCTTGACCTCTGTGAAAATGAAATTGATGGTCTCGGGTTTGCACTTCGCGATGCGCGCGAACTCCCGCGTCAGCACCTCTGCAAGCTCACGCTTCTGCTCGAGAGTCCGTCCTGGAAACCAGTCTACACGAATGAAAGGCATGTCTGCTCCAACTTGTTGGTGGGTGAACTTCTCAGTTCGCTATCGCCGATCCAATGGGCGACACACCGAGGATCTGCGTAGCGATTGGGACGCGATAGATGGTACCTGCGCGCTCGTGTTGGCTCACAGATGAACCGGCCACGGCGGACCGAGCGGACATTTTGCGGCCTGAAGTCTGCCCCCGGTCAACCTTGGGCTCAGCGCGGCATCCAGAACCCACGATTTCATCTTTCGGCTGTCTTGCAATCCTGAAGCACATCTCAGACGGGCCCTATCAGCATGCGGTAGCGGAACTGATCGATAATCACCGCGAGAATGAGCAGCCCGCCGAGAAGAACCATCTGCAAGTAAGAGCCTATCTGCGCGATGTTCATGCCGTTCTGGACCAGCGCGATGAAGAACGCACCGAGCACGACGCTTTCGACGCGCCCAATGCCACCGCGCAATGATACGCCCGCGATGACGCAGGCCGCGATCGACTCGAGTGCCATCGACCCGCCAAGATTGGACTCTCCCGACTCGACGCGGGCCGTGAGCAAGAGGCCGGCGATGGATGCAAGAAGCGCGCTGAACAAATAGGCCAGGAACAGCACCTTCTTCGTATTGATCCCCGACAGATGTGCAGCTTTCATGTTGCCGCCGACAGCGTAAATCTGCACGCCGAGTCGGGTGCGGTTCATCATAATCCAGGTGACGAGAATGGCAGTCACCGCAACGACGACCGGAACCGGCACACCGAAAATTCGTCCGAAGCCGAACGTATTGCCGAACTCGACAGGCAGGCGCGACACCGGCACACCACCGGTCAGATAGAGCGCCAGTCCCGCGCCGACCGACTGTACACCAAGTGTCATGATGAAAGGCGATACGGCGAATTGCGCGATGCCGAGGCCGTTAGTACAGCCGATGACCAGTGCGGCACCGACTCCGGCCAGACTGCCAATGACGATCACGAGCCAGATATGTTCCGGCATCATCACAGCCAACGCCACCATGGAGAGCGCGCCGACCACGGAGGTGAGCGCGATGGCCGTGCCGACCGCAAGATCGAAGCCGCCGGTGATTAACACAACCATTTGCCCGATCGATACCAGGATCAGATAGACCGACTGTCGCGCCACATTGGTCAGATTGCTGACGGTCAGGAAGTTGCTCGAAGCCAGCGAAAACAAGATCAGAGCGGCCGCCAGAAAGAACGGCAACACACCGATCCTCAGAAAAAGCGCCTTGAATGCGTGGACCGCGGACTGGCCAAGCGTTGTGGTGGGACTGTTATCCACCGCGTCAGGCGTGCTCATCCAGTGGCCTCCTCGACTCTTTGAAGAAATGACGAAGCACCACGTCCTCGACGAGATCGTCCCCCTCGAGCTCGGCTGAAATCCTGCCGTTGGAAAAAACGAGCAGCCGGTGCGCCAAATGCATCACCTCCGGCAGGTCGGAGGAAATGACGACCACGGCCTTGCCTGCCTCGGCGAGGTCGCGGATCAGAAGATAGAGCTGGCTGCGCGTCCCCATATCGACGCCGATCGTCGGCTCGTCGAAGATATAGATGCGGCGGTCCTGTCCCAGCCCCTTGCCGAACAGGACCTTCTGCTGATTTCCTCCGGACAGCGCTGCGACCGTCTTCGGCATCGAACGTCGCGCGAGGTCGACGCGCGCGCCGATCGCATCGGCCACGGCGCGCGTGCGGCGCAGCGACCTCAGACCGAACCGCCCGGCCAGATCAATCCGATCGAGCAAATCCAGCTGTATGTTGTCGCGCGGGGAGGCCGAGAGCACGAGCCCCTCCGCCTTGCGGTCGGGCGACATGTAGAAGACGCCGGAATGCAACAGCTTGCGCGTCGGCGAACCGCTGACGTTCTTTCCGAACAGGACGACCGTTCCGGCCTTGAGAGGCTGCAACCCGAGAATGCTGCGCCAGACCCGCGATTTGCCCGACCCGACCAAACCGGCCACGCCCAGCACTTCGCCGGCTCGCACATCGATGTCGACGCCGTTGACGCCTGCGGCGTGAACGCCGCGCATTGACAAGACCGTCTCGCCGTCGGGCTGGCGGTTGATATGCGGATAGACCTTGTCGATCGCCCTGCCCATCATCAGGGTCACAAGAGCGCTTTCCGATGTCGCCTTCTGATCGACGGTTGCGATCAGCTTGCCGTCGCGCAGCACCGTTATTCGGTCCGCTATTTGCGAGAACTCCTGGATGCGGTGTGAGATATAGACGATGCCGACGCCACGCTGGCGCGCCTGCCTGATGAACCCGAACAGCCTTTCCGTCTCCCGTTCGGTCAATGAGGCGGTCGGTTCGTCCAGAATGAGGACGCGGGCCTTCGCGTGAATCGCCTTGGCGATCTCGACCATCTGCTGTTGAGCGCGCGACAGCCGCGATACGGGCAGACCGACGTCTATGTCGAAGCCAAGCGTGCCGAACAATGCACGGGTATCGCGCTCCATGGCCTTGCGATCGATCAGCAGCCCGCGCTGCAGCTCCTGTCCGAGATGTACGTTCTCGATCACGGTGAGTGTGGGAACCAGCGACAGCTCCTGAAAGACCGTCCCTATGCCCGCTCTGCGGGCGTCCTGCACGGATCGGAAATGAACTTCCTCTCCGTTCACACGCAAGATGCCGGCCGTGGGACGATAGACCCCGGACAGGATCGAGATGAGCGTGGACTTGCCGGCGCCGTTTTCACCGAACAGCACATGGACTTCGCCATGCCTGAGTTGAAAATCGACGCCGGACAGGGCTTTGACGCCCGGAAAGTCCTTGGAGATCCCGGTCATCTCGACCAGAAGCGGCTCGCCCAAAACGGTCAACATCATCACCAACCGACGCTGGTTCTGCCGGACTGGACCGGCCGAACAATCAGTTCACCTTGAACAGGGGCTTGAAGTCTTCCGGCGGCAGGATGCTCGTGCGCGAAACGCCGTTCACGTTCTGCTGGTCGACAACGAATATCTTCGGACCGACATGTTTGATGTAGTCTTTCTTCTCGAGAATGCGCACGGCCTGGTCGATCGCGATTCGGCCCTGAACGACCATGGAGTCCGCGGGCGCCGCAAGAATGAAACCACGCTTGATGCCGTCATAGACGCCGGGCGTCATGTAGAATGCCAGCAAATTGACGGACCCCTGCAGGCCGCGTTCGCGGATGACGCCCTGCGCCGCCTCGGCGGTCACGGCGGTGCCGGCGACGTAGCGAATATCCGGATTTGATTGCAACACGTCCTCGACCAGCTTCTGCTGCACCTCCTTGCCGGTATCGCCATATTTCGCATCGAGCATTTTCACCGCGGAATCTTTGACAGCGTCCTGAAAACCCTTGTTCGCAGCTTCGACCCAGCCTGCGCCAGCCGGCCCCGGAAACCAACCAACCTTCACGTCCTTGCTGCCGGCTGGATGTTTCTTGGCAAGGTATTCGCCGGCCGAATGGCCCATCGTGTAGAAGGAGACGAGCGATTTGGCCGCGACGTCCGGCGATGAAATGCCGTTCACCACATCAATGACCGGGATCCCCTTCTTGCTCACCTCCGCCACCAGATTGTTCAAGCCATCGAGCGAGATCGCGCCGATCACCACCGCCTGCGCGCCGTTGGCGACACAATCCTCGATTTGCGAAATCTGGGTCTTGAGTTCGGTGTATCCGCCGGCGTTGAGCAAATTCATCGACACGCCAAGCCGCTTGGCTTCGTCCACAACGCCATAATCCACCCCGAGCCAGTAGGCGTCCTTCATGTGCGGAAACGACACGCAGATCTTCCAGGGCTGACTGGCCTTCGAAAGCGGCGTGTACAAGACCTCTTCCTGTTTGCCTCCGGCGGCGAAGGGCGGTTCGGTCTTCATCGCCTTGTAAGGAAACCAATCGTCTGCGTAAGACGAGCTGGCGAAAAGCGCGAAAACAGAACCGGTCAGCAGAGTTGAGCGGAGATTCATTTCACATTCCCCAGTTACGATTTCAGAGAAGCACGGAGACGTTCCAAACGACGGGCCTCGTCGGCCCGCGCGGCCAACGCCTGGTCCATGTTCACTTTGACGAAGCGCGTCGGCGTGTGCGGCTGCAGCTGTCCGATCAGATCCATGTCCGCCGCGATTATCGTGCCGACCATGAAATAGCCCCCGCCGGAAACCGCATCGCGATGCAGGATGATCGGCTCCGTTCCGCCGGGCACCTGGATCGATCCATAGGGATAGCAGCTGTCGACGATGTTCGACGGATCCGAGCCTGCGCCGAAAGGCTGCCCGCGTTCGACAAGATCGAGCTTGCGGCCGCCCTTGAACCGATAGCCCATCCTGTCTGCCTCGTTGGCGACCTTCCATTCGTCGGAAAAGAATGTTTCCTTCGAGGCTTCCGTCAAGCGATGCCAGTAAAGGCCAGGCAAGGCGCGCAGTTCGGCCGGTGTGCCAGGTTGGCGCCGCAAGCTTTTGTCGACGCTGCGGCCCTCATGCGAGAGGCTACCGTCGCCCACCGGCAGTTCGTCGCCCGGCTGAAGCGGCCGCCCCTTGTAACCACCCAGGGCGCCGATCGGATAGGTCGAGCGGCTACCCAACTGCACGGGAACGTCAATGCCGCCGCTGACAGCGATGCATATGCGCGCTCCCGACTCGAGGAAGTCGAATGTCAACGTCTGGCCGGCCTTGACTTTGAGCGCGGTCCAGCCGGGCTGCTCGGCCCCGTCCAGTTTGACCGGCATGGCAGCGCCAGTGACAGCGACGAGCGCGTCCGCGGTGAACTCGAGCTGAGGCCCCACAAAAACTGCTTCGAGCCCGGCGGCGCTCTCGTCGTTACCGACCAGCAGATTTGCCGCTCGCATGGCGTAGCGATCCATCGCGCCGCCGAGCGGAATTCCGAGATGAAAGTAGCCGGGACGCCCAAGATCCTGAACGGTGGTGGAAAGTCCGTGATGCACGACCTTAATGGCCATTGAGAACGCCCTCCAGTTTGGCGTTGTAGCCGTCAATGTCCTTGGTGAATTCGCGCAGGTCGAAGCTGACGTCGCGAATGGGCGGCGCGAACCGGCCACTGTCGACCTCCTCGACAGCCTGGTCGTAGGCGGCACGGTCGACCGGCTTGAACTTCACGATGTCGCCAGGCCGGAAGAACACCATGAAGTCGCGCAGGTAGCTCGTGGTCTGGGTCGGATCGAAGATCGGCATCGGCGTGACGCCGAACATCTGATAACCGCCCGCCCCGCGCACCGAATAGATGCAACCGAAACAACCGCCGTGACCGATGGTGAGCCGCGGCGTGTCGGTACGAGGCCGCAGATATTTCGGCACCTGAATTTGCCGCCGCCGCTCGACCATCTGGTACATGAACGGAAGGCCGGCCACGAAGCCGACCATCGATACGAACCAAGGCGAGCCGGCGTGCGCCGCGATGAAGTCGTCGACCGAATTGTAGTCGTTGATACGGGCAGCATATTCGAGATCGGTACTGGCCGGATCCTGGTGGCGTTCACGAAAACGCATCAGCGTCTCGCGCGTCCAGGGATCGTTGTATAAAACCGGAATTTCGATGATGCGTGTGCGGATGACCGGTTCGGAATTGGCCGCCGCGCCCTCTATGGACATCACCTCACGCAGCAGGTCGTCAGGCTTGATGACGTCTGGATCGAACTTGACCTGAAACGAGGCGTTGGCCGGACATATTTCAGTAACCCCTCTGATCTTGCTGTCGCGGATGCCGTTGGTCATCGACAGGCTTTTGAAGAAAGCATCGAGCGACATCTCCTCGTTGCACTCAACGAAAAGATGTTCGTCGCCCCCGAATGAATATCGAATACCCATCACGCCACCTCGGACTTGGATTGGGATTGTCTGCTGAATTCGGCTTCGAGCCAGCCTTCGAGAAAGCGCGTATGAAACGCCCCGCGACGCACGCTCTCGTCATTGGCCAGAGCAAGATGCAGCGAAACCGTCGTTGGAACGCCGCCAATCTCCAGATGTTGTAACGCCTTCCTCAGCCGATCGAGGCACGCATCGCGGCTTTCCGCCCAGACGATCAATTTGCCCAGCAACGAGTCATAGAAGGGCGGGATCGAATAGCCGGCGTACAGCATCGTATCGAAGCGGACGCCTTCGCCTTCCGGCACGTTGAGTCGGGTGATCCGGCCTGGCGTCGGCATGAAGTCGCGAGACACATCCTCGGCATTGATGCGGCACTCGATGGCGTGGCCGCGCGGTACGATGTCGCGCTGGTCGACGGACAGCTTGGCACCACCGGCAACACGGATCATTTCCTGCACGAGGTCTATGCCGGTGATCATCTCCGTCACCGGATGCTCGACCTGAATGCGGGTATTCACCTCAATGAAGTAAAATTCCTGCGTCTCGTCGTCATAGAGATATTCGACGGTTCCGGCACCGCGATATTTCACTTCCCGCGCGAGTGCCACAGCGCTGGCGCAAAGCTCCTGGCGAACGCTGTCCGGGAGCAGGAAGGCTTGCGCTTCTTCCCACACCTTCTGGCGGCGGCGCTGCGGCGAGCATTCACGCTCGTAACAATGCACGACATTCTCGCCGTCGCCGAGTATCTGCACCTCGACATGGCGCGCACGAGCGATGACCTTCTCCAGATAGAGTCCGCCATCACCGAAGGCAGCCAGAGCCTCGGCCGACGCAAGCGGGTATTGGCTCTCGAGCTCGGCCATGTCGTTGGCAATGCGGATGCCGCGGCCTCCACCGCCGGCAGCAGCCTTGATCATGATCGGAAAGCCTGTCTTGTCGGCAATTTCCCGTGCGGCACCGATCCCGGATACGCGCCCATCGCTGCCGGGCACTGTGGGAACCCCGGCCCTTTTGGCGACTTCGCGTGCGGCGACCTTGTCGCCGAGCAGGCGGATTGCATCGGCCCTGGGGCCGACGAAGATTATCCCCGCCGCTTCGACCGCATCGGCAAAATCGGCGTTCTCGGACAGAAATCCGTAGCCTGGATGAATTGCGTCGACGCGGGCGCTCTTGGCGGCACCGATCACGGCGTCGATGTTGAGATACGACTTCTTGGCGGCCGGAGGGCCGATGTCGATCGCCTCATCGGCCAATTTCACGGCGAGCATGTCCGCATCGGCGGCGCTGTGGACCTGCACGGTCCTGATGCCGAGCGCCTGGGCCGCCTTGATGATGCGAACCGCGATCTCGCCCCGGTTCGCGACGAGAAGCGAGCGAATGGTCATTCGTCCACCTCGGCGATCACCTGGCCGGCCATGACGGGGTCTTCATTTTCGGCGACAAAGCGGATCGCCTTGCCATCGACGCCGGCATGAACGGCATGAAAGGTCTTCATGACTTCGATCAGACCGATCGTGTCGCCGCTCGACACGGCGTCGCTGTCCGACTTAAAGGGGGCTGATCAGGGGCCGAAGAACGATAAAATGTTCCAGGCATCGGAGCTCGTATTTGCTTGGTGCTCATCAGACGATCCTCGGCTAATATGAGGTTGAAACGGTCGACCGGTTACCTTCGGCGCTTTCCGGAGCCGTTCATCCATGCGTCCCGCAGGGCGCAAGTCTCGTACGCATCCGTTCCCTGATCGGACGTCAGACGACATCGACATGCCGTTCGAGGACTCGCGGCCGGTGCAGGCATGCCGCCGATGAGGTCCCGGAGCTCCGGTCCACCCGCGGCTGCGTAATCCACCGCATCCGATGGCCCCGCTTCCAGCGCCATCCGGCTTTCACTTGGACCAGTCACCGCGATCTCCCATCTTGCACCTCATCACTCGCCGACCGCCCGGGCCTGGGCGCCCTTCGCAGTTACTCCGCCATTCTCCCGACGCGCGATTGGCCGATTTCCGTCAACTCGCGGGACCATGTGCTCAGGAATGCGCAAACTTCGGCTCCACGCCTTCGACGTCGACATACACAACGTCATCTTCGACCTTGATCGGATAAATCGCGAGCTCGGCATGATCGGGATTGATGCCCTTGCCCTCGACGACGTTGAACCGCCAGAGATGCGCGCGGCAGGTGAGGATGCAGCCGCTCAACTCGCCTTGCACCAGCTCCACTTCCTGATGCGGGCACATCGCCTGCGTCGCGACCAGTTGCCCCGCGTCCGTATGCACCAGGAGGACGTCGATCCCACCCACGGTGTAGTTCATCATTTCGCCCTGCCAGAGGTCGTCGAGCGTACATACGCGTTGAAATGCCATTCTCGTCTCGTTCAGAAAAATCGATCGAAATGGATGCGTTCATGTGGGACCTGCTTCTCGATCACGAGCATCCGCAGGGTCGCGTCGACCATCGGTGGAGGGCCCGACAGGTAGTATTCGTTATCCGCCCAGGGGCCGCTGAAATCGCGGCCGACGACGTCGTGCACAAAGCCGGTGGGACCGCCCCAGCCCTGCGCGCTGTCCTCGGGCTCGGATACGACGATGATCTGGCGGAGTTCGCCGAGGTCCGGCGCGAGGTCCGAAACGTTCTTCAAGCTTGGGACATCGACGAGCCTCCGGCCGCCATAATAGAAGCGAAGCGTCCGGTCCTGCATCATGCCGGAAACAGCGAGGCCGCGCGCCACGGACAACATCTGCGAGAAGCCGGCGCCGCCGGCGATGCAGATGACGTCTCGGTCGATCTCCGGCCGCGCGTAGGCTGTGCCGTAAGGCCCGTCGACATGGATCCCGGTCCCGGTCGGCAAACGAAACAGCGGGTCGGAAAACGCGCCTCCAGGCACGCGCTTCACGATGAAACGCCATTCGCCACGGTTATTCGGCACGTTGGCCATCGAGTACACCCGCTTCGGGCCGTCCGCTGTCAGCGACAGCAGTGCGTATTGCCCCGCGCGAAATTCGGCAGGCGTTTCCGACAACAGGACAAACTCGCTCATATCGGGCGTGAGTGGGATGATATCGGAAAGCTGGGCTTCGAAGCGCCTCGGCAGATGTTGCGACACATACGTGTCGTCGGTTCGGACCTTGATCGTACAGGCGCTGCTTGCCGACACGCGGCAGGCAAGATAGCGCCCGCGAGCACGATCACGCTCCGATTCCGCCGGCGTAAGGTCGGCCGGCACGACGAGATTGCCGGAGATCAGCTGGAACTTGCAACTGCCGCAGGCCCCCGCGTTGCATTCGTAGGGAAAGCCCACCCCCGCGCGCAACGCCGCGCGGAGCACGACGTCGTCAGATCCGACGTCGAACCGGCCCTTGCCGTCAGCGATCTCAATCGGAACCACGTCTGCCACTCCTACCGTCCTACGCAGCCAAGCCGACGCTCGCCCAATATTGACGCATATTCGCCAGCGCCGTCTTCTTGGCGGTCGGGTTGTCCGGGATGGCGTCGCAATACGTGCTGATGGCCTTGTCGGCCAGCGGCACCCATTTCCTCTCCCATTCGTTCAGAACGGAGCGGTTTGCCGGCTCTTGCATCGCCATCTCGATCAAGGCCGAGGTCCAACGTTGCGAGCGCGCGCTATCCCGCATCTGGGCGTCCGTCAGCAGAGGCAGCAGAGCGTCCTGGTTTCGCCTGCCCCCGATCGCCAACTGCTTGAGTGCGGCCTCCTCAAGTGCTGGCTTGAAGATCGCGTTCATGACGAAGAAGTTCTGCCCCCAATCATAGGTCGCCAGCATCTTTTCAGCGAGCTCACGGAAGCCCTGCCATTCCGGCCCGGTCTCCCAGTTCTTGCGTTCGTCCCGCGCAAAGCCTGCGTAGGGATGGGCGTTGGCGAGCTCGCGCGTCCGATAGGCGATTCGGGACAACCATCGCAGTGCATCGCCGCCCTGGAACATCGCAGCACCGCAGATCGTACTGGCCGGCGCGATGCTGGCGAGATAGCCGCAATTCATTTGAATGGCGTGCAGCGGATAGCGCAGCGGCGTGTAGAGCTTCGCAAGCAGCGGCACCCAGGCTTGAGGCAAGGCGGCGTCGTGCTCGTCGCGGGCGAATTGCTCCAGCAGGCCGTCGACATATGATTCCTGCCCGTCCTGCTGGATATTGTAGGTCCGGTAGACCGTCTCGTCGGGGTCACGAAAGGCGTTCCAGTTCTCGTGCTTCAACGGCGATCCGAACAGGTTCTTCGTGAACCAGTCGCCCATGAAGCCGTCGACATCCCAGGGATGCTCGGCGTCTCTGGTGTGCCACAACAGATTCGTCGACACGATTTCGTACTCGCTGGGCCGCCGACGTTGTGTCGCGAGATGGCTCCAGGTCTTGAGCGGGCGCAGTTGTGCTACTTCGGGCATGTTTGATCCCTGTCAGTCTATGCGTTGGTCGGTGTCGGACGGTTAGAACGACTGCTCGTAGTAGAACCGGATTGAATCGTCGCTCGTCTCGACCTGCCCTGCAAACGATGGCATGTTCAATTCGATCTCATTCATCTGAAACGGGCGCCCCAGCTTTGACTGGATTGTCTCCCGCCGCAGAATGCATTCGCCCTCGAGTTCGATCCGTATGTAGGACGCTCGCGAGCTCACCAGGACCTGCTTGCCCGGATTGTCGTCCTGAACCGCCTCGACGATCGCGTCGGCCATCTCCCCGGCCTGAATGACGGGACCGACGAGATTGCGTGATTTCGGAGTTGTCATTGCCATCTCTCCTGCTTTCACGCGAAATAGAACTTGACGCAGTCCATCGGCTCGAGCCCGCTGTCTGACAACTTCATGTCCAACGGAAAGTGTTTGTCGCTGCCTTCCTTGCGGGCGTAGATCGTCTTCCCCGGCTGGTCGGCAATGTGAATGCCCACGGCGTTGACCGCCGCTGCCTGGCCCACCTCGGCCATCGTCTGCTCGGTGTCGACGGGAAGCAGCTTCAACACGAAATCGCCCTCGAAATTGCATACTAGCGGAAACAGTGCCACGATTGATCTCCTTGCCTTCGTATGACCTAGGCGGCCTCGCCCTTTTTGGCGGTAGCCCAGCTGAAATCGTGCGCGTCCTGGCCGCCGTCGCTGATGACGCCGAGGCCCATATAAGCGAGCACGCCATCCAGATTGGCCGGCTCGATGCTGCCCGACAGGAAGCGGTCCACGAGAGATTGGTGGCGGGCGTAGCGCTGCGGATCCTGCTCGAAGATCCATTGATCCACTTCCGAGCCGAAGTGATACTTGCGCCCATTGTAGGTGAGCTGGCGGTCCTGCAACGTCCTGCCGGGCGTACCGACGATCGGATTCTGAGAGATGTTGCAAATCACCGGCAACGTGCCTGGTACAGTCTTCTCGAAGCGGCCGGCCCTGACGTTTTCGCTGATGGTGTCCCAGCACTTGCCGAACGTATCGTTCCACCCCGGATACTTCTCCTCCAGCCAATCGCGCTCGTCGGGGCTCACGCCGGCGGCCGGCGACCACCACAGCGTCGGGCGCCACGACCAAGTGCCCAGCTGCTGACCGTGATGGTGCTCGTCAAGATCGCGCATGAAGATGTCCCAGTACCAGGGCTTCTCCAGACCGAGATCCTCCAGCGAGCGCGCGAATTGAGTGATGATCCACTCCTGCATGAACTCCTTGAAAGACCCCTCGCGCTTGTCGAGCGGCAGGTAGTAGTCCATGGGAATGCCGGTCAGGATCGCGAACAGGCGCGACGAGCGCCAGAACGAGATATCGACCATGCGCTGGGCTTCGGCCTTCTTGCCCTGCTCGATCAGAATCTTCAGCGTGGGCGTCCCGATTTGAGCATGACGCGCCTCGTCCGATTGGATGCTTTGGATCAGCTTGGCAAACTTGAAATCGCCAGCATGCGTCGCGTCGGACGCAAGGCCGATGAACTGAAGGTTGGTGAAGCCGGTCTCGAACGAGAAGTTCATCGCCAGCGAGGTATCGATGACGTTGCGGGTCATCATCATGTCGTCGAAGAAGCGGCGGGCTGCGAGCGTCACCCAATTGTTGGTGTTCATCGAGCGATGAGCCCAGTCGAACTGCCGATCCTTCGAGACGTACTCATGGGCGAAATAGAGCTGGATCTGGCCATGGCGGACTTCGTCCAACATGCCGAAGGTCGCCATGTTGCGCATGCCGCCCGCGCGGCCAAAGCGCAACAAGCGGGCGTTCTGCAGCGCGGCGTTATACTCGACCACGGAAACCGCTCCGTAGTGCTCCTTCAGCGTGGCGACCCAGCCCGGGTCTGCCGATGTGAACAGGTCCATGCGCTCCAGCGCGGCCTTGACCGAGTATGTGCCCGAATCCTTCTCACGCTGCATGCCGACATATTCGCGATACGTGACCTTGTAGGGCTCGTCATAGGTCGCCCAGATGTGCTCAGGGATGCCTCTGGTACCGGCATATTCCTCTGGAAAAAGCTCGCTTTCAGGGACGTATTTCGGAGTCCAGTTCGTGTCGCGGGCCAGGTCGTACCAGTCTGAACGTTCGAGCATCGTTGCTCCTCCGTAAGTGGGCTGTTCACACGCCGTGCGGTTTGGTGTTGAGCGGCCCTTCGCCGCCCGGGTAGCAGAACGTGATATCCGGCGAGTAGAAGCCGAAGGTCACATCGAGCGGCTGCTTGGGACGCAGCGCATAGACCGGATGCGACTTGTCGAGAAACTCGATCGCGCTAACCTTGAAGTCGACGGCGGCCTTCATCACGAAAGGATATCGGCCGCTCACCAGAACCCCATCGACGCGGGTGACGTATCGCAACTGACCGTTCGCGTGAGCGCCGGCACCGACCCTGGCGGTGCTGCTGGTGCGGATCACCGGTTTGCCGCCGACGAGGGTGGTTGCGATCAGCTCGTCGCCCTTCCATTCGAAAACCGTTTCGCCGGCGGCGGCCAGGACGCCACGCTGCAGAGCGTAGTCGATCATGTCCGGCGAGCTGTTGAAATAGTGGGTCCACCAGCGCCCTGGCGTACTGGGCTGCGCATCCAGCCCTTCCAGATCAACGCCGAGATAAGTCAGCGAATAGGCCCCGAAAGATCCTGGAAGCCCGCCATTGGACGTCTGCGCGGGATCGTCCACGATATACTGGTTCAGATAAACGCAGCCACGCGCTTCGGGCTTCAACCCTTCGGGAACGAGCGACCTGGTCGCTGCCGGATCCTCCGGGACCCAATCGAGGTACAACATCCGGGCATTTGCAATGAGTTGCGGTGCGACCAACGGATTGCTTGGCATCTTCCCGTCCTCTTCAGCGGCCTTGCTAGTTTGTTGCCGGAAGTAAACCTGAGGAACGCTGAAGCGGTCCAATCGTATTTTCAAATACCAGGTCGATGAGAGAAGCTATGAAACGCGTTTGACGAACTGGCTGCTAACTTTTTGATCGCGCGCGCTGAAAATCGATGCAAACCACGCAACGACGAAATCGCCCACGCCGTCGCTTCGGCTGGGCGATATCGTCTGTCAGATCTGACGACACGTCGTCAGGCGCGCGATGAGTTCAATCGATACGCGACACGCTGCTCAGGCAGCGCTCCGCGCTCCCGCTTTTCCTGGCGCGGCGATGGCGACGCCGTTCGCGGTGAGAGCCTCGCGGATCGCGACCAGCAGATCGACCGATCCAGGCGTGTCCGAATGAACGCAGATCGACTCGAATCCCACTTCGATTTCGGGACCATCGACGGGCTTGACCTTGCCCTCCAGACACGCATGCACGACCCGCTCCGCAACCGATTTCGGATTGTAGTCGTCCGGCTTGCGCGTAAAAACGATCTTGCCGGTCGTGTCGTATTCCCGATCCGCGTAGAATTCACGGACGACAGGCTGCCCAAGCATTTTCGCGATCCTGTAGGTCTCCGACGCGCCCATGCAGTAGATAAATGCATCCGGCGCCACACGCCGCATCATCTTGACGAAACCTATCGAGGCGGCCTCGTTGGCTGCGAGCTCCATATAGAGTGCGCCATGCGGCTTCACGTGCTGAAGCGTTCCGGCATGCAGGCCGACGAATTCCCGTAAGGCGCCGACCTGATAGATGATGTCATTCACCATCTCTTCTGTGCTCTGAACGATGCGGCGGCGACCGAAACCCTGAAGATCGCGGAAACCCGGGTGCGCGCCGATCGCGACGTTGTTCGCCATCGCGAGACGGACTGACTGGTCTATCAGATTAGGATCGCCGGCATGGAAGCCCGCCGCGATATGGGCCGAACTGATCATCGTCATCAGTTTGGCGTCATCGGTAGCACCCAGCTGCCAATTACCGAATCCCTCTCCCATATCGCAACCCAGATCGATCGTCGTTTTCCGGCTCATTATCAGTCCTCCTGCTGAGGCAGAGATACACGGCCGGCATCGGGATTAACAATCAGAAGGGACGATCTTGAAATTCTGGAAAACTGATAATGAGCGCTAATGCGGGTCAGCTAACGTGGCGTCTACGATGC
This sequence comes from Rhodopseudomonas sp. P2A-2r, assembly GCF_026015985.1. Classification (GTDB taxonomy): domain Bacteria; phylum Pseudomonadota; class Alphaproteobacteria; order Rhizobiales; family Xanthobacteraceae; genus Tardiphaga. The sequence goes on along the minus strand of NZ_CP110389.1, from coordinate 2,194,333 downwards.
CAGAACCATGCCGGCATACATCGCAGAACAGTTGAGCGTCGCGGTTGAGGCCCGCCGCACGGTTCCAGGCCAGCCCGATATCCATACTTGGTATCGGATCGGCAATATCCACGGCGACCAGCCGAACGCCATCGAGCGACCAGGGACGATAGACCATGTCAGAGAGCACGGCTACGCCGTGCCCCTCCGCAATCACGTTACGTATGGCCTCCATTGAGGAGGTCCGGAATATGACATTCGGCTCGAAACCGGCCCGCTCAAAATAGGTCTGCGTCGTCCGCTCAGCGTCATCGACCGTCAACATGATGTACGGCTCGCGCTCGATATCGCGCAAATTTACGACCTTACGCTCGATAAGCGGGTGATTGGCAGGAAGCCAGAGCCGCCGCTTTGACCTCACGAGTAGCTCGCTTTCGATTTCGCTGACGTGCTCGAGCGGCGACAGAAGGCAGGCCGCGATCTCCAATTCTCCGGACATCAGTTGGTGCTCGATCTTCGGCCGCTCCAGTTCGACCAGCTTTACTTTAATGCCGGGGAAGATCCGAGCAAATCGCGACAACAGTGGCGTGATGAAATAGCCTGCGACCGTATGCGTGCAGGCAAGCGTCAACTCGCCGTCCAGGTCACGGCGCACTTTCTGCGGGGCGAGCATCGCGTCCACGGCGACCGCCAGCACCTTTTGAGCGTGTTCGAGGAAGACGGCGCCCTCGTAGGTGAGGGATACGCCTCTCGGCGACCGACTGAACAGCTTGACGCCCACATCCATTTCGAGTGTCTTGATCGCCTCGGTGACCGCAGGTTGCGAGGTGAACAAGGCTGCGGCTGCCTTTGAAATCTGCCCGCTTTCGGCGACTGCTATAAAGACACGGAAGTGGCGTAGAGATACTCTCATTGAGTTGATCCCGTTTTTCAAAAATGACTCACGCCGATAAATGAGGCCTCTGCAAATGTTATGCCGCCGCGCGGAGCGGAGGATGATCGAAGTAGGCTCGATCATGGGTGGCGCCGTCAAGGCTCTGACGTGCCCCCACCAAATTAGGCCAGTTTGATCTGGAATTTTCCATTTATGATCCCCTGACGGGGAGAGGAGAGTTCCATGAAGGCATCGAAGTTTTCAGAAGCGCAGATCGTATTCGTTTTGAAGCAGGCGGAAGATGGCTCGGCAGTCGCGGAGGTCTGCCGCAAGGCCGGGATCAGCGAGGCTACTTTTTACAACTGGCGGAAGAAGTATGCAGGCCTGATGCCCTCGGAGATGAAGCGCCTACGTCAGCTAGAGGAAGAGAATGGTAAGCTGAAGCGGATCGTAGCTGACCTGTCGCTGGACAAGGCCATGCTGCAGGATGTGCTCTCAAAAAACTCTGAGGCCTGGCCGCAAGCGCGAGCTTGTCGACAGGGTGCGCGGCGACTGGAAGGTCTCGATCAGGCGGGCCTGTTCGACGCTCCGGATCGATCGCGCACTTTACGTCTGCAAATCGAAGCGCGGCGACCAGGCCGCTCTCAAGAGCCGGATCAGGGAGATCTGCGAGACGCGGGTGAGATACGGCTATCGCCGGCTCCATGTCCTCCTGCTGCGTGAGGGCTGGGACGTCAACGTCAAGCGTGTCTACCGTCTTTATAGGGAGTTGAGCCTGCAATTGCGCAACAAAACGCCGAAGCGTCGCGTGAAGGCCAAGCTGCGTGAGGATCGAACAGATGCTGTCCAGGTCAACGAGAGCTGGGCAATGGACTTCGTTCACGACCAGCTCGCCACTGGCCGCAAGATCCGCGTGCTGACGATCGTCGATACATTCAGTCGTTTTTCGCCCGCCGTCGATCCGCGTTTCAGTTATCGCGGCGAGGACGTTGTGCTGACGCTGGAACGCATCTGCAAGACCGTTGGCTACCCCAAGACCATCCGTGTCGACCAGGGATCAGAGTTCATCTCCCGCGATCTCGATATCTGGGCTTACCAGAAGGGCGTCGTGCTGGACTTCTCGCGGCCAGGCAAACCGACGGACAACAGCTTCATCGAATCCTTCAACGGCAAGTTCAGAAGCGAATGCCTGAACACGCACTGGTTCCTGAGCCTTGACGACGCACGGCAGAAAATGGAGGATTGGCGTAGAGACTACAACGAGGTCCGGCCACATAGCGCGATCGGTAACAAGGCGCCGATATCGCTGTTGAATGGCTCATCGGCGCCCCCGCCGGCATGAGCCTAACCCCGGAAAATTCCAGCTCAGGCTGGCCTAGTTTTGGGGAGCACTTCAGGGCGGCACCGAGACGATCATTCGGTCACGGCCTTTCATACTCGCGCTGTTCGGCCTCGGTGAGAGCTTTCTGCTGCTGCTCGTTCAATCGGCCGTTTCCGACCATCTGCAGATTTCCGCTCGGGTTATAGCTTCGCTCGTCACGCCGGGGCTGCTGCTGCCTGCCCTCCTCTTCGGATCCTCCTCCGTTGCCGCCGCCATAGCCCAGCACTTCGACGATGATCACCGAGGGCTGAGTGTTGCCGCTCCCTTGAGTCGGTGTCGCCGTCTGTTGGGTCGCTGCCGTCGCATTCGACGTCGACAGGGCGGCGCTGATACTCGGCGCCTGCACGGTCGGGATACCCGACGACGTGCCCTGCACCTGGATATTCGCCGCATTCAGAATTTGTAGCGCCGCCAGATTAACATTGCCGGAGACGCGGATGCCCGCTTCGCCGGCGTCGATGGTGCCGAGCGGTGCGATCAGATCGACGTCGCCGGCTTTCACCTCCGGGATCGGGTTGAGCGTCGCGATGCCGGCGCCCGACGACGGCACCTGCGACGACAGGCTGACATTGCCGTAGCTGTCGTAGACGCGCCTCGGCGGGGTGTAGACCACGGTGGTCTTGGAGCCGCGCCCGGCATTGATGTCGCCTTCAGCAGACCAGGCGACGATGTTTCCGCCGAACGTGGTCATGATGCGCGACAGACCGAGCAGGATGCTGCCCTTGCTGTAAAGCTGGATATCGCCTTGGCCCAGTGTGACCAGCCCCGCCGATGCCGGCGGCACTTGTCCCTCGATGCCGATGATGGACCGCCCACCCGGCGAGAGCATCTGGATATCGCCGCCCTTCTGGGTGCGAACGCCGGAGCCGCCATACATGGTGATGTCGCCCGCACGCACGACAGGCTGTCCATTCGCATCGCGGTCTGGGAACAGCGCGGCAATGGCGTTGCGGCCGCGCAGATAGCTGCCGTAACGGGAACTGGTGCTGTCGTTATATTCACGACCGCCGGCGGTGAGTTCGGCGAAGTAGACCTGACGCAGGAAGATGCGCTGCCGCTCGGGCGCCAGGGTGCCGAAATAGGCCAACGCGTCCGCGTCGGTGCCGGCAAAGCCGTAACGCTGCTTCAGCCAGGCCGCCAGCTCCTTCTGATAGGTCTTGGCGACCTTGCCGGGTTGATCCGCCAGCGGCACGCCTGCAACCGCCAGCCGGGCCGGATCGAGATAGAGCGCCGCCAGGGCTGCATAATCCGGTCCTGCCGCGCCCACGCCGGCCAGCAGCGCGATGCTGGCGCCCGGGCGTGTATCGCCCGCCGCGATGGCTCCGAGACTGGTGATCGCGCCCTTGTCGGCCTGGTACAGGTTGCGCCCCGCCGAGATTTCGAGCGCACCGGGGCCGGCGATGTCGATATTGGCGTAGAGAATGTCGCGCCCGGCGGAAAAGATCGAGACGTCGTCGGGATCGCCGTGCACGATCAGATTGCCGTGCGAAGACCCGGTGATGGCGGTTCCTTCCACCTTCACACCGGGCGCAAGGCCGGCAGCGACGATGTCGCGGCCGGCGCGCACGACGACCGGCGCCGACGCATTGAGCCAGGTCGTGCCGCTCCGAAACGTCACCGTCTCGCCGGTGACGAGGCCGACGATGTCGCCTTGGCGGGCGTAGAAGCGGACAGGATCCGCATTATTCGCGCGGTCGAGCGCGATTTTCGCATCGTTGGGGCCGAACACGAACAGCGACCCGTTGATCGGATTATTGCCGCCTTGATCGCGGATGCCGTTTGGCGACGCGTTGGTCACGATCAAGTTAATGTTGCCGTCAACGGCATTTTCGTAGCCTACGAAGGCCGGATTGAACGGCGTCGGCAATGCCGTGCCGGTGCCGGACAGGCTGAACGCGTATTGCCCGGCATAGATCGAATCCGAGGCCAGCATCTCCAGCGAGCCGATGGCCGAGGGCGCCAGGGTGACCGTGGCGCCGGAGCTTGTGAACGGCAAGGCGTCGCGTCCGTAATAGATGCTGCCGCCGAGCGCCGCCGCCCGCAGGATCGCCGGATAGGTGAACCATCCGTCCGTGCTGTTTTGGTCGCTGTTTGGATTGGCTGAGCCATTATACAATCCATCGGTGCTCGTCGAGGTGGTGGGCGTCAGATTGCCGCCTGCCGAGATCAGGTTGATCGCGGTGTGCTCGGTCCACAGCGTGAACCAGCTTCCGCCGCCGCCGACATAGTTGATGCCGCCGGCCGAGAAGGCGGAATTGCTCGGCGTCACCGACCGACCGGGATCGCCGGCGCCGCCGAGCACGAGATCGCCCCGGCTCTGCAGATAGACCGCAGAATCGCCGGGCACCACCGTAATGCCGGATGTCGCCTGGGACCACGTCGCCGCATAGGGTTCGGCGCCGCGGGTATCGGCGCTGTCGCGCAATCCGTAGATCAGATTGATGCCGCCGATCGACGCCGCCGTCGCGCTCATTGTGCCGCGCAGATTGATCAGCGAGCCGCCAAGGGCCTGCTTCTGGCTCGTGTAGTAGGTGATTGCGAGATTGGGATTGAGCGCGCCGGCAATCCGCATGTCAATGTCGCCGCCGCCGGTCAGGGCAAGCGATCCGTCGGCGCCGACGCGGCCGGTGCTGCCGACGGCAACCACCAGACCCTGGCTTTGATCCACACCGCTGGTCTCGCCGCCCCCGGTGCTGCGCTGCGTGATCGCGCCGGCATTGCCGCCGACGCGGATGGCGACATTGCCGCCACCCAGCGCGCCGATGCCGGTGAACCCGACGAGGTCGGGGATTTTGGACGGATTGGCAACGCTTATATTCGGCACGTAGGTGCCGAAATTGATCCACCACGAGGTCGCAATCTTATCTTTGACCGCCGCGGTGCCGCTGCCCTGACGCCACAGCCAGTTGCCGGTCAGCACGCTCGATGGGCTTGCCCGGTTGGACTGACCGTAGATGTCGCCGACGAGATCGCCGCCCGCCGCGATCAGGACGTTGCCGCCGTGGTCCGGGTACCAGGCCTTATAGGACGCCAGCGCCGCGGTCGCGTAATCGGCATTGGCGGTGCCGAGCAGCTTGCCATCGGCCATAGCTCCGCGGTCGAGCGTGTAGCTCGGATCGACCGCGGTCGCCGTACCGGCGGTGTAGACGCCGTAAAGCGACTGCATTTTGATGCTGCCGGCGGCGATCAGCGACAGGTCGCCGGTGCCGGTGCGGACCACGCTGAACGACGGCGCGACCACCGTGGTCGTTGACGGCAGGCTGATGGCGCCGAGGTTTTTCTGATTATAATCCGTGAAATTGGGAGCGACGCCGAAATCGGCCCAGGTGTAGTTGGGATCGCCGTAGAGCGTGGCGATTTGGCGCCTGGTCAAATTGACCAGTTGGCTCTGCTCATACCCAGACGGCAGACCGTTGATCGCCACGATGGTCGCCACGCCCTGCGCGGTCAGGCCCAATTCGATATTGCCCTGCGCAGGATCCCAGAAATTGGCCGGCATCCCGTAGGCGGCCACGACCTCCGCCCATGAGCCGCCCAAGAGCGTCGCGATTTGGGCTTCCGACTTTCCGATCAGGTCGTTCACGGTCAAGGAGGGGAAGTCGGGGCCACAGACTGCCGCGCAAAGCGCCGCCGCTCCCGCCTGGTTCAAATTGAGCACATCGCCAGCCGAGGCGTACCGCGCGACGTAGTGGGTGTCGGCCAGAACGATGTCGCCCTTGCCCAGCGCGTTGCGCGCCCGCACATTGGCCGAGCCGAGATCGGCGCCGGCCACCAGCGTCAGCTCCGACGAGCTCGCCCCGGCGGCGAGCATCCGCGCCAGCGCCCAGTTGCGGCCCTGGTTGCCATTGGTGGTCCCGCGCAGCTCCACCACGTTGCCGCCGACGAGCTTGACGTTGGTCTGGGCCGGGATCAGCGACCCGGCTGCGAGCGTCATCTGTGCGGTGGAGGTCATGTCCACCGGCAGCGGCACGCCCTTCGGCCAGACCAGCGCCGCAAAGCTGACGGCGCTCCGCAGCACCGTGCCGGCGCCGAGCTGCATGCCGGCGGTCAGCGTCACCGCATTCGGCAGCACCGTGCCGGCGGCATAGGCCACCGTGCCGTTGGCATTGTAGATGGTCGCCTGCACCACCGTGCCCGCCGACAGAGCGAGCGAACTGCCCAGGGTCGCGCGCACCGGCAGCACCGTGCCGGCCGGCAGCGAAATCGTACCGGCCCTCGCGGTACCGAAATAGGCCGGAAGGTCGTAGTTGAGCGTGACGCCGGCCTTGAACTCCGTTCCGATTTCGAGCGTGACCGCGGTGGGCAGCACCAGATCGCCGCCATAGGGCACCACGCCCTGCTCGAGCCGCCAGCCCTTGACGTCGTCGGGCGTCGCCGGCGGCGGCGCGAAGCCGTCATTGATGCTGCCGCGGATATTGAGATTGCCGATGGCGCGGATGTTGAAGGCGCCTGGCTCGCCGAAGCCGCGCAGAGCGGGATCAATGCGGTTAGCGTTCGGCCCGTAGCGATAGCCGGACAGATCGAGATCGCCGGCCACCGTCAGGTCGCCGTTCGGATTGTCGGCGCTGACCTTGCTGACGATATCGACGCCGGGCCGCAGGTGATAGCTGTCGAGACCGGCCAGCCTGGCGCTCAGCGCGGCATTGAGGCGCGCTGCGTCGATGAAGGCGGTGTTATGCGGATCGATGCCGCCGGCGATGATCTGGCGGGTCTGGGGATCGACGATACCGTCGAGATAGTCCTGCGTGATCTCCTGCGGCTTGTAGCCGGTGACGTCGGGCAGGAGGGCGAGCGGCGCGTCGTCATAGATGCGGAACGCATTGACCGCGATGGTCCTGGCGCCAAGGATTGCCGGAGTCCCGATCACATTGACGGCGACATCGTTAGCACCGTTACCCGCGCTATCGAGACCGCCCTGCCCGCCGCTGCCGCCGAGCCGCGGCGCGTTGAGCGTCAGCGTGCCGCGCGCCACGCCGTCATTGCGATAGGCCCCAGCGCCGGACTCCACATTGGTGCCGGCGCGCAGGTCGAACGCCGCATTGCCGCCTAGCGTCAGCGTGCCCTTGCGCGTTGTCAGGTCGATGATGGCGCGGTTCGACGCCTCGATGATCTTGCCATAGCTGTCGAAGCGCATGCCGCTGCCGTGGGCGTCGAGCGTGCCGTTGATGGTCAGATCGCCCATCGCCGCCAGCCGGATCTTGCCGACCTGATAGCCGCTGGCGTCGATGGTGCCGTTGACGGTGAGGCTGCCGCCGTCGAGCGTGATCTCCACATCGCGCGCCTTGACCTCGTTGCCGACGACGAGGCTGCCCTGCTTGATCTGGAAGCGACGCGCGCCGAACAGCTCGCCGGCATTGAGCCTTGCATTCAGCCCCGCGAAATCGGCGAGCGTCTGCGCATACACGCCGAGCTCGGCCGCATCATAGGGCGCATAAGTACCGCCAGCATCATAAGTGCCGGTCGCGCCGCCGCGGAACCTGCCGGCGAGATCGACATGGCCGGCGCTTGCGCCGAGCGCGGTGACCGTCGCCGCTCCAGCGCGATTGTAGCGCGCCGACAGATCGATCACCGATCCCGCCGCCTGGCTGATATTGCCGGCGCGGCTGGTCATGACGAGATCGCCGCCCCAGCTATATTTGGTGACGTCGAAGAATTTTACCGCGCGGCCCGACAGATCGAGCCGCGAATTGTCGCCGAGCACGATATCGCCCGCCGCCGTCAGCTCCAGCCGTCCCGATGGCAGCACGACGCTGCTATCGACGAAGACATTGGCGCCGGTCAGCTTCAGCGTCGCGCCCAGCGCATCGACACCAGCGGCTGTGCCGCCCGATCCGACGATACGGATATCGCCGCCGGCGGTGATGGTGTTGACCGAGCCGGCCGCGCCGGTGAACAGCGGCGTCGTGATGGTGAGGTTGCCGCCGCTGTATTGATAGCCGCTCACCGCGTCATAGGCCCCCTGCCGGGCATAGACACCGAGCGTGCTCTTGTTGGTCGAGGTCACGGACTCGGTGGCCGCGATGTTGACGGCTGCGAAGCCGAGCGCGATGCGGTTGTCGACAATCGTGGTGCTGGGTTGGGTGTTGGGACCGTAGCCGAACACGACCCGGTTCGCGACGATGTTGAGCGTGCCGTCACCGAGCCTGTCGGCCATCGCCGCGCCCGGCGCCGATGACGAGCCGGTCCAGACGAATTCGCCGGCACGGATCGTGGCGGTGCTGCCGGCCGCGCCGTAGCCGTAGATTGCCGGCGTCGTCAGCACCAGACGACCCAGCGTCGATGCGTCGAGCGCGACGTCGCCGAACACGTTCACCGAGTCACGCGCATTGAGCGTGAGCGCCTCCAGCGCCGGCGCGCCGATCGCGGTGTTGCCCGCCAGCAATCGCGCCAGCACGCCCTGGTTGAGGGTCAGCCCGAACGGCATCCGACCGGTGGCGGCGGCGGTCGCGATGCTGGCATCGGAGCCAAGATTGATCGCGGACAGTCCCAGCACGAGATTGCGGGTGCCGTAGGATAAATTGTCGGCGACTGTGACGGGGCCCGTCGTCATCACGCCGATGGTGCCTTCGGAGGCGATCGTGGTGGTCCGGTTGCAGGCGGCGGTGACGCAGGCGCCGATTGAGATCTTGACGTCGCTGCCGTCGTTCGCCCGCGTTTCGCCCCGCAACAACGTGATCACGCCATTGGACACGATCAGCGTGCCGGAGGTGACGAGGTAGGGAACACTGGTGTCGGTGCCCGGCGATCCGCGACCGATGGTGCTGATCGTCGCGCCCTCCTCGATGGTGATGGCGGCCTGCGGGACCGTGTACGTCCCTCCCTTTGCGTTGAAGACGATCTCGGCCGCCGACAGACGGGCGCCGCTGCGCAGCACGATATCGCCAAAATAGCCTCCGTTCAGGATCAGACGCGGCGCGTCGAGCTTGCTGATCTCGTCGGCGGAGATCGAGGCCGCCACCATGCCGACGGTGGCTCCCTGGCCGGTCGCGAGGATTTCGCTGATGCCGGTGATCCCGACCGCCCCGCTATAGCCATTGCTGCCGGCCTTCGCCCGGATGCGCAGCGCGCCATCGAACAGCAATTGCATGCGGTCATCGGCGCCGCGCGCCTTGGCGAGCTGCATGGTCAGCCCGCCGGCATCGGCTGTGATCCAGCCGCGCGCGACGCTGTTGAGCGCGGCGTTCGCCAGTACGTAGGCGTCATAGCTGGTCTCGTTGTAAGACGAGTGCGTGCGGACCTTGTCAGCCGCCGTGATGATGACCCGGTTCGGCAGCGAGGCGCGGATCGCGGTATTGGCGACGCCGAGATAAGCGTTGACGATGTACGAGCCGCTGCCGGTCGCAGCGACGCCGGTGACGGCAGGACTGACGCTGCTGCCCAACTCCACGCGATAGGCGCCCGGCAGCAGCGCATAGGTCGCGGGCATCAAGGTGTAGGTGCCGGCGGCAAGACCCGGCACGCCGTCGGGAATGGTGATCTGGCGGCCCACCGACGGCAGGCCGAAGCCCGCTTCCTGCACCACCGGCGCATAGGCAGCGGAGCTGCTCGGCACGATCGCGTAGACCTGATTGCCCTTCGCGCTGTAGCTGAAGCCCGGATTGGCATTGACCAACGGCGTGGTCAGGATGTTCACCGAGCCGCCGCGCCCCGAGACGAAGCCGGCGCCCGTCAGTTGGCCGCCGCCCGACAGGTCGATCAGCGAACCGGCATCAGCGTCGATATGCAGGCCGTTGAGGGTGACGGTCGGACTGGCAACCGCGACCGTCGCGCCATTATAGGCGTAGCTGGTGCCATCGACCGTACCGCCATAGGGCATCACCAGCCCGACGCCGCTGACCGAGGTGATGCTGCCCGGCAGCAGATGAATCGTATCCGCCTGCGGGACGCTGCCGCTCGAGAGGCTGCCGAGCACGATTCGACCGAACGGCGCGCGCACCACGCCGCCCTGGTTGATGGTATCGGCGGCCAAAGTGAGGAGGCCGAAGGCGGAATACGGCACGTCCGGATCGGTGTCGCCGTAGCGCAGAATATTCAGCACGCTGCCGACGAGAAGCCTGGCTTCGATGCCGGTATAGCCTGCGGTGATCGAGCCAATGCCCGGATAGCCGGTGGTGATCGAGCCGGTGGCCCGGCTCGCCGGATAGATCTGGGCGGCGGTCACGGTGATATTGCCGGGCGTCTGCAGCGCGGCGCCGATCATCTGGGTTCCGCCGAGCATGCGGACATCGCCGCGGCTCAAAGATCGACCAGCGCGAAGCCGCGGCGATCGAGGGTGTAACTCCCGACCTCGGTGTTGATGAGCCGATGCCCCCGAACACCACGCGATCGCGGATATCGATGAGATCGGCGGCGACGGAGAAGACGGCGCTGCTCGACTGTTGCGACGGCGTGCCATAGCCCTCGTCCCACCGCACGGTCGGCAACGTGTAATAATCTTTGCCAGGGCGCGTCACGCCGGCCAGCCGCAGATAGGGCGCCGCCAGCGATACCCGCGAATCCGCGCCGGCATTGGCGCCGAGCGCGAAGGCGCCGGCATTGAGGCTCAGGCTCTGGTTCATGGCCAGCGTAACGTCGCCGTCGAACGAGATCAGGCCATCCGACAGCAGCGACAGCGTGCCGAAGCCGCCGGCCTTGATGCGATCGGCGCCGAGCCGCGCGGTGCCGGTCAGCAGACCGGCTTTGGCCTCCGCCATCGAGCCGGCACCGGCGATGGCGCTGTCGCCCTGAACGTTGGCGATGACCAGTTCGCGATGCCGCAACACGTCGCCGAATGTCGAGGCCGTATCGTAGTTCGGCGCCTCGAGCGCCAGCGCCAGCGCGCCGCCGGCGGCGTTCGCGCCACCGCCCGCCGCGCGCAGCGTGCCGTCGAGATAGAGGCCGTTGCTGGATTTGATGACGATGCTGCCGCCATTGCTGGCAACCGCGAGCGGCGTGCTGGTTCTCGCCAGCCCGGAACCGGGAATGTCGAGCACCGCGCTGGTGCCGGAGGCATCGAGCAGCGCGCCGGGCCGGATCACCACGAAGGCGTTCGGCGTGAAGGATTCTCCCTCGTCTCCCAGTCCACCGCGCCGCCGATCAGGATCGAGCCGCCATTGCCGACCATGCCATAGGTCTCGCCGCGCGCGTTGGTCGCCGTGACCGCGCGGGCCGCGACATCGAGCACGGCGTGATCGCCGATCCAGATCAGGCCGGGTTTGTTGTCGCCGGTGCTCTGATTGAGGCTCGTCGCGGCCTGGGTCAGGCTGATGGTGCCGCCCGGCGCGGTCAGCGTGCCGTCGATGGTGAAGTTGGTGCCTTGCAGGCTGATCGACTGGCCGGCATCAACGCGGATCGACGTGCCGGTCTGAATGGTGATCGGGCCGCTCGCCGTCGTCTGGCCCGCCTCGCCGTAGCTGGAGCGTAAGGTCAGGCTGGCGCCGCCACGCTGGGTCAGGCTACTTTTGCCGGCATCTTCGATCCATTCGGGCGGCGTCCAGACGCTGAGCGCGCGAGAGGGATCCTCGCCGGTGGCGACCGAGAAGGCTGCGTCCGTCAAGCGATAGACCGGCATCGCGAGGTCGAGCCGGGCGCCCTCCGCAACGACGAGCCCGTGGCGACCGTTCACGTCGTAGTTCGAAAAGCCAGACTGGAAAAGCGCCACGTCGAGCTGCGCGTTGCGCTTTACCTGGACCGCATTGGGTAACTTGACCCCCGCCGGAAGAACATACCCGTTGGGAAGGGTTATATCGACGGGCGACGCGGCACCAGCATTGACCGTTTTTGTATAAGGACTCGTAGGCAATCCGTTGGGAAACACATCCGCCGGAACTACATAGCCCGCAAGAGCTCCTGATGAGACAATATAAACTACCGTATCCGCCGGAATGTAGTGAACATTAGCACCATTATCATCATTTACGACACCTGAACCACGAACGTAATACCATTTACTATTAGACTCCCCTCTAATTACATAGGGATTTCCAAGGAACGGCGGAACCCAATCCTTTGCGGGTGTAAAATATTTATATTCAGCGACTCCACCCGCGCGAATAGCTTCGCCCGGCATGGCGATAGTTGCTGTGTAGTTATAGTCTATGGGCAGGATGTCACCGGCCTTAATCTTGTAGTCTTGGGCCAGCACCAGATCGGCCGGCGCCGTCTCGCCGGCGCCGAGCACGCCGTCGGTCGCCAGCACCTTGCCGCCGATGGCGATCGCCGTGCCGGATTCGAGCTTCAGCGTGCCGCCGCCGCTGACGCCATAGGCGCGGATCTTGCCATCGAGGGTCAGCAGGCCGTCGGCCGTCACGGTGGAATTCTGCTGGTCGGCGACCAGCGTCACATCGCCGCCGCGGCCGCCCTTCGTCTTGCCGTTGGCGAGGATCACCGCGCCTGACGAGACGTCGATGACGCTGCCCGCCTGCAACCTCACGTCATGGGTCGAGCGCAGCGTGACCGAACCGCCATTGATGAAGGCCTGCTTGGTTTCGTCCGAAGCATCCTGCGCCGCGTTCACCCAAAGGCCGCGCAGATCCAGCGTCGCGCCGCCTTCGAGGGTGATGGAAGAGATGCCATTCTTGAGCAGCACCGCATAGGCGCCGCGGCCGCCGGCAGCGGCGCCCGCCAACACGTTGTCGATCACCAGCGAGCCGCCGTGCGCGGTGACATCGGCCTTGATGTCAACCACCGCCGCGTTGAGGTTGATCTTGCCGCCATCGGCGAGCGTGATCGGGCGATCGATCGTGATGGTGCGGGAGGTGCCGATATCGAGCCCGCCGAGATGGGCTTTATTGATGCGGTCGGCGTCGAACCAGGCAGTGTTGGTGCGGACCGACGGCAGGAGGTTGGTGGCGGACAGCCCGGCGCTGATATCAGCCACATCGCTGAAGCGGACATCGGAGCCGTACGCAGCAACCTGATTTGGCGTCGCGTCATAGCGGCCGAGACCGAGCGTGCCGGCGAGCGGCGCGGCGTTCTGCACCTGCTTGTAGCCATCGACGACGCCCGCGGCGCGCGCGCTCGACTGGCGTGCGCCCTTGACCACATCGGCAATGATCTCCGCTTCCATGATCGCGGTCGGCGTCGACAGGTTGAGACGACCGGCATCGCGGCCGACGGTGTAGCCATCCTCCCAGCGCCATGACGACGAGCGGTCGAAGATCGAGGTCCAGATTTCGGTGAGTTGGTCGGAGACCTTGCCCTGGATGTTGTGCGTGCGCACGAAACCGCCGGCCGCGGCGACAAACTTCATACTGGCCGGCGCATTATCGAAACTGTAGAGCCGACCGTCGCTGCCGATCAACCTGGTCGAATAGATGGGACCGCCGTCATAGCTGACCGATCCGCCGGCAATGTTGAACTTTGCGCCCTGCTGCGCGATGACTTCCGGCGCTGCCAGCGTGACGGTGCCGCCGAGCGCCGCCCATTCGCCGATGGTGTGGGCGGTGTTGGCGAGATAGCCGCCGACTTCGAGCAATCCGCCTTTGGTGTAGTAGCGTTCACCGGTATAGCCGCCGGTGCCCGCGGGCACGAAAGTGAGATCGCGGACGTCGATCCAGACATTCTTGTTGACCAGGGCGCCGCTGTCGCGATTGACTGGCGAGTCCCGGAGTTCATTGCCCTGGACGTTGACCAGCACCTGGTTGTCCGACATCGGCCGCACCACGCCCTGCACGCCGGAGACATCGACGATCGAACCGGCTCCGGCGAAGATGCGCGTGCCGGCGCTGACGGCGACCTGACCGCCTTGCGCCATGGTGAGCGAGCCGTTCTGGAAGTTGACCAGCCCCCGGTGACGATCTCAACGCGCGACTGGTCGCGCCGATCGTTCGGTCCCGAGGCGGCGATTAGCCCATCGCGCTGCGCATTGAGCGCGGCATCCTTGGATTCCAGTTCCGGCACGATCCAGCTGAGACTCTTGCCGGTCATCGTCACGCTGCCGCCGGCATCGCTGGCTGCGTTCAACAGATGGATGGTGCCGCGCTGGTTGACCGACGTCGTGGAGAGCAGCACGCCGTCCTGCGTCACGCCCCGGCCGGCCAACGTGATGTCGCCCTGCTGCGACAGCACAATGCCGGTATTGGTCACGCGGCCCGCAGAACTTCGGGGCTGGATCACCGGCACGATCTCGCTGCCATTGGTGGTCGAGAATTGGTTGGCGTCGGTGCCGAAGCCCTTGCGCAGAATGAAATTGTCGCCAGCCGCCAGGATAGCCTGCCCCTTCGGCGTGGTGATACCGCCGGCATTGCTGACCTCGCTGCCGATCAGCAAGACGTAGCCGCCGCCCGAGGTCACCGAAGCGGGCGCCGACGTGACGATCGAGGCGCCGGCCTCGACCACGACCTTGCCCCCGGCCGCCGTGAAGCTCGGCGCGTAAATGTTGTTGGTTTGCGTCGAATAGATGCCGTTGGTGCGGAACTGGGTGTCGCTGAGATCGGCGGTCGAGGCGATCAATGAGCCGACATTGACCTGGCTGTTGCCGCCGAAGATGATGCCGCTCTGGTTGATGACGTAGACTTGGCCGTCGGCCTTGATGTTGCCGAGGATCTGGCTCGGGCCGGTCGATGCATCGACGCGGTTGAGCGCGACCCAGTTGCCGTTGCCCTGCTGGTCGAAGGTCAGCGTGGTGCGGGCGCCGACATTGAAGGACGTCCAGTTCAGGATCGCCTGCTGCGTCGTTTGCCGGATATTGACCTGGGTCTGTCCCGCACCATCGGTGCCCTGGGTCGGCGCATTGGCGCCTGACCAGGTCGCGGGATTGTTCGGCAACAAGCCACCGGCGCCGACGCCGTTCGGCACCGCGACAGGCGCGATCAGCGACGTCTGCTGCGCGGCCGCCGCCGACCGTGCGGCGGCCTGGATACCCTGCATGTCCTGTACTGCGCGCGCCGCGCGTGCCAGCGAATCCCGCGTCTGCTGCACCGCCGCCGCGGCCTGCTGCGCCGCTTGTGCCGCCGCGTCCGATGCGAGGTTCGGAGCCGAGACCGCGCCGGCGCTGCCTCCGCCATTCAGGGCGCGAGCATGAACCTCTGGCGACGCCGCCAGCATTGCAAGTGCGCTGGCGCCAACCATCAGCACCGCGCTGTGGCGAAGAAGTCCATCAGACATGGACCGTATATGCCAAATCAACGCGACAGCCTCCCGAACAGAGGTTTGCGACTTGCGGTCACGACGGGACTTAGCTGGCATGCTGGCTCCAGAAGGCATGAGCTGTCCGACAACCCGTCAGCCCCTTATTAAGGAGACACCTCTCGACGCCGAACCCCTCAAGGATTTTTTCTAACGGATCTCGCGAACCAGCTAGCCGACCAACGCAAGGCCGCCGGGCAGATTCCGGACGCGCAGGCTGAAGGCTTTCTGAATCTGGGTAAGTGCCTGATCGGGCTCAACGATGTTGAAACGCCCGCTGACCGACAAGCGTCCGATGTCCGAACGGAACAACACGATCCGACCAGGACGGTAGCGATTCAGTTCATTCACAAAGTCCGACAGCGGCGTATTTCGGCAGATGATCAACCCGTCCTGCCAGGCCCCCGCGATGGCCGGGTCGACCGCGGCCACCTCGCCGAGGCCACGACTGTCGTAGATCACGCGCTCGCTTTGCTTGAGCCGAACGGTTTTCGCGTTCCGCGTCACTTCGATCTGATCGGAGAAACATGTCACGCAGACTGATGCGTCATCGAGTCGCACATCGAAACGTCCGCCGGCTCCGTGGGTCCGACCGTCGGCAGCGAGCACGTTGAACGACGACGCGTCCGCCGTGACACGAAACGAGGCCTCCCCGGCCACCAGCTCGACCGATCGGTCGTGGTCGCCACCCTTCATGACCAGGCTTGTCTTGGTGTTCATCTGGACCGATGCGACATCGGCAATGGCAATCTGCCGCTGTTCGCCCGTTCCGGTCCGAAAATCGGCTTCCAGTTCGGCAAGTGATGGCCACAGACGCAAAGGCGGGCGAACGATCGCGACGCCGGCGACCGATGCAGCGAGAGCGCCCCCAGCACCATCCGGCGGGAAACATAATGGCGCGCGCTGCGATGCTTCGCCGCGCGCACCTCGTCCTCGCGCACTTGCAGTGCCGCGGCGCCGAAGGTTTTCCAGAGCTGCCGGGCGTCCCGAAAGGCTGTCTCATGCGCCGCGCTCTGTGCGCACCATTGGCGCAATCGTCGCGCATCCGCCGCAGTTGCTTCCCGCGAAGCAATACGGCGAACCCAGGCATGCGCCTCCAACTCCAATGGAGTGACGCAGTCCATATCGGAGCGGCCATCAGACATTGTGGGTCACGTGCCCCTGAACTGCGTCGTCGCCACTCGCCGGCGAACTTTCAATAGTCGTCATATCAATGATATAGACACCTCTGACGCGGTGATCCCGCATGTTTTTCTCAAGGATTCGGTTCATTTTGCCCGGCCCGCCTTGAAGCGTCTCAGACAATACTCGTGCGCTGACCGAAGCTCTTTCTCGACCAGACTGAGGGAAATCCCGAGATGCGCGGCGATCTCAGACTGAGTTCGACCGTCGAGACGGACCGCGATGAGGATCTCTCTTGCTCGCGGTGACAACCCCATCAGGATCGCCTTGAAGCGCGCAATGTCCGACCGTCCTTCAATTATACGGAGCGAATCCGGATTCTCATCCGGAATTTCGAGAATGCCGTCGATCTCTGCATCGGACAGCCTTCGGCTCTCGGCCCGCCGCTGATTGAGTGCCGTGTTGATCGCAGCCCGCAGCAGATACGCCATGGGATTGCGGATCGTCTCGTTCGCATTTTCGCGGTCGAGCGTGAGGAACGTATCCTGCAGCGCCTCGTCGGCCCAATCACCGGAGCCAAGACGGCGTGTCAGGCTTTTTTGAGATCGCCGTAACGATCGACTAGCAGTTCGCGCAGCGTCGATGAGTAGCGGGACGGGCCAGGCGTTTCCACGCCAGGTGCCGGAGCTCCGAATTTCGCGTGCTTGATCACCCTCGCCCCCCATCGCGCCAGGGACAACTCGGGCTGCCCCCGGAGAATACGGCAGCACGACCATCGCAAACGGCTGTTGCATTCGAGCCGGTGGCGGCGCTTTGAGCGACACTTGAGCCGCGACCGCGACGATCGCCGCGTCGCGATCCGGATTTCCGGTGGAGCCCAAAAGCCTCACGCCGGTCAACGCGCCACCCGGATCGATCCGGAAACGCACGGCCGCTCGATAATCTCCCAGTTTCGTCCTACTGTCGGCGCAAAGCGCAGTTTCCACCGATCGTTGCAACAGCGCCGAATATCGGCGCTCGGATTCGTCCAATGACGATAGCGCAGCTCGCCCTATTTCAGCGGGATCGCGCCGAACTTGCCCAGTTCGGGGGGCGTCATGACGACGAACGCATTGCTGGAGGTGTATTCGACGGTCAGCCCGGTTCCCTCCAGGAGCCTCCCGAGTGCAGCTTTCGGTGTCATCTCCCCCGTAACCGGAGACGACACACGACCATCGACGAGCTTGCCATCATAGGCGGCAAACATCCCCGTGTTGTTACAGAAGGATTCAAGCGCGGAGCTGAGAGACTGCGAGGGCAGATCGAATCGGCTGGTTTGTAGATCCCCGGCGAGGGCTGGTACGGTGAGAGCCACGAGCGAGAGCGACATCAGCGGAGCCGCCCCAAGCATAGCAGTTCGATATCTCACGCCAAATCTCTCGGTACAAATGCCGCTCGATCAGGTCGCGATTGTTCGCTCGAGCTACACGGGACCGTTGATAGCTCTTGATGACAATAGAATGACAATCGAGTGTCAAACAATCGAACCCGCTCGATCTACCGATCTGCGAGCTCCGGCGGCACGCCAACGCGAATAGCGGCGATAGTGCATCCCAACCCGCCGGATACGATCAGATCGTACTGCTCGCGCACGTGTCCGTAAGCCTAGCGGTTGCGACAACGAGACGGCACCACGGGGGACCAACTAAACAACCGGAACTGTCCACCATGGTGTGACCGCTCAATACCAGCGCGACCGGCACGGGCACCCGCGGCATGATATCTGGCTCATGGGCAAGCAGAATGACCGGCTCCATCTCCGGAACATCGGCCAAGGTCGGCATCAGTTCATCCACGCCGAGGCTCCGCCCCCTTCCCGCGAACTGCGCAGTCTTGTCGTCCCACCAATCATGCAACCGCCCGACAATATGATCATCCATCCACTGCGACGAGAGCAAGGTCGCTCAGTCTTCCCATTTCCTCAACGGACGAGCGGCCGGCTTGCGCCGGCCGCGCGAAATGATGGCGCTTCGATACAATCCAGATAGACACCTTTAATTTCGTTGAACGACCAGCGCATCCAGCCTGTCGCGCTCTTCCTTGGTCAATCGCCTCCGCTGTTCATCGCTCACCGGGCCATTGCCGAGCATATGTATGGCGCTGTTGGGATCGTATTGATCTTCGCTGCTGCGCCGTCGTCGCTGGTCACCCGGAGCCGCGCCTTCGGCTCCGCCAGGGCCGCCAGCCCCCGCCATAGCCGAGCACTTCGACGATGATCACCGAGGGACTGTTGTTGGCCGCCGGCGCAGGGGTCGTCGTCTGCTGTGTCGCCGCCGTTGCGTTGGATGTCGACAGTGCAGCGCCGATGCTTGGCGCCTGCACCGTTGGGATGCCCGATGACGAGCCCTGCACCTGGATATTGGCGGCATTGACGATCTGCAGCGCGGCCAGATTGATGTTGCCGGAGACGCGGATGCCGGCTTCGCCGGCATCGATGGTGCCCGCGGCGCGATCAGGTCGATGTCGCCGGCCTTCACTTCGGGGATAGGGTTGAGCGTGGCGATACCGGCGCCGGCGGAGGGCACCTGCGGCGCCAGCGTGACGTTGCCGTAGATGTCATAGACGCGCTTCGGCGGCGTGTAGAGCACCGTGGTCTTGGAACCGCGGCCGGCGTTGATGTCGCCGTTCGCCACCCAAGCGATGACGTTGCCGCCGAACGTGGTCATGATGCGCGACAGGCCCAGCAGCACGCTGCCCTGGCTGTAGATCTGGATATTGCCGGTGCCCTGCGTCACCAGGCCGGCCGTAGAAGGCGGCGCGACGCCTTCTACGCCGACCACCATCTTGCCCGATGGCGCCAGCAACTGGATGTCGCCGCCGAACAGGGTCTGCACGCCGGCGCCGCCGAACATGGTGATGTCGCCCGCCCCTGCCGCCGCATTCGGGAACAGCGCTGCAATCGCCGCACGGCCGCGCAGATAGCTGCCATGGCGGGGGCTGTTGGCGTCGTTATATTCACGGCCACCCGCTTTCAGTTCGGCGAAGTAGACGGAGCGCAGGAATATCTGCTGTTGCTCCGGAGCCAGCGCGCCGAACGCCGCGCGGGCCGCCGCATCGTTGCCTTTGAAGCCATAGCGCTGCGTCAGCCAGTCGGCGAGTTCCTTCTCGTAGGTTTTGGCCACCTTGCCGGAGCCGTCGAGCGGCGTTCCGGCCGGCAGCAGATTGGCCGGATCGAGATAGCGCAACAGCGCCTGATAGTCCGGCTCTGCCGCGCCGGCGCCAGCCAACATCGAGATGCTGGCGCCGGGACGGCTGTCGCCGGCGCTCACCTGGCCGACCGAGACCACGCCGGCCTTGTTGTCCATCTGGATGTTGCGGCCCGCGGTGATCTGCAGTGCGCCGGGGCCGACGACATTGAAGCTGCTGAAGATGATGTCGTGCCCGGCCTGCACCAGCGACAGATCGGTCTCGACATTGTGCACGAACAGGTTGCCGGTCGAGGAGAAGTAGGTTTGGAGATTGGTGTCCGCCACATCCTCGGTGGTCCCGAGCGCGGTGCCGCTGCCGACGATGTCGCGGCCGGCCATCATGCGCACCGGACCTGCGCCCTGATACCAGACCTGCCCGGCCCGCGTCGGATCGTTTTTGGTGAAGGTCAGGATGCGGCCGCTGCTGACGCCGACCAGATCGCCATTGACGGCGTAGAACCGCGCCGGATCGAGGTTACCCCATTCCGCGCTGGCGGTGTTGGGCCCGAAGGCGAACAGCGGATCGATGCCCTGGCTCTCCAAAGCCACGTTGCCCGCGGCCGAGAGATTGCTGAATGTCCTTGTGCCGGTTGTCGGATCGATGACGGTGAAAGCCGGATGGAACGGGGTCGCCAGCGACCCTGCCGATGCACTGGTCCGGGCCACGGTGTAGCCGCCCGCATAGATCGATCCCGACGCCAGGAATTCGAGCTTGCTGTTGGCCGAGGGCGCCAGCAGCAGCGGCGAATAGACGGTCGCGATGGGGTCGTTTCGATTGGAGATCGCATTGCCATAGTAGAAGCTGCCGCCTGCCGCGACGGCGGTGAGGATCGACGGATACATGATCGCCGAGTCGGTGGAGGGCAGCTGGATCCCGAGGCTGATCGGCACCAGGTCGCCGCCTGCAGAGAACAGGTTGATGGCGCTGTGGTCGGTCCACAGCGAGAACCAGGTTTTGCCGCCGGCCGCGCCGTCGCGTGCATAGGCTGGACCATAGGGTGAATCGATCACGGTGGTGACGCGGCCGGGATCGCTGGCGCCGGACAGCACCAGATCGCTGCCGGTGCTCAGCGTGAAGGTGGAATCGCCGGGCGCGAGGAGCAGACCGCCGAAGGCCAGTGCCCGCGACGCATTGAACACATCAAAGGCCCGGCTTTCGCGCGGCGACTGATCGATCGGCTGCACGCCGTAGGTCGGGCTGACCATGCCCAGGGAGGCTGCGGCGATGCCGGTGTCGCCGCGCAGGTTGGTGACGGTGCCGTTGAAGCTGGCGTCCTTGTACAGCGAGGCCGGGTTGAGCTTGCCGCCGACGCGCAGATCGAGGTCGCCGCCGCCGGTCAGCGTCAGGCTGCCATCGGCGCCGACGCGGCCGGTGCTGCCCACGGCCAGCACGAGACCCTGGGTGCGCTGGTTGCTGTACTGATCCTGCGCGCTTACGCCATCCGGTGAAACGACGTTCCTGCCCATCAGCGTGTCGATGCCGGCATTGCCGCCGACATCGACGCGGAGATCGCCGCCGCCCAGCGTGCCGAAGCCGGTGAAGCCGACCAACGTGTCGGCCCGGGTGACGCCAAGGATCGACGGGGCGACGTAGCTGCCGAAATTGATTGACCAGGCGGTGGCTTGGTCGGCGCCGCCGCCGAGCGTGGAGCCGGTGCCCTGGCGCCACAACCAGTTGCCGATCGGCGCGCTGTTATAGCCGATATCTCGCGCGTTCGGACGACCGACCCCGCTCGTGAAGACCGGCAGGGTCATCAGATTGCCGGTGAGGTCACCAGCCGCCTTGATGGTCAGGTTGCCGCCACCGGTCGGATACCAGGCGCGCGCCAGGCTGTCCGTCCCGCCGTCGACGAGTTTCTCATAGCCCTTGTTGAGGTCGCCGAGCACCGTGCCCGACGCGGTCTTGGCCCGCGGCAGATTGTAGGGGTCGCTGGTGCTGGTCGGGGTCGAGGACGAGCCGGCGGTATAGACGCCGTACAGCGAATTCATCTGCAGGTTGCCCGCCGAGAGCAGGTCGAGATCGGCGGCGCCGGTGCGAACCACGCTGAAGCGCGTGCTTCCGGGCAGAAAGTCGAACGTAGGATTGGCGGACAATCCGCACGCAAGCGCATCGTCCGAACAAATGGTTGATCCGAGCAATTTGACCAGATCAGGATCAGTGATCGGCCTGCCGACAAAGTCGGCCGGATCGCCGTCAGCGATGTAGTTATCCCAGCCATATTGGGACAGGACGAAACTTTCCGGGGTAGGCTTGCCGTAGAGGCCGTAGTGATTGTCGGCCAATCGCAGATCGCCATACGTCGCATGCGGATCGGTCAGGCGACTGTCGGCCGCCTTGGTATCGGCGCCGGCGACCAGCCGCATCGACCACGACTGCGACCCTTCCGGCAGCATCGCCGCTACGCCGTATAATTTACCGGCAGCGCCGGGCCGTAGATCCACAGACGTCACGCCACCCGGCAGCAGGACATTGGTGCCCGCGGGCAAGATCGCGCCCAGCGGCAGCGCGAGATCGCCGTTCAGCAGGCCCGGTATCGGCAGCGCGACACCCTTCGGCCAGATCAGCGCCGCCAGCGACGCGGAGTCCGGCAGCTTCATGCCGGCGTCGAACTGCGTGCCGGCCGGCAGCGTGACGGGCGCGCTGACGATCGAGCCTGCCGCAAACAGCAGGTTGCCGGACGCATCGCGCACATTGGCACTCAGCACGGTTCCTGCGGCCAGATTCATCAGCGTGCTCAATGAACTCGCCGTCGGGATCACCGTGCCCGCACCGAAAGTCGCCGCTTGCATCGGCAGATCGAAATTCAGTGCCTTGCCGCTGATGAATGTGGTGCCGGTCGCGAGCACCACGCCGGTGCGCGGGATGGTGATATCGGCGCCGGTGAACTCCTTGCCGGGCAGCAACAGCCAGCCAGTGTCATCCTGCGTCCCTGGCGGCGTGGTGAACCCGTCGCTGATGCTGCCATAGATATTGAGGTCGCCGCCGGCACGGATCACCAGCGCGCCGGGTTCGCCCGAACCGTAGATGCCGGGCTGCACCTGGCTGTTGGGGTTGACGCTGGCATAACGATATTTGGACAGATCGAGATCGCCTGTCACGACCAGATCGCCATCCGGAGTCGCGCTGACGATTTCCACGCCGGGACGCAGATGGAAGGCGTCGGAATAAGCGCGCAGACCGGCGAGCTTGTTGTTCATCAGGTTGCCGTTAGCGAGCGCGACCTTCATGAACAGCACACTTTGACCATCCTTGATATCGAGATAGTCCTGCGTGATCTCCTGATAGGGACGTCCGCTGGCCGCGGGACCGGTGATGGACTTCGCGTCGCTGTAGGTCCAGGTCGCGTTGACGGCGATCGAGCGCGCGCCGCGAATATCCAGCGCGCCACTGGCATCGATACGGACGTCGCCACTGGTCTCGCCGGTGCGCCCGGCGTTGAGCTCAAGCGTACCGCGCGGCAGGCCGTCATTCTGGTAAGCAGCACTTCCCGTCTTTGCATCGGTGCCATGGCGCAGATCGATCCGCGCACCCGACGCCAGGGTGAGCTGGCCATCGCGCGACGTCAGTTCGACGATAGCGCGGTTCGGGCTGTCGATGATCTTGCCGTAGCTGTCGACGCGGAGCACCGTGCCATGAGCATCGAGCACCGCCGATCCCGTCAGGGTCAGGCCGTTCTTGGCGGCGAGGCGGATGGTGCCGACGCTCTCGCCGCTGGCGTCGATGGTGCCGGCCACTGTGAGCGCACCGTTGTCGAGCGAGACATTGATCTCTCTGGCCTTCAGCTCGTTGCCGATGGTGAGATCGCCCTGCTTGATCTGGAAGCTGCGCGCGCCATAGACGCCGCCGGCATTGAGCCGCGCATTGAGCGCGGCGAAATCGCCGAGATTCTGCGCACGAACGCTAATGCTGCCGGCGCGATACGGCACCAGCGTGCCGCCGGCATCGTAGCGACCGAAGCTGCTGCCAAGAATTGCGCCCTGCAGATCGACGGTTCCGGCCACGGCATCGAGTGCGATCGCGGTGAGGCTGCCGGCATTGTTGAAACGCGCCGACAGATCGATCACCGAACCCGCCACCTGGCGGATGTTGCCCTTGCTGCTGTCGAGCGTGACGTCGCCGCCCCAGCTGTATTTCCTGACATCGTTGAACACGACCTCACGGCCGGCGACGTCGATCCGCGATGCCCCGGTCAGGGTAATGTCGTTGCTGGCCTTCAGCGTCAGCTTGCCGCTCGGCAGCACGATCGTGGTTTCGAGCGCGATGCTGTCGCCGCTCAAGGTGAGTTGCGCGCCGAGCGTGTCGGTGGCGACCGCGCCGGGCGTACCCGCGCCAAGCAGCCGCAATGCGCCGCCGGCGGTGATGCTGTTGACCGAGCCGCCCTCGCCGATCACCAAGGGCGACGCGATGGTGAGGTTGCCGCCGCTGTAGCTGTAGCCCTGGCCGGCGACATAGGCGCCGCGCGACTGATAGACTGACAGGTTGCCCTGCTGGTTGGCGCTGACGCGGTCGGTCGCCGACAGATTGACATTGGCGAAGCCGAGCGCCAGCCGGCCGTCGACATCATTTCCGGTCGGGCGCGAATGGGCGCCGTAGCCGAACACGATACGCTGTGCATCGATGTTCAGCGTGCCGCTGCCGGTGCCCGCGCCACCCGCGACCAGTTCGCCCGGCGCCAGCGTCGATCCGCGCCAGATGAAGTTGCCGGTGCGGATGGTGGCGACGTCGCCGGCATTGCCGACGCCGTAGATCGCCGGGGTGCCGAGCACCAGATTGGCCAGCGTCGATTTGCCGGTGGCGGGATCGACGGTGTCCAGCGTCACGGTGCCGAAAATGTTGACGGCATTGGACGCCGACAGCGTCAGCGTCTCGAGCCCCGGCGCGCCGTAGCGGGTATCGCCGCGCAGCAGGCGATCGAGCAGCGCCTGGTTCATCGACAGCCCGCTCGGCAGGATATTTCGCGCTGCTGCGTCAATCAACACCGCGCTGTCGCCGAGATTGATCCGGCTGACCGAGAGCGTGAGATTGCGGGTGCCGTAACGCACGGCGTCGTCGAGCTGGAACTGGTTCGGCGTCACCAGCGCGATGGTGCCTTCCGAGTAGATTTCGGTCTGGCCGCTGCAATTGCCGCTGTCACAGACGCCGATGCGCACGCCGCTGGCCAGGATCGCATTCGCCGCCGCCGTGTTCGGCACCAGATCGAGCATGCCGTTGGAGACCATCACCTGGTTGCCGGTCGCGGCATAGACATAGCCGTCCCGCGAATCGTAGGCCGCCGCGCCCTTGCCGATGGTGTTGATATGGGCGCCCCGCTCGATGACGATGCCGCTTCCAGTTAGGGTGCTGCCGCTGTTGGCCATCAGGAAGACTTCGGGTGCCGACAGCAGCGAACCCGAACGCAGATAAATAAATTGTGTGGAGTCGGCGCTATCGACGAGCCGGCCGCCCTGCCCGTAAGTGACATACTGAATGCCGCCGACCACGATGCGCGACGCACCGAGCGAATTGAGCATCGATGAATCGATCGACAATCCGGCAAAGCCGGCCGTTGCGGTGCCGCCTGCCGCCACGATCTCGATATCGGAGCCGCCGCCCGAATTTGTCGCGACCATCACGGCGCCGCCATGGCCGCCCCTGGCCGCATCGAACCGCGCCGTGCCGTTGAAGCGCAGCGCGTCGATCCCGGCGCCGGGATTGAGGTTCAGAACCAGACTGCGCGCATCGACCGGCAACATCGCCCGCGGCACGCCAAGCTTCACCGCATCGGCGACCACATAATCGGCGAAGCTGGTTTCGTTGTAGGTCGAATAGCTGCGCAGCACGGCGCCCGGCGTCACCACGATCTGGCTGGGGAGACTGTCTTTGATGGTCGTATTGGCAATGCCGAGTTGGCCCAAGGCCATATAGGAGCCGTTGCCGACCGCATTGGCCCCGGCGACGACGGCGCGCGATGGCTGCGCGCCGATCTCGATGCGGAACGCACCGGGCAACAGCGCATAGGTCGCGGGCATCAGCGTATAGGTGCCGGCCGGCAGCCCTGGCACGCTGCCGTCCAGGGTGATCTGGCGCCCGACAACCGGATCGTTCGCGGCATTTTCGGACCCCACCGGGGCGTAGTTGCCCTTGAAGCCCGGCACGATCGCATAGACCGTATTGCCGGGCGCGCTGAATCTGTTGCCGGGATTGGCGTTGGCGAACGCCGTCGTCCGAATATCCACCGAGCCACCGCGGCCACTGATGAAGCCCGCGCCGGTGAGATCACCGCCGCCGGACAGATCCAGCACCGCGCCGGATTCGACCACCGCGCTCTGCCCGCCCAAAGCGATACCGACTGTCAGTACGCCGCTGCCGCCCACGAAGCTCGCACCGCCGGCGCCGATCAGCATCACATTCTTGCCGTTGTAGCTGTAGCTCAGACCGTCGATGGTGCCGCCATAGGGCATCACCAGTCCGCGACCGCTGACCGAGGTCAGGCTGCCCGCCAGCAGGGTGACGCGCGTGGATTTGCTGTTGTTATAGCCGCCGGTTCCGATCGTCAGCTTGCCCAATGGCGCACGAACGACGCCGGCCTGCTCGACCACGGCCGCGGCCAGGGTCAGGTCGCCGAACACCGAGTACGGTACGCTCGGTATCTCGGCCGAGTTCGCCTCGATGCGCAGTGTCTGCGCGGGATCGTAGCCGATGACCCCGTTGCGATTGCCAAGGCCGACCTGGACCTGCGCGACCGTGCCGGTCGTCGGATAGACCTGCGCTGCGCGCAAGGTGACGCTGCCGGGGCTAAATAGCGACGTGCTGATCAGACCGACCATGGGCCGCACGCCCTGCACGAAGCGCAGATCGCCGTCGCTGTGCAGACGGGTCTTGCCGAAGGTCAGATTGACGGTGTCGCGAATGTCGATCAGTTGCGCGGCGACATCGAGTTGCACGTCGTAACGGGTCGGGTCGGCAGTGAAGACCGGCGTGCGGGATTTCTGCTGGTCCGGTTCCTTATAGACGTAGTTGATCTGGCCCAGCCGCGCATAGGCGGCGGCCAGCGAGATCCGGGCGTCCTGCGCACTGCCGCTCACCGGCATCATCATGTCGCTGTAGAGGTTCAGGTTCTGCCCGACCCGCAGGGTAACATTGCCGTCGAAGCCGATGGCACTGCTCATCACCGACAGATTGTCGAAGCCACCACGCGCCACGGTATCGGCACCGAGTCGCCCATAACCATAGGCCAGGGCCGGATCGGCCGCGCCGGCCTGCAGCCCGGCATTCAGCACCGAGTCACCCTGCCGATCGACGAGCACGATCTGACGCAACGCCCGATAGGCCGGATCGGCCAGCGGAAGATTCACCAGGTCACCGCTGGTGATGCGATATTCCAGCATCTGCAGCGCCACATTCAGGCTGCCGCCCGCGGCGCCGGCGCCGCCGGCGCGGGCCATCATCGTGCCGTCGAGGAACAACCCGTTGTTGGAGACCAGCGAGATGCTGCCGCCATTGCTGGCGACATCGACCGCGCCGAGGCCGGCGACATCGAGCGTCGCCGCAGTGCCGGAGGCGTTGAGCACCGCGCCGGGACGCACCACGATGAAGCTGTTCGAACTCGTCGCCTGCCCCAGCGCGCTATCGATCTCGCCGCCGATGACGATGCTGCCGCCGTTGACGACCAGCCCGTAGCGCCGGCCTTTTGCATCGAGCGCGGTGGCGGCCTGCGCCGCCACGTCGAGACGCGCGCTTTCGCCGATCCAGATCGAGCGGTTGTTGGTCGTCGCCGCAACCTGATCGACCTGCGGTCCCGCGAGATCAATGGTCCTGAGCGATATATTGCCGCCCGCGGCATGCAGCGTGCCGTCGACCGTCAACTGACCGACACTGCTCAGGGCGATCGACTTGCCGGGATCGACGGTGATGACGGCATTCTTGCCGATGGTGAGACCGACCGACGGCAGGTCGCTCGCCAGCAGCTGGCTGTTGCCCGCCTGCAGCGTCAGGCTGGCGCCGCCGCGCTGGGTCAACACGCCGGTCAGGCTGTTGGCGGTGTAAACCGGCGGCATCCACACTTCGAGGCCCGCTGTCGTCTGATCCGATGCCGGACGATAGGCGGGCATCGTGACATCCACGACGGCGCCATCGGCCACCGTCACGCCGCGATTGCCGATGATCGCGTAAGAGCCGAATCCCCTGGAAAGAAATCCCCGGCCAGCGTAAGCATGCCGGCGGTGATGTCGGTGGCAGCGCCGATCGCGACGCGATCGGTCTGCAGGGTCAACGTGCCGCCGCCGTTCATGCCATAGCCGCGCACGTCGCCGGCAAGAGTCAGGTCACCGGTCGAACCGACGCCGTTGAGATTGGCCCTGAGCGTAACGGAGCCGCCCCGCCCGCCCTGGATCTTGCCCGTGCCGAGGATTGCAGCGCCCGACGACACGTCGATCAGCGCACGGTCCTCCAGCACCACGTCGCGGGTGGATCGCAGCGAGACCGAGCCGCCATTCAGATAAGCGAGCCCATCCGGATCGAGACTTCGAGAGCCGAGGCTTTCGACGCCGCTGAGATCGAGCACCGCGCCCGCGCGCACCGCGATCCGCGACACCCCCTTCGTATCAAGGTTGAGAGTGCCCAGGGCCGCGGAGGTGAAGACATTGGTGGCGTCGATCGCGCCGCCATGAGCCGTGATATCGGCCTTGATCTCGACGATCGGCGCGATGAGGCCGAGCGTGCCGCCGTTCGCAAGCGTGAGATCGCCATCGATGGTCACGGACCCGCGGGTGCCGATCTGCAGGCCGCCGAGCCTTTGTTCGGACAGCTGCCGGGCATCGAGCCACACGGTATTGGTGCGGCCTGTTGGCAGAACGTCCGTAGCACCGAGCGCCGTCGTCACGACCGGGATATCCCCGATCCGGACGTCGCTATTGTAGAGATCGGGCTGTCCGAGCGCGGTGTATTGTCCGATCCCTAGTGTGCCGGCCAGCGGCGCCGCATTCTGCACCTGCTTGTAGCCGTCGGCGACCGCCGCTGCGCGCGCGCTCGACTGGCGTTCGCCCTTGGTCACGTCGGCAATGATCTGCGCCTCGAACATCGCAGTCGGCGTCGACAGGTTGAGCCGGCCGGCATCGCGGCCCACGGTATAGCCGGCCTCGTAGCGCCACGACGACGAGCGGTCGAAGACGCTGCTCCAGATCTCGGTGAGCGAGTCCGCGACCTTGCCCTGAATGTTGTGCGTGCGGACGAAGCCGCCGGCAGCCGCGATAAACTTCATATCGGCCGGCGCGTTGTCGAAGCTATAGATCCGGCCGTCGGTGCCGATCAGTTTGGTCGAATAGATCCTGCCGCCGTCATAGCGCACCGAACCGCCGGAGATGTCGAATGTTGCGCCCCGCTGCGCGATCACGTCCGGCGCCGCCAGCGTGATGGTGCCGCCGAGTGCGCTCCATTCGCCGATCTTGTGCGCAGTGTTGGACAGGTAGCCGCCGAGTTCGAGCAGACCGCCCTTTGTATAGTAGCGATCGCCGGCATAGCCGCCGGTTCCGGCCGGCACCAGCACGAGATCGCGGATGTCGATCCAGACATTCTTGTTGATCAGCGCGCCGCTGTCGCGGTTGACCGGCGAGTCCCTGAGCTCGTTGCCCTGGACGTTGACCAGCACCTGGTTGGCCGACATCGGCAACAGCACGTTGCGCACACCGGAAACATCGATGCGCGATCCGCTCTCGGCAAAGACGCGCTTGCCGGCACTCACGGCAACCTGGCCGCCCTGCGCCATGGTCTGCGACTGGTTCTGGAAATTGACCGTGCCGCCGGTGACGATCTCGACACGCGATTGATCCTGTCGGTCGGCAAGAACCGACAGATTGTCGAACGCACCCACGGCGCTGCCGGCGCGCAGCAGATTGGCCGCCGCCGAGGCGGCAATCAACGCATCGCGCTGGCTGTCGAGCGCAGGCTCGCTGCTGTCGAGTTCGGGCTCGATGGCCGTCACGCTGCCCGCGGCAAGCGTGACGCTGCCGGCGCCGTCAGCGGCCGAATTGGCCAGGTGGATGGTGCCCCGGGTATTGGCCGAGCTGCTGGCGCGAAGAACCCCGCTCTGCGTCAGTGTCCGGCCGGCCAGCGTGATATCGCCCTCCGGGACGAGGATCAGGCCGCTGTTGCGGACGCTGCCGTTGGCGCTTCCGGCATTGATGGTGGTGGATATCTCGATGCCGCGCGTCGTCGATGTCGCGTTGCCTTCGGTGCCGAAGCCGGGGCGCAAGATAAAGCTGTCGCCGGCCGCGAGCAGCGTCTGCCCCTTCGGCGTCGAGATGCTGCCGGCATTCTCGACCTCGCTGCCGATCATCAGCACAGTGCCGCCGCCCGACTTCACCTTCAATGGCGCATGCGTCGAGATCTCGGCGCCGGATTCCACAACGACCTTGCCGCCGGCAGCGGTGAAGCTTGGCGCGTAGCGGCCGTTGCCGGTCTGGGTGCTGTAAATGCCGTTGCCGAGGAATTGCGCGTCGGTGATATCGGCCGACGACGCAATCAGCGAGCCGACATTGACCTGCGCGCTGCCGCCGAAAATGATGCCGCTCTGATTGATGACATAGACCTGGCCATCGGCCTTGATGGTGCCCAGGATCTGACTCGGCGCGATCACGTTGTTGACGCGGTTGAGCGCGACCCAATTCGCCTGCCCCTGCTGGTCGAAGGTCAGCGTGGTCCGCGCGCCGACGTTGAACGACTGCCAGTTCAGGATCGCCTGCTGCGTCGTCTGGCGGATGCCGACCTGGGTCTGGCCGGAGGCATCGACCGATTGTGTCGGCGTATTGGCGCCTTGCCATGTCGTCACCGCATTGGCGACGCCGTTGCGGGCCAGGCCGGAATCGGGCACCAGGCCGCCGGGCGCGAGACCGTTGGCGATGCCGAGCGGCGCCGTGGTGGACAATTCGCGCGCCTGCGCCGCCGCCCGCGCGGCGGCCTGCACCGCCTGCATCGCCTGCACCGAGCGGCTCAGCGCATCCTGGCTCTGTTTCGCCGCCGATACCGCCTGCTGCGCCGCCATCGACGCTGCATCGGCCGCAAAGTTCGGAGCCGAGAGGGATGGGTTGCCACCGTTCAAAGCGCGCGCAAGGACTGCCTTTGGCGCGACGGCCAACAGCGCTGCGGAGCAAACCCCCGCCAGCAATCTGACATGGCGGTTCTGGCGACCGGAAAAAGCGGCGCGAAAGTCAGGGCTGCGGTTCAGCATCGAATTCTCTCTCGGCAGGCGGACAAGTCCTAACGCATCGGCGCCCCTCCCGCGGAGGAGCAAACAGATGCCTCATCTTGTTTGACACCGGTCGAAAATCGAATCTGAACCAAAATCTTGATGACAGTTTTGTATCAACCCGCTCTGGCGAAATTTCAGCTCAACAGGATCACGCCTCCCGGAAGCGTGCGCGCGTTCGCGCCCGTTGCCCGTTCGATCCAGCCCAGGATTTCGTCCATGCGCTCCGTGCGGAAACGACCGCTAATCGTCTTCTGGCCGAGAGTTGCGTTGAGAACCATCACGCGCCCAGGCCGATAACGATTGATCTCCGCGACGGCGTCTGAAAGCGCCGTACCTCGGAACACGATGTAGCCGTCTTGCCAGGATGTCGCTTCCTGCAGATCGGCGGTGGCGGCAACGCGAAGGCCATCGCCGTCGTAGACAACCTGCTGTCCCTGACTGACCGTTGCCAAGCGCTCGCCCACCGTCACTTCGACATCTCCCGCGACGCAGGTGACGGACGTCTTCTCCGCGAGACACAGTACATCGAAGCGGGCTCGATCCGCGACGATCCGGCCATGTCCAGCAAGCACGGTTAGCGCCTGCGAAGAATGCTTCGGCATCGTGAAAGAGGCCTGACCGGAGATCAATCGAATACCGGGACCGGCCGATGGATCTGCAGTGACCGCAATGGCGGTCTGCGTGTTCAGCCGCACCGATATATCCGTGACGCTCACCAGCCGCTGCTCGCCGGTGGCCGTACGATAGTCGGCCCGCAGCTCCTCCAGTGACGGCCAAAGATCGAGTGGCGGCTTGACGACGGCAGTTGCTGCAATCGATGCCGCGAGCGCACTGCCGCCGACCAGAAGTGCGCGACGCGTGGTGATGCCAGCAGCCCGGCGCGACCAGACCGGCGCGCCATGCAAGTCGACAAATGCTCGCCCCCGACGCCGAGCTGCCGCCATACACGGACCGCCTCGGCAAAGGCCGCATCGTGCGCCCTGCTCTGCATTCGCCAACGCTTCAACGCCTCGGCATCCACAGTCGTGGCGTCGCCCGAAACGAGCTGCCTGACCCAGCGCCGCGCATCCCGCTTCAACAGATCGACCTCTTCGTTCGCGTCGTTGTTCATCGATTTGCCGGCTTCCGCCGCATCGGCGCCTTGTGATCCAATCCAAACGCCTCCTGAACAGAAGACATTTCTCGCGGCTTCGATCTGAACCGGTCGGGCTTCATTTTTTCCAGCCGCGCCGCACAGTAGTCATGCGCCGCCTGAAGCTCCCGCTGCACAAAGCGTTCGGACACGCCGAAGCGCCTGGCAATGTCCCTTCGCGGCGTGCCTTCAAGTCGCGCGGCCAAAAAGATGGCTTGCTGCCGAACCGGCAGCTCCGCGATGATCTTCACCACCTCATCGAGTTCGTTGCGCGCATCCAGCACGCGCTCGGAATCCGGCGAGTCGTCAGCAACTTCTAGTAATTCTTCGATTTCGGATGCCGCCAGCCGGCGGCTTTCGGAGCGCCGGTTGTTGGACGCGATATTGATCGCGATACTGTAAAGATAGCTGTCGGCATTACGCACCGATGTCAATTCGCCGCCGCGTTGCAGCCGAAGCCACGTGTCGTGAAGGGCATCATTGGCGAGATCAGCGGACCCCAGATAGCGCGTCAACCGCTTCCTGAGATCGGTGTAGCGGGTCAGCATATGTCGCTGAAGGGCAGCCCAACCGACCTCCGTCATTGCGCCGTCCTCGCCGGTACTGCGCCGGGAACGCTGCATTGGGCGATCAGATCAGGCGTGACGAGGATGACGACAGGCTGCTTGAAACCGGGAGGCGGCGCCTCGCCCACCGCAAGTCGCGCCACAACGCTGCTGAAGGCCGCATCTGTTGCCGCGTCCCCCGTCGAGCCAAGCGGCGTCACGCGCGTAACCGTCCCCGATCCGCCGATCCAAAATCCGAGCGCGATCCGGTTGCCATTTGACCGGATGAGCTCATCCGCACAGAATTCACGTCGAAGGCCAGCCTGAATGCGTCCGTAATAGTCGCCCGCCGGCGATTTCGCTTCGAACTGCGAGACATTCTGCGCAGACCGCTCTGGAACCAGCATCACACCATCTGCGGTCATAAACTCCGCCGTCAAGCCGGTACCCGAGAGCAATTGGCTGAGCGCGGCGGCAGGCGGAAGGCGCCCCTCACCGCGGTGGATCGGCGACTGACTGCAAGACCGGCGTCGTAGATCACTTGCCATCCCGACATCACGCTATAGGCTTCGATCGCGGATTCCAGCTTTTGGGCGGGAATTTCAAAAGTAATGGGCCCGTTCGGCACCATCGACGTCTCCCGAGACTGCGCTGCCACTGCAGGGCCAGACAAGCTTCCGCATGCAGCCAGAAGCAGTGACAGAACACCGAGGATTCTCTCGATAATCGCATTCGGTCGTAAGGTTCCATGCCGAATACAATAACGACACGTCAACAGCATCTTCTCCAAAGCGCTTCACAGCGAAGAACGCACGCTTAGTGCCTCTTGCTGACAGTCTTGTGTCAAGAATGGAAAGCAACTGGACTGCTTCCGGCTCGATAGACAAGCCTGGCAGCAATCCGGTCCATATCTTCGCTGCTTACGGCCACGATGAACCGGAACTCTTCTCGGCGTGAACTCCTTCAATCAATTGGTCTCAAGAGCGCTGACGGAACATGTTGCTTTAGGGTAGACAATGGTCCGACAATTTGATGTCGCACTCATTGGCCAGGCGCGGGGGCAACCTGGCCGTTTCCGCCATGGATCAGTTCGCAATATTGAGCGAGAAACGCAGATTGATCGGCTGCAGCATTTCAGGCGGTGGCGCTTCGCCTATATTGCCGCGCGTCAGCACCGCACGCAGATCGGTATTGGCGCGCTCGTCCTTGAAGGCGGCAAACGACACCCGTTCGACCGATCCATCCGGATTGAGCCAAGCCTTCACGACCAGCGACGTTGGCGGTCCATCCTGCTTTCCGTTGGTTTCCTTCAGCCATGCACGAAACCGGTTGGCGACTGCGTCGTCGGCGGAGATCCATTCCTCAAAGCGATATTTGACCAGCTTCGCGAACTGCCCCCAGGCCGGCGGTGCCGTATCCGGGCTGCGGTAGTCCAGGCCCTGGGCAACCGGGCTTGATGCGGGGACGGACAGCAGTCCGATTGATGCGAGCAAAGCGTAGATCCGTGCAAATCGCGAACGCCGCGACGCCGATGGACCGCGAAACAAAGCCATGAAAAAACTCCTCAATTGACGCAAATGACGCGCGCCGAGATGCTGGCGGCACGGTGGGCGCGTGATGCAGATCCACTGATCTGCGGCCGGTCGTCCTGCTGGAAACGTATATCGCTCGCAGCCAGGAACGCCTTGGCGGCGGTCGAGCCGACGGCAAGCACGCGATTGATCGCCGTGCGCCGACTGACGACGCCCTCGATCAGGCCCCGCGAATCCAGGACGGGTGCGCCGCTGCTGCCGAAGGTCAGCGTCGACTGCAACGCGATATGCCCGGACTCGCCGCTGCCGGTGGCCGGACTGACCGATGCATTGGCGAGCACGCCGCCGCGCGCGAGCATCGTCGGCAGGCTCGCATAGTCGGCCGCGAACACGATGTCATTGGTCGATGTCACAATGCTGCGGGGAAACACCGCCGCCAAACCGCGGGTCTTCGCGGTGTGCAACAATGCAATATCGTAGGGCGTCGACACGGCAACGATGCGCGCCGAGCTCGTGCGCCCCTCTTTCTGAACCATGATACGGCTGCAATCCTGGACCACGTGTCGCGCCGTCAGCATGTGGCCGATGTCATCCACATAGAATCCGGTGCCGGCGCGCTCGCCACGATCGGTCGCAGGGAGCGCGGTGCGCGTTAACGGCTTCGGCGACGCATTCGGCGGTGCCTCGCCGCGCGTCGGCAGCAGCAGCTGCGATTGCGCAGGAGCGCCGCACATCAGCAGGAACGAGATGACTATCGTAACGGCGACGGACAGCCAGCAGCGGTAGCGAAGCCCCCGCTCCTTCGCATTGATGCAAAACACCCTCACGCGATACACCTAGCGGCGGTTGGTCGGCGAGGAAAAAGCCGGCGGCGGCAGGCGGAACGGAACCACGGAGCGACCATAATTCTGCCCGTACTGCTGCTGTACGCCGGGCAGATTGACCACGCCGATCTTGGTGTCGCCCGAGCGGGCGTCGATTGGCGGAAGGTTGAGACTGGGATTGACCTTCTCGACATCGCGTTTCATCGTCTGGTTGAGACAGCCAAAGCTGCGCGAGCCGCCGATTTCGACATCGACGCAGCGCTCCTGGACCATCGGCCGCGGCGGCGGCTGCCCGCCGATGATGATCTCCGGCTTCTCCGGCTTGGGCGGTTCGGGCAGCTGCTGAGCCGCGACCGGAATCACTTGAAACAAGAGCGTCAACGCGATGAGTCCTGATTTCATGCTCGGCTACCTTGCCATCGGCTTCGCGCCGACCTGCATGACCATCTGCGTCAGCCGGTTGTTCAGCGCGGCGAAATCGACTCGGCCGGCGCCACCCAACGTAAGGCAGCGTCCACGGCAGCGCGCCATGGAGGCCATCGGCGAGCCGAACGTGGCGGTCGGCACGATGCCGGTCACCTGATATCCCTTCGCCACGAGCCGGGCGCGAGCGCGCAGGCAATATTCGACCGACAGATGCGAGAAGCGCGTCTCGCCATGGCCGGCACGATATTTCATCAGCGCGGTGCAGAGATCGCCGCCTGCCCTGTTCCAGGCCTGCGAGAGATACAGGATGCCGTAGCGGATATTGATCTCGGGCACGGCGAATTCCGCCATGCTGCCCGAAAAGCCCAGCATCCGCGCCGTGGCCGGCATCACCTGCATCAGGCCGATCTCGCCGTCGGCCCCGATCCGCGTCGGATCATAGCCGCTTTCCACACCCATCACCGCCTCTGCCACATCGGCCGGCAGGCTGGTGCTGCGCACTTCACGCTCGATGATGGAGCGATACAGCGCCCGGTTATTTCCGACAACCGGCGGCTTGGGCAACGCGACCAGCGCCGCCGTTCGCTTGTCGGCCGGCGGCGCATCATTGGTTGTAGCGGAGGTTTCGGCAGGCGCCTTGCCCGGTTGCTGGAGCGATGCGGGATCCGGCTCGGCAAGCGCAGGCGCGACGACCAAAGCAAGGCATGACACCAGGCCGATCAGCCACGCCGATGCACACGCGCGCCGCCTGGCGGCGCCCGTGCGTCTAGCGTCGTTGCTGATCGGCCGTGCGTTCACCACAATCAATCCGATCGGGTCAAGCGACGCGTGCTTCGGGGGCTGGCGCATCGTCCGCCGGCGTTTCCGCGGTCGCCTGCGGTACCGCCGATCCGAGTTTCTGCAATTCGTCGCGCAAATACGGCACCAGCGCCTGCACCAGATGATCCCATATCTCCAATTGCGCCTTGATGAAATCCGGCATCACGCCGCCGATCATCGAGACGTCCATGACAAGCGCGAGAAAGCCCGGAACGACCTGCAGCCGGCCGAAGCGGCGCAGCGCATTCCAGCGATTGACCACGTCGAGCGGCAGTTCGCCTTCGATGTTGAGCCAGGCACTGAAGGTGAAATCGACGAATTGATCCTTGCGCTCGGCGAGGCGATTGCCGGGGCGGATATCGAATGCGAAGCCGGCCGTCGACGAGCGCAGAATAGCGATGTCGCTATTGGCATCGGTGACGAGCTCGACGCGGTAACCTGCGCTTTGCAGGATGTCGCGCAGCGACTCCGCGGTGACGCTGGTGATGGCGCTCTCGGTGATGGCGGTCATGGCAGGTATCCTCAGTTACGAGATTTGTTGTCGAACAGCTTGGCGAGCGCGAGTTCGTTGATGATCGGAGGCTGCTGCTTCAGCAGTTCGGTGAGATAGGCCCGGCGCAAAGCGGCCGCGCGTTCGGTCCTGATCTGCCGGACCAACTGATCGCGCACCTCGGGAAGCGTGCGGGTATAGGACACCTTGGTATCGACCAGACGGATGACGTGGTAGCCGTCGTCAAGCTGGATCGGCTCGGAGACGGCGCCCTTGGCGAGACCGACAACCTGGCTGCGGATCTCCGGACGAATCTGGTCCTCCGGCAAGAGGCCGAGATCGCCACCACGTTCGGCACTGTCCGAGGCGGCACTATCCGAACGGGCAATGGCAGCGAAATCCGCGCCTGCCGTCTTCAGCTTCTTCTGGACCTCTTCGACCTTCTTCTTTGCCGCATCCGCCGTTGCCTTGTCGGCATCTTTGGCCAACGGCACGAAGATCTGCGCGAGCTGATACTGGCGCGGCACCAGCAAGGAGGCGCGATTGGCGTCATAGACCTTCTGCACCTCGTCGTCGCTGGGGAAGCTGGCGGGAGGCGTCGATACCGACTGCAGGTACAGCTCGACCATGGCGCTCTCGCGTACCCCTTCGAGCTGGGCAGCAACTGCCGGCTGCTGATCCCACTTCTTGGACGACAGCTCCTGAAGCACCAGGCGGTTGGACAGCAGCAAGCGCACCACCTGGCTCAGCTGAGCCGGATCCTGTGCAAGCGCGGCCTGCTCGCGCGGGCCCAGCGCAGCGATATAGGAGCGCATGTCGTCGGCGCTGACATCGTTGTTGCCGACCCGCGCGACGACCTCATCGGACGCACGTGCCGGTGCCGTTGCAACGGTCGGTGCCTGAGCGACCGCGGCCGCTACAGCCGGTGCAGCCTTCGGCTTGGCCGGGGCAACGCGCGGCGCTGCCGGGTGAGCCGGCTGCAGCGAGGTCTGGGCCGAGGCGGATGACAGCAGCAGAACCGAGATGACGACGACGCCGCCAGCCATCGTGAGTGCCGAAGAAGGGCGAAGACGCGTCATGGGGTCACCTTTTGCTCAAGCAATTTATCGTCGTAGTCCTGCAGCAGATTCTGGATCTGCACCCGCCGCTCGCCGATCAACGGTTCGTTGATGACCACCATGTCGCCAAACGAAATGCCTTCATAGCGGTGCAGCAGCTCGCGACCAACCTTGGTCAAGAGCTTGTTCTTTGCGACGCAGCTCTTGGTGCTCGCCTTGTACGCCGTCGCCTCGCCCTCGAACTTGGCGCGCTCGGCGTCCTTGGTGCGCGCCACGGTGGCAGCTTCCTCGTAGGCGCTCTTCCATTTCTCCAGCGTCTGGTTGCGATCTTCCAGACGCTGGTTGAATTCGTCCACCGCCTCGCGGTGGGTCTTTTCGATTTCCTTGACCTGGGCCTTGGCGGCGGCAACCTGCGCCGTCATGGCCGACTTCTCGCGCTCCGCATCGGCGATCTTGGCCTGCAGGGCGGTGCGCTGATCCTCCAGCGCCCGGGTCTGCGCTGTGGCGCTACGCAGCGCCTCACGCAGACGGTCGGTTTCGGTGTCGGCGTGCGCCTCGCAACCGGCCAGCGCGGCCAGCAGCAACGCTGAGCTGATAATACGTATCTTCATGATCAGAACTTCGCATTCAGGTCGACTTGCACGACATCGACGGCATAGGGCCCACCGGAGATATTGTTGGCGCTCATCCAGCGCAGCGAGGCCCAGACGTTGTCCGAAAGCCCGAGATTGCCGCCGATGAAGTAGCCCTTCAGGTTGGTGCCACCGAGACCGAAATCGGAATCGGCGAAGGCATCGATGATCGCGTCGGATTCAAGATACTTGTAGCCCGCATGGACATTCCAATCCCACAGATGCGTGACCTGTTTGTGACCGACGGTGACACGGCCCATCCAACCCTGGTTGCCACCGTTGAAAGGGCCAGCCGAACCGTCGGGTGTCGGGGCGGTGTTATTGGCAATGCTGCCACCCCTGGGGTCATTGACCGGGCGAGCAAGAATGGAATTGCGATCGAAGGCGATGTTGTTGACGTATTCGCCGTCGATGACGACGTGGACCGGATGGAAATCACCCAGATCGACCTGACCGCTGACAACGACAGGACGGAACTGACTGGCCAGCCCGAGGTACTGATAATACGGCTGGCTGGCGGGCGACGCCAGCGAGGTATCCGCAAGGATGTTACGCAGCGTCATATACGTATTGCCCTTCTGCGCGAAGGATGGACGTGTCTGATCCGTGTCGCAAACGTCGGCCGGTCCGACGGCGAAGCATGGCGACGAAACCCGGCCCTGCGTGTTCGTGAAGTCGTAATAAGCGACGCCCAGCCGGAAACTCGACTGCGGATCGAACTTCACGCCAACGCCCGCCTGAACGCCGAACATCCACTTGTCGTTGCTCGCATACTTTCCGGGAAGACCGTTCAAAAGATTCTTTTGATCGATGTTGTAACCGACATTCAGATCCGAGTTGAAAGTCGGGAACGCACCGGCCACCAGGAACGGCGTGACACCAGGCGCCACCTCGTGCCTGACCTGGGCAGCGAAGCCATCGAATCCGATGTCGCGATACCAGACCAGGTCGGTCGGCGACCAGAACGGATTGTCGAAACGACCCACCGAGAAGGACAGATCGTCCGAGGGCTGATAGCGCAGATAGGCCCGATCGATCCAGAGCGAATATTTCGAGAAGTTTCCGCCATTCCCTCCCAGCGTCTGGTTCAGCGACACTGGCGAGTTGCTATCGCCGCTGGCGAAGCGGAATCCGCCCATGAAGTTGTCGGCGATGTCGATATCGGCGCCGACCCGCAATCGGAAGCGCGCGCGCTCACGATCCTGGCTGCTATTCAGTGTCGGCGCAAAATAGGGATTATTCTGCGACAGTTCGTAAGGCGATCCCGTGTTGATCGCATTGAAGTTGACGAGCCGGGGATCGTTGCCGGTCGGGAAGAACTGGCCCTCATAGCGCGCACGCAGATCGCCGTAGAAACGGATGCGCTGGGCCCATTCCGGATACTTGCCGGGCGACGCCCAGTTTTCGCTCTGAGCCTTCGCCATAACATCGCGCTTGATCTCTTCGCGCAGCTGACGCTTGACGATCTCGGGCACGTAAGTGACGTGCTTGGTGCCCGGCGGCGACGCGACAGCCGCGGCGGCGGTGGCCGTCTTGGCCGCTTCTTCCGCGCGCAACGATGCGCCCTTGGCGGCTTC
The DNA here is from genome assembly GCF_026015985.1 of Rhodopseudomonas sp. P2A-2r. Lineage (GTDB taxonomy): Bacteria > Pseudomonadota > Alphaproteobacteria > Rhizobiales > Xanthobacteraceae > Tardiphaga. The sequence continues at coordinate 2,154,383 of NZ_CP110389.1, read as the reverse complement.
GCGCGCCACATAGGCTTCATCGTCGGCCTGCTTGATCAGCGCCTGCGCCTGATCTTCCTTCAGCACGCCCTGCTTCACCAGCATGTTGACGAGATTGATGGTCGCATTCGGCGACGTCGGCTTGGCGCGCGACACTGCCGGCCGCTTGGCCGATGTTGTATTGGCGCGATCGCCGGCATCCTGCGCGAGAGCGGGCATGCTGCAAACGAGTGCGCACATCGACACGGCGAGCGGCGCGGAACGCCGGGCTGCATCGTTTTTTTGTGAAACATCGGTATCAAGTCCCCTACTGGTCGATCGCTATGCGTGTTGTTGTCGGTGATGCGCCGGGCTAGGTCGGCTTGCGTGCGGTGACTCGCGTCACCATCGGCATCGGCATGTCGTTGGGTGGCGGCTCGCGCAGCGTCAGCCGCCCGAGCACGTCATTGCGAATGGTGGCATCCAGCTCGGCATTGCCGGTCGATGACACCAGCTCGACGCGACTGATGCGTCCGGTGGCGTCGGCCCATAGCCGCACCTGCAGCTGCATCACCGCGTGCTTGGTCTTGTCGTTGCCGCGCAGCGCTGCTTCGATCTGGGTCTGCACGATCGAGGCATACCACCCCCAGCGGCTGCCACCGCCGCCACGGCCGCCATAGGGGCTGCCGCCAACCTTGCTGCCAAGATTGAACAGATCGGCCGGACCGACGGCCTTGGCATCGAGCGCGAGCGGACCAGGAGGTTCCTCGTTCTTCGCGTCCTTCACCGGATCGTCGACGGGTTTCTCGACCGGCTTGTCTTCGAGCATCTCCTGCTCGACCATCTTCGGCTGATCGATCACTTTCGGCTGCTCGATCATCGGCGGAGGTGGCGGTGGCGGCGGCGGCGGCGGCGGGAGGATGTTGACCACCGTCAGCTCGCGCACCTGCTTGGGAGGCGGTGCATCGTTGCCCTGCCCCAGGAAGGCCACGACCCCGCCCACCAGCAGCGCTATAACGGCAAGCGCAGCCCCATAGCGCAACAGCGACTTGCGTTCGCCGGCCTGTTCGGAAATCTCAGGTTTGGCAGAGAACCGCTTCACGACGCGACCTCGAGACGCACGTTGTCTGCGAGGCGCTCGGACACATACTCCAACACGAATTTGACCACCGCGTCGAAGTCGAGCGTCTGCAGGATCAGACGGGTACCGCCCGGCGCCTCCATCACGAGTTCGAATTGCGACGACGTCGTGTCGAATTCCACATAGGAATCGCTGTCGATCACAAGCCGCAGATACGGCTGATGTGAGAGCGTGAGCGAGAGTTGGTTCGACATCGGCGCCAATTCATCGACGCGACGGCGAAGCTGATGCGCCAGTTTGACCAGCAGCGCCTCTCCACGAATCGGAAACGGAAGCAGCTTTCCCGCCACCGGCGGCAACGCCTGAACCGTTGCGACCGCCTCGGGCGTTGTCGGGTTCGCGCCGTTGGAAAGCACACGCGCTCCTATCCCGCGCAGCCAGGACCACAGCGTCCTGAACGCCTTGCTGGTATTGTCGTGAAAATGACCGGCGGTGTTCATCGGCGTTACTTCACAAGTGGTTTCGTCGCGAGGCCGACCTGCGACAGGCCGATGCGGCCGAGCATGTCGAGCACGTCCATCACGCTCTGGTACTGGGTCTGCGCATCGCCGCGCAGAACCACCGGGAATTCCGGCGTCAACGCCTTTTGCTGAATCAAACGCTGCTCGAGCTCCGGCAGTGTCACCGGTATGGTGTCGAGGAACAGCTTGCCGTCATTGGCGACGGTGATCGCCTTAGTCGTCTGCGTCGCCAGGCTCGGAGCCGCGGATGCCTTGGGCAGATTGACCTTCTGCCCCTGCACCGTCGCGGTAGTCATCACAATGAAGATGATGAGCAGCACGTAAGCCAGGTCCAGCATCGGCGTGATGTTGATGTCATCGTAAGGCTTGGACTTGCTCTGGACCTGCATGCCCGTTACTCCGCCGCCTGCCGGTGTTCGACCGGCAGATCCGAGGAATACGATTCGGCCATCCTGGTGACGAACTCGTCGATGAAGACCTGCATGTCGCTGGTGAGTTCGCCGATCCGCGTCACCAGGTAATTGTAGGCAAACAGCGCGGGGATCGCGACGACGAGGCCGGCAACGGTCGCAACCAGCGCCGCGGCGATGCCCGGCGCGATGGCATTGACGTTGACGTCACCGCTCTCGGCGATCGCGGCGAAGGTGATCATGACGCCGACCACGGTTCCCAGAAGGCCGAGGAACGGGCCGCCGGAGATGGCGATGGTGAGCACGACCATCAGCTTGTTGAGACGCTGGGTCTCCTTGACATAGACGCTGTCCAACGCGGCACGGATCGCCGAGATCGCCGGACCCGAGAGCCGCACCACCTTGTCACCATCGCCGAAGCGCTGGCTGATCTGCTCGGCACCGGCGTGATAGATCCGGTACAGCGACGACGCCCGGACCGTCTGTCCTTCTTCTTCGTCGAAGTGGCTGCCCAGCACGGCTGCGTCGTCAGCATTGCCACGATCGAGGGCTGTCAGGTTGGTGGCAAGCTTGCGGAAGCTTCTCATGAAGCGGTCGTTGGCCTTGGCCTGCCTGTTGAGGTAGCTGACGCGGTCGATGGTCACGATCCAGCTGGCAATCGCCATGATGATCAGCAGTCCGATGACGACCCAGCCATCGACCGTGACCGACTTCAAGATGATCGCAAAATAGCCGGTCAACCAGCTCGCGGTCTCTTCGTCGGCACCGAAGGCGATCAATTTGGCAGGCTCGCTGCCCTGTTCGATCGCGGCATATTTGATGAAGCCCGCTCCTCGCGCGACCTTCGAAATCTGCAGCTCGTCGATGTCACCGGCGAAGCCGACCATGGCGACCGCTGCGGGCGCGGACTCCACTGCCGGGGCAGCCGTTCCGTCGGCTGCAGGTGCTGCAGCATCGGCGGCAGGAACGGCCGGTGCCGCCGCAGCGGCGGGCGCAACGTCGCCGCCGAGACGGGCGATGCCGTTCAGCGCCGGGAGTGTCGCGTTCAGAGTCGCATAGGGCTTGCCATCGAGATACACCGTGACGACGCCGCTTGCGGCGGCGACGGCCAGATGCCGCCAGCTGTTCGCAGCGACCGGCGCACCAGCGCCGCTGCGCTGGACGCCGGCCGCATTGCTGACCTCGACAAACGGGGCACCGTTGTCGAGACCGATAACAACGCCGTTCGCGCCATCGCGACGGCTATAGAGTGCGGCATTGGGCTGCAGGGCTGCCGGCTTGATCCAGGCCGACCAGGTGAACGGCGCGCCATCCGCCATCGTCAGGGATGGCGAAGCCGGCAGGGTCAGCGGCAGACGACCGTCGAGACGAAGGCCGGTACCGATCAGCGAGCCGTCGGCAGGCTGGCCAACGCTCTGCGCATTGCTCGCCCAGACCGTGGAGTCGATCGCCGGGGTTCCGCGCTCGGTGAAGTGATAGACGAGCGCGGTATCCGGATCGTAAGTGCCCTTGGCGTCGTTGGTCGCCACGGCTTTCTTGTTGCCGTAATACAGCCAGAACTCCGACTTGGCACCGGACTGCACGTTGGGGAGCGCCACCCAGACAAGCGCCTCGCCGAGCAGCGAGTCATACTTCTCGACATGATGCTTGAGCGGCGTCTTGTCGTCGCCGGCGACGAAGCGCAAGTCGCTGCCGTCATCCTTGGCTAGGCTGAAGCGGAAATTGCCGACATGCAGACGCACCAGCGTCGGCACCGTGCCGATCGGATCGGTGATGTTGGCACCGGTCGCGCTGGCATCGATGTTGATCTTCTTGCGCAGCTGCCACTCGTCGTTCCACCACGCCTGAGCGGAGGATGGGAGCAGCGATATTGCCGCGGTGATGCCCAGTACGAGTGCTGCGACCGTATTGGCCGCCCTTCGCCGCAAAGCCGAATGGCCGCTGCCGCTCATGTGATTCCACCCCATAGCCATCAGAATTCACCCCAAAGTCGAAAGTTGACGCGCGCCGAACCGGCATGCGTGTAAGCTTGGCTGACCATCGGCACGGAATAGGCGATCATGCCGTTGAAACCGTCGAACATCTTGAACCGCGTTCCCGCGCCGTAGCTCCAGACGTCGAATTTGGATTGCTGCTCGGGCAGCGGACGGCGGACGTTGACATGGCCGGCGTCGGCGAAGCCGAAGAACCGCCATTCATTGAACGTCGCGAAGCGCGGCGCGCCCTGCCCGGTCTCGTCCTTCATTTCCTTCTGCAGCATCGCTCCGACATCGGGAGTCCGCAGTTCGAGATTCCCTGCGATGCCATCGTCGCCGAGCACTTCGGATTCCAGATAGCCGCGCACGGTATCAAGGCCGCCGACGCTGAACTGCTCGCTGGACACCAGCGGGCCATCGGCAAGCTGTCCCTGAACCTTGCCGTAGAACTGGAACCCTTCCGGCAACTCGTGGGTATGGGACAGATCGAGGTTCAGATGCGAGAAGCTGGCGGAGGCGTAGGCACGCTTGTTGTCGAATGCGACCCAATCGCTGCTGGGCGTCCGCATGTTGTAGGTAAACCCGGCATTGAGCTGGGTGCTCGACTTCTCGGTCTGGAACGTCGCGCCGTAGCTGGCGACGAACGGATAATAGGTAACCGGGGTCGAGAAGCCCGCAACGCTGCTTCGTACGGTCTGATCGAAGTGCTTGTAGTCGAGGCCAAACGAGATCGTGTGGAAGAAATTCTCACGTGCCGGCAGGGTCACCACGGCGCGTCCGCCGATGATCTCACCGGGGCCGATGACGTTCATCCCGCCAATGGTCGCGACGTCGCTGCTCGACTTGACGCCGTAGAACAACAGCGACAGCCAATCGACGTCAGGAACACGCGCCATGTATGAGCCCGAGAACACCTCGGCATCGCTCTTGTTCTCCGGCGCAACCTGGTAGCTGAAGCTGAACGAATGTCCGAGCTGCCACAGGTTGTCGTAGCGCACCGTACCGAGCAGGCGCGTGGCCGACGTGTTGGGTGACTGGCGATTGTTGACCTCGAGGCTGGCATGCAGCGGCACCTTGTCCTCGACGTTGAGATCGACGTCGACCGTCCCGGGCGTGACGCCTGCGCGCAACGCCGGCGTGATGCGACGATCGGGCCATTGGTTCAGGCCGACGATGTCGCGTGTCACGTCGTTGAAGTTCGGCACGGTGCCCTGCTTCAGCGAGCCCGCACGCTCCTTGATTTTTTCCAGATCGAAGTAGCGCGAGTTCTTCACCCGCAACTGCCCGACCTTCAATTCCGAGACCTTGAGGATCACCGAGCCGGTGAGCGCATTCTGCTGCGGAACGGACACGCTGACAGTCTGAAAGCCCTTGTCGTGATAGGCCTTTTCGAGCGCAGCGCGGGCCTTTTCGACATCGCTGGCGGTGCGGTTGTGCCCGAGGAACGGATAGATCGCTTCCTCGACCTGGATCTGCGGCAGGGTCTCCGCGCCCTGCACGGCGAAATCGAAAATATCGAAGCGCTGCAAAGGCGCGGCCGGCGCGGGCTTCGATTCCGCGGGCGGGTTACCCGCCGCTTGTTTGGCCTGCGTTGCCTGCTTGGCCGCAACCTGCTCTCCAGCTTTGGCATCGGCACCCTTGGCATAAGCGACAGCCGGCACGCAACCGAACGCGCCAACGCTCATCAACATCAATGCTTCCGGCGCAGAACATTGCAAAAATCGCAGCTTCGACAAGCCCGCGCTGACGTCGTGACGAATTCCAAGAAGCATCTTTCAAACCCACAGAAGGCCCGACTGTCCGCGTGCAATCCGCCCGCGGTCAGGTCCCTATGTCCTGAAGACGTCTTGGAGCGCCCTAACCCGCAAAAGAAAATTAAGAAAATTCTGCAAACCGAATCGCGCGCATCCGAAACGCGCGACTGCGCAACGGCGCCTGGAGCGACGCAATACAATCGCCCGCACCGCATGATCGTTGCGGAAGTGAAGCAATCAGCTCAGCAGAACGATGCCGCCGGGCAACGACCGAACATCCGCACCGAACAGTTGCCGGACCTGAGCTACAAAGTCATCGAGCTTGTCGGTCTGGAAGGTGCCGTTAACGAGGCGCCGTCCGAGCTCGGAATTCATCACAACGATCTTGCCGGGACGATAGCGATTGACTTCGTTGACCACGGCGCCAAGCGGCTTATCCCGGAAAATCAACAGGTTATCGCGCCATGCGACCGCTTGCCCGGGATCGGCGACGGGCTGCGGCGCGCCCAGCAGATCGGCCGTCGAGTAGGACACCTGTTCGCCGCGGCCAAGCTGCACGCTGCGATCCCCTGCGTCACCGTCACTGAGCCGTCCAGACATGTCGCCAGCACAACACCGTCGATGCAACGGATATTGAACTCGGCCGTGGCGGAGGCAATCCGGCCATTGCCGGCAACTAGTATCAGCGGCTCCGACGACGCACGCCTGGCATTGACGGCCGCTTCGCCGCTGATCAGCTCGATGCGCGACGCGCTTCCGTCGCCGCGGATCGACATGCTCGTCTGCGTGCTGAGCTTGATGGCGACATTGTCCGCAATCGAAACGTCCCGCTGTTCGCCCTTCGCCGTGCGATAGTCGGCGGACAACTCCTGAAGCGAGGGCCACATCGCCATTGGCGGATTCAGCAGCATATAGCCAGCGGCAGATGCGGCGATCGCGCCGCCGAGCAGTGCGCGACGGCCAAACACAGGCCGCGCCGATGGCGAAAGCTGCACCGGAAGTGAACGCGCGTTGCGCCGCTCGAGTTGCGCGCCCAAGGCACCAAGATCCCGAAACAATCGTACGGCTTGCGTGAACGCCTCTTCGTGCTGCAGGCTCTGTTGCCGCCATTGCTGCAGCGCCGCCGCGTCGTCGGTTGTCGCACTCCCGGAACGCAGCAGAACGACCCAGTCCATCGCCTGGTCCCGCATCGCGGCTTCGTCGGCCGGTTCTGTCACGAGACCACCGCTTGCTGCACGGCCGCGACCGAGCATTCGCGCACCTCAACGCGAACGAAAACCCGGGCATATCGCAGATCGTACATCATGGGTGGGACAAGGATTCGGACGTGGTTAAAAGGCGCAGGAAAACAACACCTCTAGAGTTCTAGACGGTTGAAGCAAGGCTATCCCGCAATCCCGGTCAAAAATAATTGAAAATACGTGGCGCGCGTGTCGCCGCAGCTCCCAAAACCGGTGCAGTGGGCAGCCGTCATGAACGCGGTCGGGGACCGCCGGCACGGCGGACCAACCTGCGGCCAAGCCGCTCTGCACAGTGTTTCAGGGCATTCTTCAGATCGATTTCGACCGTGCGGACGCTGACGCCGAGCAGCGTCGCGATTTCATGGTCCGGCAGCTTCCTGACCACTGCCGCCATGAAGACCTGGCGTGCCCGCGCGGGTAACTCTGCCAGCGCGCGGTCGAGCGCTTCGATATCCTGGCGGCTTTCGAGGATCGCTGCCGCATCGGGGGAATCGTCGGGAATATCGAGCAAGGCGTCGACGGCGTTCCCGCTAAGAAGGCGCCTATCGATCCGCCGATGGTCGGTCGCGACATTGAGCGCGATACGGAATAGGAATTCCTTGGGGCTATGCACCGGCACGTCGTCCGTCACGCGCTCAACCCGCAGGAACGTCTCCTGCAACGCATCGCCGGCAAGATCGGCAGAGCCCAATCGCCGCGTCAAACGCCTGAAAAGGCCGCCGTAATCAGCAGCCAGCACAGTGCGCAACGTTGTACGATTAACCCCGGTCAACGGCGACTGCCCCAGTACGCGCACAGACAAACCCAGAAACACCCACCGGTAGTTAACGACCGCACATGACAAATTGATTACGCGCTCGCGCCGCAGCTTCGGACTATCTCACCGATCGCGCATCGAACGCCACTGGCAGCAAGACCGTGAGCTGCTCGGGCATGTCGGCCGGGATTGGCGGCAGCGGCTGCGCCCGTCGCAGGGTCTCAAGTGCCTCGCGATCGAGCACCTGCCGCCCCGAACTCGACTTGACACCGACCTGCACGAGACTGCCGTCGCGGCGCATCGCAAACATCACGAGCACTGTGCCCTGCAGCCCGTCGCGCCGTGCTGCGTCGGGGTAGCGCCGAAAGCGCTCGATATGGGCAAGCAACTGGCGCTGAAAGCGAAACGCCGCGCCGCCGGGCGCCGGCTGCGCCTGACCGGTGTTGGCTGGCTCCTGTTTGGCAGACGGCGCGGCGCGCGCCGGAACGGCTTGCTGCCGCTGCGGCATTTCCGGCTCGACCGGCGGCTGTGCCGGCTCGGCCAAGGTCGGCGGAGTCCGAAAGTCGGCGATCGGCGGCGTGGATTGAACAGAGGCCTGCTTGAGCTCAGCCGTCGGCCCCGGCGTCGGGATCAGTTCGACATGGATGGTGGACTCGTTGCTGCGCCCGGTGATGCCCGCCGGCTGCTGGTGCAGCCAGTAAACGCCCGCCGCGAGCAACATCGGCACCAGGACGATACTGCCGATCAGCCAGCGCCACGGGCCGGACCAGTCCGCCGTCTCGCCATGAGGCTCGCTCGCGACCTCCGGCTGGCCCCTTCGGATCCCCTTCCACAGACCACGCGTCACGCCAATCACATCGATCTCACGGTAATCATCACCATGACCGGTTGCGGCGTATTGGCGGGGGGCGCCTGGCTGATCTGCAGCCCGTCAAGCAGACGGGAAATCACGACGTCCCTGTCCTGGTCGCCCGACGACCGGAACAATTCGGTTCGCCGCACCGTGCGGGGACCGTCGATCCACAACTTGATGCCAGCGCTGTAGCTGCCGTTGCGGGTCTTGGCGTCCTTCTTCAGTGCCTGCTGAATATCGCTCTGAATGACGCCGGCATAGGCGCGAAGCTCGGACGGATCGCTGCGTTCGGCCGACGGACGCACCCGCAACGTGTCGAGCGTCAGATCGGCCTTCGCGAAAACGGCCGATGGCGGGCCGTCCAGGTCGGCCGATGCCGGCGCCAGTGTGATCGCATTGGCGCGTGTATAGTGAATCGTCAAATCGGTGTCGGCAAGCAGTTCGCGTAGCGCCGCGTCGCGCGACAGTTGGCCAACGACCTTGGTCGACATACGGCCGATACTATTGCTGCTCTCATAGAGCAATTGCACGCCGGTGATCTTGCTGTAGGCTTGCAGAGCCGACGCCAGCGGCTGACTCGGAATGTCGAAGTTCAACGCTGCCAGATATTGCCGCTCTTCGGCAGCAACGATCGCCGGGACCATGGCCCCAGTCGCCATGGCCGCAATAACGGCGCCAAGCATGCACCACCGCAGGCGCCCGAGCAACGAGGTCGGCCCTGCCCCTGCGGGGCCAAGCCGCAGCTGCCAGTCTGCTCTCTCGTACCGCCCGCTGATGCGCACTTGACCAACTTGTCTCACGGAATTCGAACGTCAGCGCGTTGTCGCGCTTCCACGCCGAGAACGACCAACAGGGCGTTCATATCCGCACGGTGGCGCTGCGGCAAGCACAGACAAACCCGCAGTCTTGATTGTCTAGCTGACCGTTCAGTCGCGCGAAAATATGAACTATTCGTGACAGTCCTGCGCGAGGGTGCAGTGGCGCAAGGTCGCCTATCAATTGCAGCTCACGATCCCGAAGCTGGCCAGGCTGATGCACGCGGCCAAGCCCGCCGTGCTGGCCTTCATGAGCTTTCCGGCGACGCATCGAGCCAAGCTGCACTCCACCAATCCGATCGAGCGCCTGAGCGGCGAGATCAAGCGCCGCACCGAGGCGGTCGGCATCTTCCCCAATGAGGCTGCCATCCAGGATCACCGGCGCGATCCAGCTCCCCGCGTTCAATAGTGCAATAAAAGCGATTCAAAACGCGAAAGTTGTGATTTACTGGTCAGGATTTACGTTACATTTTTTAACAGCGTGAGGCTTTCGGTCGGATCCGCGCGATATCGCGATTCCAACATTTGAACACCGCGCGCAACGTTTCCAGCATATTGCATAAGTTGGCATTCGCGCTTGCTTCACGTTCGCTGCAACTCGGTGCAAGTTTTACTATTTTTTAATAGAGTTACCGGCGACACAAATGCAGTTGCGCAATTTTGATTCAAAGTTCGAAAACACCGCTTCAAGACCCGCAATCATCGTTGCAATCTTCAATATCAACGTTGCTAAGTTCAGGAATTCCGATTCAGGCTGAAAGCAGCGGAACGTTGGCGGAACGACTACAGAGCGCCACCTTTAAAGACGGCAGCTTGCCGCTCAACTGTGAGGTCCGCTGCTCATAACAGGGCTTTCACCAGACGGCAGACGACCCTCGATTTTCTTTCTGCCTTTTCGAGCGCCGGCACGACGTCGATAGTTGTGACATGCGCGACGCCCGTCCACGTAACAGCGGAAAATCTGGACCCCCTCACTCTGGTCAGCCAAGCACTTTGATTTTCTCTCTGGCTGAAAATTCTTCGCCGGCGCAAATTTTTGGCTTGCTTCGATGGAGCTCAGACTTGGATGGCCAAAACCTGCGTTCCGCGTAGGTGCCGCCGCCGCAACCTCATTTATCCACAGGAGTAGAGATGACCAAACCGATCACGAGACACCGCGCTAGGCAGGCGGATTACCAACGCGCTTACCGAGTGCAACAAGAATATCTGCGCAAGCCCTCTCGTGACGATGTCGCGCGACTCTCCACGCAATACAACCTCAAGGCCGCCAGCCTCGACCTCCCGGCGTTGCAGGCCGAATGGACGGAAGCCTGCGCGTCCAATTTCGTCGTCCGATCCGGCCGCAAGAACAAGGTTCGTACAGTCTCTCAAGCCGTACTGCAGCGGGGAAGTGCCGGAAGACATCGGCCGCGATCTGGTCGTCCTGCAGGATCTCTCCTCGAGGCCCAACGGTGGTCGCGGCGAGCGCATCGCGATGAGGACCGCCACAATCGCCCGGTCACGATCTGCGTCCCCGGTCGAACTCAACAGCTCGACCCGGTCCAGACGCTCAGAGGAAGCGACCCAGACGTCCATTGCCAGGCGAAATTGCCCGGGCCTGGTGAGGCATTCCGGCACAAGGCGTTCAGGATCTCGCTTTGCAGCCTTGCATCGTATAGCTGCTGCTCCGACCGAACCGGAGGCGCGCCGCGTGCAACATCGCGAACGAGGATAGCGGCCTGCTGCGACGTGTACCGGGCGACCAAGCCCGATCCGTCGATTATTTCGTCCAACGCCGCGCGCGGCGCGAAAACGCCGTTGACCGATCTTGAAACGACGCTGGCAGACTCTTTGTCTGACAGAAGGATTTGATATCCACTGATGCTGCTGAACGCTTCCAGCGCTTCGGACAACGGTCTTGCCGGGATTTCAAAGGATCTCGGCTGGTCGTCCACCATGGTTCGCGGCGATTGCGCGACAGCATCGGCAATTCAGACTATCAGACCCAGCGACACAGACACGCGCGCGGCCACGAGCTTAACGCATCGGGTCGGCAATCTCTGCGCCTGATGCATCCTTTGCCGTTGACGCACACTTATTTCCACACGCTTCGCGGCTGACATGCTGAAACATCGTCGCTTCGACAGACAGCAACCGTTCCGCTGAACTGAAATATACAACGTAACGTCTAGGTCGTGGATTATAACGGTTTGACGACGGCGGAAATCGGCTCAGCTCGAGGTTGTAATTAGCGTCGCAAGAGCACGGCGCGACTACTCCACCCGCGGCAGCCCAACCGCAGGCGGACGATTTGCCCCAACTCCCAACTGACCGATCGATGCCCGCGGCATCGACCGCGACTATTTACTCACTGAATCCCGGCAGACGCCCGCTTTTCGGCAGCGAGACCCGCCACCTGTTCGTCAGTCAATTCACCGACGCCGAGCACCTGGTACGGGCTGCTTGCGTCGTAGCTTTGCTGGCCAGGATTCTTGCGACGACGATCCGCATCGCCGTCATTCGGCGTCTCTCCGGTGCCACCGCCATAGCCCAACACCTCGACGATGATGACCGATGGACCGGCGGAACCGCTGCCCTGGCTCGGTGTCTCTGCCTGCTTGGCGGCGGCACCGGCGGTGTTCGACGCCTCGGTCAGCCCGGTGATGTTGGGCGCCTGGACGGTCGGCAGGCCGGTGGTGGCGCCGCTGACCTTGAAGTTGTCGGCATTGACGATGCGTAGGGCAGCGACCGAGAGATTGCCGGCGGAGCGCACGCCGGCATCGCCGGCATCGACGGCACCGCGCGGCGCCAGCAGATAGACGTTGGGCGCAGCGGTACCGACGTCGGGCGGCAGCGCGGCGATGCCGGCGCCCGATGTCGAGCCGGCCTGGTCGGGCTCGGCATAGAGATTCTCGCCGATACGGATCTGCACCGGCGGGAAGTTCGGCGTAGTCTTGGCGCCCTGCCCGGCGTTGAGATCGGCATTCGACGACCACATGGTGATGTCGCCACCCTTCACCGTGAACAGCCGGCTCTGGTTGAGCAGGAAGTCGCCGTCGGTGAACGTGTTGATGGATCCACCGCGCTGGGTCAGAACACCTTCATAGCCTGGCGGGATCGCCTCGATGGACGATATGTTCGCTGCGGTGTTGGTGCCGGTGGAATGATATTGCGGGCTCTGCAGGCCGTAGGCCGCATAGTTGCGCCGCGCCGCCTGCTGCGCGGTGCTGACGACCGAGCCGGCCAGCACGCGCCCGCCGGGGCCGAGGATGTTGATATTGCCGCCATTGATGGTCTCGATGGCGGCCAGCCGCAGATCGAGATCGCCGGTATGGACGATGGCGCCGTCATTCGCGCCGCCTTCCAGGCCGTTGGCGGTATAGCCGAGCGAGGCCGGGAACAGCGTATTCACCGCGGCGTAACCGCGTGAATATTTCAGGTACGACGGCCCGCCCTTGATCGACGGCGCCCGCAGCTCGTCGAAATAGACCTCGTTGATCAGGAACAGCCGCTGGCGCAGTTCCGGGAGGGTCAGGAAGGCCTGATAGGCCTGCTGTTCGGTCACGTCGCCGGTGCCGAACTTGACCTTCAACACATCCGCGGCATGGCTCTTCATCCAGTCGACGAGCTTCTTACCGTAGTCGCCGAGCGCATTCGCCGCGGTGCCCGGCGCCACATAGGCGTCACGCAACCCGTCATAATTCGCGCCCTTGGCGGTGCCGAATTGCACGGTGATGTTGGCGCCCGCCGCCGGCAGATAGGGATTCCAGTCGTTGCCCACCGTGATGATCCCCTCGCCGAAGCGTAGCGTCGATCCCAGGGCTCTCGGAAAATCGCCGTTTCCAGTCCCCGAGAAGTTCCAGTCCTTGATCTCGGCGGAGTTCAGGAACGGTCCCATGTTGCGTCCGGCCTCGACCATCAGGTCGCCCGGCCCGCCGAGGATGAAGGTGTTGCCCTGCACCGCGGGCTTGGCCGGCCCCGTCACGAAAGAGACATCGCCGTTGGCGGCGCGGGTGAAGGTTTTCGCTGCGGCGAGCGTCGTGGTGGCGATCAGGTCGCGGCCGGCGACGATGCGCGTCACATCGGTCGGGCTGAGATTCTGGCCGAAGAACACCATGTTGACAATGTCGCGCCCGGCTTCGATCCGCGCCTGCTTGGGCACCGACAGCGTCACGCCCTTGACCGCCGTGCCGATATCGCCGTCCGCGTAGATGGTGACCGGCGTGGCGTCGCCGGCGTGGGTCGTCGCGGCGTTATGCAGCCGTTCGAGCTGCGCCTCGCTCTTGCTGGCAATCACCTGCGGAAAATCGAACTGGTAGTAGATATTGGCTAGACGTGTGGTGGGCACAACGGTCACGATATTCGCGCCGAGGGTGAAAAGCCCCGGCAGATAATAGGGGTCGCTGTCGAGCATGGCGATCTGCGTCGGCGCGATGTTGCCGCCGGCGAAGACGCCGAGTTGTCCGACCGTGCTCGGTGTCAGTAGGATCGCGCTCGGCGCATCGTAATTGTATTCCGGCAGTGCTTTGTTCGCGTCGCCAACAAAGCCTACAGGTGTCGCGAGCGTGCGCAGATTCACATCGCCCAGCAGCGAGGCCAGCGTCAGCGTACCGGGATAGATCGCATAGGCGCCGGTGCGGTAACCTGTCAGAGCAGGCGCCACCATGCCGGTGTTGGTGACGGTGATGGCTCCGTTGGCCACCATGTTCAACGCACTGCGATCCGAATAGAAGCCGTCGAGCTGGCCGATGCCCATGACGCTGATGCGGCCGCCCGCCGCCAGATCGACAGTGGCGTCATCGATCCGGAAGTGGGTTTCGCTGTTCAGCACGATCGGGACAACTGGCCAATGCCAATGGTTGGATGGATCCGAATAGGCGACCGTGTTCTGTCCGGTCACAACGGGAAGGTCGCCGATGGTCCCGCCTGCCGAAAGCCGTACCGCGCCGCTCGGCGCATCGATCCGCGCCCCCAGAATGTCGGACCCGGCACGGATCGCGACGTTGCCGCCGCCCATGGTGAGCAACACTTTGGTGGCGCTGCCGTTCGCCGGCGTCGCCACGCCGGTGACGAGCGACGTATCGGCAACCGCGAGGATGTCCGACGCCTTGCCGCCCGCATCAATGCGGATATTGCCGCCACCCAGCGCGCCGATGCCGGCGCGGAACAGTTGCGGATTGATGGACGCCGTCGTGGCGTCCTGCGTCACGCTGCCGATCCGCCAAGGCTGATCGTAAGCGAGAGCAGGCAGCGATCCGTTCAGGAAGGTCACCTTCCCGATCCACGGCGATAGCGGCCAGCTGGCGTTCCGATTGTTAGCAAGGATGCTGAACGACAGGTCGCGGCGGCCGAGCACGTCGCCCTGGGCAGTCACGCCGATATCGCCGCCGCCAACGAGTTGCATCGTGTCGGCGATCACCACGCTGGCGATGTCCCTTCTCCCGTCGGCGGCCGTCAGACCATAGGTGAACACCGGCGGCGCGCTGAAGATCGAGGTCGCCGATGCCAAAGCGGTGATCTGCACCGCGGCACCCGTCGCCGGGTCGGGCAGCACCTCGGAGATCGAAGCGACGGGATGGCCGGCCGTATAGACCACCGCGCCGCCCAACTGCCCTTTGCTGATATCGGGCGTGGTGTCGGCGCTGCCGTCGGGCTTAATGTATTGAATGGTGCTGCCGCCGGTCAGGTCGACATTGCCGGCAGCGGCCATGCGGATGCTGCCGGTGCCGGTCCGCACCACGGTCTGGGGAAGCAGCGGGATGGTGATGGAGCCGCCGCCGCCCGGGATACCGCCAGGAAATTGTTGCAGAAACTGCGAGAACAGGGCAACGGAGATCGTGACCTGATGGTCACTGTAGTTTGGGTCGGTACCGGTCCAGACCTTCACGTGCGCATTCGGATCTGCGGCGAGAGTCTGGTTGATGAAGGTGGCGAAGTCAGTCGGCACTGTCGATGCGTATTGCAGAGTGATCGCGGCATCGGCCGAAAGGCCGGGGATCAGAGTCTGCAAATAGGTTAAGAAACTGGTCGAGCCAGTCTTGAACACAGACCCGAACGATCCGCTAAAGTTGAGCGCATCGATCATCTTGACCGAGAAACTGCTGCCACCACCAACGACGACCGCCGAAACGCTCATCGTTGAAGGTTTGGGGCCATCGACGATGAGATTGCCAGCCGAGGCCGCGGCGATGCGCAGCGGATCGGCGCTAGACATCGCGGCTCCCGCCGTCAGCCGATAGTCGGATGACGCAACGATTTTGCCATTCGGCAGCAACGGCATGACCACGGCGCTGGCGAGCGGATCGCCTGCGCCGCCAGCCCCGGCGCCCTGGGCCGCCGGCGAATTCCCGACCACGCTGAAAGGCATGATCGGCTTCGGCAGCAGCGCGCCACTGGTTACACTTTGAGTAAGCTGATCGATATACTGGATCCCATCATACCAATGCGTATCGAAGATATTTCCTGTGCCGGCGCCATTCGGATCGAAGTTACCAATCGGATCGTTCAGATAGGTTTGCCAGCTCACATAGCTTCCGCCGTTCTTCAACTGCCAGGCGTCAAGGTTCAGGACTGTGCCTGAGCCAGTTCCGCGCTTGGCGTACAGATAGGATTGATACGTCGCGTCATATTGATCGCGGAACTGGAAGAAGCCATCAGTGAGGCTGCCCTGAAGATGCAGATCGCCGCCGGCGCGTAGCGAGATCAGGGTGCTGCGCCGGTCGCTTTGCCGCCGACGCGATAGGTCATGGTGGTGTAGTTTGCCAGCAGGTCGGCCTCGCGGCCGGCGACGACATAATCCTGCCCGCTGAACGAATCGGTCGCCATCGCGCCCGCGGCCTTGGCGGCCGTCACATTGACCGTGCCGGCGCCGAGATTCCAGTTCGAGGCCAGAGTGATGTTGCCGTCGTGTTTCAACTCGACGCCGGGCCGCGCATTGAAATTGGCCTGCGCGTCGAGCCCGCCAAGATTTCCATAGGCCGCCGAGACGTCAAAACCCCGGACGAATTCGACCACGGTGCCGGCGCCGTTGTCGCCGAGGAAGTTGAGTCCGGCGACGGTGGCGAGCGTGCCGTCGGCATTGGCGGTGTCGAGGCCGGCCGTCAGATCGAGCGTGATCGCGTTGGTCGCGGCGGCGCGGGTGACTCCGCTGTAGAGACCGCTGGCGGCGACAGCCGCAAGATCCCAGCGCTTGAAACCTTCGAGATCGATGGCGCGTGCGCCCTTGATGCTGCCGGCCGAGGCGACGCTGACGTTCACCGTGTTCTTGCCATTTCCGTCGGTGACCACCGGCGCGCGGAAACTGACGATGCCGCCCTGGTCGCCCTGGACATACTGATAGTTCACGGTGCCGTTGCGCATGATACGCACAAGGCGGTTGCCAGGGCGGCTGGCCGAGGCGTCGACCGCCGCGCCCGCATCGATCTGGATGCTGCCGCTGTCGGCAACGGTGCCCTTGACGCTGCCGTCTGCCTGAATGACGCCGTGCCCGGTCAGGAAGTCGGTGCCGAGGGTGATGTTGCCGGCCTTGGCCTGCCGGGTATCGTCGGCGGCATAGCCGCTGGCATGGGTATCGAGTCGCGCGGTGCGTTCCAGTGTGACGCCGTTGACACCGTAGAGTTCAATGTCGCCGCCATTGACGCCTGACGTGTCGATGGTGCCGGCGATTTTGACTAAGCCGCCGTCGGCGGTCAGCTTGACCGAGCCCGATTTGAGAACCTGCCCAGCGGTGAGCTTGATGTCGCCGGTGCGGGTGCGCACGTCGAAGCCGCCAGTGAAGCCGTTGGCGACGACGCGGTCGTTCATGGCGACGAGATCGATGCCGCCATTGCTGTCGAGCGAGAATCTGCCGCCCAGCCCGCCCACACCACCCTTGCCGTTAAGGACCGCCGTGCCCCAGTCGACCGCACCATTCGGGGTCGCGAGCTTGAGATTGCCGCCATTGCCGCTACCGCCGCCGACCGACAGAAGCGCATCGCCGAGCGTAATGCCTGTGCTGCCGAGCGCGGTGAGCGCCAACGTGCCGCCGGGGGCTGCCACGGTCTGCGGATCGGCGGCGTCGCCGAAGGTTTTGCTGTAGCCCGGCGCTTCCAGCACCGCGCCGTTCGACAGCACGAGGTTGCCGCTCGCCGCCACGGTGAGCGAACCGGCGGTGGCACGCAGACGCGTTCCGGCGATCGAGATTCCATTGCCTGCGATGGTCAGCGATGAACCGGGAATGCCCGGAAGGTTGGCGACGTCGATGGCGGTTGTGCCGGCATTGCTGACGTTCACCGCGCCGGTCGTTCGCAGCGTCATCGCGGTCGCCGACTTCGCGGTCGTGCCGGCCACGGCGCGGTCGCCGATATAGGGCGCGATCAGGGCCAGGTTAGCTGAACCCACATCGATCACGCCATTGCTGGCGGTCGAGAACATGCCGTTCGCCGCGGCAAGGCTGACGCTCGCGAAATTGGCTGTAGCGAGCGTGCCGCTGCCGATCCAGATTTCGGTCGCGGCGATCGAGAGCGCGCCGGTGCCGGCGACCGGTGCGCCCGGAGCGCCCGGAGCGCCGGAATTGGCCAATTGCAGGCGCGTGGCATTGATCGCAACAGCGCCGCCCTGCCGCGACTCCAGCGTCGCTGCGTCGAAGGTCATGGCGCCGAACGAATAGCTGCCGTCGTCGAAGCCGATCGAACCCTGCGAGCGCAGCGTCAGCGAACTGCCCTGCGACAGCACCGCCAGCAATTGCGGGGTGATCGCCAGCGTGCCGGCGGTGACGCTGCCGGAAGTAAAGGCCAGCGCGCCGGCGCCGAAGGCAATGTCCTGGCCGCGCAACTGCGCGCCGCTGGCGATCGAGGCATTGTGCGAGGTGTCGAGGCCGATCGCATTGCCCTGCAGGGTCGCGTTGCCGACATTGAGATTGGCGGCGAGCCCTGCCGGGCTGCCGGGATTGGTGGCGGATACCGGCGTGCGCAGCCGCTGCACCACGCGCTGCGGACCATTCGCGACCCGAACCAATGCACCGATCGCGATCTGCTTTGGGTTCACGAACATGTTCGAGCCGCCGCTATCCTGCGTCGCAGTAAGGGTGCCGTCGATGACATAAGCGCCGGCGCGCTGGTCGCTCAACGCGCCGGTGGCGACGATCGTGGCGCCATCATTCAGAGTGAGGCTCGATGCGATACTGCCGCTCGGGCCGTCATCGACCGCGAACAGGATTTCCGGTCCCACCAGAGGATTGGCCGCATCGTTCGCGACCAGGATGGTGCGGGCGGTGAGCGCAAGGCTGGTGGTGCCGTCGGCATTGTCGGTACGGATGCCGCCGATCAGCAGGCTTTCGGCATTGAGCCTGTTCAGGCCGGCGGCGGTGAGGTGGATGGCGCCGTCGTTCGGCGCACCGGCGAGCGACGACACGATATCGATGTTGCTGCCGCTGATATCGACCTGCGCGCCGCGCCCGCCGGGCGCCGCAGCAGCCATCACGGTCGCATCGATGCTCAAGGCCGTGATTGGATTGAGCACGAGCCGGCCGGCGTCGAGGCCGGTGCGCGGGACGACGGTGCCGTTGCTCGTCGCCTTGGCGATCGCAAAATTGTTGCCGGAGGTCAGCACGATTTTGGAATAGGACCTGATCGTGTCCTGCGACTGGACGCTGAACAGCCGGAGCTGGGATTGCGACCCGCCCGAGAGGGCGTCGCCATAGTAGCCGGAGGTCAGCAGCGAGCCGTCGGCCTGGGCCACCGAGAGACCCGCCATGACGTTCTTCGCGCCGGTCTGCTCGACCACCCGCATGCCGCCCGGCAGCATGGCATATTGCGCCGGCAACAATGTGTACCAGCCCGCGGCTACTCCGTTGCCGCCGGACAGATAGACCCGCTTCCCAACTTCGGAAGCAGCCGTCAGGCTGGCGTAATTGGCCGAATAGATCGGATCGTAGGCTGCGACCGGCGCATTCGAGACGCCCGGCACGATGGCATAGACCTGCCGGCCGTCGGGATATTGATAGCCCACGCCGTTGATCTTGTTGGCGCTGTACTGATCGGAGTTGAACTGGCTGAGAACATCGCGCGAGCCGCCGGTGCCGGGAACGAATTCATAGGCATAGACGTCGCCGCCGCCGGTGAGATCGATGGTGGCGCCGGCTCCCAGGGTAATGCTGCCGGCGTTCAGGCTAAGCACCTTGGTGGGCGGCGCGGTCAGCGCATCCTTCACGGTCGGCGCGAAGTACCACTCCATCGTATCGGTAGTGGTGCCGTAGGGAATCGACAGACCGTTGGCGGAGACCGAGGTGACGCTGCCGGCGGCGAGGACGACGCTTTTTGTTGCCGGCGCATAGGTGGTGGTGAAGTCGGTAGTGGTCGCGGTGGCGACTGCATTGCTGCCAAGCGTCAGGGTGCCGAACGGCACCCGGACGACGCCGCCCTGGATGATATTCGCCGCCTGGATCAGCAGATTGCCGCCCGCCGAATAGGGTGCCGCGGGTGTGTCCGTGCCACTGCGGCCGATGGCGATGGTGCCGTTGGCCGCCGCCGAGGTGATGGCGAAGCTGGTGCCGGTGGTTGGGTAGATCTGCCCGGCGACCAGCGCCAGATCGCCATTGATCGCGATCATTCCTCTGAGCGACGGCGTGCTGGCGGTGACGCCCGAATAGGTCACTTGCCACGGCACCACACCGGTCAGGCGGATATCGCCGCTCGCATTGAAGCTCGCATTAGTGACCGATTTATCGAACAGCACGGTGCCGGCGATGTCGATCTGGCTGGCGCGGAAGGTGACGCTGCCGCCGGCCGCCGTTCCGGTGGTGACCAGCGCGGCCTGATCGACCTGGTTCTGCAGCGCTATATAGGGCGCTTCGATCGCCAGCGCGCCGTCCGTGGAAATCACCGGCGTGAAGCTCGCGGCCTTGCGGGACTCGAGCCCGCTGAGAGGCTTGGGCAGCAGGAAAAACGCACGGTCGAGCACCACGCGTGCGTCGCCGCGCGACGTGATGTTGCCCATCGCAACGAAGGTATCGAACCCGGCCTGCGCGATCATGTCGGCCGAGATGACGTTCGCCATGGGCGTGGAAGGATCGTGCTGGGTGAAGATCGGGGTGGAAAATTGCAGCGTTCCACCCTGCGCGGCGGCGCTGCCGCCCTGGGCCCGGATGATCGCCCCGGTCAGCGTCCCCCTGCTCCGGCAGACAGGGTACCGGCATCGCTCCAGACCGGTGTGCTGACATAGCTGGCGCGCTGGAAGGCGGCACTCGCGGTCAGAACATCGAAGGCGCCGGCGGCGCCGGACAGATCCAGCAGTGCGCCGGGACGCGCAATGAGAGCGCCGCCAACACGGATTGGCGAGGTGATCGAGGTACTATCGGTCGTCACCGTCGGCATGACCGCCAGCGAGCCGCCGCCGACCACGGCGCCGGCCGCAAACGCGTGGCCGAAACGATCGACGGCGCGCTGATTGAGGATCACCGAACCGGACAGATCGGTGACGCTGCCCGTGGCAAGCACCATGCCCTGGCCCTGGTCGAGAACCCCAACTTTGTAGATGGGGCGATTGGCGGCCAAAGTGAGGTTGGTGATCCCACTCAACTGGCTGGCATCGTTGAGATAGATTTTTCCGTCAGGCCGGATCGTGAAAATGTCGGACAGGGCGTGGATGCCGAACGATCCGCTGGTGGAGGACGTTGCGGCCAACGCGTAGATCCGCGGCAGCACCATTTGCTGGGTGATCGAGCCGCCGGCGATCCGGATCGAGCCCTCGTTCAACAGGGCGCCGACCGTCAGCGAACTGCCGGCCGCACCGGTGACGCTACCGCCTTGCGCGACCCGAAGCTCCAGCGCCCCGCCCAGCACCAGGCTGACCGCGCGCTGATCCCACGGACTGACGGCCACCGATGCCGTCAGCAAGCTGTTGACGTCGCCGCCGCTGTCCATGGCGAGTAACGCCTGGCTCTGGTCGGCGCTGAACATGTTCGGCAGCATCGACTGCTGCAGCGCGAGCGTCTGGCCCGCGCCGATGGTGATCGTCTGCACCGCCAGCAGCGCGTTGTTGCCGACGATTCCATTATTGAAGGTATTGGGTGTCAGCTCCGTCTTGGTCGAGGTGATGTTGTATTTGGCAAAGCCAGCGGTTGAAAAGAAATCGAACGGCAGCACCGCCCCCACCGAAGCCGGCTGGGTTCCCAATGCAAATTCAGGTGTAACCAGCGTGAAGGTGCCGCCGCCGCCGAGTCCGTGGGCAAGAATGGCCGTGGGGTCGAGTACCAGATGCGCATTGATGCGATCCGGGTTGATCGAGGTTCCTTCGAATTGATTGGGGCCGATGAACGCGTCGACCTGGAAGCCCGGGAAATGGTTGTCAGGATCCGTCTGATAGTAGCTGACATCCATCGACAGCGACAGGTTGCCGCCCCTTGCCGCGAGATCAACATTCCCCTTGCGATCAACCCGTCCCCCGCCCGACAGGTTGAGGGTGGACCCGGCGCCGACCAGAATGCTGCCGGAGATATCCCGCACCTTGGCGATATCAATGTCGGAGTAAGCCGCGGTGTCGACGGGCAGGTTGGTGACTGCGAAGGCGAGCCCTCTGTCGTCGAGCTTCTGCAGAATATTGGCCGCCGTCTTGATCGAGATCGCTCCGCCGTTGAGCCAGGCCTTGTTCTGGATGTAATCGAGCGGCGCGGTGTATTCATTGACCCATTGGCCGGCGACCGACAGATCGCCGGCAATGGAAATGTCAAAATCGCCTACCGCAGCAAGCTTGCCGGCGTTCGGACCGAGCAGCGTTCCGCTTCCGAGAATATAGGCGGTCTCCAGCGAAATCCGTCCTGAAGGTACCGTGACATCGCCGTTCACTGAAATGCGACGTCCTGCGGCCAACTGGAACAAGCCACCGGCATTAAGCGTGACGCTGGTACCGGACTCGACCGTGATTTTTCCAAGGGTGGACAGTGAGACCTGGCTGAGACCGGAATTCGACAGCTGACCGTCGGTCAGGACTATCGAACTGGCCCGGCTGGCAGGAATCACCGGCCCGGTGACCGGCGTCGGCGCGACGTATGTTCCAGTGTTGCCGTCGATCGTGCCGCGCGTCCACCCGTCGAAGGCGCTATCCGGCACGGCGGGTGCAGCGTGGGTAATCGTTGCATCGGAGATGCCGTTGACGATCAGCGCGCCGCCCGCGGGCAATTGACCGTTGGACGATTGCACGGCGCGCAGATCGCCCGCCACGCTCGACGTACCGGAGCCGGTCTTCGAATCGGCAAGCTGGCGCTTCCCCGCATAGACCTGAGTGGAAATCGCGGAGTCGATGATGAGTGCCGCTGCGGTTGCCGTCAGGACTCCGGCATCGCGGCCTTCGGTAAAGGCTGGAATGAACTGGCCGTTCAGCCTCAGCGTATCGGCCCAGGTCTCGCTGAAGCCCCAATGCGCGTGATTTCGGGTAAAGCCGCCGTTGGCGATCCCGACATAGACCACGCTCGGATCGGCATCGCCTATATCGACGCTCCGTCCGAATTGATCGAGCAGCCTGGTGGTGCGGATGGTGCCGGCCGCAAAGCTCGCCCAGCCGCCTGAGGCGTTAATGACCGACCCGGCCCTGAGATAGAGGTTGGGTGTGTTGAAGGTTTGCAGCTGCCCCGGCGTTCCGGGTGCCGACGGACCGAAGGCAACATTGCCGCCCTTGGTCATCAGCCGGTCGGCGCTGAGGCCGACAAGCTGGTAATAGGCCGTGGCATCGATCAGCGGCGAGCCGATCCAGGCCACGCCGTCGGCACGTACGCCGGATCGGCGCGGGTCGAGATAGATGGTGGCGCCATTGAGGAAGCCGTCGCGATACAGCGGGCTGTCGCGCAACTCGTTCTTCTTGGCCGGATCGATCACGATCTGGACCTGATTGATCGGCACCTGCACGTCGGTCAGACCGGCAACGTTGATTTCGGCGCCGGCGTTGATGACGATGGTCTGGTTAAGCGGCTCGCTGCTTGAGCCGCGAACCGCACTTGCGCCGAACTGCACATTCGCGCCCGGCGCGAACAGGAAGGCCCCCGACTGCATTTCGATATTGTTGGCATTGTCGCCGACCTTGATCGCCGAGGGCTTGAAGGCAGACAGCGATGTCGGGTCCTGCGGAATCGTTTCTCCCCACGGTCGGGCAGGATCGAAAGAAGCGACCCGCTCCCGAGGCGAACGTCGCTGCCGTCGATGGCAATCGAACCATTGCGCGAGACGCTGGTCGTCGCGGACAGGGTTCCATCGTTGTAGCTGGCCCCGCCGACCGGGAAATAAGTGTTCCGGTTCGGACTGACGAGCGTAATGTTTCCCCGATCCGTCTCGATCAGGCCGCCGGCCTGGTTCCAGACGAAATAGCCCGCAGCGTTGGTCCCGCCCTGCACGAATGGCACCAGGCCGCGAACATTCGGGTCGGGCCTGGCGCCATACAGCGGCACCGCGTCTCCGGCCGCGCCGGTCGATGGCGTCAGCAGCAGAGCGGAGCCGGTCGCAGCCAGCAATACCTGTCCCGCAGGCGCGACAATCCGACCGGCATTGCTGATTTGCGGGGCGGTGAGAAGAACGAGACCGCCGTTTGGGGCGGCGACGATCGAGGCACCCTGCCCCACGCTGATCGTCCCGGTGGTCGGAACGACGCTCGTCGGATAGTTGATACCGGGCTTGGTGTTGAGGACGCTGAACGCCGAGAATTGCGCGAAGGTCGAGAAGTCGCCGTTAAAGTTGTTCGGGCCTGTGGAGGCGTCGTAGCCCAGCAGCCCGTTCTGAAGAAAGTTCTGGTTACGCCAGGCGATGTCCGTCACCTTCGCTTTTTGAGCGCCGTTGACAGTGGTGTAGATCGCCGACGGTCCGACATCGAGCGTGCTGGCGATCAGGCTGCCGACGTTGATCTGGCTGCCTGCGCCGAAGATGATGCCGTTCGGATTGATCACCAGGACCGTGCCGTCGGCCTTGATGGTCCCGAGGATGCGGCTCGGCGCCAGCGCCGGGTCGATCACCCGGTTCAGCGCCACCCAATCGCGGTTGCCCTGCTGGTTGTAGCTGAGGTCGGTCTTCTCACCGATGTTAAACGTGCGCCAAGTCAGCACCGCATTCTTCTGCGTCTGGACGATATCAACCTTGATGCGATCGCCCTGCACCGCATCGGTCGGCGCACCGGCACCGATCCAGACCGCATCGGCGCCAGTCGCCCGGTCCAAACCGCCGGCTCGCAAGCCATTTACAATCCCGCTCGGCGCGCTGGCGAGCGACGCTGCTGCCGCATCGCGCGCCGCGGCCTGCATCTGCTGCAATACCAGGATCGCACCGGTGGCGCGGCTCAACGCGTCCTGCGCCTTCCGCGCGGCTTGCGCGGCCCCGGCCGCCACAGCCTGCGACGCATCGATCGCGGCCTGCGACGGCGATGGCGATGGTCCCCCTGCGAGCGGTCGGGCACCGGCGTCCGGCATGGCGATCAACAACGCGACCGCGCTGACGCCTGCGAACAGCCAGGCGGGACGAGGAGCCCGCCCGAGGATTGGCGATTTCGAGTGAGCGTCGGAGCGGGTCATGGCATTCGGTTCCGGCATCAACATCAACAGGTGACGCGCCATGGCAGGCGGTCGCTGCTGGTAAGATGCATGAGGACGCCTTCGACCGAACGATTCCTTGCGAAAAAAATTAATGTGGCCGGGTTCTGACGTCTCGAGCGGTTGCCGGTCAGCTCAGAACAATGATGCCGCCAGGCAAAGTCCGCGCTTTTGCGCCGAAAATATGCACGATCTGGACAATGATCTTGTCGGTTTCAGTCGTCGGCAACTGCGCGGTCAGCAGCCGGCGGCCGATACTTTCGTTCATGAGCACGATCCGGCCCGGACGATAGCGATTGACCTCGGCAATGACCTGCGCGACCGGCATGCCGTCGAAGATCAGGGCGCCATGCCGCCATGCAGTTACCTGTCCAGGATCCACTGCGGTGACGGCGCTGATGACCTCATCTCCATAGCTGGCCTGCTGCGTGGCATCGAGCCGCGTGGCGATACCGGCCCGCTCGATGGTCAGGTTGCCGTTCAGGCAAGTGATAGAGACCTGTGAGCCGTCGCACCGAACATTGAAGTTCGAGCGCGTCGCGACGATCCGCCCGGATGCGGCGAGCACGGTCAAGCTGGACGACGCAGCGCCGGTGGAGAACGCCGCTTCCCCGGAAACCAGCTCCACCAGTGTGGTATCGGCCGTTTGCGACCGGACCGCAACACTCGTTTTGGTATTGAGATCGAGCGACGTGTTGTCGGCAAGCGTCACTTGCCGAAGCTCGCCCGCGCCGGTCCGGTAATCCGCCGTCAACTCGGAATAGGACGGCCAGAGACTCATGGGCGGCTTGACCACGGCATAGGCCACCGAAGCAGCCAGCGCCCCTCCGATAAATGCGCGACGCCCCATCGACGCGGGGGCACAAGCCTTCCCACCGGTTCGCCGGTGACATTCCCACCTGCTCGCGTGCTTGCGACCGGACCGAGTGCGCCCCAGACACGCCGCGCATTTGCATAGGCCGCAGCATGGGCGGGGCTTCGCGCGTACCACACCTTCATCGCCTCGACCTCTGCCGAAGCCATGTCGCCGCCCATGAAGCGGACGATCCATTCATAGGCCTCGCGCTGAATCGGATCGACGCCGGCGAACGCTGCAACGTCCTCGTCTGCCGTTATGGGGATCATCGGCTCGAACTCATCGCGCTTCGTCATCGTACGTTTCAGGCGCCGCAATCGGCGTCCCTCGTTCCTTAGATGTTTGGGAGGCCCCGGGACCGAAACGCTGGACGACATCCCGGTTCAGACACGCCCCACATTGAAGCAGCGCAACCTTCAGCTCTTTCTCAACAAGCCGTTGCGAAACCCCCAACTGTTCAGCAATATCAGCGAGTCGCATCCCGACCACGCGCGCAGAGAAAACAATTTGGCGGCGTCGCGGCGTCAATCCGTCATATGCCTGTTGCAGCGCCTCGATTTGCTGGCGCGCCTCGAGCGTTTGCAGCGGACCTGGCAATTCATCGACAATACCGAGAGTGGCGTCAAGGTCCAGGATGCTGGTCGATCGCCGTTCGCGGCGAAGGCGCATCCTGGCGATGTTGGTCGCGATTGCCAGAAGATACTGTTTTGGAGCAGCGATGATACCGATCTGCGCCGGCCGCTCGAGCCGCAGGTAGGTTTCCTGCAACGCTTCCCCGGCCAGATCCTCCGAACCAAGCCGGCGCGTCAGCACTTTCTTCATCTCGTCGTATTGACTGACGAGCGCCTCACGCAACGTCGCGGCCTGCACTGCATCGCTCATGGGGCGTTGCCGTCGGATTGCGGACATTCCGCCGCTATTCGCGACGTCCGCGGCAAGACCATCAGCGTAACCGGTTGCGGCATTGCCGTAGGGGGCGCCTGGTCGATCACGAGCCTGCGCATCGCCGTTGCGTAGGCCAAATCTCTTTCTTCGGATCCCGTCGGCTGCAGGAGCTCCGCGCGCGCGACCGCTCCTGACTGCGAGATCCAAAGCCGGACGATGAGTTCTGACGGATCGAGCTGGATTTCAGGCGTTCGACAGAATGCAGCGCGTAGGCTTGCCTGGATACGTGTGAAGTAAGAAGAAAATTCAGCCGCCTTGCTCCTGAGAGCGGGCAGATCGCGCTCCGGTGCCACGGGCCGGCCGGGCAAAATTGTAAGGGTCCCCGGCTCAAAGGATGCCACAGACAAGCCGGTCCCTTTCAGAAGCCGCCTCAGCGCTACGTCCGGCAAGAATGCACCAACCACAGCCGACGATCTATGGGCCTCGATCAGGCTGCTTTCGTAATAGAGATCGTGATTTGTGACGGCCCTGTAGACCTTGAGCGACGCGGCGAGCGATTGCGAAGGGATATCGAACTGAAGCTGACCCGACGATTTGGGGGCCTGCGCACTTGCCGTTCCTTGTGGAACGAGAACCAGCGATGCTGCAATCACAAGCGCAGAGAGGTCGCCGAACAGACGATGTAGGCAATCAACACATGCTCCCCGGCCAGGCTCACACTCGGTTCTGCCACGCATGTTCGAAGCCCGCTCATGCCATTCAGACATTAATCCCAGCTTCAGACACGCACTAAGCTCAACGGCCTGAAGGCCAGACGGATTAGGTCTCCAGGGGACCGACAAGGAACGAGAGGTAAAGGGAGATTGCTACGATTTCAAGACAGCGGCCATGCGCCCACATTGGCCGCATTGACGTGCCCCCACCAAATTAGGCCAGTTTGATCTGGAATTTTCCATTTATGATCCCCTGACGGGGAGAGGAGAGTTCCATGAAGGCATCGAAGTTTTCAGAAGCGCAGATCGTATTCGTTTTGAAGCAGGCGGAAGATGGCTCGGCAGTCGCGGAGGTCTGCCGCGTTCAGAACGTTCTATTGCAGTTTGCCCGGCGCGACGGACACCGGTACATTGCTCCTGCCAGTTCACTTTCCTTCACCGACTGTCGGTTGTGTCGAAGCGAAAGGAGACCAATTTCATTATCGTTTCATCAAATGCGGTTGCGGCTGATCTCAGAAGTGCAGGTCGGTAGATATCCTCCAGTGGAGCGGCAGCATGTGCCTCTCCGTCGAATTCAAGGACTTTCTCAAATCCATCCGGCATCGCCTACGGCCGTATAAGCATGCTTTGCAGCTCAATACTCATTGCATTCCATGATATCCTCGCGAATGGCTGCGGCTGCGGCCACCGGATCACGCTCCGCGATAGCCGAACAGGCTTTCAGGTGATACTTCACCGCCTTGCGGATATGGGCCTGATCCGGTTTGGACTGGCGCACGACAGGGCCGATGCGCATCCACAGCGGTTCTAGCAAATTGCTGACGAAGGAGATCCTACTCATATCGGCGATCGCCATATGGAAATTGTAGTTCGCCTCGAGGAAGAGATCGAGATTGTGGGTGTCGGCAGCGGTTTCGATGTCCGTGCAATACCTACGCAGGTCCGCCAGTTCCGCATCGGTCCGCTCGATGGCGGCGCGTTCGGCCGCCGTTCCCTCGAGAAGCATGCGTAGCGTGCGAATATCCTGCAGTTCCTTTATCGAGAAGGAAGGAACCATCATCGTGCGGTTTGCCGTCGAGATCACGCAGCCGATGCTTTCCAGCCGCTGCAACGCATCGCGGACGGGCATGAGGCTCGTGCCCAGGCTGGCGGCAAGGCTCCTCAGCGGCAGCTTCTGACCGGGTGCAAACCGCCCCATCATCAGATTGCGCTTCAGGAGCGTAAAAATCTGCTCGTGCAACATCTCGCGCAGGACCGGTGGCAAGTCCAGCGCATCGGTCGGCAGAACGCCGGATGGCACCTGATCGTCGAAATTCGTCATCCTTGGTCCATTCTTACTTGATAAAGTGTTATAACACTAAACATCTTCTGTTGACAGAAAAAAGAATGGGCTGCAGATTGCTTTCCGTCGAGCGTTATAACACTGAACGAGAAAACGATCATGGTCACGCTGAACTGCGACATGGGAGAGAGCTTCGGGCCGTGGCGGTTCGGTGACGATGAGGGCATCATGCCATTCATCGACTGCGCCAACATCGCCTGCGGCTTTCATGCCGCAGATCCTCTCACAATGCGAAAGACCGTCGATCTGGCCGTCTCGCACGGCAAGGCTATCGGCGCGCATCCCTCGCTGCCCGACAAGGAAGGCTTCGGCCGACGCGAGATGCGGCTGACGCCGGACGAGTTGCGGGCTGCCTTCGTCTATCAGATCGGCGCTCTTTCGGGTTTCGTGCGCGCTGCCGGCACGACGCTCAGCCACGTCAAGCCGCATGGCATCGTATACGGCATGGCCGCTCGCGAGATGGAAACGGCCCTTGCCATTGCCGAGGCCGTCAAGGTTTTCGATGTGCCACTCTTCGGCATGAGCGGGACCTGCCACGAAGAGGCGGCGCGCACGGTCGGCGTGCCTTTTATTGGGGAGTTCTTCGCCGATCTTTCCTATAGCCCGGACGGGCGGCTGATCATTCCGCGCAGCCATTCGGCCATCGACCTCTCAAAGGCTTCCGCGCGCCTGGAAACCGCCCTTCTGGACAAGCAGGTCGCAGCGATAGACGGCACCATGCTGCCGATCTCCTTCGGCACGGTCTGCATTCATTCGGATCCACCGAACGCCCGCGATGTGGCAGCTGCGGTTCGCAGCGTCCTCGACTCGTCCCGGTGACATTGCTCGGGGGCAAAAGACCTCGAAACCACGGACGTTGAAGAACCAACAGAGGAACGGAACATGACGAAACAATTTCTGATGACGACCGCACTGGCTCTTGTCGCTGGCACCATGCTGAGCGCTGGCATCGCCCGAGCGGCTGATGCGCTCGAAAGTTTTCCGGTCGAACTCGTCAACGGTGACAAGAAGACGGATGCCGACTGGAAGCTGATTAAGGCCAACGAGATTACCAAGCCGTGGAACATCTGCGTGCTATTCCCGCATTTGAAAGACAGCTACTGGGTTGCGGCGAACTACGGCATCGCCGACGAAATCCACCGGACCGGTACGGCGATGACGCTTTATGAAGCCGGCGGCTACACCAATCTTTCGACGCAGCTCAGCCAGATGGACAACTGCATCGCCCAGAAATTTGACGGCATCATTCTTGGGGCCATCAGTGCCGACGGCGTCGGCCCGCTGGTCAAGAAGGCGACCGACGCGGGTATTCCGGTGATCGATTTCGTCAATGGTGTCAAAGAACCGAGCGTTTCCGGCCATGCGCTGGTGAGCTTCTACGATCTCGCCTTCACCACCGGCAAGTACATCGTCGAGCAGTCGAAGGGCGGGCCTCTGGTCGTTGGCTTCTTCCCGGGGCCGCAGGGTGCTGGCTGGTCGGACGACGCGGTGCGCGGTTTCAACGATGCGATCAAGGGGTCGAAGGTCGAAGTGGCCGTCACGCGCCGCGGTGACACCGGCCTCAACGTGCAGCTCGATCTCATTAACAATGCGCTTCAGACCTACGAAAACATGACCTGGATCGTCGGTGTCGACGTTGCGGCACAGGCCGCGGCCGTCGCGGTTCGCAACGCCAATCTCGGCGCCAAGGTCAATGTCGCGGCGTTCGATATCATCCCGCCGGTCTATGAGGACATCGCGGCCGGCGCGACCAAGGCCTCGCCGACCGACTTCACCTCGCTTCAGGGCCGCCTGGCCGTCGATATGGCCCTGCGGCTCCTCGAAGGCCAGACGCTGGCTGCCAAGCGCGCAGGCCCGAAACCTGCCATGGTCACTGCGGAAACGATCAAGGCGTACAACATGACCGACATGTTTGCGCCGAAGGGATACAGCGTCGAGTTCGCAATCAAAGCCACGAAAAAATGAGCGGCTCCCTGACCGCGTGGAGGGTGAGGCCTTCGCCTCACTCTCCGGTGCATCCAAGTTCTATGGCAGCTATGCCGCGTTGAAGGACGTCAGCCTGACGCTCCGATGCGGCGAGGTGCATATGTTGTTGGGCGAAAACGGCGCCGGCAAATCGACGCTTGTCAGCCTTCTGACCGGCAGCAACATGATGGATGCCGGTGAACGGATGGTGCGGGGAAAGCCCTGCGCGACGCTAACGCCGCTCGAAGCACGCGAGGCCGGTATCAATGCCGTGTTGCAGGACTTCGCTTTGGCCCCGACGCTGACGGTTGCCGAAAACTATGCGCTCGGACGCGAGCGGACCCGAAGCGGGTTTCTCGACAAATCCGCGATGCGCAACGACGTGCTGGATGCCATGCGCACACTCGGCGTCCAGTTGGACCCCGATGTGCGCGTGGATACGTTGACGCGGGCCGAACAGCAATTACTGGAAATCCTGCGGGCACTTGGCGGCAAGCCCGGCGCGCTCATCCTCGACGAGCCAACGGCAACGCTTAGCCACGACGAATCCGAACATCTGTTTTCGGCCATTGCCGCCCTAAAGCAGGACGGCTGGGCCATTCTCTATATCAGCCATCGCATGGAGGAGATCCGCCGGCTCGGCGATGTCGTCACCATCCTGCGCGACGGCCGGCAGACGGGATTCCATCGTCTGGCCGACGTCACGAACGATCAGATGATCGCCGAGATGGTCGGCCGCGAAATGTCGAGCTTCTATCCGGACATCGCGCATGCGCCGGCGGGCATGGCGCTGGAGGTCAGAGGGCTGTCGTCCGGCGGCAAGCTCAAGGACGCCTCGATCACCGTGCGCTTCGGCGAGATCGTCGGGCTCGGCGGTCTCGTCGGCTGCGGCAAGGCCGAACTTGCCCGCGTCGTCTTCGGGCTGATGCCTATCGACGGCGGCGAGATCCTGGTCGAAGGCCAGTCTGTCACGGCCCCGACGCCGAAGAGCATGCTCAATCGCGGCCTCATCTATCTGCCGCAGGACCGGCGTGGCGAAGCCCTGGCGCTCAACCGGTCGATCGCCGATAACGTCGTTCTGGAAGTTCTCGGAGCGCCGGGTTCGACGCGCTGCGGCTTCGTGCAGACCGGCGTACTGTCGGCGCTGGTGAGCGATCTTCTTGCGCGTCTCAAGGTACAACCGGCCGAACCGCAGAAGAAGGTGCAGGAACTATCGGGCGGCAACCAGCAGAAGGTCGTTCTCGGCCGGGCACTCAGTCGTTCCCGCAAGATCTACATTTTCGACGAACCGACCGCCGGCATCGACGTCGGTGCGCGGCTCGATTTCTACCATCAACTTCAACAGCTATGCCGCGACGGCGCGGCCATTCTTCTCGTCAGCTCCGATCTCCAGGAGTTGGTGCATCTCTCGCATCGCGCCTACGTGATGCATGAGGGGGCTGCGTGGCAGACCTTGGCCGCAAGAACATCACCGAGGATGTCGTCGTCGCCTATGCTTTTGGTGAGAAGCCGAAAGGACCCCTGCAATGACCGAACTTCGCTCCAGCGCCGGCACCATACCCTCGGCCACCACCAACATCGCCGCGAAAGTGCTGCGCTTCGGCGCCCTGCCGATCATTCTCCTGATCTGCATCGTCGTATTCCAACTGGGTAATCCGCGTTTTCTCAGTTCCGCCAATACGCTCAACATGGTGCAACAGGGCGTTTTCCTGATGCTCATCGCCTTCGGCCAGATGCTGGTGCTGCTGGCTGGCGGCTTCGACCTGTCGGTGGGCGCCGTGGTGGCGCTGACCTCCGTCATCGCGGCAAAGGTCATGGTCGCCGTGGCGCTCGCCTTTCCGGATGCCGCGTGGATGTCAGTCGGCGCAGGGTTTCTGGCAATGATTCTGACGGGCGCTGTCGCCGGGCTGGTCAACGGCTTCGGCGTGGCGATCCTGAAGGTCAATGCCTTCATCGTGACGCTGGCAACCGCCTCGATTTTTCGCGGCGTCACGCTGGTGATCTCGCAGGGCCAGCAAGTGAGCGGCCTGCCGAGGGATTTCGTCTACGGCATCGGCTCCGGCTTCTTCCACGGCATTCCGGTGTCCGCGATCATCGCGACGCCGGCCCTCGTCCTTGTCTATCTGCTCGTTCATCACATGAAATTCGGCCGATACGTCTATGCGATCGGCTCCAACATCCGTTCGGCCATCGTCGCTGGCGTCAACATCAATTGGTATCTGATCGCCAGCTACGTGCTGTGCGCCACCATGACCGCCTTTTCCGGCTGGCTGCTGACGGCTCGGGTTTCCTCGGGCGAACCGCTGCTCGGCGGCGAGTTTCCGCTCAACTCGATCGCTGCGGCCGTGATCGGAGGCTGCTCGCTACGCGGCGGCGAAGGCTCGGTCGCGGGCGTCTTCATGGGCGTCGTGTTCATCACCGTGCTGGCCAACGGTATGGACCTGATGCGGATCGGCTCGAACTATCAGATGATCGTGCTCGGTATCGTTCTGGTCGGCGCCGTCGTTCTCGATCGCTACCGCGCTGCCAATGCTGCCAGGCGCTGACGCAATCGCTTGTCTTACCTATTCAGAATAACAGGATACTAGTCATGCTCTCCCTCCCTTCATCCGCGGCAGCCCTCAAGTTCGAAAAGGGCTTCATCGACGGCAAATGGACCGATGCCGACGGCGGCAGTACCATCGACGTCGTCAATCCGGCCGATGGCAGCCTCGTCGGCCGGGTGCCGAACATGGGCGCCGCCGAGACGGAAAAAGCCATCGCCGCTGCCGAAGCTGCCCTGCCGGCATGGCGGGGGCTGGCTGCGAAGGAGCGGAGCCGGTATCTGCGCCGCTGGCATGACCTCGTCCTGGAAAACCAGGAAGCGCTGGCGCAACTCCTGACCTTTGAACAGGGCAAGCCGATCGCCGAGGCGCGCGGCGAGATCGCTTATGGCGCCACCTTCATCGAATGGTATGCCGAGGAGGCAAAACGGGTCTACGGCGATACGATCCCGGCACCGAAGGCCGGCAGCCGCATCATCGTTCAGAAACAGGCGATCGGGGTCGCGGCCGCGATCATTCCTTGGAACTTCCCTCCGCGCTTTTCAACCGCAAATGCGCGCCGGCGCTGGCCGCCGGCTGCACGGTGATCGTCAAGCCGTCAGAGTTTACGCCATTCAGCGCCCTGGCGCTGGCCGAACTTGCCCACCGGGCCGGCATTCCGGACGGTGTGCTGAACGTCGTCACCGGCGATCCCGCCAATATAGGCAAATCCCTGACGGGCAGCCGCGCGGTCCGCAAGCTGAGCTTCACCGGCTCGACGCGGGTCGGCAAGCTGCTGCTGGAGCAGGCGGCAAAAACGGTCAAGAAGACTTCGATGGAGCTCGGCGGCAATGCACCGCTGATCGTCTTCGACGACGCCGATATCCCGACCGCCATCCAGGCCTGCATGAATTCCAAGTTCCGCAATTCCGGCCAGACCTGCGTCTGCGCCAACCGCATCTATGTGCAGGATGGTATCTACGATGCTTTCAGCATGGCACTGGTCGAGGCCGTGTCGAAGCTGAAGGTAGGTTCCGGGATCGAGAACGACGTCACGATCGGACCACTGATCAACATGGCCGCAGTCGTCAAGGTCGAGCGGCATATTGCCGATGCGATGGCGCATGGCGGCACCATCGTTCACGGAGGGGCGCGGCACGAAAAGGGCGGCACCTTCTTCCAGCCGACCGTCATCGCAGGCGCCAACGACCGCATGGAGCTGTCGCAGGACGAGACCTTCGGTCCCGTGGCGCCACTCTTCCGGTTTTCCAGCGAAAGCGAGGCGGTTACGCTCGCCAATGCGACCGACTACGGTCTGGCGGCCTATATTTTCACCCGGGACCTCGATCGGATGTGGCGGGTGACTGATGCGATCGAAACGGGGATGGTCGGCGTCAATGAAGGACTGATCTCCAACGAAGTGGCTCCCTTCGGCGGCATCAAGGAGAGCGGACTGGGTCGCGAAGGGTCGCGGTACGGCATCGATGAATATCTCGAACAGAAGTACATTCTGATTTCGCCGACCATCGCCGCCTGACACGCAAGGACATCGTCATGAATACGCTTTCAAACTCTCTCCATCATGCAGACATCACCACCACGCTGCATCCCTACACCGATGCGCGGGCGCATGAGAAGAAGGGACCTATCGTCATCGAACGTGGCAAGGGCATCTATGTCTACGACGATGCGGGGCGCGAATATATCGAGGGCCTGGCCGGTCTCTGGTCGGTCGGCGTCGGCTTTGACGAGCCGCGCCTGGTCGCGGCGGCATCAGCGCAGATGGCGAAGCTGCCCTACTACCACACCTTCAGCGACAAGGCGCACGAACCCTCCATCCGGCTCTCCGAAAAGCTGGTCGAAATAACGCCCGAGCAAATCACCCGCGTCTTCTTCACCAGCTCTGGCTCCGAGGCCAACGACACGATGGTGAAGATGGTATGGTACATGAACAATGCACTGGGCCGGCCGCGGAAGAAGAAGTTTCTCGCCCGCACCAAGGGTTACCACGGCATCACCGTCGCTTCCGGCAGTCTCACGGGCTTGCCTAACAATCACCGAGATTTCGACCTTCCGGCGATACCGGTCCGGCATCTGACCTGCCCGCACTTCTACCGCTTTGGCGCGGAAGGGGAGAGCGAGGCCGCCTTCACGGCACGGCTCGTTGCCGAAGCCGAGGCGGTAATCCTTGAGGAAGGCGCTGACACAATCGCAGCCTTCATCGGCGAACCTCTGATGGCCGCCGGCGGGGTCATGCCGCCGCCTGCGGGCTACTGGCAAGGGATCGAGGCGCTCTGCCGCAAATACGACATCCTGCTGGTTGCCGACGAGGTCATCAACGGTTTCGGCCGGCTCGGCAGTTCCTTCGGCGCCGTCCATTACGGCTTCAAGCCGGATATCATGATCGTCTCGAAGCAACTGACCTCATCCTACCTGCCGCTGGCCGCCGTGTTGTTTTCGGAAGCCGTCTATGACGCCATCGCCGACAACACGGCGAAGATTGGTACATTCGGCCACGGCTTTACTGCCTCCGGCCATCCGGTCGCCACGGCGGTGGGGCTGGAAAACCTGAAGATCATCGAGGAGCGCGACCTGATGGGCAACGCCGCCCGTATGGGCGCTATTCTCCAAACAAAGCTTTCCGCGTTGTCGGACCATCCGCTGATCGGCGAGGTGCGTGGCGCCGGCCTGATCGCCGGCGTGGAGATGGTCGCCGACAAGGCCACCCGCCGGCCGTTCAGGACGCCCGGTAAGGTCGGCGCCTATGCCTTTGGCGCCGGTCACGAACACGGCCTGATTGTACGCGCAATCGGCGATACGTTGGCGCTGTGCCCGCCGATGATCATCACCGAAGAGCAGGTGGACGAACTCTTCCGGCGCTTCGTCAAGACGCTCGACCAGACGGCCGGCTGGGTGAAGGCGGAAGGCCTGAACTGACACCTGGCGGTACAGAGAAGGGAAGACGATTGTGATCTACGACCAGCCGAAATTCTTGCCCGCGGGCGACCGCTACATACTGATCGAATTCGGCAACGAGATGAACCTCGATCTCAACTTCATGGCGCAGGGGCTGGCCTCCGCGGTGGCCTCCGCCGGTATTGACGGCGTGATCGAAACGGCGCCCTGCTTTGCCTCGCTGCTGGTGCATTACGAGCCCGCCCGGATCACTTACTCCGACGTCGTGCGGGAACTGTCGGTCTTGGTTTCCTCGCTCGGATCGTCGGACGATATCGAACTGGAGAGCCGGCTGTTCTATCTGCCTGCGCTCTATCTCGATCCCTGGACCAAGGAGTGCGTCGAAGATTACTGCGCCAAAATCGCCCGGAAAGTGCCGGACCCAGAACTGATAGTACAGGAAAACGGCCTTCAGGACGTCGATCATCTGGTACGGCTGCATTCCTCGTCGGAATACTGGGTTGCGGCACTTGGCTTCTGGCCGGGGCTTCCCTTCCTGATGGCGCTCGATCCGAGAGCACGGCTGACCGCGCCGAAATACAATCCGCCGCGAACCCACACGCCACAAGGGGCGATCGGTCTTGGCGGTGCCGCCAATTCGATCTATCCGGTCGCCACGCCCGGCGGCTATCAGATCTTCGGCCGAACGCCGGTACCCATCTGGGATTCCACCGGCAAGCGGGACGGCTTCGAGGGCGGGCTCTGCCTGTTCCGCCCCGGCGACCGGATCAGGTTCGTGCCGGTCACGCGCGAGGAACACGACGCGGCAGAGGCCGCGGTAAACGAGAACCGTTACCAGTACACCGTCGTCGAGTACCAGAAGTTCGTGGTCAAAAATTATAAGACCTGGACCGCCAAAGTTGGCGGCGGCGCAACGCAGGGAGCGCAGTCATGATCGAGGTCGTGAAAGCCGGGCTTGAAACGTCGATCCAGGATTATCCAGGCCGCATAGGATACTGGAACCAGGGTTTTCCGCCCTCCGGGCCGATGGACAGCTGGTCGTTCCGCATGGCCAATCTTCTGGTCGGCAATGCGCCCGGAACTGCCGGTCTGGAATGCCAGTTCCTCGGGCCAACACTGAGGTTCTCGGACAGCCGCACCATTGCCGTGACCGGCGCGGACATGCGCCCGACGCTTGACGGCGAGGCGCTGCCTTTCTGGCAATCGGTCGCGGTCAAGGCGGGCCAGACGCTGGCCCTCGGTGCCGCGCGCCTCGGTGCCCGCGGCTATATCGCGGTCTCGGGCGGCTTCGCCAATGACGCGAAGCTCGGTTCGCGCTCCACCTTCACCAAGGCGGGCGTCGGCGGCATTGGAGGCCATTCGGTCAAGCCGGGGCAGCACCTGCCGCTCGGAGAAGGCGGCGGAACGGCGGGCCTGAGCGTGCCGCCGGAGCATCGTCCGGCGATCCGTTCCGATAAGGAATGGGACATTGAGGTCTGTGCCGGTCCCAATGACGACTGGATCGATGCGGCCGGCCAGGAACGGTTCCTGTCATCCCCCTGGGTGCTCTCGGCCAAGTCCGACCGCACGGGTTTCCGGCTCGATGGGCCGGAATGGACATTCGCCGAAAAGGCAACGAACAAGCCCAGGGAACACGGTTCGCTGCCCTCCAACATCATCGACCATGGTTACCCCATGGGGGCGATCAACCTGGCCGGCCAGACGCCGATCATCCTCGTCAACGACGGTCCATCGATGGGCGGCTTCATCAATCCCTACACGGTGCCGTCGGCAGCGTTCTGGAAGCTCGGCCAGGCAAAGCCCGGCGAACGTTTTCATTTCAAGCTGGTGAGCGTCGACGAAGCGCAGGCGCTGGCGGCCCGGATGACGGCGCTCTGCGTGCCCGCCAGCCTGACCACCGTATAATTTCCAGAGATCGAGGATCACCATCATGGCAAAACAGACCCTTCGCGCCCCGCTTCCCGGCGTCTTCTTTCGGCGTCCGTCGCCCGACGAGGCGGTCTTCAAGGAAGCCGGCGATACGGTGGCGGCCGGGGACACGGTGGGACTGGTGGAGGCGATGAAGTCGTTCTTTCCGGTCGAGGCGGAAACCGGCGGCACGCTCGTGCGCTTTCTCGTCGAGGATGGCACGCCCGTCGACGCTGACGATGCGATCGCCGAGATCGAGTAACCGATGACTATCAGCAAACTTTTCATAGCCAACCGCGGCGAGATCGCCGTGCGTATCATCCGGGCTGCCAGGGCGCTCGGCATCCGGACGGTCCAGGCAGCCAGCGAAGCCGACACCGAGATGCTGGCATGCCGGATGGCCGACGAGGTGGTGGTGATCGGTGCCGCGCAGGCGGGCAAGTCCTATCTCGACATCGACGCTGTGGTGAAGGCGGTCAAGGACAGCGGCGCCGATGCGGTTCATCCCGGATACGGTTTTCTCTCCGAAAATCCACTCTTCGTCGAGGCGATCGAGGCGGCCGGCGTGACATTCGTCGGACCGGGTGCGGAAACGATCCGCACGATGGGCGACAAGGCGATGGCACGCGACGAGGCGATGGCAGCCGGCGTCCCGGTGGTTCCCGGCAGCAACGGCCGCATCGGCGATCTTGACGATGCTCGCCGTGTCGCCCGTGATATCGGCTACCCGGTAATGATCAAAGCTAGCGCCGGCGGCGGTGGGCGCGGCATCCGAGTCGTCGAGGACGAGGCTTCTCTCGAAAAACTGGTGCCGCAGGCGATGGCAGAAGCCCGGGCGGCTTTCGGTGACGACGGTCTCTACATGGAGCGCTATATCCGCCGGGCGCGGCATATCGAAGTGCAGATACTCGGCGATGGTACTGACGTCGTGCATCTGTTCGAGCGCGAATGCTCGCTGCAGCGCAAGCGCCAGAAAATCTGGGAAGAGGCGCCGGCGACGATGCTGCCGCTCGCAACGCGGCAGGCGCTCTGCGAATCCGCAGCCGCGCTGGCCCGTCGGGTCGGCTACAAGGGGGCCGGCACGCTCGAATATCTCTACGACGATCTGACCGGCGAGTTCTTCTTCATCGAGATGAATACCCGCATCCAGGTCGAGCATCCGGTCACCGAAATGATCACCGGCATCGATCTGGTTCAGGCGCAATTGCGCATCGCCGGCGGCGAAACGCTGTGGCTGACGCAGGACGACATCCGCCAGACGGGTCATGCCATCGAGGTGCGGATCAATGCAGAAAATGCGGCAAGGATGTTCATGCCGTCGCCTGGTCTGGTGACAGGGTATCAGGCCCCTGAGGGAGAGTGTGTTCGTTTCGACACTTTGCTCTATGAAGGCTACCGGGTGGTTCCGTTTTATGATTCCCTGATCGGAAAGCTGATCGTCTCGGGAGCGGATCGCGCCGAGGCCATCGAACGGCTGAAACGGGCGCTGGCGGATCTGCGGATCGAGGGGATCCACACGACCGCTCCGTTGCACGTGATGCTGGCCGACGATCCGGATGTCCGGGCCGGCAACGTCAGTACCTCTTGGCTCGAAGACTGGATGAAAACCAGCGGGAGCCAGCGGTCTGGCCCCAAACCTTGACCACAATGGATGCGGTTACCCGCTTTGGTCTTCCCTGATGACGCTCCGCCTCTGTCCGGTGTCGGCAGTGGCGCTGGGCACAAGATGGCGCGCACCATATGGGCGCTACCCGTTAAAAATGCTGATACCAAGCGCCGGCGATCATGCCAGCGCGAGCCAGTGAAATCTACCATCCACACCTCAATGACCGCTTCGCGCCGATAGCGTTGAAAACGTCGTGGTCGGCCCCGGTTCGGATTTTTCTAGTCTCACTGGTGAGCCTTGCGCATATTGACGTGAGGGACCATGTTGCATCTCGCAAAATCGATCACGGGTCAGCGAAGATCGGCTAAAGCCGCGTGCAGGGGGCGATTAGACCGAACCCGGGTCTTCGCGAAGAGTTTTAGGTCGATCGATTTTCGACTTTTTCAACCGTATCCACCACAAGCTACCATTCAAGAACGGCTTATTCCGCGTTTCGTGCATGAGCTTGCTTCGGCTCGGTGCCGACGCGCGTTCTGTGACCGGAGAAGCGCAGACATTCAGACTGGTGTATCGGAACGGTCGCAATCCGCTTACGGCGTTCTCCAAAACTGCAATCAGTCAATGTTTGATTGCAGACCGTCTTCTGCACTTACCGGAGTTTACTCGATGACCATCGATCCTAGCCTCACGTAAATTGGAACACGCAACAGCTCATTGCATAGTCTTGTCATCAGCCGCTCCTTCGTACCTCCGGCAGGTCTGGTGTTTCTCACCCTTGAGGAGGTGTTGAGCGTTACCGCGGACAGGTCAACGAGGGAACCCTTCGCAACTGGCGTTCGATTAGGGTCGGACCATCTTTCATCAAGATCGGCAAAGCCATTCTCTATCCGCTGGAAGAGCTCGATCGCTGGGATCGCAGAAATCTAGTTGTTTGCCGGCCTTCACGATCGCTCCCGTTGGAGGACGCTATATCGTGAAATCTGCCAGTCCGACAGTTGCCGCTGAGTGAGATGATCTGGCCTAGATAGATTCGATTCGGAATCCGTGCTACAATGTGTAGTGTGGGGTCTCGTGAAGGCAGGTGCATGATACTTCGGGTCTATCCCGATCTGTAACGAGGAACCAGCCCCAGCTACAACCTCGTCAACGAGATGAGTGCGCGGCACGTCGTGATGCAGGCCCATCTTGGTCCACGCCGCATCGAAGGTGATGCGGTCATCCATGATGTGCTTTCGCCACTCAATGATGGTTGGCTCGCTGCGGCGTGGACCGCCGAGCAGGCACATGCGTACTAATTGTCCAAAAGCCCCGAGCTTGCCGGCCGCGTGCCAGACCTTGATGATCTCCTCATCCATCAGCGCGCGGCCCTTGGTTCGGCGCCCGACCCTCTGCGCACGAGTTTCCTTGGGCGCGCGATAGCCGGCAAGCACGTTGTCCTCGACGTAACCTTCGCCGACACACCATTCGAGGAATGTGTGGGCGTGCTTGCGCAAGTCCCTTGCCGCACCGCGCTTACCGGCCTTGGTGATCTTATCCACCGCCGCCATGATTTGCCGGCGCGTCAATTCGCCGATGGCGACATCCAGATGATCCTTGAGACCGCGCCGCAGCGCGGACATCGCTGGCTTCCAGTTCAGGAATTGGCGTCCGGTCAGGGATGTCTGATAGGGGCCGTCTTCACGTATCAGGGCCACCAGCGTAGTGCACTGCATCTCGGCCAGTTGCTGGCGCTTGGCTTCGCGCTTGGCGTCGTTCGGATCGACCCCTGTGACCACCTCACCAGCGGCGATAGTGGCGGCCTTACGAGCCGCCCGCTCATTGAACCTTGGCCAGGCCCCGAGGGTCTTGCGCTGAGTGCCCCTCACTCCCGGCTTGGTGAACAGGTAGACCCAGGTCCGGCCGCCGGTCGCGCGCATGCGCAGCGCGAGACCAGGCAGCTTGTCGTCGTGGAGGTAATGCTGCGCCTTGCCCGGTGGCATTGTCGCGTCGCGGATGACCGTGTCGGTCAGCGTCAGATAGTTGATCGGCTCTCCCATGGTCCCTGCCCTTTTCGTTTTGTGCCCGCGCGGGAATGATCGGACCCGCAAGAACCGGGCCTCAGACCTTCCCTCGACTTTGTGTCCCAAGGGAAAATTCGCGGAGGGCACAACAGGGGCACACAAAATGGGCTATGGACCACTATGGTCTATAGTGGCCGCACATGACAAA
Source organism: Rhodopseudomonas sp. P2A-2r (assembly GCF_026015985.1). GTDB lineage: Bacteria > Pseudomonadota > Alphaproteobacteria > Rhizobiales > Xanthobacteraceae > Tardiphaga. The sequence continues at coordinate 2,112,576 of NZ_CP110389.1, read as the reverse complement.
AATGCCAGAATTAACAGTCGCTTCTACAAATTTACTATGGCTAGGGCTGGTTGGCTAGGGTCTACAGATTGTGGTTCACACGGGAGAGGTCCAAGGTTCGATCCCTTGTGCGCCCACCATTCCACCATTGACCGGCTGTCACCACCTCTGTCCGCCAGGACTGGGCGAAGCCAGGATTTGCTTAGGTCACAGATGGCGCAATCATTGGCAGCAAGCGTAGGGTCGGTTAGGCGCCCTTGCGCCGTAACCCACCATCGTGAGCCGCGATCCGGAGCCGGCGGGTTACGCGCTGGCGCGGCCGACGCTCCTCTGGCATCATCCGGACCGGCGGCTTGACGTTCATTAGAAGCGAGTAATCGGACCGGCGAAACAGCAGGCCCTCCCAATTGCAGTCCGGGCAGACGCCTCTCACCGTGTCCATGTGCTTTTTGTTCTTGCGGAGCATCTTCCTGGCCTTCAGCCAGAGATGGCAGGGATACACTGCGCTCGGCATGAGGAGGATAGGCATGTGGAAACAGCTTATTGTTTACGACCGCGCAAAAGGGCGGGAACGCTTTGAGGCACTCGTCGCCGACTATGCGACCTGGTCAAATTGGAAGCGGGCGTTTCTCGTGTTCTGCGTCGTCCTTGGCATCGTTGTCTTGCCATATGCCCATTACAGCAAGGGCGTGATGACTGTTGGATGGGATTCCATCGGACTGTCTCGCGACGTATCGCTGGCCGAAGATCCTTTCCTGTTTCATAGCATTTTCGCGTTCGGTGAAATCCTATCGCTGATTTCCCTCTTCGGCTTGATCAAGCTGCACCTCGCATATCGAGCATCGCGGTGAAACCGCCCTCTTAAATGCTTTGAAGTATACAACGCATTGAATCATGCTTGTCCCTACTCGTCACGTTAGCAAGCGCAGCGCGGGTTAGGCGCCCTTGCGCCGTAACCCACCATCGTGAGCCGCAATCCGGAGCCGGCGGGTTACGCGCTGCGCGCTAACCCGCCCTACGCGCTGCGTCGCCACGTCCGTTCACTCAACAGCGACTTCCGGCGACGTCGAGAGGCTGGGCATGCTCGCGGCGCCGCATCGGCGCTTCCACCTCAGCGACAAGGCTCACAGCAATTCGAACAGCAGCCGCAGGCTCGCGGTCGCGATTGCCGCCAATGCGACGGCCAGCGTGCCGTCGAGCACGGCCCCGATCGCCAAGCCGTTCGTTGTCTCCATCCATTGCGTGATTCTGGTCCACATAACGGCTCCCGCAATTATGAGTTGTCAGATTTCGGAGTTGTGTTCGCAAACATGGACGGCACGAAAATAGCTTTGGCCTCGGCGGCGTTACGGAGCATCCCGGCCTTCTTGAACGCATCGATACGCTCCGCGCCCGGGGGCATCGCTCGCGCCAATTCCAGGGCGTCATCTGCGCGTGTCTGCCAGTCGTGCATGTCGGGGCCGTTGATCGGACGCTTCATGGAATTCTCTCCGTTGGGGTGGCGAGGCCATTTGCTTCGAGCCACTTCTCGCTGCTGAAAAGCACTCGGAGTGAGACGGCGATCTGGCGATGCTGGTTGCGGTCGGCGCCCACGGGCAGACCCCTTGCGAGCAGGATGGAGGCCCGCCGAAGATCGGCCAATTCCGTGGCGCTGTAGCGATGTTTGGAAATCGAAACGAGTTCGGCTTCTGACATAGCTCCCTCGCCAGGCGGGAGCATGACCGAACTCTCTGTCAGCGAATGCCAGGAAGACCGCCGATACCGAACCATACACCCGTCTATGTTCGAGAAGCGACTTAAATCGTTTGTCGCCTATCCGACATACAGCCGCCGGGAACTTCTCACCGGCATTGCCGTTGGGCCGCCCAACGTGATGGGCGCTATGGACAACTCAATATGTTGCCCACGCTGCGGATACCAGGTACCGATCCACGCGTCGAACGCGGGCCAGATCTGAACTACATTCGGTGCGCCGTGACATCGAGAAGCACGTCACCGCCGCCAGTCGTTCCGCTCTCAATTGCAGAATGAGATCAGACTCGGGTGCCATCGTATCGCCAGCTGCCCGGCGGCAACTTGCTTTCGGCAGAGGCGATCTTCGCCCTCTGCGCGGCTTTGACAATCCGCGCTCCGACAAACGGGATGCCCATTCTGCGGGCCTGATTCCTGACCGAGTTGCTGGGGCGATTGAAGGCGGCCGAGCATCTGGCCACAGATGCCCCCGACAGCACCATCTGCCTCAGCCGAACCAGCTCCTGCTCTGTCCAGCTCTTCACGATCGGTTTCATTGGCCGAGCTGCTTGCGAACGGCGGCGGCGCCGTTGCCGACTTTATCGACGGCCTTCTGTAGTTCGTCCTTTGAAACGCCGAGCTGTTTCGTCCAGTACTTGACCTCGTGATCTTCGTGCATATTGATCTTGCTGCGATCCTGCTGACCGGTCTTTTTGAGATCGTCCATGGTCGGGCTCCTCCGCGAAATACACTCCTTAAATGCGGCGAAGAAATTTAGGTTCCCCCAGTGCCGCAGGGGTTTTTTGTGTCGGGAACCGAACTCAGGAACCGTTTCGCCGACGCCAATCGCACAATCGGGAGATCACCTGTGCCGTCAATGCTCATCACGGCCGGCGCCGATCGACATGTCATCGACATCGCGCAGGTCCCGACTGGAACTAGCTCGGCGCGTCGTCCGCACGAGCGGAGCGCCATGCGGTATCAGCGGCAACAATCGAAACCCGGATATCGCTTCGCCCATCCGGGCTACGCCATCTACTGAGTATCGCCGCATTATGTCATGACATAATCCTCGACACCGCGCAATTTTGCCACTACATAAATCGGATGATCGCGTACGATCCGCGCCGTCACCACATCACTTGCGATCGCGCAAGCGCGCGGTGACGTTGCGCGAGCGCGGGCTGGATCTGGAAGCCGACGCCGACGCCGACGAAGCGTTCCGGGGGACGTGGTGACAAAGGTCGATGACCGTTTCGACTATGGCGAGGTGCGCTACATCGCTGCCGGCCGCGTCCGGTCGAGGATGGTGTTGATCGTCTGGACCCCGCGTGGCGACGCCCGCCACGTCATTTCAATGAGATACTGCCATGCCAAGGAAGAAGCTCGTTGGCTCGCGCTCTTTCGGCGAGCCGCTGACTGATGACCCCGATGATGCGCCGGAAGTGCTCGATGAGTTCTTCCGGACCGGCGAGATCACCCAGGGCGCCAAGGTCATCCGGCTCGGGCGACCGCCGCTCGGCGACAAGCCGAAGGGCTCGGTGACGCTGCGGCTCGATGCCGACGTGCTGGAAACCTATCGCGCGCTCGGCAAGGGCTGGCAGGCCCAGCTCAACGCTGACCTGCGCCGTGCCCGCAAGCTGAAGAAGAGTGCGTGAGCGACCGCGCGTAACCGCATCGGCGAAACGACAGGCGGGATCGGCCATCTGCTACGCCGCGAGCGGCTCGGCGGCCTCCAGAGCTCCAAGGTCGATCATCGCCCAACCCAGAATCGCCAGAGCAAGCCCGTTCTGCAATATGCCGTCCGTTTGCGGGCCGACGGCCATCAGCGCCAGAACCGACGGCGCACCGTAATACAGGACGATCCAGAAGCCGGACTTGCCGCGGTCATGCAGCCGCCAGACGCCGATCACGACCAGCGCCACGCACGCCGCAACGAACATGAAAGCGCCTGCAATCGCCGCGATGGTGGCCGGGACATTCACCGGGCTCTGACTGGTCTGGTTGACCGTGCCGACGACCAGAACCAGCCCGACCATCGCGGCCAGTGCGCAAAGGCCGCTCCAGATCCAGTAGCGGGCCCGGCCCATACGGCCTTTGATGGCGGATGTGTTCTGCATGCGGATTGGTCGCGTGGCGCTTCGCGGGGTTCAATTGCGCGCCGCATGCATCATGTCCATGCAGCTTGCGTGCGATGCGTCATGCCCGGCAAAGCAGGCGCGCTCGCTGAATACCATGCGGGTCTTATTCACGCCCCGCTGCAACCAAATGCCCCGCCCGTCATTGTCAGGCGCATACGCCGGGTGACAGCCGGCCATAACGGGGATGTTGGACGCGGCGATTTTGCCGGCTTCTCGTCGCGACAGCAACGCATCGGTACGCGTCGCAATCTAACCCGTTCCCGGCGTATGCCCCTGTGGGCCCAGATCGTGTCGGTCATTTCCACGAGGACGTCGCATGCTCCACGACCTCATCACCCGGCGCCGGATGCTCGCCCCCGACCCGCGGAACTGGCGGCTGGTCGCGGCGCTCATGCTCGCGTTGCTGCTGGTGCTGGCGTTGGTCGCGCTCGCGTAACCCGTTAACTGCGCGTTAACCATCACGGCCCGGCCGCAGGAACGTGCCTTCGTCGCGCCCATTATCCCGGCGACCATGGAAATGGAGCTGACGCATGAAGGACGAGATCGCGAAAATCGACAAGGCTCTCGACGAGCTGCTGGTGAGTCTCGGCGGCATGGTGCTGCGACTGGCAAAGATCACCAAGACCGACGCGGAGACCCAGGCGCTGGCCCGCTCGGTGGACCAGTTCTCGACCTGTGCGCTCAATTCGACGGACGGCCGGGTGCTGACGCTGGCGGCGGAGCTTGAGGCGGCCCGGACCGCCGCCTGCACGACTCCCGCGAGGCCGCGGCTGCGCCTGGTGGTCAGCCGCTGAGGCGTGGCATCGCCACGCGCGCGCCGCGCACCTAGCGCGGCACCACCGCAGTGGCTTCGATTTCGACGCGGGCGGCGAGCTCGACCAGCCGCACCACCTGCACCAGCGCCATGGCCGGATAATGCGCGCCAAAGATCTCGCGATAGATCTTGCCGAGCGCTTTCAGGTTGCCGAGATATTCTTCCATGTCGACGACATACCAGGTCAGGCGGACCAGATGCTCGGGCTTGGCGCCGCCCTCGCTCAGGATCGCGGCGATGTTGCTCAGCGCCTGATGCACCTGGGCGGTGAAGTCGGCCGGCAGATGGCCGGCGGTATCCCAGCCGATCACGCCGCCGGTCACCACAATGCGGCCGTCGGCGCTCATGCCGTTGGCATAGCCCTTCGGCGCCGGCCAGCCTGAGGGCTGCAGCACACGCGGCGCCGACAGATGCGCATCGACCTTCGAACTCGGAACCACGGTCAGCGTGGGGCTCTTTGGCGCGGTCACCGGCAAATCTCCTTCGGACATAGATGTCTCATTTCATTCAGCAGCCGTCGCCATCTGGCGCAGCGCAAAGCGCTTCAGCTTTCCGGTCTCGGTCTTCGGCAGTTGCTCCACAAACGCGATGGCGCGCGGATATTTGTAGGGGGCGATCTCGCGCTTGACGTGGTTCTGCAACTCGAGGGTCAGCGCATCGTCTCCGGTAAAGCCCGGCGCCAGCACGACATAGGCTTTCACCAGCATGCCGCGCGCCTCGTCGGGCGAACCGACCACGCCGCATTCCGCCACCGCGGGATGGGTCAGCAGAGCGGCTTCGACGTCGGGGCCGGCGATGTTGTAGCCGGCCGAGACGATCATGTCGTCGGAGCGCGACTTGTACCAGAAGTAGCCATCCTCATCCATGATGAAGGTGTCGCCGGTCAGGTTCCAGCCGTTCTGCACGAATTTCAGCTGCCTGGGATCGGCGAGATACTTGCAACCGGTGGGGCCGCGCACGGCGAGCCGTCCCAGGGTGCCGGGCAGCACGTCGCGGCCCTCCTCGTCGATGATCTTGGCCTCATAGCCGGGCACCGGTCTGCCGGTGGAGCCCGGGCGAATTTCGTCCTCGGTGGCGCAGATGAAGATGTGCAGCATCTCGGTGCCGCCGATGCCGTCCATCAGCTTGATGCCGGTGGCCTTCAGCCAGGCGTCGTAGGTACCGATCGGCAAGGTCTCGCCGGCCGACACGCATTTGCGCAGGCTGGAGATGTCGTGGGTGCCCATCTTGGCGAGCATGGCGCGATAGGAGGTCGGCGCGGTGAAGCACACCGTGACCTTGAACTTCTCGATCGCCGGCGGCAACTCGTCCGGCCCGGCCTTTTCCAGCACCACGAAGGACGCGCCGATATGCAGCGGGAACAGCACGCCGCCGAAGCCGAAGGTGAAGGCCAGCGGCGCCGAGCCGATGAAGCGGTCGGACGGCTCGGCGCGTAGCACGTTGCGGGCAAAGCCGTCGCACACCGCGAGCATGTCGCGGTGAAAATGCATGGTGCCCTTCGGCTCGCCGGTGGTGCCCGAGGTAAAGGCGATCAGGCAGATATCGTCGGAGGCGGTATCGACCGCGGTGAAGTCCGGGCTGGCGTCGGCGATCAATGCCTCCAGCGACTCCGGCTTGCCGGTGCCCCAGTAGACGACGCGCTTCAGCTCGGGTGCGGCGGCTTTCGCCTTTTCCATTTCGTCGGACAGCTTGCCGTCGCACAGCGCCAGCGCGATCTTCGCCTTCTGGATCGGATAGGTCAGTTCCTTGGCGCGCAGCAGCGGCATGGTGGCGACGCAGACGCCGCCGGCCTTGATGACCGCGAGATAGGTGGCGACCATCATCGGATTGTTGGCGGAGCGCAGCATCACACGGCCGCCCGGCACCAGCCCGAGCTTGCCGACCAGCACGTTGCAGATCCGGTTCACCAGCGCCTGCAGCTCGCGATAAGTATAGCTGTCGGTGAGACCGAACATGCACGGCGCATCGCCGTGGCCCTCATCGACCCAGCGGTCGAGAAACGGCACCACGCAGTTGATGCGCGCGGGATATTGAAACTCCGGCCGGGTGAACAGAAAGTCCGGCAGCTGTTCGGGCGGCGGCATGTTGTCGCGCGCGAACGTATCGATATGGGCAGTGTAGGCCTTGGTGAGTCGAGCTTCGGCGACGGCCATTGCATGCTCCTGTCACGTCAAGACGCCCGGCAGCGTCATCTGAATATCATTTTAAACCTAAAACAAATTCGTGCAACTGGCACCAGCCGCCGGGTCGCGATTTTTTGCCCTGGCGGCGCGAGATGTTTAGGCAAACCCCGCCTAACGGCGCGCCAATTGCCTGATACGCAGCGTCATCGGCGATTGCGGATCGGCCAGCGGCGCGATCGCGGTAAAATGGTTGGCGTCGGGAATCACCTCAAACCGCGTCGCGATAGCACCACCCCACGCAGCGACGATGCTCTCGCTCTGGCGGAAATACTCCGCGCTCTCCAGAGCGCCGACCGCCGCGTCGAGGCTGCCGCGCACGGGCTTCGGCCACAGCAGCGGGCTCGCGCGCCGCGCCGCAGCATCATCCAGATGCAAGGCTGTGTTGATGCTGGTGCCGACCAGCGGCACCAGATCGAACAGGCCGGATATGGCATAGGCGGCGGCGATCAGATTGTCCGGCAACGCCGGATCGATGGCGCGCCAGTCGGTCGCCAGCATGCAGGCCGCAAGGTGTCCGCCGGCCGAGTGACCGCTGACCACCAAGGGCTGGCCGAGCTTTGCGAGTTCGCGCATCGCCAGCCGGGTCTGATCGATGATGTCGTCGACGGTGACCGTCGGGCAGAGATCGTAATTCGGGACGGCAACGCTGATGCCGTGGGCATTGAGGCCGCCGGCCAGATGGCTGAAGAACGAGCTGTCCAGCGCCTGCCAGTAGCCGCCATGGATGAACACGGCGATCGGCCCCTGCCCCTCGGCGGCAAAGAAATCGATGCTGTGGCGCGCGCCGGCACCATAGGGAATAACGTGCCAGCGCCCTGTCCGCGCCTCGCGATAGGCCTTGGCGTCACGCGCCCAGCCGGCGATCAGCGCCGGATTTTCCGGCACCCGCGCGCGGTTATTGTATTCGACCTCGTAATCGATCGCCACGTTCACGAGCCCTTGCCGGTTGCCGGCTTCTGCGCCGCCTTCTGCGCCGACGCCTTGGTCTTGGCCAGAAGCCGCATCAACTCGCGGACATCCTTCGGCGCCAGGTCGCCGAAGATTTCAGCGATCCACGTCTCGTGTTCTTCCGCCATCTTGCGAAACTCGGCGCGGCCGCTCTTGGTCAGGCGGATCACCTGCACGCGGCGATCGGCCTCCGAGGTGCGACGATCGATATGGCCGGACTCCACCAGCCGTTCGACCAGGCCGGTGACATTGCCGTTGGAGACCATCATGCGCTTGGAGACATCCGACAGCGTCATGCCGTCCGGCACCTTGTCGAGCTGCGCCATCAGGTCGAAGCGCGGCAGCGTCACGTCGAAGCGCTCGCGCAGGCGGCTGCGCACTTCGCCCTCGATGAGGGTCGTGCAGGTCAGAAGCCGCAGCCACAGCCGCAACTCGTCGCCGTGATCTTCGGAATGCTCGGAGGCCTTGGTTTCGGAATCGAGATCCATGATGCGATGTTACCTCCCGAGAACCTTCGCGGCAGCAACGGAGCGCAGCAATCCACAACTCGCCGCGCATGCGCCAGCCGATCCTTTTGACCTTCAAGGAATTCCCGGACGTCCGCAAGTCAAAACGCCGCAGCCACCCGACTGGCCTCCCCGGCAAACTTCTTTAAGGTTCAAAGAAATTGGCGCGCCGCTTGCATGGGGTTTCCGGTCGGGCTGCCCGCCTTTGGTTTGCTTGCGGCGGCAGCCATCATCGGAATAAGCTGCCGTCGAAGGCTGAATTTGGGTTGGCGGAATTTCGGCGCAATGCGCGGCCGAGCAGAGGAGAAGTCATGAAGCAGCATGTGAAACTCGCCGGACTTGCCGTCCTGGCAAGCGTGATCGCCGGACAGGCGATGGCGCAGGAGAAGATCAAGGTCGGCGTGATCGTGTCGCTGTCGGGCGCCGGCGCCGTGCTCGGCCAGCAGGCCCGCGACGGCTTCAACCTCGCGGTCAAGGATCTCGGCGGCAAGATGGGCGGCAAGGACGTCGAAGTCATCGTCGTCGACGACGAGCTGAAACCCGACGTCGCCGTCACCAAGGTCAAGGCCCTGCTGGAGCGCGACAAGGTCGACTTCGTGGTCGGCCCGATCTTCTCCAACATCCTCGGCGCCATCCACAAGCCGGTGATCGAGAACAAGACCTTCCTGATCAGCCCGAATGCCGGTCCATCGAGCTTCGCCGGCAAGGAATGCAGCCCGTTCTTCTACGTCACCTCGTACCAGAACGACCAGATCCACCAGATCCTCGGCAAGGTCGCGCAGGACCGCGGCTACAAGAAGGTCTATCTGATGGTGCCGAACTATCAGGCCGGCAAGGACTCGGTCGCCGGCTTCAAGACGGACTTCAAGGGCGAGATCGTCGAGGAATCCTACATTCCGCTGGGCAACCTCGACTTCCAGGCCGAACTGTCCAAGATCGCATCGATGAAGCCCGACGCCGTGTTCACCTTCATGCCCGGCGGCATGGGCGTCAATCTGGTCAAGCAGTACAAGCAGGCCGGCCTGTCCGACCGCATTCCGTTCCTATCGGCCTTCACCGTGGATGAATCCACGCTGCCGGCGCAGCAGGACGCAGCGGTCGGCATGTTTGGCGGTTCGAACTGGGCGCCCAACCTCGACACCGCCGCCAACAAGAAGTTCGTCGCGGAATACGAGAAGGCCTACAACAGCGTGCCCGCCACCTACGCATTCCAGTCCTACGACGCGGCGATGCTGATCAACAGCGCCGTCGTCGCCGTCAAGGGTGACCTGTCGGACAAGGCCAAGGTGAGCGCGGCCATGAAAAAGGCCGACTTCACCTCGCTGCGCGGCGGTTTCAAGTTCAGCGGCAACGGCTATCCGATCCAGGACTTCTACCTGACCAAGGTCGCCAAGCGCGCCGATGGCAAGTTCCAGACCGAGATCGTGGAAAAGGTATTCACGAACTACGCCGACAAGTACGCCAAGGATTGCGTCGCGCAGTAAGCAAGCACGATTGCGGAGCCGCCGCTTCTCCCTCTCCCCGTCCTTCACGGGGAGAGGGTCGGGGTGAGGGGCTCTTCCGATCCGCGAAGACCGCAGTTGAGTTGAGCGCGTGCCCGGCCCCTCACCCGGATATCGCGCTGCGCGCGACATCCGCCTCTCCCCGCAAGTGCGGGGAGAGGTTACTAAGCCCGGACGCGGCGACGGATTTCAGCCACGCGAACAGGTTCGCTGGCGCAATTGGTAACCAGGCCGCATGACGCTCACCCTTGCTCTTGTCCAGATCCTCAACGGCCTGCAGTTCGGGCTGATCCTGTTCCTGATCGCCGCCGGCCTGACGCTGGTGTTCGGCGTTATGGACTTCATCAATCTCGCCCATGGCGTTCAATACATGGTCGGCGCCTATCTGGTGGCGGCGTTCACGGCCATGACCGGAAGCTTCCTCGCCGGCCTGGCGCTGGCGCTGCCCACGGCACTGATCTTCGGCCTGCTGCTGGAGCTGCTGATCTTCCGTCACCTCTATGACCGCGACCATCTCGACCAGGTGCTGGCCACCTTCGGCGTCATCATCTTCCTCAATCAGGCGGTGAAGTTCATCTGGGGTGCGGCCCCGCTGAGCGTGCCGATCCCCGATGCGCTGAGCGGCGCCGTCGAGATCGCCGACGGCATGCTGTATCCGGTGTATCGCCTGGTCATCATCGCCGTCGGCCTCGCGGTCGGACTGGCCCTGTATCTCATCGTCAACCGGACCAAGCTCGGCATGCTGGTGCGCGCCGGTGCCAGCAATGCGGCGATGGTCTCCGCGCTCGGCGTCAACATCCGCCTGCTGTTCACCATCGTGTTCGGCGTCGGCGCCATGCTCGCGGGCTTCGCCGGCGCCATGGTGGCGCCGATCCTGTCGGTGGAGCCGGGCATGGGCGACAATGTGCTGATCCTCGCCTTCGTGGTCATCGTGATCGGCGGCATCGGCTCGATCCGCGGCGCGTTCATTGCGGCGCTGCTGATCGGCCTCGTCGATACGCTCGGCCGCTTCATGGCGCCGACGCTGCTGAAGATGCTGCTCGATCCGGCGGCGGCGAGCCAGATCGGCCGCGCCATTGCGCCGATGCTGATCTACATCCTGATGGCCGCGGTGCTGTTCTTCCGGCCGTCCGGCCTGTTCCCGACCAAATCATGACGGGACAACACGTGAGCAAGCTCATCGATCTCGAGACCGTCCCTGCACCCGCGCGCCGCAGCCGCGCCTTCGTGCTGCCGGCGGTCGTGTTCGCGCTGTTCGCGCTGCTGCCGCTGGCGGCCGTCTACGGGCCGCAGTCGTTCATCCTGGCGCTGGCGTCGCGGATCATGATCCTGGCGCTGGCCGCCATGTCGCTGGACCTGCTGATCGGCTTTGGAGCCATGATCTCGTTCGGCCACGCCGCCTTTATCGGCATCGGCGCCTACAGCGTGGCGATCCTGTCCAGCCACGGCATCAATGACGGCTTTGTCCAGCTCGGCACGGCGCTTCTGGTGTCGTTCCTGTTCGCGCTGATCACCGGCGCCATCTCGCTGCGCACCAAGGGCGTCTATTTCATCATGATCACGCTGGCGTTCGGCCAGATGCTGTTCTTCCTCGCGACGTCGCTCGCCGCCTATGGCGGCGACGACGGCCTCAGCGTGGCGTCGCGCAGCCTGCTGTTCGGATCGAACATCCTGAAGAACGACAAGGCGCTGTACTACCTCTGCTTCGCCCTGCTGCTCGGTGCATATCTGCTGCTGCGGGCGATCGTGGCGTCGCGCTTCGGACGCGTGCTGCGCGGCATCCGCGAAAATCCGGTGCGCATGGAGGCGATCGGCTTTGCGCCCTATCGCTACCAGCTCACGGCCTATGTGATTGCCGGGATGATCGCCGGCGTGGCCGGCTGCCTGCTCGCCAACCAGACCGAATTCGTCAGCCCCGCTTACACCGCCTGGCAGCGCTCCGGCGACCTGATCTTCGTCATCGTGCTCGGCGGCATCGGCTCGCTGCACGGCGCCATCATCGGCGCCGCGGTGTTCAGCCTGCTGGCGGAATTGCTGTCGCATTACACCGAGCACTGGGCGCTGATCTTCGGGCCCATCCTGATCCTCGTCGTGCTGTACGCGCGCGGCGGCATCGGCGGGTGGCTGGGGAGCAAGCCATGAGCACAGCACCGCTGCAGCTGAAGAACCTGTGCAAGAGCTACGGCGCGCTGCGCGTGACCGACGACGTCTCGCTGGAGGTCGCGGCCGGCGAGCTGCACGCCATCATCGGTCCCAACGGCGCCGGCAAGACCACCTTGATCCACCAGATCTCCGGCCTCGCCTCGCCGAATTCCGGCAGCATCATCTTCCACGGTCACGACGTCACGCGGCTGCCGATGGCCGAGCGCGCCAAACTCGGACTGGTGCGCTCGTTCCAGATCACCTCGATCCTGCCGCGCTTCTCGGCGCTGGAGAATGTCGCCATTGCCGCGCAGGCGCAGCACGGCTCGAGCTTCCGCTTCTTCGGCAATGCCGCCGCCGAGGCCGATCTCAACGACATCGCCATGGGGCTGCTGACGCGCTTCGGCCTGGCCGCCCGCGCCCTGGTCCCGGCCGGGCAGATGTCGCACGGCGAAAAACGCCAGCTGGAGATTGCCATCGCGCTTGCCGCGAAGCCGAAGCTGCTGCTGCTCGACGAACCGCTCGCCGGCACCAGCCACGACGAGTCGCAGCGGCTGATCGCCACGCTGCAGGAGCTGCGGCGCGAACTGCCGATCGTGCTGATCGAACACGACATGGATGCGGTGTTCGCGCTGGCGGACCGCGTCTCGGTGCTGGTCTACGGCCGCATCATCGCCTCCGGTCCGCCGCAGAGCGTGCGCGACAATGCGGACGTGCGCGCTGCCTATCTCGGCGAGGAGGCCTGATGCTCGACGTCGCCAACCTGCAGGCCGCCTACGGCGCCGCCAAGGTGCTGTTCGATATCTCGCTGCGCATCGGCGCCGGCGAGGTGGTCACCCTGCTCGGCCGCAACGGCATGGGCAAGACCACCACCATCAACACCATCATGGGCCTGCTGCCGTCGACCGGCGGCAGCGTGACCTTCGATGACAAGCCGCTGACCGGCCTGCCACCCTACAAGATCGCGCAGGCCGGCATCGGACTGGTGCCGGAGGGACGGCAGATCTTCCCGACGCTGACGGTGGAGGAAAACCTGCTGGCAACCGCCGCCGTGCGCGAACCGCCGGCACGCTGGACGCTGGAGCGGATCTACGAGCTGTTTCCCCGGCTCAAGGAACGCCGCGGCAACATGGGCACGCAACTGTCCGGCGGCGAGCAGCAGATGCTGGCTGTCGGCCGCGCGCTGATGACCAATCCGAAGCTGCTGATCCTCGACGAGGCCACCGAAGGGCTAGCGCCCTTGATCCGCATCGAGATCTGGAATTGCCTGAAGAAACTCAAGGCCGAGCACCAATCGATCCTGGTGATCGACAAGAACGTCGACGCGCTGGCCGCCTTCGCGGATCGCCACGTCATCATCGAGAAGGGCCGCGTGGTGTGGACCGGCACCTCGGCCGAGTTGAAGGACGATCCTACCGTCAAGGATCGGTTCCTGCACGTTTAACAATGCGCCTCGCGGGGCGTCGTATCCAAGGGAAGGAAGCAACATGAAAACTGAAATCGCCGGCATCACCCGGGCCAACGAGGGCATGCAGGGCATCTCCTGGAGCATTCTCGGCCAGACCTACGTGCCGAAGAACTGCACAGAGGACTCGTTCTCCTGGCACGCCACCTTCCCGGTCGGCACCTTCGTGCCGCCGCACATCCATCCCGACCAGGACGAGTATCTCTACATCCTCGAGGGCAAGCTCGACTTCATGCTGGGCGACGGCGAGACCCAGGCCACGCCGGGCGACCTGGTGCGACTGCCGCGCGGCATCCCGCACGGCATCTTCAACAAGACCAGCCAGTCGGCCAAGGTGCTGTTCTGGGTGTCGCCGAGCCGGCGGCTCTACGACCTGTTCTGGGCGATCCACAACATGAAGGAGCAGAACCCGGCGGACGTGGTGGCGCTGGCCGCGGAATACAACATCCACTTCCTGCCGCCGCCTCCGGGGGCGTGAGCACTTCCCTCTCCCCCAGCGCAGCAAAGCTGCGCGCCGCGGGAGAGGGGCCCGAACGAAGTGAGGGCGGGAGAGGGAAAGGCCGCAGGCTCCGACGCGAGTAAGAGCCCCCGTCTCGAACCGCTTCGCGGTTCGATCCACCCTCTCCCGCCAGACGCCGCTGCGCGGCGCCGTGGGAGAGGGGAAGGAAGAGCAGTCGGCGCCGCTTACGCTCGCCGCTGCAGCCTACCCGCCCACCACCGACAAGCCAGGAAGCGCTGCAAAGCCCGCCTTGCTGGCGTAGCCGCGCACGATGGCCTCGCGCTGCGAATAGCTGAGCACGTTGTCGATGTGATCAAAACCATCCGGCGCGATCTGTTCGACGGCGTCGATGACGCCCTCGGGGCCGCCGCGGCGGTTGGCGCGGACGATCTCCGCGGTCATCGGCAGCCGCTTGCGCTCATAGGCCATCAGCGCCTGACGCGGATGCTCGGCATGGGCCAGGGAATCCGCCAGCGCGCGGGCATCGAGGATCGCCTGCGAGGCGCCGTTGGAGCCGACCGGATACATCGGATGAGCGGCGTCACCGAGCAAAGTGACGCGGCCGCTCGACCAGTACGGCAGCGGATCGCGGTCGCAGCACGGATATTCCCAGAATTCCGGCGTAGCCGTAATCAGCGCCGGCACGTCGACATGCGGTACGTTGAAGCGTGCCACATGCGGCATCAATTCGTCGCGCTTGCCGACCCGCGACCAGTCTTCGCGGCGCGGCGGCGGCGAGCCGCCCTCGCCGATCTTGACCAGCACCGCCCAGTTGGTGAGCCGGGTCGACGGGCTCGAGCCCTCGGCGATCGGATAGACCACCACCTTGGCATGCAGCCCGCCGGCGACGATCATCGAATTGCCGGTGAGGAACGCCGGCCAGTCGCGCGCGCCGCGCCACAGCATCAGCCCGTTCCAGACCGGTCCGCCCTCGTCGGGAAACAGCGTGCTGCGCACCTTGGAATGAATGCCGTCAGCGCCGATCAGGATATCGCCGCGCGCGGTTTCCACATGGGCGCCAGTGCGGTCGAAGAAATAGGCGGTGACACCGCCTTCGTCCTGGGTGAACGAGCCGAGCCGGCGTCCGGTATGGATCGCCTGCGTCCCGAGGCGCTGCTCGACCGCCTTGTGGATCACGCTCTGCAGGCGGCCACGATGGATCGAGAACTGCGGCACGTCGTGGCCGGCACCATGGCCGCGGCCCTCGCGCCAGACTTCCTGGCCGTGGCGGTTGAGGTAGTGCAGCTCGTCAGTGCGGATGGCGACCGCGTCGAGCGCATCGAGCAGGCCGAGGCCGGCGAGTTCGCGGATCGCATGCGGCAGCGTGTTGATGCCGACGCCGAGTTCGCGGATCGAGTCCGCCTGCTCGTACAATTCGCAATCGATGCCGCGCGCCCGCAGCATCAGCGCCGTGGTGAGACCGCCTACGCCGCCGCCAACGATGATTGCCTTCATCAGCCCTGCTCCACTTGGTTACTAGCGTACGAAACACCGGCCTGCCTCCACCTCTCCCCATCGGGGAGAGGTGGAGGCTTTCACATGCAAAGCATGTGGAAGCCGGGTGAGGGGGCAACGCGCCATCGAGAGTTCTGCGCCCCCTCACCCGCCCGGCTTCGCCAGGCGACCTCTCCCCGGTGGGGAGAGGTGTCCGCGCGCTCCATTTCCGTCAGCGTCGCATGACCGCTTATTCCGCTGCAAGCGGCTTGGCGGCTTCGGCGCGCAGCTCGGCGCGGGTCTTCGGCTTAGCCTTAATTTTCAGGTCCTCAAAATCCAGCTTGTCGCGGACGCTGTTGCGGAAGATCTGCTCCTTGCCGGGCATGTATTGCGGCGGGCAATAGGCATCCTTAGCGCCATACCAGGCGGCGGCCTTTATGGTGAATGACGGGTCGACCAGATGCGGACGGCCGAGCGCCACCAGATCGGCGCGGCCGGCCGCGACGATGGTATTGACCTGGTCCGCGGTCGTGATGTTGCCGACGCACATGGTGGCGACACGGCCCTCGTTGCGAACCTGTTCGGAGAACGGCGTCTGGAACATGCGGCCATAGATCGGCTGCGCCTCGCGCACTGTCTGGCCGGTGGAAATGTCCACCAGATCGACGCCGGCTTCGGCGAAAGCACGCGCGATCAGCACCGCATCGTCGCCGGTGATGCCGCCTTCGGCCCAGTCGGTGGCGGAGATGCGCACCGACATCGGCTTGTGCGCCGGCCACGCGGCACGCATGGCTGCGAATACTTCCAGCGGGAAGCGCAGGCGATTGTCCAGCGAGCCGCCGTAGTCATCGGTGCGCCGATTGGTCAGCGGAGAGATGAAGCTGGCCAGCAGATAACCGTGGGCCGCGTGCATTTCGAGCATGTCGAAGCCGCAGGCGTCGCCGCGCTCGGCTGCGGCCACGAACTCCGCCTTCACCGCATCCATGGCGGCGCGGTCGATCTCGCGCGGCACCTGGCTGTCGGGAAAATACGGGATCGGCGACGCCGATACGATGTCCCACGCGCCCTCGGCCAGCGGACGGTCCATGCCGTCCCACATCAGTTTGGTCGCGCCCTTGCGTCCGGCATGGCCCAACTGCAGGCAGATCTTCGTCGCCGAATTGGCGTGCACGAAATCGACGATGCGGGTCCACGCCGCCTGCTGTTCGTCGTTCCACAGTCCCGCGCAACCGGGCGTAATCCGCGCGTCGCGGCCGACGCAGGTCATTTCGGTGAAGACCAGGCCGGCGCCGCCGATGGCGCGCGAACCGTAGTGCACCAGATGGAAATCGCCGGGCACGCCTTCCTTCGCCGAGTACATGCACATCGGCGAGACCACGGCGCGGTTGGCCAGCACCATCTCGCGCAGCCTGAGCGGCTGGAACATTGGCGCCGCCGGCTTCTTCACGTCGACGTCAAAACCGCTGGCGCGGACCTGCTCCGCAAAAGCCTTGTCGACCTGCTTGACGAAGCCCGGAGCGCGCAAAGTGAGGTTGTCGTAGGTGATCGCCTTGGACCGCGTCATCACGCCGAAGGCAAACTGCACAGGGTCGAAATCCCAGAAGCGGTCGACATGCTCGAACCAGACCAGCGAGACGTCGGCGGAGTGCTGGATCTTCTCGGTCTCCTCGCGGCGGCCGTGCTCGTAATCGTCGAGCGCGGCTTCCACCGTCGGCGCACGGCCCATCGATTCATAGAGTGCGATGGCGTCCTCCATCGCCAGCTTGGTGCCGGAGCCGATGGAGAAATGCGCGGTCGCCTTGGCATCGCCGAGCAGCACCATGTTGTCCTTGACCCAGCGCTTGTTGCGGATCATCGGGAAATTGCGCCACATCGAGCGGTTGATCAGCAGTCTGTGGCCCTCGAGGAAGCCCGCGAAGATCTGCTCCATGCGCTCGGCCGATTGCTGCTCGCTCAGCCCTTCGAGGCCGGCGCGCTTGAAGGTCTCGGGATCGGTCTCGAAGATCCAGGTCGAGCGGCCCGCCTCGTATTGATAGGCATGGGCGATGAACGGACCCCATTCGGTCTCCTCGAACAGGAAGGTGAAGGCGTCGAGCGGCCGGGTCGACCCCATCCAGGTGAACTTGTTGGAGCGCAGATCCACCTCGGGCTGGAAGTGCTCGATGTACTTGTTGCGGAAGTGGCTGTTGATGCCGTCCGACAGCACGATCAGGTCGGCGTCGGCGAACCGGCTCTCGTCGGTGATATCGATCTCGAACAGCAGCTTGCAGCCGAGCTCGCGGGCGCGCTCCTGCAGGATCATCAGCAGGGTGCGGCGGGAGCAGCCGCAGAAGCCGTTACCGCCGACGCGGTGCACGGTACCGCGGAAATGCACGGCGATATCGTCCCAGTAGGCGAACTCCTGGGTGATGCGCTGGTAGCTCGGCAGGTCGTATTTTTCAAAGTTGTCGAGGGTCGCATCGGAGAACACCACGCCGAAGCCGAAGGTATCGTCGGGACGGTTGCGCTCGTAAATGGTGATGTCGGCCTGCGGCCGCTGCTTCTTCAGCAGGATGCCTGCGTAGAGGCCCGCCGGGCCGCCGCCAATGATTGCGATCTTCATAACAATCTCCGCGTCCTGAGCTTCAGACGAGATACTTTAACCTTAAAGTAATTAGGCGCAAGCCCGTTTGCGCGGCAGCCGGCGCCTTTTGACCCAGATCAAATCGCGGCCCCTGCCGGCGGAATGTTTCTGCCCCGGATGCGGCGCAATGCGCTGCCGAAGGCAGCGTAGTGCTCCGCAGAGCCGAGGCCGTCCGAAACGCCGGCGCTTGGTACGGTCCCGGACGCGGAGCGGCACAAGGGTGCCGCGCCGCGTCCGGGACAAGTGCGTCAATTGCCTTGAAACTGCGGCTTCACCTTGTTGGAAAACGCCTCGAAGGCGCGGGCGAAGTCCTCGGTGGTCATGCACAACGCCTGCGCCACCGCCTCGGCTTCGATCGCCTCCTCCACCGACATCGCCCATTCCATCGCCAGCATGCGCTTGGTCATGGTGTTGGCGAAGGTCGGGCCTTCGGAGATCTGTCTTGCGAGCAGCTGCGCCTGGCCGAGCACCTGCTCCGGCGACACGATGCGGCTGAAGAAGCCCCAGCGCTCGCCCTCCTCGGCCGTCATGAAGCGACCGGTATAAAGCAGCTCCGAGGCCCGGGACTGACCGATGATGCGCGGCAGGATCGCGCAGGCGCCCATGTCGCAGCCCGCAAGCCCGACCTTGTTGAACAGGAAGCCGACCTTGGCGCCGGTTGCGGCGAGTCGCAGGTCGGAGGCCATCGCCATGATGGCGCCGGCGCCGGCGCAGATGCCCTCCACCGCGGCGATCACCGGCTGCGGGCAGCCACGCATCGCCTTGACCAGATCGCCGGTCATCCGGGTGAAGGCGGTGAGGTCCTTGGTGTTCATCTGTACCAGCGGGCCGATGATCTCGAACACGTCGCCGCCCGACGAGAAATTGCCGCCGGCGCCGGTGACCACGATGCACTTGACGCTGTCGTCCATGGCGCAGGCGCGGAAGAAATCGGTCAGTTCACGGTAGCTCTGGAAGGTCAGCGGGTTCTTCCGCTCCGGCCGGTTCAGCGTCACCGTGGCGATGCCGTCGACCACCGCGAGCAGAAAATGTTGCGGCGTATAGTCGATCAGCGGCAGCGTGACCGGATTGGCGAACTTTTGCATGAGGGCTCCCTGCGATGCTTCTTGTTGATGGATCAGATTTCGCCGCCGGCCACCGCGATGGCCTGCCCGGTGATCGAACCGGCGCCGGGGCCGCACAACCACAGCACCGCGTCGGCAACTTCCTGCGGGGTGACGAGGCGGCCCTGCGGGTTGTGTTTTGCAAGTTCCGCCACTGCCTGCTCGCGGGTGCGGCCGGTCTTGCTCATGATGTTGTCGATGCTGCCGGCGAGCAGATCGGTCTCGGTGAAGCCCGGGCAAACCGCGTTCACGGTGACGCCGTTCTTCGCCACTTCCAGCGCCAGTGAGCGCACCAGGCCGACGACGGCGTGCTTGGCGGCGCTGTAGGCGCTGACATAGGCGTAGCCCTTGAGGCCGGCGGTCGAGGCCACCGCGACGATGCGGCCATGCCCGCGCTCGCGCATGCCCGGCAGGACGGCATGGGCGGCATGGACCACCCCATGAAGTTGACGTCCATCATGCGCTGGAACAGCGCGGCATCGGATTTCAGAAAGGGCGCGGACTCGGCCGCACCGGCATTGGCCACCAGGATGTCGATGGGCTGACGCGCCGCCACCAATGCCAGCGCCGCACTGATCGCCGCCTGGTCCGACACGTCGGCAACCGCGGCGAAATGTGCATCGCCGGCGGCGACGACCTCGTCGAGCACGGCGCGGTTGCGGCCCATGACCGTCACCGTGGCACCCGCATTCACCAGCGACGCTGCGATAGCGCGACCGATGCCGCGACCGCCGCCGGTGACCAGCGCGTGGGAGGAGCGAGACAATCCAGACATGCGAGACCTTCCGCAGGCCCGCCATGAGCCTGTCCGGATATTATTTTAAACTTCAAGCTTTTGCAAGAAAGCGCCGGATCGGCCTGATGCTAGCGGCTGCGGCGCAGCGTCTCCGACGGGCTCTCGCCGTAACGGGAACGGTAGACCTCGGCCATCCGGCTTGGATGGGTGAAGCCGAGTTCAAAGGCCATGTCGATCACGCGCTCGCCCGGCGCGGCGCGCAATAAGCGGGCGTTTAACAGGCTCAGCCGGATATCGCGCAGCGCATCCGAAATCGACACGCCGAAGTGCTTTTGAAAACCGATCTGCAGCGACCGTATGCCGATGCCTGCGGCACGCGCCAGCCGGTCAAGGTCGAGCGGCTCGGTCGCATGGGCCTCGAGATAGTCCCGGGCCTTTCTCAGCACCGACGGCAGCGGGCCGACGCGCACCGGGATGCGGTCGATATGATCGGTGAGTGTATTTCGCTGGCCGGTGAGCAGCAATCCAATGAGGGAGTCGCGCAGTGTCGCCGTGATCGTCGGCGGGAGCTGACGCCCCGGCCCGCAGTGCTCGGCGAGATCGACGAGATATTCGATCTGGGAGCAGAGCGCGGCGCCGAACGGCGTATTCAGATCGACCTGGGGATCGAATTCGATGGCGATCCCTGGCTTTTCCGCCAGCGCTGCCGCGCGCTCCTCGACCAGCCGTCGCTCGACCAGCAGGATCAGCTTGGCGCAATCGTCGTGCCAGACCATCTGTGTCGGCATGGTCGGCGACAGCAACGACCCGGATTGCCCTGCCGACACCTCGATCGTCCGTCCGCCCGTATCGATCCGCGCGGCACCCTGCAGCGGGATCTGCAACAAAAGAAGCGATCGAGGCAGCCCGGATCGATCGCAACGGAACCGCCGTAGGACACGTAGTTCACCGAGAAGCCATTGAACGCCGCGCAATTGTGCTGCGCGTGAAAATCCGGCCATGAGCGCTGCAACGGGTCCAGCGCATGGGGACAGAAGATGCGTCCAATGGACTCCGCGGCCTCATCGACGTCCGAGGTAAAAACGCGGGAGAAGGCCGCAAGCCTCGCGGCGCGGGTCGGTCGGGTAGTGCTCGATATGGCTGCGTCCAACACCATTATCCGATCCCGTGTACTTGGCGACCAGCCTAGCCATGTCGTGTCACGCCGCATAGCCGGCGCGCCGCCGAAAAAATTGCCGTGCCGCACAACGAATGCGCAGTCTCTGCCTGCAAATCGGGTGTGCAGCGCAGCACGCCTGCCCCCTCGCCTATGCCTGTAATTATTTCGTCGTGCGGATCGCGGATTCGTTCAGTGGCTTGAAACCGGTGCCCAAGTTACGCAGCATCGCGGCAGGCATCAAAAGGGAGCAGATCATGGCGGCACTCGAAAAAGGCATCACCCTGAACGGCACAGGATATGGCGGCACCACGTGGAATATTCTCGGGCAGGTCTATTTCCCGAAGGCCGTGACCGACTCCACCTTTGCCTTCGAGACCAACAGCGATCCCGGCCAGTTCGTGCCGGTGCATATCCATCCCACCCAGGAAGAATTCATCCTGGTGCAGGAAGGCGTGCTCGACCTCAAGCTCGACGGCGAGTGGGTCCGCGCCTCCGCGGGCGATCTGGTGCGGCTGCCGCGCGGCATTCCGCACGGTTACTTCAACAAGTCGGACAAGCCCGCCCGCGCCTTGTTCTGGGTCTCGCCGACACAGAAGCTCGAAGCGCTGTTCAAGCAGCTGCACAACATGAGCGACATCGAAGCCATCGTGCGCGTCTCGGCCGAGCATGAAGTGAACTTCCTGCCACCCGAAGCCAACGACTAGGGCTCAGCAGCCCGCACCTCGCTTTCACATGATGCGGACGGCGCGCAGCTTGCGGCTGCGTGCGTGAGACCGCACGCCTTCGATCAGCCGCCGCATCAACAGGAGACGAGCCATGGTCAGACAGAAGAACGTTTGCGTCATCGGCGCCGGGATCGCCGGCCTCGCCGCCGCCAAATCCTTCGGAGCAAGCGGACACAAGGTGACCGTGCTGGAACGGAGCGGCGACCTCGGCGGCGTCTGGGAGCCGGCCCGCTCATATCCCGGCGTGCAGACGCAGAGCCCCAAGGAGCTCTATCGCTTCACCGACAAGCCGATGCCGGCGAGCTATCCGGAATGGCCCAAGGGGCCGCAGGTCCACGCCTATCTGACCGACTACGCACGCGACTACAATCTGATCCCGCTGATGCGTTTCAGGACAACCGTCGTCAGCATGAACCGCCGCGACGATGGCCAGCCCGGCTGGAGGCTGGAGATCCGCGATGCAGCCTGCAACGCCACGCACGAAACCTTCGATTTTGTGGCGGTCTGCACTGGACAGTTCAACGAGCGCAAGGAACTGCACCATCCCGGCGAAGACGCATTCAAGGCCGGTGGCGGCGTCATCCTGCATTCGGCGGAACATACCGATCCGTCGATCGTCAAAGGCAGGAAGATCGTCGTGCTCGGCGGCTCGAAATCGGCCACCGATATCGCCGTACAGTCGGTCCATGCCGGCGCCAGCGCCGTCACCTTCGTCTATCGCGAGCCGGTCTGGCGCATTCCTTATTTCATCGGCGGCCTGATCAACTTCAAGCGCATCCTCTATATCCGCGCGCAGGAGGAGATGTTCCGCGGCTGGGGATTGAGCGCGCTGTCGCGGATCAACCATGCCATCGCCAAGCCGTTCATCTGGGCTAATTGGCGCGGGCTGGAAGCGCTGCTGAAGGCGCAGCTGAAACTCAAGAAATGCGACATGGTGCCGGAGGGGCGGATCGAGGACGGCGTCAACTGCTCGGTCCCGATTGCCACGCCGGGCTTTTTCCCGATGGTCGCCGACGGACGCATCAAGGCGATCCGCGGCACCTTCGATCACTACGACGGCAAGACCATCGTGATGTCGGGTGGCCAACGCGTCGACGCCGATGTCGCGGTGCTGGCCATCGGCTTCAAGCTCGGCGTGCCCTTCTTGCCGCAGGAATATCGCGACAGGCTGATCCAGCCCGACGGCCAGTACCGGCTGTACCGCGTGATAGCCAATCCGGATCTGCCCGACATGGGATTTGTCGGTTTCAACTCCAGCTTCTGTTCGGTGCTGACGGCAGAGATCGCCGCAAACTGGCTGGTGCGTTACGCGGACGGGCAGCTCGCCCGGCAGCCGACGAAGGCCGAGATGTACGAGAACATGGACATGATGCTTCAGTTCAAGCGCGTCGAACGCCCCGCCGCAGGCATCTATGGCGGCCTTTGCGTCGCCCCCTATCACTTCAAGCACCTCGACGAACTGCTCGCCGACATGGGCGCCACGCGCAACCGGCGCGGCGCCCTGGCGGAAAAGTTCTCACCGCCCGACGCCGACGCCTTTGCGCGCTATCTGGCCTCGGCGCCCGGCTACACCGCGGAGGCCGCGGGCGCCTGATCGCCGCGCAGGCTTACTGCGCTGCCTATGCCTGCGCGGACTTGATCAGGTCGCGGCCGATGATGACTTTCTGCACTTCCGTCGCGCCCTCATAGATCCGCAGCGCGCGGATCTCGCGGTACAGCTCCTCGACCTTGACGCCCGACTGCACGCCCATGCCGCCGAACACCTGCACGGCGCGGTCGATCACGCGCTGCGCCGCTTCGGTGGCATACATCTTGGCCATGGCGGCTTCGCGGGTGATGCGCGGCGCGCCCTGGTCCTTGGTCCAGGCGGAGCGATAGATCAGCAATGCGGAGGCGTCGATATCGGTCGCCATATCGGCAAGACCAGCCTGCGTGAGTTGCAGGTCGCCGAGCGTGTGACCGAACATTTTTCGCGTCGCCGAGCGATGGATCGCTTCGTCGAGTGCGCGACGGCCCAGTCCCAGCGCCGCCGCGCCAACGGTGGAGCGAAACACATCGAGCGTCGCCATCGCGACCTTGAAGCCTTCGCCATCTTTACCGATGCGGTTGGCCAGCGGCACCCGGCAATCCTCGAACTTCAGGGTCGCCAGCGGATGCGGCGCGATCACGTCGATGCGCTCGGCAATGGTCAGGCCGGGCGTATCCGCGTCGACGACAAAGGCCGAGATGCCGCGGCTGCCGGCCTCGCCGGTGCGCACGAACACCACATAATGGTCGGCGATGCCGCCGTTGGAAATCCAGGTCTTGGCGCCGTTGATGCGGACGTGGTCGTTACCGTCGGGCACCGCCGAGGTCGTCATCGCCGCCACGTCGGAGCCGGCATCGGTTTCCGAGAGCGCGAAGGCGGCAATCGACTCGCCCCTGGCGACGCGCGGCAGATAGCGCGCCTTCGTCTCGTCCGAACCGAACAGGCTGATCGGCCCGGTGCCGAGCCCCTGCATCGCAAAGGAGAAGTCGGCGAGCCCGCTGACATAGGCCAGGGTCTCGCGCACCAGGCACAGCGCGCGCACGTCGAAGCTCGGATAGAGCCCGCCATGGCTGGCCGGTACGGCGACGCGCAGCCAGCCGGCGTCGCCCATGGCGCGCACCAGCCGCCTGCACGAGCTATCGACGTCGTGGTGATCGACGAGGGCCGGCACATTGGCGACAGCCCATTGCGACAACTCCGCAGACAGCTTGCGGTGATGATCGTCAAAAAAGGCCACGACAAAAACGATTGATCGGACATGGTTGGATTTCCCGCGTTCATTGTCCAATTGTTTTAAACCTAAAATGATTTTCGACAAGGGCATCGCGCATTTTCCAACGACGAAGGCTCGCGTTCGTGCGCCGCAGCATGCCTAGGCGCTAGGCAACGACTAGCCTTTTAAGTCTAAAACTATCGCTTTTCATGTAAATTCATCCTGCTAGGATCGATGCGTTGCCACAGCTCTGGGAGACCGCCGTGCCTGACTCTGCAGCGATGACGACGAAGGACGGCCGCTTCGGCTATCAGGCGGCCGGCGATGCATCATTGCCGCCCCTGGTTTTCCTGCACGGCATCGGCGGCGCGGGGCGCGGCTGGTGCAGCCAGATCGAGGCCTTCGGCGACCGCTATCACGCCATCGGCTGGGACATGCCCGGCTATGGCGGCTCCGCACCGTTGCCCACCGCCGCCAACATGCCGACGCTCGCCGACGCCCTGCGCGATTTCCTGCAGCAGGTCGGCGCCGTCAAACCGGTGCTGGTCGGGCATTCGATCGGCGGCATGATCGTCCAGCAGTTCCTGGTGACATATCCCGACCTCGCCGGCGCCGTCGTGCTGGCGCAGACCACGTCGGCCTTCGGCAGCTCCGACGGCGAATGGCAGAAGAATTTCCTCGACGCCCGGCTCGGTCCGCTCGACCGCGGCGAGACCATGGTGTCGATGGCCCCGACGCTGGTGCAGGGCCTGATCGGCGACGACGCCGATCCTGCGGGCATTGCGCTGGCCCGCGACTGCATGGCCTCGGTCAAGCCCGAAACCTATCGCTCCTCGATGAAGGCGATGATCGGCTTCGACCTGCGCAAGAACCTCGCCGACATCGAGGTGCCGACGCTGCTGCTGGCGGGCTCGAAGGACAACAACGCACCGGCCAAGACGATGGCGAAGATGGCCGGTGTCGTGAAAGGTTCGACCTATGTCGAGCTCGAAGGCGTCGGCCATCTCGCCAGTTTCGAGCGGCCCCATGAATTCAACGAAGTGCTCGCCGATTTCCTGTCCACCAGCCACAACCTTTCGGGGTCATCCTCATGAACATGCCTGCTGCAAAACTCGACCTCGACGGCATCGTGCTCGACCGACCGATGTTCGATCCCAAGGCCTACCGGCTCGATGACGAGCAGGCCGGATTGATTGCCAGGGCACGCGAACTGGCGCAATCGCGCTTTGCGGGCCGCGCCGACAAGTGGGATCGCGAAGCCACGTTCCCGATGGAGAACTACAAGGACCTGCACAAGGCCGGACTGCTCGGCATCTCGATTCCGAAGGCCAATGGCGGTTCGGGCGCCGGCTACCAGACCTATTCGCTGGCCGCGGCCGAAATCGGCCGCTATTGCGGCGCCACCGCGCTGACCTGGAACATGCACGTCTGCTCGACCCTGTGGTCCGGACCGCTGGCCGACGATCTCGACATGGATGCCGAGACGCGCGCCGCGCATGAGGCGCGCCGCGCCATCCACTACAAACGCATCGTCGATGACGGCGCGATCTATTCGCAGCCGTTCTCGGAGGGCGGCGCAGCGGCCGCGGGCGGCGTCGCCTTCGGCACCGAAGCGAGGCCCGTCGAAGGCGGCTGGATCGTCAACGGCAAGAAGATCTTTGCGTCGCTGGCCGGCTTTGCCGATTACTACGGCGTGCTGTGCACCGAGACCGTCGAGGGCGAAAAGGCCTCGCGCCGCAACACCCTCTATCTCGCGCTGCCGGCGACGTCCACCGGCATCACCGTCGTCGGCGACTGGGATCCGCTGGGTATGCGCGGCACCGTGTCGCGTACGCTGATCTTCAAGGACGTTTTCGTGCCGCACGATGCGGCGCTGATGCCACGCGGCGTCTACTTCCAGGCCGCGATGCGCTGGCCGCACATGTTCCTGACGCTGTCGCCGACCTATGTCGGCCTCGCCCAGGCCGCCTATGACTTCACCATCCGATATCTGCGCGGTGAGGTGCCGGGCATGCCGCCGGTGAAGCGCCGGATGTATCCGACCAAGCAGATCGCGGTGGCGCAGATGCAGATCAAGCTGGAGCAGATCAAGTCGATCTGGTTCCAGGCGGTCACCGAGGCCTGCGCCAATCCGACCAAGGAGCAGGTACTGCGCGCCTACGCCGCGCAGTATTCGGTGATGGAAGGCGCCAACGAGCTCGCGGCATTGGCGATCCGCACCTGCGGCGGCCAGTCGATGCTGAAGACGCTGCCGCTGGAGCGCATCTATCGCGACAGCCGCTGCGGCGCGCTGATGCTGCCCTGGACCGCCGAACTCTGCCTCGACCGTATCGGCCGCGAGGCATTGTATGAGCAGGGCGAAAAGGACGAGTAAGCTCAGTCATCGTCATCCTGAGGCGCTCGCCGACTTCGGCGAGCCGCGAAGGAGGCGGCGGCAGGCGACGGCGCTTGCAGCGCATCCTTCGAGGCCGTCGCAAGAGCGACGGCACCTCAGGATGACGGCGGAGGTTGCTGCGGCGTAATCGAGATCAACTCCAACCCGGATACACCACCTTGGATCTCTCGCATCTCATCGCCCGCAACGCGGCGTTTTCGCCGGACAAGCCCGCGATTCATTTCGAGGGTGCCACGCTCAGCTATGCCGCCTTCAACACGCGGATCGAGGCGACCGCGAAAGCCCTGAAGTCCGAATGCGGCGTCGGCCGCGGCGACCGCGTCGCTATCCTCAGCCTCAACCGGCCGGACTATCTGGTGCTGCTCTATGCCTGCGCCCGGCTCGGCGCGCTGCTGGTGCCGCTGAACTGGCGGCTGGCAGTGGCTGAGCAATTGTTCATTATCTCCGATGCCTCGGTGAAGGTGCTGGTGCTCGAACAGGCCTTTGCGGCCGTGCTGCCCCCGCTCGCGGCGGAGCTGCCCGACACCCGCGTGGTCGCACTCGACTTCGCCCCGCCGGCGCCCGGCCAGAGCCTTGACGCGCTGCTGGCGTGCGGCTCCGGCGACGGCCGCAACCCGCACACCGACCTCACCTGCCCGCTGCTGATCGTCTATACTTCCGGCACCACCGGCCGCCCCAAGGGCGCCGTGCTGCGCCAGGAGGCGCTGCTGTGGAATGGCGTCATGAGCCAGCACATGCATGGCCTGACCTCCGACGATCACGTGCTGACGGTGCTGCCGTTCTTCCATGTCGGCGGGCTCAACATCCAGACCACGCCGGCGCTGCATCATGGCGGCACCGTCACCATCCATGCGCGCTTCACGCCGGACGCGACGCTGGCAGCGATCGCCGAGGCCCGGCCGACGCTGACCGTGTGGGTGCCGGCGATCATCCAGGCGATGACCGACCATCCGGCGTGGGCCGCAGCCGACGTCACCTGCCTCAAGGCCGTCTCGACCGGCTCGCAGATCGTGCCGCCGCACCTGATCGCCCGCCTGACCGCGCGCGGCATTCCGGTGCTGCAGGTCTATGGCTCCACCGAGACCTGCCCGATCTCCATCTACACGAGGCTTGGTGGCGATTTGACGCGAACCGGCTCCACCGGACTGCCAGGCCTGTGCTGCGAAGCCGCCATCGTCGACGACGCCGGCACCGAACTGCCGCCGGGCAGTGCCGGCGAGATCGCCATCCGCGGCCCCAACGTGTTCTTCGAATACTGGGGCAACGAGGCGGCAACGTCGGAAGCGCTGCATGACGGCTGGTACCGCACCGGCGACATCGGCACGCGCGATGCCGACGGCTATTTCTGGGTCCATGACCGCAAGAAGAACATGATCATCTCCGGCGGCGAGAACATCTATCCCGCCGAGATCGAGCGGGTGCTGCTGGAGCATCCCGATGTCATGGAGGTCGGCGTGGTCGGTCATCCCGATCCGAAATGGCAGGAGGTGCCGGTGGCCTATGTGCTGCTGCGCCCCGGTTGCGGCATCACCGCCGAGCTGCTCAAGGCCCATGTGCTGGGCCAGCTCGCCCGCTTCAAGGTGCCGCGCGACATCGTCTTCGTCACCGACCTGCCGCGCACCGCGCTCGGCAAGGTGCAGCATTTCAAGTTGAAGCAAGCCACGGACGCTTCGAAGTGATGCCGCCCATTCATCCCCTCATGGCGAGGAGGCGCCTCTCGGCGCCGTCTCGAACCATGGGCCGCAACCGACGTAGTCACCCCACGCATCCTTCGAGACGCGCGCAAGTGCGCTCCTCCAGCCGAAACGCAATTGCGTTCCGGCGGGGATGAGGACGGGGTGTGAGATGATGACAACAAAGAAGGTCAGCGAATGAAAATAGCAGTTCTGGGCGGCGGCAACGGCTCGTTCGCTGCCGCCGGCGATTTCGCCCTTGAGGGCCACGAGGTCCGGCTGTGGCGTCGTGACGCCGCGGCCGTGGCAGCGCATCGGGATGCCGGTTCGCGCATCACCGTCAGGAACGCCAACGGCACCCACGACGTGCCGCTGGCGCTGGTGACATCAGACATCGCCGACGCGATCCGCGGCGTCGAGCTGATCCTCTGCCCGGCGCCGGCCTTCGCCCAGCACGACATCGCACGCCTGCTGGCGCCGCATCTCGCCGACGGCCAGGTGGTGTTCCTGCCGCCGGCGACCTTCGGCTCGATGATCTTTGCGCAGGCCGCCCACGAGGCCGGCAACCGCGCCGACGTCTCATTCGCGGAAACCGGCACGCTGCCGTGGCTGGCGCGCAAGCACGGCCCGTTCGAGGTCGCCATCACCATCCGTGCCAAGCGGCTGCCCACCGGCGTCTTCCCGCTGAGGAATGCCGCCCACGCCATCGCGGTGATCGACAAGGCATTCCCGGGCGTGGTCGAACCGTGCGGCGACGCGCTGTCCGGCGCGCTGATGAATGCCGGGCCGATCATCCATCCGCCGCTGATCGTGATGAACGCCGGCGCGCTGGAGCATTTCGAACGCTGGGACATCCACAAGGAAGGCACCCAGCCGGCGATCCGCCGCGTCACCGATGCGCTCGACGCCGAGCGCATCGCAGTGCGCGAAGCCTTCGGCTATGGCGGCGCGCATTTTCCGCTGGCGCATCACTACGCCAGCGAGGGCGAGGAATGGATGTACGGCCGCGGCTCCCATGACCGGCTCACCGATAGCGGCGACTGGCGCGAACACATCGTGCTGACCGAGCACCGCTACATGCGCGAGGATCTGCGCCTCGGCCTGTCCTTCATCGTCTCCTGCGGCCGACTGGTCGGCGCCGATACGCCGCTGGCGGAAGCCTTCCTGGCCATCGGCGGCGCCATCTGCGGTCAGAACTTCCTGACCGACGGCCGGACCCTGAAGAGCCTCGGCCTCGGCAACCTCGATCGCGAGGCATTGCTCGCCCTGCTGCGCGACGGATTCGCCGCATGACCGCATTTTCCGAAATCGCCTGCCTCGGCGCCGGACGCATGGGCCGCGGCATTGCCGTCGCCTTCGCCTATGCCGGACACTGCGTCGCCATCGTCGACTTCAAGGCGCGCGCCGCTGACAAGTTCGCGGCGCTGGAAGCCGAAGCGCTGGGTGAGATCAAGAAGACCTTCGCGTCGATGGCGCTGTTCGGCCTGCTCAAGCCTGATGACATCGATACGCTGATGACCCGCGTTCGCATCGTGCCGGAAGCCGAAGCAGGCGCCGCGCTGTCCGCTGCCGCCATCATCTTCGAAGGCGTCCCCGAGGTGCTCGACCTCAAGCGCGAGGCGCTGGCGCGCTGCTCCCAACTCGCCGGCCCCACGCCGATCATCGCCTCGACCACCTCGACCATCCTGGTCGACGATATCTCCGGTGCGGTCGAACATCCGGAGCGCTTCCTCAACGCGCACTGGCTCAACCCCGCCTATCTGGTGCCTCTGGTCGAACTGTCGCCGGGCGTCGCCACCGACCCCGCCGTCACCGCCCGCGTGAAAGCCCTGCTCGAAGGCATCGGCAAGGTGCCTGTGGTCTGCGCCGCCACGCCCGGCTATATCGTGCCGCGCATCCAGGTGCTGGCCATGAACGAGGCCGCGCGCATGGTCGAGGAAGGCGTCGCCTCTGCCGAAGACATCGACAAGGCCATCAAATACGGCTTCGGCTTTCGCTTTGCCGTGCTCGGTCTCCTGGAGTTCATCGACTGGGGCGGCGGCGATATTCTGCACTACGCCAGCAAGTATCTGACCGGCGCGCTCGGACATGACCGCTATGCCGCGCCGGAGATCATCGGCCGCAACATGGCCGAAGGAAAAGTCGGCCTGCGTACCGGCCAGGGCTTCCTCGACTACACCGGCATGGACGTCGACGCCTACCGCGAACAACGGCTGGCCGCGTTCGTGGACCTGCTGAAGCATTTTGGATTATCGAAGCCGCCGGTGCTTTGATCTTCACCTCTCCCCGCTTGCGGGGAGAGGTCGGAGCCTGGCGTCAGCGAGGCTCCCGGTGAGGGAGTTAGTAGTTGAAACTCCGGAGCCCCTCACCCGACTCGAACGCGCTTCGCGCCTTCGAGCCACCCTCTCCCCGCCTAGCGAAGCTTCGCTTCGCCGGGCGGGGCGAGGAAGAAGCGACAGAGCTTACCCGAACACATCCTGCAGCACGCCGGCCTTGATCACCGCAACGCCGTCGAGTTCGATGGTGGTGCCGAACATCGGCAGGTCGAAATGCCCGGCGGTGTAGCGGCCGGCGAATTCGTTGGCGCCGGTGGAGAACAGGAAATTGCCGGCCACCGCGCGCAGTTCGGTACCATTGGTATCGCGCTGGTCGTACATGGTCAGCGCCTCGTAGCGCGCGCCGGGATTCATGCCCCAGCCCACATGCGACACCGCATAGGCTTCCTTGTCGCCCCACGCGGCCAGATAGCGCCGCATCATCTCGGCATCGGCGCCCTCGCCTTTGAGGTCGGTGACGTAGTCATCCTTCAGGGTGAGGCGGATCGGCGAGGTCAGATAGCGCTTGAAGGTCAGGTTGATATCCCCGGGCGCCATCACCAGCGTGCCGTTGATGGTGCCGCTCTTCGGGAAGCTCACCACGATGCCGCCCGGCCAGTGCGCCAGCGTGCCGGGCTTGTCGGTCCAGCCCCATACGCCGACCGTGGCCGCGCCCTCCATGTTGACGTCGAGATCGCTGCCCGCCGCCGAGGTCACTTTCATGTGCTTCGTGCCGCGCAGCATCTTCGCTGCCGCCCGCACGCGCTTCTCCAGCGCCGAGTCCGGCACCATGCGCTCCAGCGCTTCCGGATGTTCGTTGGAAATCACCAGGATGCGCGCTCCGGACTTCAGGATTTCCGGTGTTTCCTTGGCGTGCATCAGGCCTTCGATGGTGCAGTCCACCACGAAGCCGGCTTGCCGCAACGCCGACACCACCGGGCCGAGTTGCCCGATCGCCTCGGATGCGCCGGTGGAACGGATCGGCACCACCTGCGTATTGCGCGGCGTCGGCACGATGACATGGAACGGTTTTGCACCCATGCGCAGCAGGGCCAGCTCCGCCAAGTGGACATTCAGTGCGCGCGATTGCGTCTCGGAAAGGATGGCCGCGGTGTCGCCCGGCTTGACCGCGCAACGCGCAAAAATCTCGCAGAACGCGTCGATCCATTTTGCCTCGATGCGATCCGCCAGCATGCCGTTTCTCCGTATTTTAAAGCGATTATCGTTGGATGATAGGCGCGGCCATGTTACATGAAAAGGAATATTTTTAGCATTAAAGGAGCGTCCGGCGCGGCTTGCAAAAGCTCCCGGCCTCCCCTGTAGCGGGCGAATTCCATGACGGACGACAGGGTGGTCGCGGATGCTGCGCAAGGCGCGCTCAGCCCGGTATCGTTTCGCCAAGCGCTCGGCCAGTTTCCCACCGGCGTCACCGTCGTCACCGCAAGCCATGGCGGTCACCCGGTCGGCATGACGGCCAATTCGTTCTCCTCGGTGTCGCTCGATCCGCCGCTGGTGCTGTGGAGCGTGGCGAAATCGTCGCCGAGTCACGATCCGTTCGTGCAGGCCGATGCCTTTGCGGTGCATTTCCTCGGCGCCGATCACGGCGAGCTGGCATTGCGGTTCGGCAAGCGCGGCTCGGACAAGTTCGCCGGCGTCAAACATGAGCCCGGCATCACAGGCGCGCCGCTGATCGATGGCCTCGCGCCGATCTTCGAATGCAAGACCTGGGCACGCTATCCCGGCGGCGACCACACCATCCTGGTCGGCGAGGTCGTGCGCTTCGTCGAGCGCCAGCACGATCCGCTGGTGTTTCATTCCGGCGAGCTGCGTCGCATCGACAACACGCTCCGTCGGCCGCCGTCGCTGCCCAGCAACAGCTTTGCGCGCAACTACCTCGCTTATCTGTTGGCGCGGGCGAGCTTCATCGTCTCCAGCGAATTCCACGCCGAGTTGAAGAACTGGGACCTCACCGTCCCCGAGTGGCGCGTGCTGGCCTGCCTGATCGATGTCGAAGGCCTGTCGGTGGGCGAACTGGCGACGATGGCGCTGATGAAGCAGCCGGGCCTCACGAAAGTGCTCGACCGCATGGAGGCCGACGACCTCGTCCAGCGCAAGGGCACCGCCGACGACCGCCGGCGCGTCACCCTGCACCTCACCGCCAAAGGCCGCGCCCGCATCAAGCCCGCGCTCGCCGCGGCCGTGAAACACGAGACCGAACTGCTCAGCCAATTCACCGACGAGCAGCGCGCGACCATCAAATATGCGCTGGATCTGTTGATCGACACCGGCGTGTCAGGCCGGCACAAGCAGCATCCGTAGCGCCGTTTCACCTACGGTCACGAACGCCTGTCGATCGCATCGGCCCCGGTTCGCCCAAAAGCGAGCCGAGGCGACCTAACCTAATCCTCGCTCAATTTCTTTTGCCAGGCCTCAGGCACCGCGCCGCGCACCGGCTTCCCCTGATCGTCCTTTCCCGTCACGCCAACGTCAAAAATCGTCGTTGATGCGTTCGCACCATTCAAAAAGTAGGCGGTGCGCGCGCTGTTGTCGATCCTGGCATTGAACGGGTCCGGCACGCCCTTGTACTGGAAGGGAGACGGGGCTTTCCCAATAGACATACCCTTGCGGGTCGCGCTTGAGACCGACCGAACCGGCCAGCAGCTTGATCTCGCCGGAGAGCCGCTCGTCCTTGCCCTCATACACGACAGGCCCGTCCGTCTTGCCATCGGCATACAACAGGTCCGACTTCGGCTTCTTGAACAGATTCAGCAGGGTCGTGCCGGTCGCATTGCTGTTGTCCCAGCCCACCACGGCCCACGCCGGAACCGAACTGCGATGATTGCTTCCCCGCATCGACGTCGTCGTCCAGGTCCGCTTGAGGTAGCTACTTTTCAGCGTCTTCAGCCCCGACGAGACGTCCTTCGAGGAATAGCCGAGCGGTCCGTAGATCGGATAGCTGTCGATCACAAACCCAACCAGCTTCGAATGCGCCAGGCGACCAGAAAAATACGGGTCCTTCAGCTCGTTCAACAGCCGGATTGACATCTGGTGGTTGTGGAAGATGCCACGGCTCTTCGGAAACTGCGGAAGATTGCTCGGTGTCGCATGCGAAATATCGGAATTGACGATCAGGGCTTCGGCGACATTGGCATCGTATGACCAGACACCCTTGTTGGCATAGGCGAAGGTGTCCGTATAATTGAACATGCTCACGCCATTGACGAAAATCCCGATCGCCCCCTTGTCGGCGAAGTCGTGCGTGGGCCGGGTATCGACGGTGGGCGCGGTCGCGACCCGGAAGATGCCGTAGGTATCGCCGGGCTTGAAGCTGGCGAACACCTTGGGCGTCTCGATGAGATACCCCGGCAGACCGCTGACATAGATGAGTGCAGCCGTCCGATCGGTATTGGTCTGCACGGCGAGCACGTTGGTCGGGATTCTCGACACGACCTTGGTCCATTCGGGCGTGTCGCTGAATCCGTAGCATGGCTTCTGCTTGTCGCGGTTGACCAGGAGCTGCGACGCGACGGTCTTCCAGACGGTCGTGCCCTGCAACACACGGAAACTTTCAATCTCGTTGAACGGTGCCGTCAAAGCTGCCCGCGACTTCGAAGACAGCGGGCCGGCGGTCGGACACGTGCGGTAGGAGCCGATCGAAGTGGACACCTGCTCGTGCGCAAGTGCCCCAACGGACCCGGCCAGACTGGCGGAGCCGAGCGCGAGCGCACAGACGGCTGCGAGGCATCTTACGCGGCTTGCCCGTCGACGCGCTTCAAATGGCATGTTCAACCTTCAAAATGAAAAAACAATCGTACTTCTATGGAACCGGAACGGTTGCGGAATCGTAAAAGACCGACCGTGGATCGTGTGCCCGCTATCAAGGCGATCGCCCGACCGTGCTCCAAGCGGTCGCGTCATTTGGGCTCCCATCACCTCTTGCCAAGAGGGCGCCCGACAGACACGATTATGTGCAGCCGTTCACGTTTCAAATCACCGCGCATTACGCGCGACAACCTGTTATATTCCACGCAACTGGCCGTGGGCTGCCAGCCGGGAATTGATCTGCCATGCCGAACGACTTCTTCTCCGACCTTCTCGCTTCGATCTCGGAACGCGGCCGCACCCTGCTGCGGCTCGGCCCTGCCTCGATCGATCCGCAGAATGCCTCCGACCTGATCGAGCTGTGCGGCGAATTATTGTCAGGGCGCGGCGAAGCGTCAGGCACGGTGATCGCACGCGGCGTGCTCGATCGCTATCACAGCCTCGATGCCGCCGGCCGGCTCGGATTCTTCGAAGCCCTCGCCCATCATTACGGCCCCGACCGCGACAAGCTCGATAGAGCCATCGCGGCGTGGCAAGCAACGCCCGACGATATGGACCCGGGCGATCTGCATTTCGCCTCCGAGCCGCAGCGGCAGGAGCTGTTTCGCCGGCTGAACCGTGCGCCCGGCGCCACCAGCGAATTGGTGGCGATGCGCGCCGATCTGCTCGACCTCAAAGACAGCCAGAAGGATCTCGGCGCCGTCGACCGCGATCTCGTCCATCTCCTGGCATCCTGGTTCAACAGGGGGTTTCTCGTGCTGCGCAGGATCGATTGGTCGACGCCGGCCATTATTCTCGAAAAGGTGATCAAGTACGAGGCAGTGCACGAAATCCACGACTGGGACGACCTTCGCCGCCGCATCGATCCCGCCGACCGCCGCTGCTACGCATTCTTCCATCCCGCCCTGGTCGACGAGCCGCTGATCTTCGTCGAGGTCGCGCTGACCGAGACCATTCCCGGCGCCATCGCGCCGCTTTTGGCCGAGGACCGCGAGCCGGTCGCCGTCGCGCGCGCGCGAACGGCGGTGTTCTATTCGATCTCCAACTGCCAGCGTGGCCTCGCCGGCATTTCCTTCGGCAACTTTCTGATCAAGCAGGTGGTCGAGGAACTGCGTCGCGAACTGCCGAAGCTGGAAAACTTCGTTACCCTGTCGCCGGTGCCCGGCTTCATGAAATGGCTGAAGCGTGCGCCCGACCTGCCGGTCACCGAGGAAGAGCGCGCATTGCTGGTCCACCTCGATACGCGGGAGTGGATCGAGGACGCGCCGCTCGCCGCGCAACTGCGCACAGTGATCGAGCCGCTGGCCGCGCACTACTTCCTGAAGGCCAAGATGCCGCGCGGCGCGCCGGTGGATTCCGTGGCCCGCTTCCATCTCGGCAACGGCGCGCGGCTGGAGCGCGTCGACTGGCTCGGCGACGTCTCCGACAAGGGCCTGCGCGAATCCGCCGGGCTGATGGTCAACTATCTCTATCGCCTCGACGATATCGAGAAGAACCACGAGGCCTATGCCGACCATTACGAGATCGCTGCGTCCAGCGCGGTGAAGAAGATGCTGAAGACCGAAGGCGGCCGACGGCTGCTTGATATGCGGCTGGGATAGTAGTGTTCTCATCCTTCGAGACGCATCGCTACGCGATGCTCCTCAGGATGAGGGTCACACCTCCGAAAATCCCCTGAGCAGATACGTCCGCAGGCCGTGAAGCAGGCCGTTCAGGATCAGCCCGAGCATCGAGATGGTGATCAGCGGCACGAACATGTCGACGGTCTGGAAGGTGCGCGCCGCCTGCACCAGCATATGGCCGAGGCCATCCGTCGAGGTGATCATCTCGGCCAGAAATACCACGATGCAGGAGATGACGAGGCCGATGCGGCAGCCGGTGAGGATCGAGGGCATCGCCGCCGGCAGCACGACCTTGAACAGGATCTGCCAACGCGGCGTGCCCGCGGCCATCGCCGACCAGATCAGCTTCTGCTCGACCATCGAGGCGCCGTAATAGGTCGACAGCAGGATCGGGAACAGCGCATCGGCCGTCACCAGCGTGATCTTGGACGCATGGCCGAAACCGAGGATCAGCAGCAGCGCCGGATACAGCGCGACCTTCGGGATCGGCGCCAGCACGCGCACCAGCGGCTTGACCACTGCATTAATTGCCGGGCTGACCGCGGCGGCAAGGCCGATGGAGACGCCGAGCACCACGGCGATGCCGAAGCCGGCGAACAGCCGGAACAAGGTGGCGGCGATCTCGTGCAAGAAATCGCTGGTCAGCAACTGCTGGCCGAGCCGCAGGAACACCGAGCCCGGCGCCGGCAGCAAGGTCACCGGCGCATAGCCGAACGACACCAGCGACTGCCACAGCGCAAGGAACAGCACGATCGGCGTGACGCCCAGCAGCGCCTTGTTGATGCCCGCGCTCATGTGAAGCTCAACGGCATGTCGTGGCGC
The DNA here is from genome assembly GCF_026015985.1 of Rhodopseudomonas sp. P2A-2r. GTDB lineage: Bacteria > Pseudomonadota > Alphaproteobacteria > Rhizobiales > Xanthobacteraceae > Tardiphaga. The sequence continues at coordinate 2,075,496 of NZ_CP110389.1, read as the reverse complement.
GGCTGCGACCATTTCACCAACGCAAAGCGCAGCTTCTCGAAGGCGGCATCGAGAATGATGCCCATGGCGCCAATCACGATGATCATCGCGAATACGGTGTCGTACTGCGCCATGTCGAGGGCGTTGAACAGGATGTTGCCGGCACCGGACTGCCGCGCGATCATCTCGGAGGTCACCATGGTGATCAGCGCCAGCACCAGCCCGGTGCGGCAGCCGGTGAGGATTTCCGGCAGCGCCGCCGGCAGCACGATGCGGAACATGCGCTGCGCCGCGGACAGGCCCATGGCCGCGCCGGACCACAGCATTTTCTCTTCGACGGCTTTGCCGCCCTGGAAGGAGTGATAGATGATCGGCAGGCTGACGCCGAGAAAGATCACCAAGATCTTGGAGAATTCGCCGACGCCCATCCACAGCATAATGATCGGCATCAGCGCGGCTTTCGGCACCGGATAGACGATCATCAGCAGCGGATTGAAGAACGACGCCACGCTCTTCAGGCGACCCATCAGGAGCCCCAGCGGAATCGAGAACAGCACCGCGAGACTGAAGCCGATGGCCATGCGGCGCAATGAGGCGCCGATGTTCACCAGCGATTCCTTGTCGCCGAGAATCGACGGCACCGCGCGCAGGGATTCCCAGGCTGTCGGGAAGCTCTCGGTCTCAAGCCTCATCGAGGCCACCTGCCAGAGGCACAGCAGGCCGATGCAGGCCAGCAGCGGCGCGGACTTCGCGAGCAGCGCGCGCGGCGTGATCATGCGTGCAACCCGTCGTCGCCGGTGTCGTCGATCATCTTCTCGATGTCGACGACGTATTTCTGATAGCGCGGGTCGAGCAGCAGTTCGGCGCGCTTGCGAGGACGCGGCAGGTCGATGTCGACGACCACCTTGATGCGGCCTGGCGAGCGCGTCATCACCACCACCTTGTCGGACAGGAAGACGGCTTCCTCGACCGAGTGGGTGACGAACAGCACGGTCTTGCGGTCGCGCTCCCAGATGTTGAGCAGGTCGTTCTGCAAGCGCGTGCGGGTATGCGCATCGAGCGCACCGAACGGCTCGTCCATCAGCAGCACTTCGGGATGATAGGCCAGCGTGCGCGCGATGGCCACGCGCTGCTTCATGCCGCCGGAAAGTTCTTTCGGATAAAAGTTCTCGTAGCCCTTGAGGCCGACCATTTCGAGCAGGCGGCGGCTCTGCGTCTCGGCTTCGGCGCGCTTCACGCCCTGCTGGCGCAGCCCGTACATCACATTGCCGAGCACGTTCTTCCAGGGAAACAGCGCGAATTCCTGAAACACCGGACCGCGATCGGGACCAGGTCCGGTGATCGCCTTGCCCTTGACGCGGGCGACGCCTTCGGAGGGCTGCACGAAGCCGCCGACGATGTAGAGCAAGGTCGACTTGCCGCAGCCCGATGGCCCGAGGATGGAAACGAAGGCGCCGTCCTCGATGCTGAGGTTGATGTCCGACAGCGCCAGATGGCTTTGCCGGCCGGAGGTCTGGAAGGTCTGCGAGACGTGATCGATGTCGATCATCGCCGGCGCCGCGGCGCGACCGACCAACGGATCCGACCCGGCCTGAACATCCGAACGCAGCGTCACCACCTTCATTCCCGGTCCTTCATTGGTCATGAACGCATTGCAACCATGACGGCTCGGGCGAGTCCATCCCGTCTGCTGCCGCAGCATAGCGGGAAACCGCCATTGCTTTAAGCTTCAAATTTATGCGGGAGCCGCCTTTTTGCTAGCCAACGGTCGCTTCTGTCGTTCCGGGCTCGCGACCGGCTCACGCCGTCGCGCCCCGGACTGACAGTTTGGCCGCTCAGGCCTCGTCGCGGAAATATGGCTCCACCGGGCCGCTGAGCTTGATCATCAGCGGATTGCCGTAGCGGTCCTTGGCGGCGCCGGCGGGAACGCGGACCCAGCCTTCGCTGACGCAATATTCCTCGACATTGGTGCGCTCGACGCCCTTGAAACGAATGCCCACATCGCGCTGCAGTACCTCGGCGTTGTAGAACGGGCTGCGCGGATCGGTGGAGAGGCGGTCGGGCAATTCGACGGTAACGGCTTCGTTGTTCTCGGTCATAGCAGCGCCTCGATTTCTTCTTTTAGCGATTCAGGTTTGGTGGTCGGCGCATAACGCGCGATCACCTTGCCGGAACGGTCGACCAGGAATTTGGTGAAATTCCACTTGATCGCCGCGCCCAGCAATCCCGGCTTTTCAGATTTCAGGAAATTATACAATGGATGCGCGTTGCCGCCATTCACCTCGATTTTATCGAACATGGGAAAGGTAACGCCGTAGGTGCCGGCGCAGAACTCCCCGATCGCGCTCGCTTCGCCCGGCTCCTGGCCGCCGAACTGGTTGCACGGGAAGCCCAGCACCGAAAAGCCGCGCGGCGCAAGGCTTTCCTGCAGCGCCTGGAGGCCGCGATATTGCGGCGTGAACCCGCAGGCGCTGGCGGTGTTGACGATCAAGAGCACCCTGCCCTCATAGGCCCTGAGCGAGACGTCCTGACCGGCCAGGCTGCGGGCCGAAAAATCGTAGATGCTCGCCATCGCCGCGCTCCTGTCGCTCACGCCAGGACCGGATCGGCCACCGACACGGCAGGTCCACCCGCCTCGATCGCCTCGCCGGCCGCGAGGCAGAGATCCTCGCGGTAGCGGCCGGCCACCACCTGCACGCCGACCGGCACGGGCCCGACCATGCCGGTGGACACCGCCAGCGCCGGCAGGCCCATGAAGGGAATGCCGATCTGCGGCATCTGCGCCCGCCACACCCGCTCGAACGCCGCGTCGCCCTGCAGGTCGAGCCCGTCGGGGAACGGCAACTCGCCGGACACCGGCATCAGCACCACCGCATAGGTCTGCAGGAACAGTTCCCAGTCGCGCACGAAGGTGGAGCGGCGCACCAGCGCCCGCGACAACCCGCCATTCTCGAAACCCTCCAGCTTGCGCTTCTGGCCGCGCAGGCAGGCGATCGCGCCGGGATCGCCCTCGCGCTCGGCAGCATCGACCATGCCCTGGTAGCCGTCGCCGAACCAGATCTGGGTCTGCAGGTCGGCGGCCTCGCGCAGCGCCGGCGTATTGCCGACCTCCTCGACGATCCAGCCGGCCGCCTGCAGCCGCTGGCCGGCGTCGCGCACGGCGGCTTCGACCTCGGCTGATATTTCGAGTCCGTCGGGCCGCAGGCACAGGGCCGCGCGCTTGTCGCGTGCGGGGCCGACAAGCGGCGCCGGCACCCACCAGGGATCGCGCACGTCCGGCTGCGCCATCGCCGCCAGGCCGAGCCTGACATCGTTGATGGTGCGCGCCAGCGGCCCGGACACCGCGGTGATCTGCCCGGAGATGATGCGCTCCGGCAGCGCGGCGTTGTAGGCGGCGATGCGGCCGAGCGTCGGCCGCAAGCCATGCACGCCGCAGGCATAGGCGGGATAGCGGATCGAACCGGCGATGTCGGTGCCGTGGGCGATATGCCCGATGCCGGCGGCAACCGCGGCACCTGCGCCACCGGACGAACCGCCCGGCGTCAGCGAGGGATCGCGCGGATTTTTGGTATCGCCGTAAATCTGGTTGGTGGTGAACCAGCGATAGGAGAAGGCCGGGCAATTGGTGCGGCCGAGGATCACCGCGCCGGCCTTGTGCAGATTGTCGATCACCGGACTGTTGGCGGTCGGCAGGATGCCGCGCTGGATGTTGACGCCATTGGTGGTGGCGTAGCCGGCATAATCGATATTGACCTTCACGGTCACCGGCACGCCGCCGAGCGGCCCGACATCGTCGCCACGCGCGATCGCCGCGTCGATCGCCTCGGCCCGCGCCATCACCTCGTCCGGGCGATGCTCGACCACGGCGTTGATCGCCGGATTGACCGCGTCGAGCCGCGCCAGGCCCGCGATCGTCGCTTCCTTTGCCGAGACCTTGCGGTTGCGAATCAGCGCGGCCAGGTCGGTGGCCGACAGACGCCAGAGATCGTTCATGCAGTGCTCCTTGCTCGATGGGTTGTTATCGCAGCCGGGGCGAGAAGGCCAATCGGCCAAGCTCCCGCATTCTCGCGGCGCATGATGCGTCCGAGGTATGAGCAGTCCTCCCCTCGGGACATGAGGGGAGCGGGGCGCCGGCAGGCGCGGTTGTGGTGGTTGGGACGCGAGCCGCATTACTGCGGATCGCGGCGCCTGCGGGCGCGCCACCGCGGGGTTTATGGCTGAGGGACCGTTCTTCCGGGACAGTTTCCAGCGGGCTTTCCCCGCCTTGTCACTGTCCACGTCCAGCCGACACAGAGCGGCAGAGCCCCCGTAGTAGGGCCCGGACGGTGACCTCCAGCCTCCCGGGGTGTGCTTGCGAGGCACACGCGCGGGACACCGCATCCTGCTCCACCCTCAAGACGCCTCATGACAGCGCCCCTCGTTGAGCAGGACGAGAAACTAATAGTCCTAAATAGGATTTATATCAAGAGATTTTTGAGTGGGTAGCCGCCACCAGACGCGATGTCATCGCCCGGCCTGGCGCAATTGCGCGCCAGGACCGGGCGCCCCAGTCAACACAGGTGCGTGAGCTTGGATCGCTGGCGCCTGTGTTTACTGGGTCCCCGCTTTCGCGGGGACGACAGACTGAGCGCGGACGAAGTGGCGACGTCTACTTCACCCTTGCCAGAAAATACGCGAGATCATCGATCTGCACCTCAGAGACCGACTGCATCACGTCGGCCATGGTGGCATCGTAGCCGTGGCGGCTGTTGTCCTTGTAGGCGCGCAGCGTTTTGTTGAGATAGTCCTCGCGCTGATTGGCGATGCGCGGAATGTTGTCGCGGCCGGCAAAGTCGGCGTTGTGGCAGGAGTCGCAGTGAAACTGCACGGTCAGTGCTTTCGCGCGCTGCATCCGTGCCGGCTCGCCGGCCTCGGCCGGCGGCTGCGGCTTCGGCAGCGTGGCAATGAAATCCGAGAACAACCGCAGGTCGTCGTCGGTGAGCGCCTTGGCCATGTCGTTCATGGGATCGGCAAGGCGCAGCCGTTCGCGAAACATATAGAGCTGGATCAGCGTGTAGGCCGGCTGCTGCGCGCCGAGCGAGGGGATGTTTTCGGTTGGCGACGTGCCGCTGTCGCCGTGGCAGGCGAGGCACGGCGCGGCACGTTCGGCGATGGTTGCGGCGTGGAGGGACGATGTTGAGATGAAGGACAGGACGAACGCAAATAGCAGACGCATCGATTGAACTTTCGGCTGGCCAAGCGGGTGCACCGGCGGTGCGCTCCTCTCCCCGCAGGCGGGGAGAGGTGAAGGAGCCCTACTGCCCCGCCACCTTCGGCTTGCCGTAGGTGATGCGATAGATCGCGCCGTTCCAGTCGTCGGACACCAGCAGCGAGCCGTCCTTCAGCGGCAGCACGTCGACCGGACGGCCGAGATAGTTGTTGTTGTCGAGGAAGCCGGTGAGGAACGGCTCGACGGATTTTACCGTGCCGTCCTTGTTCAGCTTCGCCACGACCACGTCGCCGCCGAGCTTCTGCGACTTGTTCCAGGAGCCGTGGCGCGCGATGAAGATCGCGTTCTTGTAGGCGGCGGGAAACATCTTGCCGGTGTAGAATCGCATGCCGAGCGCCGCGGTGTGGGCACCGAGCAGCGCCACCGGCGCGGTGTAGTCGGCGCAGGACTTGCCCCAGCCGAATTCCGGATCGAGGATATTGCCCTGCAGGCAATAGGGCGCGCCGAAATTCTCGCCGTCCTTGCTGACGCGATTGAGTTCGTCCTCCGGCACGGTTTCCGACACCCAGTCGCGACCGTTATCGGTGAAGTACATCTGCTTGGTTTCGGGATTCCAGTCGAAGCCGACGCTGTTGCGCATGCCGCGCACCACCACTTCGGCGCCGGAGCCGTCGAGGTTGATGCGGCGGATCTGGCCGTGGGCGTCGTCATGCAGCACGTTGTTGCCGGGCTGGCCGACCGGGACATAGAGCTTGTTGTCCGGGCCGATGCCGATGAACTTCCAGCCATGGGCCTCGTCCTTCGGCAGGTCGTCGTAGATCACGCTCGGCTTCGGCGGATTCTCGAGGACGTCCTCGACCTTGTCGATCTTCGAGATCTTCGACAGTTCGGCAATGTACAGCGTGCCGTCCTTGAAGGCGAGACCGTTAGGCCGGTACAGGCCCGAGGCCAGCACCTTGACCGACCGTTTGCCGTCCTTGTTGATGACCGCATAGACCTTGTCGACGAGCCGGGAGCCCACGAACACTGTGCCCTTATCGCCTTCACGCAGGGTGCGCGCATTGGCCATGCCGGCGGCGTAGACCTCGATATTGAAGCCCGGCGGCAGCTTCAGTTTGGCGGTGGGCAGCTTGTCGGCGGCGGAGGCAATCGGCGGCGGCGCCACCGGCGCCAGTTTTGCGGCGGCCGGGCTGTCGGCGGGACGGCCGATCAACGGCGATCCCGGCGGCAGAGCCGCGGGCGCGGCTGGCACATTGGCCGGCTGCTGCGCCGCGGCGCCGAGCGCAAACAGGCTGATGAAGGCGCTGGCAAGCAGAGCCAGACGCGCGGTCGCGTGAATTGACATCGGTTCCTCCCATCAAGGTGCCCATTGCTTGAGACGGCACGCATGCCGACCCCGGGGGCGGAGGGACTTTCCGATATTCCGACGCCGACGCACAGCCGAAAAATATATTGCGGCGCGGTGCGCCCGCAGCGCCGCGGCATGACGTCAGTGGCGCGTCTGCTGCGGAAGATCCAGCAGGGCTTCGCTGAATGGAAACTCAAGCACGATCTCGCCGTGCTCATCGGTCACCTCCAGCGCGGCACTCAAAAGCTTGGCGTCGGTGGCCTCGGTCTGCAGCAACTCCCGGATCATGGCGCGCGCGACCTTCCAGGCCTGATCGGGATCGCGCAACAATTCGCCTTCGGTGTCGGGGACCAGATCGTCGCCGAGACGGGTATTGAAGAAATAACGGGGCATGGGCACGGGACTTTGCTGGTTGGGGGCGCGCTTCCGCCATATGTGCGGTGCAAGAATATTTGCAATAAGGCAACGGCAAGGCGCGCTTATTGTGCGACGCAGCGTGACCGAATTTGTGATGAAACAGGTGACGAACTACCGGCCGGGTATTAGAGTTATGGTCTGCAGCGTATGGCTGCAGAACATGTGGGAGATAATGATGGCCTGGAAAGCACCTAAGATCGTTGAAGTGCAAGTCGGCATGGAAATCAACATGTACGCCTGCGCAGCGCGCAAGTAAGTCAGACTGCGCGGAACAGACGCCTTCACGACCTGAAGACGTCCTGTCGCTGAGGCCCCGGAGCGATGTCATGTTGAATGTTGTCGTTCTCGGGGCCGCAGCGGGCGGCGGGGTTCCGCAATGGAATTGCGGATGCGCCAATTGTGTCGCGGCGCGTGGCGACCATCGCAATCACAATGAATTGCACAACGCATTGCGCCGCACCCAGGCGTCCATCGCGGTCAGCGCCGACAATCAGAACTGGTTCCTCATCAACGCTTCGCCGGATCTGCGCCAGCAGATCACCGCGACGCCGCAGCTGCATCCGAGACCGGGCCATCTGCGTCATAGCCCGATTGCCGGCGTGATCCTGACCAATAGCGAGGTCGATGCTGTCGCCGGCCTCTTGTCGATGCGCGAAGGCTCGCCATTTACCGTCTACGCACATGATCGCGTGCTGGCGATCCTCAAGGACAACAGCATTTTCAACGTGCTCAGCGAGACCAACGTGCGCCGCAAGCCGATCCGCATCGACGAGGCGTTCGAGCCGACTTTGGTCGATGGCTCGGCCTCCGGCCTCGAAGTGCTGCCGTTCGCGGTGCCCGGCAAGGGCGCCTGGTATCTCGAAGGCAAGGCGCATCCGACCGGCGGCGACGACGCCGGCGACACGCTCGGCCTGCGCATCGCCGACAAGAGCAGCGGGCGCCATCTGTACTTCATCGCCGCCTGCGCGCGGGTCTCGCCGGAACTCGCGGCACGGTTGGACGGTGCGCCGCTGGTGTTCTTCGACGGCACGGTCTGGCGCGACGACGAACTGATCGCGCAGGGCCTCGGCCACAAGACCGGGCAGAACATGGGGCACATCGCGATGTCCGGCGACGATGGCGCCATCGCCGCATTGGCCCAAGTCAATGTCGAAAGAAAGATTTTCCTGCACATCAACAATTCGAATCCGGCGCTTCGTCCCGATTCCGTCGAACGCGCGGTGGCCGAGGGCGCCGGTTGGCAAATTCCTGCAGACGGGATGGAGATCACGCTGTGAACGCAACCACCGCCTTTTCACTGGACACCTCCACCCGGCTCGACAGCGCCGAGGATCTCGAAGCGACGCTGCGACAGATCGGCGCAACCCGCTATCATAACCTGCATCCGTTTCACGGATTGCTGCATGGCGGCAAACTCAACAAGAGCCAGGTGCAGGCCTGGGCGCTCAACCGCTATTATTACCAGAGCAGCATTCCCATCAAGGACGCCGTGGTGATCTCGCGCTTCCGCGACCGCGCCACAAGGATCGAATGGCGGCACCGCATCGAGGACCATGACGGCGATGCCGACAGCGAAGGCGGCATCGAGCGCTGGCTGAAGCTGACCGAAGGACTCGGCCTCGACCGCGCCTATGTGGAATCCGCCGAGGGCATCCTGCCAGCGACGCGATTTGCAGTGGATGCCTATGTGCATTTCGTCCGCGACAAGAGCCCGCTGGAGGCGATCGCCTCCTCGCTGACCGAACTGTTCGCGCCGAACCTGCACGAAGAACGTATCGCCGGCATGCTGAAGCATTATGACTTCGTCAATCCGGAGATCATGAGCTATTTCAAGCGCCGGCTGACCCAGGCGCCGCGCGACGCCAATTTCGCACTGGACTATGTCAAGCAGCACGCCAGGACGCCGGCCGAACGCGAGGCGGTGTGCAACGCGCTGATCTTCAAGACCAACGTGCTCTGGGTGCAGCTCGATGCGCTGCATCATGCCTATGTCAACGGCCACGTGCCGCCGGGCGCCTTCGTGCCCGCGGCCAGCTAAAGAGACGCCATGACCGAACCGCGCAGCCGCCGCATGCAAGTTGACGAGGCCAGCCGGCCCGTGCTGCCGCGCCATGCCAGGCTGAAGTTCGACGATACCAGGCAGCGCTGGGTAATCCTGGCACCGGAACGCGTGCTGGCGCCGGACGACATCGCGGTGGAAGTCCTGCAATTGTGCGACGGCGCCCGCAGCGTGGCCGACATGATCGACCTGCTGGCGGCGAAATATGCGGCGCCGCGCGAAGACATCGGCAACGACGTGATCGCCATGCTGCAGGACCTCGCCGACAAGGGATTTTTGACGCAAGCGAAGGAGAAGACGGCATGAGCCCGACTCTCACCGATGCCAGTCCTGTTTTCGCAGACCCGACCGACGGGCTGGCGATCATGGAGAGGAGCCGCTCCACCGCGGAAACGTTCGGCATTCCGCTGGCGGTGCTGGCCGAGATCACCCATCGCTGCCCGCTGCAATGCCCCTATTGCTCCAATCCGGTGGAGCTGGAGCGCTCCAGCAACGAACTGACCACGGACGAATGGAAGAAGGTTCTGACGGAGCTCGCCGAGATCGGCGTGCTGCAGATCCATTTTTCCGGCGGCGAACCTACCGCGCGAAAAGACATCGTCGAACTGGTGCAGCACGCCACCGACGTCGGGCTGTATTCCAACCTGATCACATCGGCAGTTTTGCTGACGCGCGAGAAACTCACGGCGCTGGCCGATGCCGGGCTGTGCCATGTGCAGATCAGCTTCCAGGGCAACGAGCCGATCGTCGCCAACCGCGTCGCCGGGCTGAAGAACGCCCACGAGAAGAAGCTCGAGGTCGCGAAATGGACCCGCGAGCTCGACCTGCCGCTCACGGTGAATGCGGTCATGCACCGGCAGAACCTGCATCAGCTCGCCGACATCATCCAGATGGCGGTGGACCTCGACGCCGACCGGCTGGAAGTCGCCAATGTGCAATATTACGGCTGGGCGCTGAAGAACCGCGCCGCCCTGATGCCGACGCTCGCGCAGATCGAGGAGACCAGCCGCATCGTCGACGACGCCGTGGTCAGGCTGAAGGGCATTCTCGATATCGACTATGTGGTCCCGGATTACTACGCGTTGCGGCCGAAGAAATGCATGGGGGGCTGGGGCCGGCAGTTCTTCAACATCTCGCCGACCGGCAAGGTGCTGCCGTGTCATGCCGCCGAGACCATCACCGGACTCGACTTCGAATCGGTGCGCTCCAATCATTCGATCGCCTGGATCTGGCAGAATTCCGAGGCCTTCAACCGCTATCGCGGCACCGGCTGGATGCCCGAGCCCTGCGCCAGCTGCGCGTTCAAAGAGATCGACTTCGGCGGCTGCCGCTGTCAGGCCTTTGCGCTGACCGGCGATGCCGGCAATACCGACCCGGCCTGCACGCTGTCGCCGATGCATGCACAGATCTTCAAGATGGCCGAGACCGAATCCGCCGCCGACAACACGCGCTTTCTGTATCGCAATTTTGCCGGCGGCACGCTGGAGACGGACGACGACCATGGCGCCTGACGCCGACCCGCGCAAAGCAGCCAGCCTCGCCGACGATCCCTTTGCTCCCTCACCACGCAGCATCTCGCGGTCGGCGACGGCCACGAGATCTATGTGGAGAGCGTCGGCCGCGGCGACGGCATCCCCGCGGTCTATCTGCATGGCGGCCCCGGCTCGGGCTGCCAGCCGGATCATCGCCGGCTGTTCGATCCACAGCGTTTCCACACCGTGCTGTTCGACCAGCGCGGCGCCGGGCGCAGCCGCCCGAAAGGCCTGCGCGAGGCCAACACGACAGCGCACCTGATCGCCGACATGGAGACGATCCGCGAACGCTTCGGCTTCGCAAAATGGCTGGTGGTCGGCGGCTCCTGGGGCGCGACGCTGGCGCTGGCCTATGCGCAAGCGCATCCCGACCGCATCAGCGGCATCGTGCTGCGCGCCACCTTCCTCGGCACGGCGCAAGAGCTGGACGGTGCGTTCCTCGACGTGCTGCCGCGGCATTATCCCGGCCTGTACGAGGATTTTCTCAGCGTGCTGCCACCGGACGAGCGCGCCGCGCCGTTGCCGAATTATTATCGCCGCATCCTCGACGCCGATCCGGCCATCCACACGCCTGCGGCCCGCGCTTGGCACGGCACCGAGAGCATCCTGTCGGAACACGCGCCGGCGCGCACCCGGCTCGACCTGCCGGCGCTCACGAATTCCGCCCGGCCATTGCCGTCGACGCCGATCATGGAGGCACATTACTTCCAGCACGGCTGCTTCATGCGGCCCGGCCAGTTGCTGGCCGAGGCCGGAAGGCTCGCGGGCATCCCCGGCCTGATCGTGCAGGGCCGCTTCGACTTCCTGTGTCCGCCGTCGACCTCGCATGCCCTCGCCGCGGTGTGGACGGATGCGCAGGTGCGGATGGTTGAGGGCGCCGGCCACACATTGTACGACCCCGGGGTGCGCGACGCGGTGATGAAGGCCGTGGCGGATATCGCGTCGCAACTGAAATCATATTAATCCGCCAGCCCTATCCGCTATTGCGGCGGAATACGCTTTGCTGTTCCGCCCTACTGAAAGACCGCACGATGCCGATGGCCGGACTGGGAATGCTGATGACGTCGATGGATATCGACCCGGCCCATGAGGCCGAATTCAACCAGTGGTACGACCGCGAACATCTTGCCGAGCGCGTCGCGATCCCCGGCTTTCTCGAGGCCCGGCGCTATGTCGCCGTCGACGCGGCGCCGAAATATCTCGGCCTGTATTCGACCGCGACTTTCGACGTCTTGAACAGCGATGCCTATCGCACGGCGCTGGCCAACCAGACCGCCTGGTCGAAGACCAATATCGGCCGCTTCCGCAACATGCTGCGCTCGGTGGCGCGGATTACCGTGAGCCGCGGCACCGGCCGCGGCGCGGCGCTCGGACTGGTGCGGATCCGCCCGCCGGAGCGCGAGATCTATGCGCTGCGCGACGGCATCGCCGCCCTGCTCGACCCCGGCATGATCCATGGCATCATTTCGATGCATCTGATGGAGAGCGACCCGGCGCTGTCGAAGCCGCTCACCGACGATCCCGCCGCGCCCAACCCGGCGGCGCGCGACTGGTATGTGCTGATCGACGGCACCGATCCGGATGTCGTGGCCTGGCTGATGGCGGGCCGCTTCAATGCGGTCATTGCCGCGACCGGCGCGACGCTGATTTCCAGCGGGACGTACCGGCTGATGTGGGATCTGGCGAAGGCGGATCTCTGACGCACCGGGCACTTGTCCCGGACACGATGCAGCGCGCTTGCGCTGCTTCGCAGATCCGGCAACTGTAATTTTCGTGATCAAGCGTGAAAGGGCGCTTGATCACGAAGCACCGCCTTGAGGGTGACGAGCAGCTTGCGAGCGACGGCGATCAGGGCGATTTTGGCGGGTTTGCCCGCGTCTCTCAGGGCACGATAGGCTGCTGCGAACCGGGATTTGGTTCGAGTGACGGAGACGGCCGCCATGTAGAGGGCTTCGCGGACCCGGCGCCTGCCGCCGTGGATCTTGCGGGCACCGCGGAACTTGCCGCTATCGACATTGAAGGGCGCCAGTCCAGCCAAAGCGGCGATGGCCTTTGGCGAGCGGGAGCCGAGTTCCGGCATCAGTGCCAACAGCGTGGCGGCGCAAACCGGGCCGATGCCCGGCACCGAGCGCATCAGGCGTTGTGCGGCGTGCAGGCCCTGCTGCCCGGCAATCAGGGTGGCGATCCGCCGATCGATGCGCTGGATAGCCTGATCGAGCCAGGCGATATGCTGCATCAGCTCGTCCAGCAGGTCGGCGCCGGTTGCGGCAAGGCGGGTGCGCTCCTGCTTGCGGCAGGCGACGAGCTGATCGCGGCGCTTGTGCAGGTCGGCAAGCTGCTCCCGCGCCGGGTCGGTGGTGCCGTCGGCGCCGGGCCGCAGGCATTGGGCCATCGCCGCCAGCATCCGCGCGTCGATTGCGTCGGTCTTGGCGAGCAAGCCGATGGAGCGGGCGAAATCCCGGGCGCGGGCGGGGTTGACCCGCGCGAAAGCGATGCCGGCTGCGCTCAAGGCCCGGCGCAGCGCCTTGTCGTAGTGGCCGGTGGCCTCGAACAGCACGAATACATCGCTGCCGGCCCACCCCGCGATCAAGGCGTTGACCGCCTCGGGGAGGTTGTCGATGCGGCGCACCGTGCCGATGTTGCTGTCGAAGACGTCAAGAAAGTCCTTGGAGATATCGATTCCAACGAAGCCAGGATGTATGATCATGATGCCTGTCCCTGTGCTGCGAGGTCCGCGGCGAACGGCCTCGATCAACTGTTCAGGTGTGGGTAATGTAGCGCGGGCGGGTGCCAAGCCGGATCACGGTCTTCATGACCAGGGGCCCAACGGCATCCCGCCCGCACCCATCATGTCAGATCCCGACTACACAGGGACCCATACGCCCAGCAAAGACAGAGTGGGTCCCGGGTCTGCGGCGCACCACTATCGCTGCGCGATAGCAGTGCACCGCGCCCGGGACACGAGATTTTGCGACGATTGAACGCTTTCCGGCATCGCCGCGACCAAGGTGAGACCTGCCCCACGAGGCATCCATCCTGCGGATCGCATCATGCCACGCTCCTGCCTCAAGCTGCTCACTGCCGCGTTGCTGATGGCCGTTATCGGCAGCAGCGCCGCCCGCGCCGAGGACGAGCCGAAACAGATCGATACCGCGGCAAGCGCGGCCTTCGACGCAAAGCTGTTCGCAGGCACGATGGACGCGGACATGACCTATGCCTGCTTCGAGCGGCGCTACGATACCGCGCATCTGGCGCAGCATGGCCGGCAGAAGGTCAGCGCCATGAAGCTGCTGGTCATCGCGCGAAGACCTTCGGCCGAGAACCGCGAGCCCTACTCCTTCAAGCTCGGTTTCAAATATCGCGACCGCAAGGGCGACTGGGATTCCAGCGGTTACTGCAACCGTGCCCAGAACGAATATACCGACGGCGAGCTGCGGATGACCTGCAGCGTCGAATGCGACGGCGGCGGCATCAGCGTCGGCCTGCCCAAAGACGGCGACGGCGCGCTGGTGCGGGTCGAACGCGTGCGGATCTGGCAGAACGCCAAGCCCGACGACGAAACAAGCCAGCAACTGGAAGGCGGCAGCGACGACAGGATGTTCCGGCTGCAGCGCACCGCGCTGAAGGGATGCGAATCATTGGTCGAAGATGCCGACGAGCGCGCCGCGATGCGGCAGAAATAGCGGAGCGGATCATGAACCGGCGCGGCATGCTGTGGGCGGCGATATCGGCCATCGGCGCCGGCCTTGCGACCCGCGCCAGCGCGGCGACGACGGATGCGACGCCCGCGAGGAAGCTCAAGGTGGTCTACCACCTCAACGATCTCGACCGCGTCAATTTCGTGCTGGGCAATATCCAGAACCATTATGATGGCGTGGGCGGGCCGGCGAACGTCACCCTGGCGCTGGTGGTGCACGGCCCGGCGCTGCGCGCCTTCCACCTGGCCTCCGCCAATCCCGACCTCACCGCGCGTCTTGGACATCTTTCCAAAGCCGGGCTCGACATGGCCGCCTGCGGCAACACGATGAAGGCGCAGAATGTGACGCTGCCGCAGTTGCAGCCCGGCTTCGTCACGGCCGATTCCGGCGGCGTGGTGCGCATCGCCGAACTGCAGGCGCAGGGCTATCTCTATCTGCGGCCGTAGTGCCGGTCATCGGCATTTCGGGCGCGACCCGGCTGCCAATTTTGTGCGCATTTCCGACGTCATCCGGCGCACACGCAAACGCGATATTGTGATCCCTGCCGGGATGGAACCCTTTGGCTTGCAAGACGTCATGTTTTGGGGCGATCATCAGGTACGGACTGGCGGTACTTGCGCCGTCATGGTCCGCGGCGTCCCCTCCCCGATGGACGCAGCCGACCATCAGATCGAACAGAACAAGGCATCATGAACCCTGTCAAAGCACTTGAATCGCATGGTCAAGCTATCTGGCTCGACTTTCTGGCCCGCGGCTTCGTCGCCAAGGGCGACCTCAAGAAGCTGATCGACAGCGACGCCGTCAAAGGCGTGACGTCCAACCCCTCGATCTTCGAAAAGGCGATCGGCAGCTCGGACGAATATGACGCGCCGATCGCCAAGGCGCTGCAATCCGGCGACCTGCCCGTGGCCGACCTGTTCGAGCGCCTGGCCGTGGAAGACATCCAGCACGCGGCCGACGTGCTGCGCCCGGTCTATGACCGCCTCGATGGCGCCGATGGTTTCGTCAGCCTCGAAGTGTCGCCCTATCTGGCGCTGGATACCAAGGGCACCATTGTCGAGGCCGAACGGCTGTGGAAGGACGTGGCCCGCCCCAATCTGATGGTCAAGGTGCCGGCGACCACCGAAGGCGTGCCGGCGATCAAGCACCTGATCCGCGAAGGCGTCAGCATCAACGTCACGCTGCTGTTCGCGCAGCAGTCCTACCGCAATGTCGCCGAAGCCTATCTCGCCGGGCTCGAAGCCCATGTGGCCGGCGGCGGCGATCCCAGCCGCATCGCCAGCGTCGCCAGCTTCTTCGTCAGCCGCATTGATGCGCAGGTCGACAAGCAACTCGACGAGAAAATCGCCAAGGCCAACGATCCCTCGGAGAAGGCGCGGCTCGCCGCGCTGAAGGGCAAGGTTGCGATCGCCAACGCCAAGCTGGCCTATCAGGACTACAAGAAACTGTTTTCCGGGGCTCGCTGGGACAAGCTCGCCGCCAAGGGGCAAAGCCGCAGCGGCTGCTGTGGGCCTCCACCGGCGTCAAGAGCAAGGACTATCGCGACACGCTCTATGTCGAGGAGCTGATCGGGCCGAACACGGTCAACACCGTGCCGCCGGCAACGCTCGACGCCTTCCGCGACCACGGCCTGATCCGCGACAGCCTCGAGGAGAATGTCGGCGAGGCCCGGCAGATTCTCGCCGATCTCGAAAAGACCGGGATCTCGCTGGACAAGATCACCACCGATCTGGTGGCCGACGGCGTCAAGCAGTTCGCCGACGCCGCCGACAAGCTCTATGGCGCGGTGGCGCACAAGCGCGCCGCCTCGATGGCCGACGCCATCGATGCGCAGAAACTGTCGCTCGGCGACGGCATCGGCAAGTCGGTCGCGGCCTCGACCGAGGAATGGCGCAAGTCGGCCAAGATCCGCCGTCTCTGGCAGAAGGACAGATCGGTCTGGACCGGCAGCGACGAGGACAAGTGGCTGGGCTGGCTGCATAGCGTCGCCGCCGAGACATCAAAGCTTGCCGACTATGACGGCTTTGCCGGCTGGGTGAAGGCGCAGGGCTTCAGCGACGCAGTCGTGCTCGGCATGGGCGGATCGAGCCTCGGGCCGGAAGTGTTGGCGCAGACCTTCGGCAAGATCACGGGCTTTCCCCGGCTTCATGTGCTCGACTCCACCGATCCGGCGCAGGTCCGCGCCATGGCTGCCGCGGTGAAGCTGGAGAAGACGCTGTTCATCGTCTCCAGCAAATCCGGCGGCACCACCGAACCCAATGTGATGAAGGACTACTTCTTCGCGGAAGTGACCAAGGCGGTCGGCACCGAAAAGGCAGGCTCGCACTTCGTCGCCGTCACCGACCCCGGCTCAGCGCTGGAGAAGGCCGCCAAGGCGCAGGGCTTCGCCCGCATCTTCCACGGCGATCCCTCCATCGGCGGCCGCTATTCGGTGCTATCGCCGTTCGGCATGGTGCCGGCCGCCGCAGCCGGCATCGATCTCAGGAAACTGCTCGACCTCGCATCATCCATGGTGCGCTCGTGCGGACCGGACGTGCCGCCGTCGGAAAATCCCGGCGTGCAGCTTGGCCTCGCGCTGGGCAGCGCCGGCCTGGAGGGCCGCGACAAGGTGACGATCCTGTCGTCGCCCGCCATTGCCGATTTCGGTGCCTGGGCGGAGCAGCTGATCGCCGAATCCACCGGCAAGGACGGCAAGGGCCTGGTGCCGATCGATGGCGAGACGCTGGGCGCGCCTGATGTCTACGGCCAGGATCGCTTCTTCATCGACCTGCGCACCGCCGGCGAGACCGATGCGGCACACGACAATAAGCTCGCCGCACTGGAGAAGGCCGGCCATCCCGTGGCGCGCATCGTCATGAAGTCGATCGACCACATCGGCCAGGAGTTCTTCCGCTTCGAGATCGCCACCGCGGTGGCGGGCTCGCTGCTCGGCATCAACCCGTTCAACCAGCCCGACGTCGAGGCCGCCAAGATCAAGACCCGCGATCTCACGGCATCGTTCGAGAAGACCGGCACTTTGCCGCCTGAGACGCCGGTGATCTCGACGCCGCAAGTCGACCTCTACACCGACGAAAAAACGCCGCCGCGCTGCGCAAGACCGGCGCCAACGGCGATCTCGGCTCATGGCTGAAGGCCCAACTGGCCCGTGCCGGCACCGGCGATTACGTGGCGCTGCTGGCCTATGTGGACCGCGACGCCGCGCACCGGGAGACGCTGGAGCATATGCGCATGGCGGTGCGCGACAGCCGGCATGTCGCCACCGTCGCCGAATTCGGCCCGCGCTTCCTGCATTCGACCGGCCAGGCCTACAAGGGTGGACCGGACAGCGGCGTGTTCCTGCAGATCACCGCGGAAAACGCCGCCGACCTTGCGGTGCCCGGTCAGAAGGCCAGCTTCGGAATCATTAAGGCGGCGCAGGCGCGCGGCGATTTCGACGTGCTGACCGAGCGCGGCCGTCGCGCCTTGCGCATCCATCTCAAGGGCGACGTCAATGCCGGGCTGGCGATGCTCGACAAGGCGATCGCCGCCGCACTCAATTAATAACAAGGATAGTCAGATGCAGCTCGGCATGATCGGCCTCGGCCGGATGGGCGGCAATATCGTCCGCCGCCTGATGAAGAACGGCCACACCAGCGTGGTCTACGACCGGGACCCGAAGGCGGTGGCGGCACTGACGACAGAAGGCTCGGTCGGCGGCGCGTCGCTGGCGGAGTTTGTCGGCAAGCTCGGCAAGCCCCGCACGGTGTGGGTGATGCTGCCAGCGGGCAAGATCACCGAGACAACCATTGAAGAACTGACCAAACTGCTGGAGCCCGACGACGTCATCATCGACGGCGGCAATACGTTCTGGCAGGACGACGTCCGCCGCGGCAAGGCGCTGAAGGAAAGGGGCATCCATTACATTGACGTCGGCACCTCCGGCGGCGTGTGGGGCTTCGAGCGCGGCTACTGCATGATGATCGGCGGCGACAAGCAGGTCGTCGACCGGCTCGACCCGATCTTCGCCACGCTGGCGCCGGGAATCGGCGACATCCCGCGCACGCCGGGCCGCGACAACAGCGACCCGCGCGTGGAGAATGGCTACATCCACGCCGGCCCGGTCGGCGCCGGCCACTTCGTCAAGATGGTCCATAACGGCATCGAATACGGGCTGATGCAGGCATATGCCGAAGGATTTGATATCCTGAAGAATGCCGATCTCGACGTGTTGCCGGAGGCGCATCGCTTCACGCTCAACCTGCCGGACATTGCCGAAGTGTGGCGCCGCGGCAGCGTGATCCCGTCCTGGCTGCTCGACCTCACCTCCTCGGCACTGGCCAAGAACGAAACTCTCGATACCTATTCCGGCTATGTCGAAGATTCCGGGGAAGGGCGCTGGACCGTCAATGCGGCGATCGACGAATCCGTGCCGGCCGAGGTGCTGACCGCCGCGTTGTTCGCCCGTTTCCGCTCGCGCAAGGAGCATACCTTCGCCGAAAAGATCCTGTCGGCGATGCGCGCCGGCTTTGGCGGCCACAAGGAGCCGGAGCAGCATCCGCACCCCGTGCGCCAGAACGCGCCCGACATCGTCAAGCCGAAGGCAGATTAGACGTGACAGACGCAAAGACCGACACCACCAAACCGGACCCCTGCTCCTTCGTGATTTTCGGCGTCACCGGCGACCTCGCCCACCGGCTGGTGATGCCGGCGCTGTACAATCTCGCCGCATCGAACCTGCTGCCGGACAAGTTCTGCGTGGTCGGCATCGCACGCAAGGCGATGTCCGCCGATGAGCTGCGCGAGGGCCTGCTCGCCGGCCTGAAGAAATTCGCCACACGTCCCGTGGACGACGCCATCGCCGAGCGGCTGCTGGAATGCGTCACCAGCATCGAGGCCGATCCGCAGGACCCGGCGTCGTTCGACAAGATGCGCGACGAGCTCGATGCGCTCGAGAAGCGGCGCGAGACCGCGGGCAACCGGCTGTTCTATCTGGCGACGCCGCCCGATGGTTTCGCGCCAATCGCCCGCCAGCTCGGCCGCACCGGCATGCTGCAGGAGAACGGCGCATGGCGGCGGCTGGTGGTGGAAAAGCCGTTCGGCACCGACCTGGAGTCGGCCAAGAAGTTGAATGCCGAACTGCTGGAGATTCTCACCGAGCACCAGATCTACCGGATCGATCATTATCTCGGCAAGGAGACGGTGCAGAACATCCTGGTGCTGCGCTTTGCCAACGGCATGTTCGAACCGATCTGGAATCGCAACCACATCGATCACGTCCAGATCACCGTCGACGAGAAGCTCGGCGTCGGCCACCGCGGCAGCTTCTACGACGCCACTGGCGCGCTGCGCGACATGGTGCCGAACCATCTGTTCCAGTTGCTGTCGCTGGTGGCGATGGAGCCGCCGACCCGCTTCGACGCCCATTCCGTTCGCGCCGCCAAGGCCGATGTACTGGCGGCCATCCAGCTCGAAAGCGAGACCGAGGCGCTGCACAACTCCGTGCGCGGGCAATATCTCGGCGGCACCATCGGCGACACCGTGATCGAGGACTATCACAAGACCAAGGACGTCGCCAACGGCAGCACCACCGAGACCTATGCGGCGCTCAAGCTGGTCATCGACAACTGGCGCTGGGCCGGCGTGCCGTTCTATCTGCGCACCGGCAAGGCGCTCGGCATCAAGCGCACAGAGGTGGCCATCAAGTTCAAGCAGGCGCCGTTCGCCATGTTCCAGGGCACGCCGGTGGAGGCGTTGGCACAGAACTATCTGGTGATCGGCGTCGAGCCGACCGAGGGCATCGCGCTGCAGTTCAACACCAAGATCCCCGGCCCCGCGGTGCGGATCGACGGCGTCGAGATGAAGTTCCGCTACAAGGACTACTTCAAGGCCGAGCCATCCACCGGCTACGAGACGCTGATCTACGACTGCATGATCGGCGACAACATCCTGTTCCAGCGCGCCGACAGCGTCGAGGCCGGCTGGCGCGCGGTGCAGCCGTTCCTGGATGCGTGGGCGAACGCCGGCTCCGACGGCCTGAAGAGCTACAAGGCTGGCAGCGAGGGACCGCGCGAAGCCGATGAGCTGATGAAGCGCGACGGCCGCGCCTGGCGCAAGCTGAGCTGATGGTCGCACGCGTACGCCACACCATCGAAGTGAGCGATGCGGCCGCACTCGCTGCCGCGGCAGCGGAACGCGTCATCGCCCGCATCGACGACAATCCGGACCGGATCGCCATCTGCCTCACAGGTGGCTCCAGCCCGAAGCAGCTTTATGAGCTATTGGGCAAGGAGCCTTACCGAGCCCAGATCCCGTGGGATCGCGTGCACTGGTTCATCGGCGACGACCGTTTTGTCAAAGCCGACGATCCGCTCAACAACATGAACATGGCACGGCAGATCTTTCTCGATCGCTGCGCGCCCGCGACTAACATCCATCCGATCGCGACGGAGTCGGCGAGCCCCGACGAAGCCGCGCGGCTGTATGAGGAAAAGCTGAAAGGCTTTTATGGCGCCGACGCGCTCGATCCGGCCAAGCCGCTATTCGACCTGGTGCTGCTCGGCGTCGGGCCGGACGGCCATGTCGCCTCGCTGTTTCCCGGCTATCCTGCCGTCGACGTCACAGATCGCTGGGTGGTCGGCGTGCCGGAGGCGCACGTGGCGCCATTCGTGCCGCGGGTCAGCCTGACGCTGCCGACGCTGGCATCGTGTCGCGAGATGCTGTTCGAGTTGAGCGGCGCCGACAAGCGCCCGATCCTGACGCGCATCCTCGCCGGCGAGGACCTTCCCGCCAACCGCGCGCGGGCGACGGACGGCGAGACCATCTGGCTCTGCGACAGCGCGGCACTGCCGGAGAATTTTCATGGATGATCGCCAGGCGCCCTGCGCGCTGATCGTGATGGGCGTGGCGGGATCGGGCAAGAGCACCATTGGCGAATCCCTCGCCGCGCGCCTCGGCTGGACCTATGAGGACGCCGACCGGTTCCACCCGGCCAGCAACGTGGCGAAGATGAGCGCCGGCCATCCCCTGACCGACGACGACCGCTGGCCATGGCTGCGGGCCATCGCCGCGGAGATCGGCCGGATGTGCGGGAGCGGCGGCCATCTCGTTGTCGCCTGCTCGGCGCTCAAGCGCGCCTATCGCGACGTGCTGCTCGCCGGCCGCGACGATGTCCGTTTCGTCTATCTCGACGGCAGCCGCGCGCTGATTGCGCAGCGCCTGGGCGCGCGAAAAGGCCACTTCATGCCGCCGGGCCTGCTCGACAGCCAGTTCGCGACGCTGCAGCCGCCGGGTCCCGACGAAAACCCGATCCAAGTCTCGATCGATGCCTCCGTTGAGGCGATCGTCGATGCTATCATTGCCCAGTTGCAGCCCGGCACGGCCGGCGCGCCTAACAGGAAGAACCCATGACCCGCATCGCACTGGTCGTCTCGGATGTCGACGGCACCCTGGTGACCAAGGACAAGCGCCTGACCGACAACGCCAGAGCGGCAGTGCGGCGGCTCCGCGACGCCGGGATCGGCTTCACCATCACCTCGAGCCGGCCCACCGTCGGCATGCGGTTTCTCGTCGCGCCGCTCGGCCTCGCGCTGCCAATCGGCGCGTTCAACGGCAGCTCGATCGTCACCCCCGAGCTGCAACCGCTCGAACAGCATCTGATCCCGGCACCCGCGGTGCAGACCAGCCTCGACGTGCTCAACGAATTCGGCGTCGACATCTGGCTGTTCACCAACGACGCCTGGATGATCCGCCGCGACGACGGCAAATACGTGCCGCACGAACGCGACACCATCCAGCACGATCCGGTGGTCGTGGACGAATTCGCGCCCTACCTGGACGGCGCCTGCAAGATCGTCGGCGCCAGCGCTGACTTCGATCTGCTGGCACGTTGCGAGGCGGCGATTCAGAAGTCGCTCGGCCAGACGGCCGTCGCGGTGCGTTCGCAGAACTATTATCTCGACGTCACGCCGCCCGGCCAGGACAAGGGCACTTTCGTGCAGGCCATGGCGAGGCGCCTCGGCATCGACACCTCAGCCATCGCCACCATCGGCGACATGCAGAACGATCTGCCGATGTTCAAGGTGTCAGGCCTGTCCGTCGCCATGGGCAACGCGACCGACGAGGTCAAGGCGCGGGCGACCGATGTCACCACTTCGAACGAGGACGAGGGCTTTGCCGGCGCGGTGGATCTGATCCTGAAGAAGAGCAAGGGGTGAGCTGAGCTTGCTTTTCCTCTCCCCGCCCGGCGAAGCGAAGCTTCGCTAGGCGGGGAGAGGTTAATTACTTCGACCTTTGCATTACCGGCTTGTCGGCCTCGCGTTTGGCATTGCTGAGGTTGTGCGCAGTGTTGATCACGGCGATATGGGTCAGCGCCTGCGGAAAATTGCCGGTCTGGCGTTTGGCAACCGTATCGTATTCCTCCGCCAGCAGACCGACGTCGTTGGCGATGCCGAGCACGCGGTCGAACAGCGCTTCCGCCTTGGCGATCTCGCCGGTGAGCACATAGGCATCGGCGAGCCACAGGCTGCAGGCGAGGAAGGCGCCCTCGATCGGCTGCACTTCCGTCGTCACCTCGCGCGGGTCGTGGCGCAGCACAAAGCCGTCGGGCATCATGTATTTTTCGAAGGCCGCCAACGTGCCGAGCACGCGCGGGTCCGACGGCGGCAGGAATCCGACTGCAGGCAGCAGCAGGATGCTGGCATCCAGCACCCGTGAACCATAGGACTGCACAAAACTGTTCTGCTCGGCGTCAAAGCCCTTCTCGCAGACATCGTGATGGATGGCGGCGCGGATCGCCCGCCACTTCGACAGCGGCGCCTGCAGGCCGAACATCTCGGCGCTGCGGATGCCGCGATCAAACGCCACCCAGCACATCACTTTCGACGACACGTAGTGTTGGCC
Organism: Rhodopseudomonas sp. P2A-2r; assembly: GCF_026015985.1. Lineage (GTDB taxonomy): Bacteria > Pseudomonadota > Alphaproteobacteria > Rhizobiales > Xanthobacteraceae > Tardiphaga. The sequence continues at coordinate 2,052,377 of NZ_CP110389.1, read as the reverse complement.
GTCGCCACGGCGCTCCCAGACGCCGTGGTCCGGCTGGCTCCAGACCGAGGCCAGATGCTCCAGCACCTCGCGCTCCACCGCCCAGGTGCCGTCGTCAAGCTTCAGCTTCGCCGCACGCGACTGATGGAAAGCGTCGATCAGTTCGCCGTAGACGTCGAGCTGCAGCTGGGCGTGGGCGGCGTTGCCGACCCGCACCGGCCGCGCACCCTCATAGCCCGGTAGCCAGTCGGCCTCCCATTCCAGCAGCCGGCGCTGGCCCATGATGCCGTACATGATCTGCATGTTGGCCGGCGCGCCGGCGGCGGCGCGCAGCAACCAGTTGTGCCAGGCCACAGCTTCATCAGTGTAGCCGCTGTTCATCAGCGCCAGCAGCGTGAAGGTGGCGTCGCGCAGCCAGCAGAAACGGTAGTCCCAGTTCCTGTCGCCGCCAAGCTTCTCGGGCAACGATGTCGTGGGCGCTGCAACGATGCCGCCGGACGGCGCATAGGTCAGGGCCTTCAGCGTGATCAGCGAGCGCATGACGAGGTCGCGAAGGGCGCCCTCATGGTTGCAGCGGCTCGACCATTCCGACCAGAAGTCCTCGGTGTCCTTCAAGGCGGCGAAGGGATTGATCTCTGCCGGCACCTTCAGGTGCGATGGCCCGTAGGTCAGCACGAACGGCACGGTCTCGCCGGCAGTGACGGTGAACTCCGCCACCGTGGTCATGTTCTCGCCGTGGGTCTCGATCGGCGTATGCAGCACGGCCATGTCCGGCCCGCAGATCGCAAGCAGCGCGCCGTCGTCCGTCCGCTTGACCCATGGAATGGCGATGCCGAAGCCGAAGCGGATCACCAGATCCATGCGCATGGCGACGCTGCCGCGCTCGCAGCGTACCAGCCGCACGACGTCGGAAGCGACGCCGCGCGGCGGCATGAAGTCGATCAGGGTGACAACGCCGTCGGCAGTCTCGAAGCGCGTCTCCAGGACCAGCGTGTCGCCGCGATAGCGGCGCGAGCAACGGATCACCTCCGCCGCCGGCGCGATCTGCCAGCGGCCATTGCTCTCGTCGCCGAGCAGCGCGCAGAAACAGGCATCGGAATCGAAGGCCGGCCAGCACAGCCAGTCGATCGAGCCGTTGCGGTCGACCAGCGCCGCGGTCTCGCAGTCGCCGATCAGCGCGTAATCCTCGATAAGGCCCGGCAACGGTTCAGGCCGCCTGCGCGGAGCGATCGGCGACCGCCGTCCGCAGTGCCGAGAGGTCGATCGCAGCCACGATATCATCGATCGCCACCGGCAGCCGCTGCCGCCAGTTCGGGTGCTCATCGATGGTGCCGGGAATGTTGGGCTGGTCGATCACCCCCAACAGATCCTCCAGCGCAATCGCCAGCAATCGCGTCCGGGTCCGTGCCAGGAACTGCGCAACCGCATACAGGCCCTCGTTGGAAATACCCTGTTGACGCAGTGCGTCGCCGAGCATCGACAGCGCATAGCTGCGGGCATCGTCGCTCTCGCCGGGATCAATGCCCAGGCCGCGCTTCATCACCAGGTCGGCATAGCTGCGCCAGCCGGCAAAGGTCGGCAGGTCGTGGGTGTTGAACGTCACGAGCGCGTCGTGCGCATAGTGATCGATACCGCGGAACGCGCCGCGGTCGTCGCGCTCGAACATCATCACCATATACGACCAGATCCCCCAGTCGCGCAGCTCTTCGCGAAAGCCATCCGGCACGGTGCCGAGATCCTCGCCGATGACCACGCAGCGGTTTGCCACGCTTTCCTGGGCGGTGACCGCGAGCAATGCCTGCAGCGGCATCTTCACATAGGCGCCGTTGTCGGCGGCGTAGCCGTGCGGCACCACATAGAGGCGGTTCAGGCCGAGCACGTGATCGAGCCTGATCGCGCCTGCGTAACGCATCGAGGCCCGCAGCATGTCCTTGAAAGGCGCGAAGGATTGCACCTCGAGCCCGCCGCCGTTGAAGCCGGCGAGACCCCAGTTCTGTCCGGCCGGCTGCAGCGCATCGGGCGGCGCGCCGATCGACAGATGGCGGGACACCGCAATCTGTTCGTTCCAGGCATCGAAGCCGCCGCTCTGCACGCCGACGGCGACGTCGAGATAAAGCCCGACCTTCAACCCCAGCGCATGGCCGTGATCGCGGGAGGCCTGCAGCTGCTGATCGGCGCACCATTGCACGAATTTGACGAACTCGATTTCCGAAGCGTCGGGCCCGGAATGGAGCTCCGCCATCTTGGCATCATCCGGCTGCTGCCATTCGGCCGGCCAGTCCCACCAGGCGCAGTTGAATCTGTGGCGCAGCACTTCGAAACATGCGAAGCGCGACAACGTGACGCCGTGCTCGGCCCGAAACTTGGCGAACGCCTGGCTTCGCTTGGCGTCCGGCCGGCTCTTGAAGGCCGCGAAGGTCGAACGCAACGCACGCCATTTGAGCTCGGCGACAGCCGAATAGTCCACCACCGGCGCCTGGCGCAGCCGGGCCAGCGTTTCGGCGTCGCCGGCGATCATGTCGGCCGAGAATTCCGCGATCTTTTCGACGTCGATATAGAGCGGATTGAGAAACAGCCGGCTGTTCGGGGAATACGGGCTGCAATCGGTCGGACGGTCATCGAACAACACGTGCAGCGGATTGAGGCCGACGCCTTCGGCGCCAAGACTTGCCGCCAGTTCGAGCAGCCGGTTCAGGTCCGTGAAATCGCCGATGCCCCAGTTGCGCTCCGAGCGCAGGCCATAAAGCTGTGCCGCCAGAATCCAGGAGCGGTCGAATTCGCCGCGAAACGCCTTGGCGGGCGCCACGATGACAGGCGCCTCCTCGGAGAACAGCGAGGCGTCGGTGAGGCGCAGACGCCAGACGCCGACTGGCAGGTCGAGCGGCCACAGGATGCTGCGATCGCCGGTCTCGCCCTCGGCGATGACGTTGGCGCCATCCAGGATCTCCCATTTCAGCGGCAGGCTCGTTGCCTCGGTGAGATAGGACCGCTCGGCCCGCCCTGCCCGCACCACCACCGTCCCGTCGAGAAACCGGTGCGGCGCGCGCACTGGCATGGCATCCAGGATGATCTTCAGGGCTGCGGCATCGGTGGTATGCCAATGCCCCTGTCCGTCGTGAAATCCGGTCTGGATTCCGAGTTCTGCGGCTTTGCTGAAAAGGTCCATAAGGCACGCCGTTTGCATCGCAACACGCTGTCAACGCTGCGAAAAGATGAATTTTACGAAGAGGATAGCCGTTTTCAACGCACGTGCTTAAGCTGAGTTCCCGTTGGAACTAACGCCCGTCACAAGGCTTTGTATATGATCGGACCGTCTCTCTTCCGCAACCGAATTGGGACGACACTCATAGTTGATGGCACCCCTGTGAACAAAACCACGCAAATTGTGGAAAGCGTCGCCACCAGCGGAGCTTTCCAGATCGAAAATATTTATCCGCTCGTTGATGGCGGTCGCTTTCCCGTGAAACGGATCGTCGGCGAGCCGATCGAGGTTTGGGCCGACATCTATCGCGACGGGCACGAAATCATCGCCGCGGCGCTGGTGTGGCGGCTGGAGACGGAGCGCGCCTGGAAGCGGGCGCCGATGACCTTCGACGTCAACGATCGCTGGGGTGGCTCCTTCACCCCCGACGCGCCGGGACGCTACGTCTTTGCCATCGAGGCGTGGACCGACGAATTCGCCACCTGGCGCCACGGTTTCGAACTGAAGCTGAAGGCCGGCCAGGACGTCACGCTGGACGCGCTGGAAGGCGCGGGCATGATGACCAAGGCACAGGCCGGCGGCCCCGACGCCTCGGCGATCATCGTGCGCCATTGCGAAGACTATCTGCAGAGCGGCGACACCGAGCCGCTGCTTGCGCCCGAGCTGCAGGCGGCCATGGCGGAGAGCCAGTTGCGCCCGGACCTGACCCGTTCGCCACTGCTGCCGCTGACCATCGACCGCGTCCGGGCCCGCGACGGCGCCTGGTACGAAATGGTGCCGCGCAGCCAGAGCACGGTGCCCGGCCAGCACGGCACGTTCCGCGATTGCATCGCCCGGCTGCCGGACGTGGCGGCGATGGGTTTTGACGTGGTGTATTTCACGCCAATCCATCCGATCGGGGTGAAGAACCGCAAAGGGCGCAACAATTCGCTGACAGCGGAGCCCGGCGATGTCGGCAGCCCCTATGCCATCGGCGGCAAGGAAGGCGGTCACGACGCCATCCATCCCGAACTCGGAACCATGGAAGACTTCCATGCCTTCGTGGAAGCCTGCAAGACGCTGAATATGGAAGTGGCGCTGGACATCGCCGTGCAGTGTTCGCTCGACCATCCCTGGCTGACGGAACACCCTGACTGGTTCAGGCGCCGTCCCGACGGCACCATGAAATATGCCGAGAATCCGCCGAAGAAATACGAGGATATCGTCAATCCCGATTTCAGCTGCGAGGATGCCGGCTCGCTGTGGAACGCGCTGCGCGACGTGATCCTGTTCTGGGTCGACCACGGCGTGAAGATCTTCCGCATCGACAATCCGCACACCAAACCGCTGCGGTTCTGGGAATGGATGATCCACGAGGTCCAGCTCAATCACCCCGACGTGCTGTTCCTGGCCGAGGCCTTTACCCGCCCCAAGCTGATGAAGGGCCTCGCCAAGCTCGGCTTCTCGCAGTCCTACACCTATTTTACCTGGCGCATCCAGAAGTGGGAGATCGAGCAGTATCTCGTCGAACTCACCGGCTATCCCGAGCGCGAGTTCTACCGGCCCAACTTCTTCGTCAATACACCTGATATCCTGCCCTTCCATCTGCAGAGCGGCGAGGCCTGGATGTTCAAGGCGCGGCTTGCGCTCGCGGCGGCTATGTCATCGACCTATGGCATCTACAACGGCTTCGAACTGCTCGAACACGACCCGATTCCCGGAAAGGAAGAGTACCTCAACTCCGAGAAGTACGAGATCAAGGTGCGCGACTGGGACCAGCCGGGCAACATCAAGCCGTACATCCGCGACATCAACAATGCCCGCCGCGCCAACGCGGCACTGCAGCAGACCAGCAACCTGCGTTTCCTGCCGGTCGACGACGGCAACGTCATCGGCTTCGTCAAGGAATCCGTCGACCAGCACAATACCGTGGCGGGGGCGATCTCTCTGTCGCGCGACGTCCACGAGTTCTGGTTGCCGATCAATTCGCAGGTGATGGTTGACGGCGAACGCCGCGACATCGCCGCGGTGGAGAACCTGATCACAGGGGAGCGCCATCCCGTGGAATGGGGCGGACTCCGCGTCCGCATCGACCCGATGCGCGATCCTGCCGTGTTCTTCCGCTGCCTCGCCTGAAAGCACTGAGTTATGAATGTCATGCCAGCCATCGACGCGACTGTCTCGCCGGGCGCAGAGAAAGACGATTACCTGTGGTACAAGGACGCGATCATCTACCAGTTGCACGTCAAGGCGTTCGCCGACAGCAATAATGACGGCATCGGCGACTTTGCCGGGCTGACGGAGAAGCTCGACTACCTGCAGGATCTCGGCGTGACCGCGATCTGGCTGATGCCGTTCTATCCGTCGCCCGGTCGCGACGACGGCTACGACATTGCCGACTACGGCTCGATCCATCCCGATTTCGGCACCATGAAGGATTTCCGCCGCTTCATTCACGAAGCGAAGCGGCGCGGCCTGCGTGTCATCACCGAGCTGGTGATCAACCACACGTCCGACCAGCACGACTGGTTCAAGCGCGCCCGCCGCAGCCCGGCCGGATCCAGCGCCCGCGACTGGTATGTGTGGAGCGATACCGACCAAAAGTACGACGGCACCCGGATCATCTTCACCGACACGGAGAAGTCGAACTGGACCTGGGATACCGAGGCCAAGGCCTATTACTGGCATCGTTTCTTCTCGCACCAGCCGGATCTGAATTTCGACAATCCGCGCGTGGTGTCGGCGGTGGTGCAGGTGATGAAGCGCTGGCTCGACGCCGGCGTCGACGGATTCCGTCTCGACGCGATCCCCTATCTCGTGGAGCGCGACGGCACCAACAACGAGAACCTGCCGGAGACCCACAAGATCATCAAGCACCTGCGTGCCGAACTCGACGCCTATGCTCCCGGAAAACTGTTGCTGGCCGAGGCCAACCAGTGGCCCGAAGACGTGCAGCAATATTTCGGCGACAGCGATGAATGCCACATGGCGTATCACTTCCCGCTGATGCCGCGCATGTACATGGCGATCGCCCAGGAAGACCGTTTCCCGATCACCGACATCATGCGCCAGACCCCGGACATCCCGCAGGACTGCCAGTGGGCCATGTTCCTGCGCAACCATGACGAATTGACGCTAGAAATGGTCACCGATGTCGAGCGCGACTACCTGTGGTCGACCTACGCCAACGACCCGCGCGCGCGCATCAATGTCGGCATCCGGCGCCGCCTGGCGCCGCTGATGGACAATGACCGGCGCAAGATCGAGCTGATGAACTCGATGCTGATGTCGTTCCCCGGCACGCCGATCATCTATTACGGCGACGAGATCGGCATGGGCGACAACATCTATCTCGGCGACCGCAACGGCGTGCGCACGCCGATGCAGTGGACGCCGGACCGCAACGGCGGCTTCTCCCGCGCCGACCCCGCACGGCTCTATGCCCCCACCATCATGGATCCCGTCTACGGCTACGAGTCGGTCAACGTGGAGGCGCAGTCGCGCTCGCTGTCGTCGCAGCTCTCGGCCACCAAGCGGCTGATGTCGGTGCGCAAGTCGACGCTGGCCTTCGGCCGCGGCACCATGCTGTTCATCCGCCCGAGCAACCGCTCGGTGCTGTGCTACATCCGGCAACTTGGCGACGAGGTAATCCTCTGCGTCGCCAACCTGTCGCGCTCGGCGCAGGCCACCGAGCTCGACCTGTCGCCTTGGAAGGAGCGCGTGCCGCTCGAGATGCTCGGCCGCACCAAATTCCCGCCGATCGGCGAATTGCCCTACATGATCACGCTGGCACCCTATGGCTTCTACTGGTTCCGGCTGGAAGAGCGCGACGTCTCCGAGCATGTGCTGCCGACAGCGGTGCCGGAATTCGAGACTCTGGTGGTGCCGCTCGGCTCCTCCTGGTTGTCGCTCGGCCGCACCCGCGGCGTGTTCGAGCGCGACGTGCTGCCGGCCTATCTGTCGCGCACGCGCTGGTATCCGGAACGCTCCGCCAAGGCGATCCAGCCGCGCCTGACCTCGGCGGTGCCGTTCTGCGACATCGGCGACAACCGCCCCTGGCTGGCCTTCTTCGAAACCACGCAGCGCGACGTGACGACGCGCTACGTGCTGCCGATGCGGATCGAGTGGGTGCGCTTCGACCGCGAGCGCTACAATCAACGCGCCTTTGCCGCCGTGCGCCAGGGTGCCCGCGAGGGCACGTTGCTCGACGTCGCCACCGACCAGATCTTCATCGAGCTGTTGCTCTACAACCTGCGCAAGGAATTGACCGTCGAGAATGAAGACGGCTCGCAGGGCGGGCGCCTCGACTTCCGTCCGACCGCCCGCTTGCTGGACATGCCGGTCAAGCCGCTGCAGCACATCCGCGCGGTGGAAACCGAGCAGTCCAACAGCACGTCGCTGGTCGACAGCGACTATGTGGTGAAGATCTATCGCAAGCTGCAGTCCGGCATCAATCCGGAGATCGAACTCGGCCGCTTCCTGACGGACGTCGCGGGCTTCGCCAATACGCCGGCGCTACTCGGCAGCGTCGAGCTGATCGAGGGCGACCAGCAGAGCGCGATCGGAATCGTCCATGCCTTCGTGCAGAACCAGGGCGACGCCTGGACGGTGACCGCGGCCTATCTCGACCGTTTTGTCGACGAGCAGAAGTTGCTCGCCAACGGCACCGAGACGGCAGAGAGCGAAGAGCAGGTGCCGTACCTGCGCTACATGTCGCAGACCGGCCGCCGCGTGGCCGAGATGCATGTCGCGCTCGCCGCACACGACGAGATCCCGGACTTCAAGCCGGAGCCGACCACGCCGGACGACACCCGGCTATGGACCGGTGAGATCCTGAAACGCGCCGACCATGTGTTCGACAGCCTGCAGCAGGCCCGCACGGCAGCGAAAGAATCCGACCGGACGCTGATCGATCAGCTGCTGGCGCAGAGCGCTGCGCTGCGCGGCCGCCTGCTCGCGTTGCTGCCTGCCGATATCGATACCGCAAAGATCCGCCATCACGGCGACTTCCATCTCGGCCAGATGCTGATCGTCAAGGATGACATCTTCATCATCGACTTCGAGGGCGAGCCGCGCCGTTCGCTGGAGGAGCGCCGACGCAGGGCGCCCGCCGCGCGCGACGTTGCCGGGCTGATCCGCTCGATCGACTATTCGGCGACTGCCGCGCTGGAACGCGCGCTCAAGGTCGCCCCCGACGAGACCGGCAAGCTCGCGGCGGCGCTGGACAGCTGGCGCGAACGCGCCACCACGGCCTTCCTCGCCGCCTACAAGGAATACATGACCGACGCACGGCTGTGGCCCGCCGACCCCAAAGCCGCCGACGACATGCTCAACTTCTTCCTGCTTGAGAAGGCATTTTACGAGATCGAATACGAACTGGCGCATCGGCCGGACTGGTTAAGAGTCCCGCTGGCCGGCACGCTTCGCATTCTGTCCCAGTACCCGGAGGTCTCATGACCAAGTTAACCGCGGAAGCCTATGCGATCGTCGAAGGACGACACGCCGATCCGTTCCACTATCTCGGTCCCCACAAGGAGAACGACCACACGGTGGTGCGCGCGTTCCTGCCCGAAGCCTCCAAGGTCGACGCCATCGATCAGGACGGCAGCGCCGCCGCCCTGGAGCGCGTGCACGATGCCGGTCTGTTTGTCGGCACGCTGGCCAACGGCTCGAACCGCTATCAGCTGCGCGCGCGTTACGGCGACAACACGGTGGATCTCGAAGACCCCTATCGCTTTCCGCCGATCCTGAGCGAATTCGATCTCTATCTGCTGGGCGAAGGCACCCACCAGCGGCTCTACGACAAGCTCGGCGCCCATCCGATGACGCTGGAAGGTGTGGCCGGAGTGGGCTTCGTGGTATTCGCGCCGAATGCGCGGCGCGTCAGTTTGGTCGGCGACTTCAATTTCTGGGATCCGCGACGGCACCCGATGCGCGTGCGCGGCAACGGCTACTGGGAGCTGTTCGTGCCCCGCGCCACCGCGGGCGATCACTACAAGTTCGACATCATCGGCCCGCAGGGCCAGCAACTGCCGCTGAAGTCCGATCCCATGGCCTTCGCCGCCGAGTTACGCCCCAGCACCGCTTCGATCGTCCTCGACGAGAGCAAGTTGCCCCATCCGCGCCCCGCACCGGCCAACGTCAATGCGCTCAACAAGCCGATGTCGGTCTACGAGGTCCATCTCGGCTCATGGCGGCGCAAGAACGGCAATGAGTGGCTGACCTATCGCGATCTCGCGGCCGTCCTGCCACGCTATGCCCGGGACCTCGGCTTCACCCATGTGGAATTCCTGCCGGTCAACGAGCATCCGTTCGATGGTTCGTGGGGCTATCAGCCCACCGGCATGTATGCGCCGACCAGTCGCTTCGGCACGCCGGAAGATTTCTGTGCACTGGTGGAGGCCTGCCACGTCGAAGGCCTCGGCGTTCTGCTCGACTGGGTGCCCGGCCATTTTCCGGACGATCCGCACGGTCTCGGCATGTTCGACGGCACCGCGCTGTACGAGCACGCCAACCCGCTGCAGGGCCGGCACATGGATTGGGGCACGCTGATCTACAATTACGGCCGCACCGAAGTGGTCAACTTCCTGGTGTCGAACGCGCTGTTCTGGCTGGAGCACTATGGCGTCGACGGGTTGCGCGTCGATGCCGTGGCCTCAATGCTTTATCTGGACTACAGCCGCGACGCCGGCGCGTGGATTCCCAACAAGTACGGCGGCCGCGAAAATCTCGAGGCCATTGCCTTCCTGCGCCGCTTCAACACCGAGGTCTATGCGAAATTCCCCAACGCCACCACCGCGGCGGAGGAATCCACCGCATGGCCGCAGGTGTCGCGGCCGGTGGAATTCGGTGGACTCGGCTTCGGCTACAAGTGGAATATGGGCTGGATGCACGACACGCTGAACTACATCAGTCAGGATCCGATCTACCGCAAATACCATCACGGCAGCATCCTGTTCGGGCTGCAATATGCGTTCTCGGAGAACTTCGTGCTGCCGCTGTCCCATGACGAGGTGGTGCACGGCAAGAAATCGCTGATCGGCCGCATGCCGGGCGACGACTGGCAACGCTTCGCCAACCTGCGGGCCTACTACGCCTTCATGTTCGGCCATCCCGGCAAGAAGCTGATGTTCATGGGCTGCGAATTCGCCCAGGAGCGCGAGTGGAATCACGATCGTTCACTTGATTGGCATCTGCTGGAACAGCCGAAATATGCCGGCATCCATTCGCTGGTCCGCGACCTCAACGAGCTCTATCGCAACCAGCCGGCGCTGCACGAGCTGGATTGCGAGCCGGCCGGGTTCGAATGGGTGATCACCGAAGACGCCGCCAGCAACGTGTTCGCCTGGCTGCGCAAGGGCGCCAACCCGCGCGCGCAGTGCCTTGTGGTGGTGAACTTCTCGCCCAACGTCTACCGCGACTACAAGGTGCGGGTGCCGTTCCCCGGCAAGTGGCGCGAGGTGCTGAATTCCGACGCCGCACATTATGGTGGCAGCAATGTCGGCAATGCCGGCGAGGTGCAGACCGTCGGCCTGGTGCCGGAACTGACGCTGACCCTGCCGCCGCTGGCCGCCATCTTTCTGATCCCGGAATTCTAGACATGCGCGTTACCGCCGGAACGAACTTTCGCCTCGGTGCAAGCTGGGACGGCAGGGGGACCAACTTCGCCCTGTTTTCAGCCAATGCCGAGAAGGTCGAACTCTGCCTGTTCGACAGCCAGGGCCGCCGCGAGCTGGAACGCATCACGTTGCCTGAGCGTAACGAGGACGTCTGGCACGGCTACCTGGCCGACGTTTCGCCCGGCCAGCTTTACGGCTACCGCGTTCACGGGCCCTACGAGCCCGAACACGGTCATCGCTTCAACGCCCACAAGCTGCTGCTTGATCCCTACGCCAAGCGGATCTCGGGCCGGCTGGTGTGGAGCGATGCGCATTTCGGCTATCGCACCGGCTCGTCGCGCGAGGACCTGTCGTTCGACCGCCGCGACAATGCGCGCGGCATGCCGAAGGCCGTGGTGGTCGACGAGACCTTCAACTGGGGCCGCAAGGAATCCCGGCCGAGCATTCCGTGGGAAGACACCATTATCTACGAAGCCCACGTCAAGGGCCTGACCCAGATGCGCAAGGACGTGCCGCCCGGCCTGCGCGGCACCTATCGCGGCCTGTCGTCGCCGGCGATGATCGATCATCTGAAGCGGCTCGGGGTCACCACCGTCGAACTGCTGCCGGTGCACGGCTTCGTCGACGATCGCCGCCTGGTCGAGCTGAAGCTAGCGAATTACTGGGGCTACAACACGCTGAGCTTCTTCGCGCCGGAGGCCCGCTACGGCATCGACAATCCGCTGGATTCCTTCCGCACCACCGTGGCGCGGCTGCATGACGCCGGCATCGAGGTGATCCTCGACGTTGTCTACAACCACACCGCCGAGGGCAACCATCTCGGCCCGACGCTGTCCTATCGCGGCATCGACAACGCTTCCTACTACTGGCTGATGCCGGACAACCCGCGCTACTACGACGACTTCACCGGCTGCGGTAGCTCAGTCAACCTCACCCATCCGCGCGTGCTGCAGATGGTGATGGATAGCTTGCGTTACTGGGTGGAGGTCTGCCACGTCGACGGCTTCCGCTTCGATCTGGCGACCACCCTGGCGCGCGGCGCCAACGGCTACGACCGCAACCACGGCTTCCTGATGGCGGCGCGGCAGGATCCGGTGCTGGCCTCGGTCAAGATGATTGCCGAGCCATGGGATCTCGGCATGGGCGGTTATCAGGTCGGTGCCTTCCCTCGCAATGGTCGGAATGGAACGACAAGTACCGCAGCGCGATGCGGCGCTACTGGAGCGGCGAAGGCAGCCTGATCGGCGAGGTCTCCGGCCGCATGACCGGCTCGTCGGATGTGTTCAACCACAGCGGCCGCAAGCTGCGCGCCGGCATCAACCACGTCACCGTGCATGACGGTTTCACGCTCGCCGACCTGTTCAGCTACAACGAGAAGCACAACGAGGCCAATGGCGAGGACAATCGCGACGGCTCCAGCGACAATCTCAGCAACAATTTCGGCGTCGAGGGACCGACCACCGATCCGGAGCTGCTGGCGCTGCGGCGGCAGCTGCGCAAGAACCAGCTGGCCTGCCTGTTGCTGGCGCAGGGCGTTCCGCTGATCCTTGCCGGAGATGAGGTCGGCAACACCCAGCACGGCAACAACAATGCCTATTGCCAGGACAACGAGATCGGCTGGGTCGGCTGGCAAAATCTCGGCCACAAGGACGACGATCTCACCGACTTCATCGGCGAGATGACGCAGCTGCGGCAGCGCTTCCCGCAGATCCGCGCCCAAGGCTGGCTCGACGGCCGCCGCGCCGATGGGACCTATGGCGTGCTGTGGCTGACCCCGGCTGCCGAGGAAATGACCGAGCAAGACTGGGCGTTTCCGGATGGCCGCTTCCTGGCCTATGTGCTCGGCCCCTGCGAGAACAACGACAACCCGATCTTCATCGTGCTCAACTCGGCGCCGGCGGGCATCGCCTTCACACTGCCGAAACTGCCGGAATACAAGCACTGGCGGCAGGTCCTCAACACCGCCGATGGCGCGCTGTCCATCGACGTGCTGCCGTCCGGCAGCGAGTTGCAGGCGCCGCCCCGCTCCGTACTCGCCTTCGCAGGATCCGCCTCATGACTGACCGAAGCTTTGGCGCGCGGCTGACCTCGTCCGGCGCGCTGTTCCGGCTGTGGGCGCCCGCTGCCAACCGCGTCGATGTGATGCTCGACCGCCTTCATCCCCTGACCCGCGGCAAGGACGGCTGGTTCTCTGCCGAGATTGCCGGCGTGAAGGCCGGCGCCACCTATCGCTTTCACATCGACGGCGCCAACAACGTGCCCGACCCGGCCTCGGCCTTCCAGCCCCAGGACATCGCCGGCCCCAGCGAGGTGATCGATCACGCCGCCTATGCCTGGCGCGCCACAGATTGGCGCGGCCGGCCGTGGGAAGACACCGTGCTGATCGAGACCCATGTCGGCAGCTTCACGCCGGAGGGCACCTACCGCGCCATGATCGAGCGCCTCGACCATCTCGTCGACACCGGCATCACCGCGCTGGAATTGATGCCGCTGGCGGATTTCGCCGGCCGTCACAACTGGGGCTATGACGGCGTGCTGTGGTACGCGCCGGATGCCGCCTATGGTCGTCCGGAAGATCTCAAGGCGCTGATCGACGAGGCGCATCTGCGCGGGCTGATGGTGTTTCTCGACGTCGTCTACAACCACTTCGGACCGGAAGGAAATTACCTCGGCCAGTATGCGCCCGACTTCTTCTCCGATGCGCATACGCCGTGGGGCAGCGCGATCAACTATCGCATCCCGCAGGTCCGCGCCTTCGCCATCGAGAATGCGCTGTACTGGCTGCACGAGTATCGCTTCGACGGGCTGCGGCTGGATGCCGTCCACGCCATACCCGAACAGGGCGAAATCCCGATGCTGCACGAGCTGAGCCGCGAAGTCGGCAAGCTGGCCGCGGACACTCACCGCCATATCCATCTGGTGCTGGAAAACGAAGACAACCGCGCCGCACTGCTCGATCCCAAGACCGATCCGCATCGCGGCCAGTACCGCGCGCAATGGAACGACGACTATCACCACGCCTGGCACGTGCTGCTGACCGGCGAGCACACCGGCTATTACAGCGACTATGCGCCGAAGCCGATCGATCACATCGTGCGCGCGCTGGCATCGGGTTTTGCCTATCAGGGCGAACCGTCGCCGCATCGCGACGGCGCATTGCGCGGCGAACCGAGTGGCAAGCTGCCGCCCGCCGCCTTCGTCAATTTCCTGCAGAACCACGACCAGATCGGCAACCGCGCGCTGGGCGACCGGCTCGAAAGCCTCGCCAACCCCAAGGCGATCGAGGCCGCGCTGGCGATCACCTTGCTGGCGCCGATGGTGCCGATGCTGTTCCAGGGCGACGAGTGGGGCTCCAAGGCTCAGTTTCCGTTCTTCTGCGATTTCAAGGGCGACCTCGCGGAAGCCGTGCGCAACGGCCGCCGCAAGGAGTTCGCCTGCGCCTACGAGAAATTCGGCGACGAGATTCCCGACCCGCTCGCCGAGTCCTCGTTCGAGTTGGCGGTGCTGGACTGGAAAAATCGCGACAGCACATCCGGCCAACAGCGGCTGGGGCTGGTACGCGAGCTGCTCCGCCTGCGGAAGCAGCACATCATGCCCCGGCTCGCCGGCGCGCGGTTCGGCCATGCGGCATCGGACGACAGCGGCCTGCTGACGGCGCACTGGCGGATGGGCGACGGCACCGCGCTGCATCTCGAAGCCAATCTGTCGGACAACGCGATTGTCCGCGAACCTCCGCCGTCCGGCGGCGTTACGATCTGGGGCGGCAATGCGACCGGGACGGTCGCGCCATGGTCGGTGCACGTCCGTCTCGGAGACGAATGATGCCGCCAGTGATTCCCGTTGCCACCTACCGCGTCCAGCTGACCGGCGAGTTCACCTTCGATCATGCCGCGGCGATCGTGCCTTACCTGAAGTCGCTCGGCATCACCCACCTCTATGCGTCGCCCTTCATGAAGTCGCGGGCCGGCAGCACCCACGGCTACGACATCGTCGATCACACCAAACTCAATCCGGAGCTCGGCGGCGAAGACGGGTTTGAACGCCTCAGTGCCGCGCTGAAGGCCAACGACATCGGCCTGATCCTGGATTTCGTGCCCAACCATGTGGGCGTGCATTTCGCCGACAATCCTTGGTGGCTGAGCGTGCTGGAATGGGGACCGGCATCGCCACATGCGGTGTCGTTCGATATCGACTGGGACACCCTGCCCTACCGCGCCCGCGGCGGTGTGCTGCTGCCGATCATCGGCACCTCCTATGGCCAGGCGCTGGACGGCGGCGAGATCGAGCTGAAGTTCGACGCCGCCGAAGGCAGCTTTTCGGCCTGGTATTTCGAGCACCGCCTGCCGATCGCGCCGGAGCGTTACAGCGAGATCCTGCGCACCGTCGTCAAGGAAGCCGATGCAGCGACCACGGCAACCGGCAAGCAGATCCTCGACCTCGCCTCGCGCTACAAGGGCCTGCGTCATCCGAACCTCGAAGAGGCACCCGGCTTCAAGAAGGAGCTTGCGGCCGTCGCCGGCGGCGCCGAACTGATCGCACGCGGGCTCGCGGCCTATCGCGCCGGGCCGGACCGGCCGGCGCAGATCCAGACCCTGCACAACCTGCTGGAACGCCAGCACTACAAGCTCGGCCAGTGGCGCCTCGCCTCCAGCGAAATCAACTATCGCCGCTTCTTCGACGTCAACACGCTGGCCGGCCTGCGTGTCGAGGATGCCGGCACATTCGATGCCATCCACACGCTGGTGAAACGGCTGATCGCCGAAGACAAGCTGCAGGGCCTGCGGCTCGATCACATCGACGGATTGCGCGACCCCGCACAATATTTCCAGCGGCTGCGCCGGCTGATCGGCGACGCCCAGGGAAAGAAGTCAAAGCCGTTCTACGTGGTGATCGAGAAGATCCTCGGCGAAGACGAGAAGCTGGTGAAACTGGCCGGCGTGCATGGCACGACCGGCTACGAATGGCTCAACACCATCACCCAGGTGCTGGTCGCCGACACCGGCCTCGAACCGCTCGACGAGATCTGGCGCCAGGTCAGCAACACCTCGCCAAAATTCGATCCGGTGCTGAAGGCGGCCAAGCGCCGCGTGCTGGAGACTTTGCTGCTCAGCGAGTTCACCGTGCTGACGCGCCTGCTGGCGCGGATCGCCAACGGGCACTATTCGAGCCGCGATTTTTCCGCCGACACGCTGCGCCAGGCCTTCGAGCTCTATGTGCTGCACTTCCCGGTCTATCGCACCTATCTGACCGCAACGGGTCCCTCGGCGCTGGACCGCAAGCTGATCGCAACCACCATCGAGAAGGCCCGCGCCGACTGGTTCGGCGCCGATGAAGGACTGTTCGACTTCCTGCGCGATGCACTCACACTGGATCTCCTGAAACCCGGCCGCCCCGCGCACAGCAAGCCGCGGGTGCGCCGCTTCGCCCTCAAGGTGCAGCAATTCACCGGGCCGACCATGGCCAAGTCGCTGGAGGATACCGCTTTCTATCGCTACCACCGACTGCTGGCGCTCAACGAGGTCGGCGGCGATCCCGCTGCCAAGGCGCTGCCACGCTATCACTTCCACCAGATGATGACGGCCCGCGCCAAGGACTGGCCGCACGGCATGACGGCTACGGCCACCCACGACACCAAGCGGGGCGAGGATGCGCGGGCCCGGCTGCTCGCGCTCGCCGAGATGCCCGGCGAATGGGCCACCGCGGTCAGCCGCTGGAAGGTCCTGAACGCGCCGCATCTGGTCGTGGACGGCGAGATGCGGGCGCCATCCGCGGCGTTCGAATATGCATTGTACCAGGCATTGCTTGGCGCCTGGCCGCTCGGCGCGCGCGATGCGTCGTTCCTCGAGCGCATGCAGGCCTATGCGCTGAAAGCGTCGCGCGAAGGCAAGCAGGAGACCAGCTGGCTCAATCCCAATGCCGCCTACGAGAACGGCGTGCACCAGTTTCTCGAACGAATTCTCGATCCCGCGCAGGCCGGCGAATTCCTCGCATCGCTCGAACTGTTCGCCAAGCGCACCTCGCTGCTCGGCGCGCTGAACTCGTTGAGCCAGACCACGCTCAAAGCCACCATGCCGGGCGTTCCCGACTTCTATCAGGGCACCGAGTTCTGGGATTGCTCGCTGGTCGATCCGGACAACCGGCGCCCGGTGGACTTCGCCGAGCGCGCGAAGGCGCTCGCCGCATTGCAGCAGCCGGACTGGGCGAGCCTCGCCCGGCACTGGGAAAACGGCCACGTCAAACTGGCCTGGACGCGGGAGCTGATCAAGGCCCGTACCGACCTCGCCGACCTGTTCGCGCACGGCGATTACCAGGCGCTGGAAGTTACGGGGCGGCACAGCGATCATGTCATCGCCTTTGCGCGACGACACAACCGCGATGCGGCGATCGTTGCCGTGGGGCGATCCATGGCGGCGCTGACCGATGGCGGCCGTGCCTGGCCGGCAGCAGATGCATTCGACGCGACCATCGTCGCGCCGGGTTATGCGGTGGAGGGCGTGACTTCGCGCAAAGGCGTGCTCGAACTGCCGGTAGCCGGCCTGTTCAGCACGCTGCCCGTGGCCCTGCTGAAAGCGCGCTCCGCGCCGATTCGGCTGCGGTCAACGTGCCTGCAATAGAACTTTCAGTAGATATGGAAAGGCCGTCCGGGATCGACGGCCGGACGGCCTGGCGGTAGTCGTGCCGACTCGAATCATGTTCGGTTCCCTTCTCCGCACCACGTTATCTGGCCACACAATTATTGATCATGCGTTGACGAAAATTCTGTGTAGGGCGGTGGGGTTCCATCGACGTTTTCTATGCTGCAGCACAGCACCAATTCGCTTAGTGCATTGCAGCAGAACTGCGCAATCGTCAGCTCTTCTTGGTCAGCAGCAGGTTGCCGCGCGCCTTGATCGCCGCCTGCGCCGCTTGAGCAAAGCGCTGCAACAACCAGGGCAGCATCACCTCGACGCGCACATGATCTTCATCGACATCAACATGGCCGCTGGCCGCCTGCCCGAGCGCGCGGACCCGAAAGATCATCCGGTCGCCGTCCCACCGCTCCTCGTCGACCTTCAGCACCGGCACGCTGGACGCCGCGCGGCTCAGTCCTGTTCTCAAACGGCGCACGGCCTCGTCCCGACCAAGACGATGCGGAATGGAGACGACGAGCGGCGCGGCCATGACTGAAAATCCTTTGTGTTCAACTTCATGTGGGACGGCGCGCGCAAAAAGAAAGAGCAGAAATCGGGTTTCATCGGAGGGAACTTAATGAGTTGCGGCACGTTTTTCCCGGCATGAAGGCAGCGGCGATATGTCCCGCCTGCCGGGCTGAGGAGAAATACATGTCAATCGGAACAATCATTCTTATCATTCTCGTGATCGCTCTGCTCGGCGGTTTCAGCGGCATCGGCGGCGGCCCGTTCTACGGCACCGGCTACTACGGCGGCGGCGGCCTCGGCTTGATTGTCGTGATCCTGCTGATCCTCCTGCTGCTCGGCAAGCTGTAACAGCTCCCGAAACTGAGCGCGCGATCCAGCAATGGATCGCGCGCTTTCTTGTGTCTTTCTCGATTGTCATCGCCCGCGAAAGCGGGCGATCCAGTAAATGCAGAAGCTGATTTCAATCATGAACGACCGCGTTTACTGGGTCGCCCGGGCAAGCCGGGCGATGACATGTTTCGTTGTGTTATCTACGAACCCCGCTTTCTGATCGCGGGCTTCAACGAAGCCGCCGCCTCATCGTAGTCCGCCCATGCCTTCGAGCGCGCCAGCAGCGCCGGGACCGTTCGGACCGTGAACTTCTTCGGATCGAGATCGCTGCGCAGCTGCGTCCAGGTCAGCGGCATCGACACGGTGGCGCCGTCGCGCGCCCGCGGCGACAGCACCGCCACCGCGGTCGACATCCTGTCGTTGCGCAAGTAATCGAGGAAGATCTTTCCGGCGCGCAGCTTCTTCGACATGTTGATCAGGTAGCGCTCCGGATCGTCATCGGTCATCTGCTGGCACACGCCCTGCGCAAATGCCTTGGCGGTCTTCCAGTCGACCTTGTCCTTCGCGCCATGCCGCAGCGGCGCCACCACATGCAGGCCCTTGCCGCCGGTGGTCTTGCAGAAGCTTTCCAGCCCAAGCGCCGTCAGCCGCTCGCGCATCTCGCGCGCAGCGTCCAATACCGCGGAGAATTCCACATCCGGCGCAGGATCAAGATCGAAGATCAGCCGGCCGGGCACTTCCGGCTGATCGGGCGCGCAATTCCACGGATGCAGTTCGAGCCCGCCGATCTGCGCCACCGCCGCCAGCCCTTCGACGCGGTCGACCTGCAGATAGGGTTTTCGGTCGCCCGACACTTTCACCAGTTCCAGCAGGTTTGAGGTGCCCGGCATGGCATGGCGCTGGAAGAATATCTGGTTGCCCTTGATGCCATCGGGCGCGCGTACGATGGAGCATGGACGGCCTTTGATATGGCCGATCATCCAGCCGCCCACGGCTTCGAAATAGCGGGCGAGATCGAGCTTGGTCACCGGCTCGCCATCACCCGCGTCGGGCCACAGCTCCTTGTCGGGCTTGGAGATCACTACGCCCATGACGTCGGATACGCCGGCCGATGCGTTCGCGGCAGGTTTGGCTTTCGCGGCCTTCTTCGCACCGCGCTTCGGCTTCGGCTCGGCCAGCGCAGTCTTCTTCGGAACCTCGGCCTCGACTTCATCGGCCGGCTTGTCCTGACGCAATCCCTTGAACGCCGCTTGGCGCACCATGCCGGCACCGGTGAAGCCGGCAAACTCGATCTCCGCCACCAGCTCCGGCTTCAGCCAGTGCACGTCGCGGCCGCCCGGCGGGGTCTCCTTGCCGCCGAACGGGCTCTGTTTCGCCGCCGCCGCCTTCAGCGCCGGCATCAGTGCCTTGACCTTGTCCTGGCCGTAGCCGGTGCCGACCACGCCGACATAGGCCAGATGATCGCCGCGATTGACGCCGACCAGAAGCGAGCGGAATTTGCCGGCATTGCTCTTCCAGCCGCCGATCACGACCTCATGGCCGGCGCGGCATTTGGCCTTGGTCCAGCTCTCGGAACGACCGGAGCGATAGGGCGAATCCAGTTTTTGGAGACGATGCCCTCCAGCGACAGCTTGCAGGCGGATTGCAGGATGGCGTCGCCGCCGGTCTCGAAATGCTCGACATAGCGGATCAGGCCTTCCTTGCGCTTGCCGCGCGCGGCCAGCAGCAGTTCTTTCAGCCGCGCCTTGCGGTCCGCCAGCGGCAGTTTTCGCAAGTCCTCGCCGTCGGCGAACAACAGGTCAAAGGCAAAGAAGATCAGCGCATGGCTGTCGCCATCGGACAGCGCCGCCTGCAGCGCAGCAAAATCCGGGGCGCCGTGCTTGTCCAGCGCCACGATCTCGCCGTCGATCATTGCATCCGGCAGTGCTGCGGCCTCATCGGCAATGGCCTGAAACTTGGCGGTCCAGTCCAGCCCCTTGCGGGTCTTCAGCGTCGCCGCGCCGTCCTCGACGCGCAGCTGGACGCGGTAGCCGTCGAACTTGATCTCATGCGCCCAGCCGGCGCCACCCGGCGGCCGGTCCACTGAGGTGCACAGCTCCGGCGCGACGAAATCAGGCATCGCCGCAGTCTTCGAAGGCTTTGCGGATTTCACCGCCGTCTTTTTTGCAGTTTTCCTGGCTTTCTTCTTCGCCGGCGTCTGCTTCGCCTGGGTGACATCTGCGTTGGTCTTCCCTATCTTGCCTGCGCGTTCATCCGCCGCCAGACCCTTGTTCGAATCCCACACCGCATCGGCCTTGGTCTTCGCCGACTTGCCGGTCATGAAAGGCTTTGGCGATCGCCCCTTGCCGGCGGCGATATCGGCCATGGCGCGGCCGGAGGCCACCGACGCATCCGCGTCGAGCACCGTGTTGGCCTTGCCCTCTTTGGCGTATTCATCGCGATGCTTGATCAGCAGCCAGTTGGTCCGCTTGCCGCCATTGCGATCATGGCGCATCCGCACCAGTACCCAGCCGCCATGCAGCTTCTCGCCTTCCAGCGTGAACTTGAGATCGCCTTTCTTGAATCCGCGCTCCGGATCTTCGCACTCCCAGTAGCCGCGGTCCCACAGCTGCACCGTGCCGCCGCCATACTGCCCCTTGGGAATGGTGCCTTCGAAGTCGCCATAGTCCAGCGGATGGTCCTCGACCTCCACGGCAAGGCGCTTGTCGGCCGGGTCCAGCGACGGGCCCCGCGTCACGGCCCAGGACTTGAACACGCCACCCCATTCCAGCCGCAGGTCATAGTGCAGCCGGGTGGCGTCATGTTTCTGGATCACGAAGCGCCGCCGGTTCGACGGAGCGATGGCGGTCTCGCCCGATGGCTCGCTGGTCTGCTCGAAATCGCGTTTCTTGCGATAGACAGACAGTTGTTTGTCGACCACGGCGAACCCCACTCACTTGCAAATGCCGCTCATCCGGCCCCGGAACCAAAACCGGCAATTGTCGTTGAAGTTCCCGAAAGCCCGTGCGTTGCGTGAATTGCGACCGGGAAAGGCAACATGCGTACCGCAGGAGAATTTGATGGCCCCGCCGCGTGCCTATTGGAAGGGCTCCCTGAAGCTCTCCCTCGTCTCCTGCCCGGTGGTGCTGTATCCGGCCTCCACCACGGTCGAAAAAACCCGCTTTCACATGATCAACACCGAGACCGGCAACCGGCTGAAGCAGCAGATGGTCGACGCCGAGACCGGCGACGTGGTGGAGAAAGACCAGAAGGGCCGCGGCTACGAGATCAGCAAGGGTGAGTTCGTCCCGATCGAGAAGGACGAACTGGAAGCCGTGCAGATCGAGAGCAACCACACCATCGACATCGACAACTTCGTGCCGCGCGACGAGATCGACAAGCGTTTCCTCAA
This sequence comes from Rhodopseudomonas sp. P2A-2r, assembly GCF_026015985.1. Taxonomy (GTDB): domain Bacteria; phylum Pseudomonadota; class Alphaproteobacteria; order Rhizobiales; family Xanthobacteraceae; genus Tardiphaga. The sequence continues at coordinate 2,030,738 of NZ_CP110389.1, read as the reverse complement.
CCATCCGTATTACATCGCCCCGGACGGCAAGGCCGGCATCGACGCCTTCGCCGTGATCCGCGACGCCATGAAGGACAAGGACCGCGTCGCCTTGGCGCGCATCGTGCTGACCAACCGCGAACACATCATCGCCATCGAACCGCTCGGCAAGGGCCTGCTTGGGACCACTCTGCGCTATCCCTATGAGGTGCGCGACGAGAACGACTATTTCGAGGACATCAAGAGCCCGAAAATCTCCAAGGACATGATCGACCTCGCCGTGCATATCCTGGACAGCAAGGCGTCGCACTTCGATCCGTCGAAATTCAAGGACGAATACGAGAACGCGCTGAAGGCGCTGGTCAAGCGCAAGGCCGCCGGCAAGTCGATCAAGACCGTCGAAAAGTCCGAGAAGCCCGACAATGTCATCAGCCTGATGGACGCGCTGCAGCAGAGCCTGAAGGGCGGAAAGGCGGCGCCCGCCAAGCGCGCCTCTGCCGCAACGTCGCGCGCCGCAAGGTCGCGTCCCGCCAAGAAGGCGCACCGATCCACGGCTCGCCAGCGCAAGGCGAGCTGATGTACGGATTGTGGTTGACTTCCTTCCTGCTCATCGCGATGGCGCTGTCGATCGGGGCCGCGGGCGCCCAGACGACCCTGCAAACGCGGGACTGCACCGCTGCCAACATCGCCGCCACCGCGGAAACCATCGGCAAGATGAAGGACAGCAAGCAGAAGGCAACTGCGTCCGAGGAAATCGGCGCTGCCAATGAGGCGCTGGCGCAGGGCAAGAGCGAGGAATGCAAGGCGCACCTGTTGAAGGCCACCCTGCAGACCAAATAGCGCGATTATCGTTTGCTGGATTTCCGCTTGCTCTTCTTGGCGGACTTTTTCTTCGCCGTCTTCCTGGCGGTCTTCTTCACCGACTTCTTGGCGGCTTTCTTTGCGGTCTTTTTGGCCGTCTTCTTCTTCGGCACCTTCTTGCCTTCGGCGCGCGCCTCCGACAGTCCGATGGCAATGGCCTGCTTGCGGCTGGTGACCTTCTTGCCGGAGCGGCCGCTTTTCAGCTTGCCAGCCTTCTGCTTCTTGACTGCACGTTCGACATCCGACGATGCCGCCGTGGAATATTTTCGAGCCATGATCTGATCTCCTGTGGCCGGAAATAATATCCGCGGCGATTGATGGTTCCTGAGTTGACCGGACTCCACCGTCATCCTGAGGCGCCGTCGCACTTGCGACGGCCTCGAAGGATGGGCAGCAAGCGTCTGTGGCCGCATCCTTCGAGGCTCGCCAAGAGGCGAGCGCCTCCAGCCTGAACGCAATTGCGTTCAGGCGAGGATAACGGCGGCTGTGTATCTTGCTAATCCGCCGCCTTCAACCGGTAGCCGATCCCGGTTTCGGTCAGCACATATTGCGGGCGTTCGGGATCGGGTTCGATCTTCTGCCTGAGCTGACGGACATAGACGCGCAGGTATTGCGCGTCTGTGAGTTCGTCCCACAATTCCTTGAGGAGGAAGCGGTGGGTCAGTACTTTGCCGGCGTGCTGCACCAGCACGCGCAGCAGTTCATATTCCTTGGGCGACAGTTTCACATCGCGATCGCCGACCTTGACCAGCCGACGCACCAGATCGACCGACAACTCGCCCGACTTGAACACCGGCCGTTCGCCATGCACCTGCAACTGGTGGCGCAGCGCGGCGCGCATCCGCGCCAGCAATTCGTCCATGCCGAACGGTTTTGTCAGGTAGTCGTCGGCGCCGAGATCCAGTGCCTGCACCTTGCCGGCCTCATCGCCCCTGCTCGACAGCACCACGATGGGCACGCTGTCGTTGCGGGCGCGGATCATGCGCAGCAGGTCGTGGCCCTGGATGTCCGGCAGGCCGAGGTCGAGGATGATCAGCGCCGGATCCTGCGCCAGCAATTCGAGCGCCAGCGTGCCATTGGACGCTTCGAGAATTTCGTAGCCCTGGGTGCTCAACCCCATGCGCAGCAGCTTGCGGATCGGCGGTTCGTCGTCGATGACCAGGACCTTGATGGCGGCGGCATTCATGCGGCGGTGTCCAGGGCTTCAGTGGCCGGCGGTATCGGCAGCCGGATGATCATGGCGGCACCGCTGCGGTCGGTGCGGTTGGTGGCGGAAATGGTACCATGCATGGCTTCGATGAAGCCGCGCGAGATCGCGAGCCCAAGCCCGGTGCCGGCGCGGACGTGATCGCCCTTCTGCACCCGGTAGAACTTGTCGAACACGCGCTCGAGATCCGCGGGGGAATGCCGGCGCCCTCGTCGAGGATCTGCAGCACCACGGAGTCCTCGTCGCGCTGCGCCCGAATGGTGATGGCGGTGCCCGCCGGCGCGTATTTGGCGGCATTATCGAGCAGGTTGAACAGCACCTGCTCGAACAGCACGGCATCCAGCTCCAGCATCGGCGGATCGGTTGCCAGGTCGAGCACAACTTTGTGGTCGCCGAGGATCTTAATGGCGCGGCGCAACGCGCTGCCGATGATATCGCCGAGATCGTGCAGCGCGCTGTTCGGCACGATGGCTCCAGCCTCCAGCTTGGTCATGTCGAGCAGGTTGGCGATGAAGCGATTCAGCCGCTCGGATTCGTCGATGATCGTGCCGAGCAGGTCGGCGCGCTCGCTGTCGGACAGCTTCGGCAGCAGATCCCGCATGGTCGTCGCGGCACCCAGCACCGAGGCAAGCGGCGTCTTGAGGTCGTGCGAGATCGAGGTCAGCAGCGCCTGGCGCAGCCGGTCGGATTCGATGCTGCGCTGGGCGCGGTCCATGTCCTCCACCAATTGCACGCGTTCGATGGCCAGCGCGCCCTGGTCGACCAGCGCGTCGAGCAGCCGGCGCTGGTCCGGTGTCAGCAACGGTCCGGTGCGGTCGTCATCGATACCGATCACGCCGATCGACCCGCGACCGGTCCGCATCGGCAGGAACAGTCGCTTGGCGCCCGGCAAGGTGTCCGAGCCCCGCCCCGCTGGGCGATCGTTGGCCCAGGCCCAGTTGGCGGCCGCGAGATCCGCCTTGTCGAGCTCATCCTCCGGCGGATAGCCGGCCTTCACGGTGATGACGCCCTGCTCCGGCAGCAGCAGCACCACGCGCACCTTGAGCATCAGAGCGGTCTGGTACGCGGTGGCCCACAGCACATCGTCCAGCGCGGCGGTACCGGCCAGCTTGCGGCTGAAGGCGTAGAGCGATTCCGTGGTGCGCACCCGGCCCATCGCCGCCACCGCCTGGCTGCGCACGCGTGCGGCGAGATTGGAGACCAGCAGCGCGATCAGCATGAAGAAGAAGAATGCCGCGACATTGGTCGGGTCGGTGATGGTGAAGGTGTAGACCGGCGGCAGAAAGAAGAAATTGTAGCACAGGGATGCCACCACGCTGGCCAGCAGCGACGGCCACAGCCCGTAGCGTACGGCCACGCTGACCACGGCGGTGAGGAACACCAGATCGACATTCTCGATGCCGAACATCGGCTGGATCAGCTTGGCGACGCCAAGCGCCACCGCAACCACGGCCAACGCGGCGAGATAGGGTTTGGGATCGAACGGCTCGCTACGCTCGGCCGCCTGCACAGACTTCTTCGCCACGGCGCCGGTGGCGTCATCGCCGGCGATGACATGCACGCTGATGTTTCCGGCGCGCCGTACCAGGTCGTGCACCACGGAGCCACGCAGCAGCTCGAACATCCACGACCGCGACGCCTTTCCAGTGACGATCTGCGTGACGTTGTTGGCTCGCGCGAAGCCCAGCACGTCGTCGGCAATGCGCCGCCCGGCGCCGGGGACGGTCAGCGCTTCGGCGCCCAGCGCCTCCGCCAGCCGCAGCGTGTCGGCCAGCCGGTCGCGCTGCTCCTCGCTGAGTTGCAGGCTGCGTCGGGTCTCGATGGAAATCGCGGTCCACGGAGCATGCAACCGATCCGCCAACCGCTTGGTATAGCGAACGAGGCCTGCAGCGCGCGGATCCTCGCTGACGCAGACCAGGATGCGTTCGCCGGCAGCCCAGGGGCCCGCAATGGCATTGGCCTGCATGTGGGTGAGCAACTGCTCGTCGACCCGCTCCGCGGTGCGGCGCAGCGCCAGTTCGCGCAGGGCGGTCAGGTTGCCGGGCGAGAAATAGTGCTCCAGCGCGCGCTCGGCCTGCCGGGGCACATAGACCTTGCCTTCCTTCAGGCGCTGGATCAGGTCGTCCGGGGTGAGGTCGATCAGCTCGATGGCGTCGGCACCGTCGAACACCGAGTCCGGCACAGTCTCGCGCACCCGCACATGGGTGATCTGCGCGACGACGTCGTTGAGGCTCTCGATGTGCTGGATATTGACGGCGGTATAGACGTCGATGCCGTGGCTCAACAGCTCCTGGACGTCGAGGTAGCGCTTGGGATGCCGGCTGCCCGGCGCATTGGTATGGGCGAGTTCGTCGACCAAAGCGATTTGAGGATGCCGGGCGATCAGCGCGTCGAGGTCCATCTCCTCGAGCTGCTGCCCCTTATGGTCGAAGCGGCGGCGCGGGATCACTTCCAGCCCGTCCAGCAGCGCCTCGGTCTCGGCGCGGCCGTGGGTCTCCACCACGCCGACCACCACATCGACACCGGCCCTGCGCTTGGCATGGGCGCTCTGCAGCATCTCGTAGGTCTTGCCGACGCCGGGCGCAGCACCGACGAAGATCTTCAGCCGGCCTGCCCCATTGTCTTCCCGCCGGGCGGCTTCCAGGAGCGCTTCCGGCGAGGGGCGATGTTCACTGTCGCGGCGCTGATTTGCCATACGGCTTTATAGTCTCCGCGTGGTCTCCGGGCTACCGTCACCTCTCCCCGCTCTTCCGCGGGGAGAGGTGACGCAAGGTTGCTTTATTTCGCCGCCGCATCCAGCGCCAGGTTCAGCGCCAGCACGTTGACGCGGGGCTCGCCGAGCAGGCCGCCGAAGCGGCTTTCGGTCTGCGCCGTCACCAGCGCGCGGACGTTGTCCTCCGGCAGTTTTCGCGCCTTGGCGACGCGCGGCACCTGAAACAGCGCGCCCTCCGGCGAGATGTTCGGGTCGAGGCCCGAGCCCGACGTGGTGACCAGATCCACCGGCACCGGCATCGCGCGGTTCTCCGCCTTGAGCTTTGCCACATCGTCCTTGATGCGGTCGTTGAGCGCCTGGCTGGTCGGGCCGAGGTTGGAGCCCATGGAATTGACGGCGTTATAAGGCGCCGGCACGGTCTTGGTGGCGTCCTGCGGATCGGCCATGGTGGTAGCCGACGGACGGCCGTGGAAATAGCCGTCGTCCTTGAACTCCTGGCCGATCAGCCTGGAGCCGACGACCTTGCCGTCGCGCTCGATCAGGCTGCCCTGGGCCTGATTCGGGAATACGGCTTCGGCGATCCCGGTCATGGCTAGCGGATAGGCGGCGCCGGTGATGACGGTGAGCGCCAGCAGGATGACGATGGCCGGGCGAATTTCTTTCAACATGACTTTCTCCTCAAACCAGATGAAGGGCAGTGACCACGAGGTCGATCGCCTTGATGCCGATGAACGGAACGATGATGCCGCCAAGGCCGTAGATCAGCAGGTTGCGGCTCAGCAGCGCGCCGGCGCCGATCGGACGATAGGCGACGCCCTTCAGCGCCAGGGGGATCAGCGCGATGATGATCACCGCGTTGAAGATGATGGCCGACAGGATGGCGCTCTGCGGGCTGTGCAGCCGCATGATGTTGAGCGTCTCGAGCTGCGGATAGAACGCCAGGAAGATCGCCGGGATGATGGCGAAATACTTGGCAACGTCGTTGGCGATCGAGAACGTGGTCAGCGCGCCGCGGGTCATCAGGAGCTGCTTGCCGATTTCCACCACCTCGATCAGCTTGGTCGGGTTGGAATCGAGGTCGACCATGTTGCCGGCCTCGCGTGCCGCCTGGGTGCCCGTGTTCATGGCGACGCCGACATCGGCCTGCGCGAGCGCCGGAGCATCGTTGGTGCCGTCACCGCACATGGCCACCAGCTTACCCTTGGCCTGCTCGTCGCGGATCAGTTGCAGCTTGTCCTCCGGCGTCGCCTGCGCCAGGAAGTCATCGACCCCGGCTTCGGCGGCGATGGCCGCAGCCGTCATCGGATTGTCGCCGGTGATCATCACGGTGCGGATGCCCATGCGGCGCAGCTCGGCGAAGCGTTCGCGGATGCCGCCCTTGACGATGTCCTTGAGGTGGATGACGCCGAGCAGCTTGCCGTCGCGGGCCACCGCCAGCGGCGTGCCGCCGCCCTTGGCGATCTCGTCGGAAATCGCCTGGATCTCCCGCGCCGTGTCGCTCATGGCGGCGGGCTGCATGGCCCGCGCGGCGTTGCCCGACGTCACGGCATAGGTGCTGCCGCCGTTGACGTAAGCGAGGATCGAATCCACCGCACCCTTGCGCACCGACGAGGTGCCGGTGTCGACGCCGCTCATGCGGGTCTGCGCCGTGAACGGCACGAAGGTGGCGCCGAGTTCGGCCATGTCGCGGCCGCGGATGTTGTACTTCTCCTTGGCGAGCACGACGATCGATCGGCCTTCCGGCGTCTCGTCTGCCAATGACGCCAGCTGTGCCGCATCGGCCAGTTCCTGCTCGGTGACGCCGCGCACGGGGCGGAAGGCGGTCGCCTGACGGTTACCCAGCGTGATGGTGCCGGTCTTGTCGAGCAGCAGCGTGTCGACATCGCCGGCGGCTTCTACCGCACGGCCGGACATCGCCAGCACGTTGAAGCGTACCAGCCGGTCCATGCCGGCAATGCCGATGGCCGACAGCAGCGCGCCGATGGTGGTGGGGATCAGCGTCACGAACAGCGCCACCAGCACGACAACGGAGATCGAGCCGCCGGCGTAAGCGGCATAGCTCGGGATCGTCACCGTGGCGAACACGAAGATGATGGTGAGGCCGACCAGCAGGATGTTAAGCGCGATTTCGTTCGGCGTCTTCTGCCGCTCGGCGCCTTCCACCAGCTTGATCATGCGGTCGATGAAGGTAGAACCCTGCGCCGCCGTGATCCTGACGCGGATCCAGTCGGACAGCACCTGCGTGCCGCCGGTCACCGCGGAGCGGTCACCCCGGATTCGCGGATCACCGGCGCGGATTCACCGGTGATGGCCGCCTCGTTGACCGAAGCGACGCCCTCGATCACCTCGCCGTCGGACGGGATGTTGTCGCCGGCTTCCACCAGCACCACATCGCCGACCTTCAGGCTGATACCCGAGACCATGCGGTAGGACCTGTCGCCAGCACTGCCGGTCAGCAGCTTGGCCTGGCTCTCGGTGCGGGTCTTCTTCAGCGATTCCGCCTGCGCCTTGCCGCGACCTTCGGCAACGGCTTCGGCGAAGTTGGCGAACAGCACCGTGAACCACAGCCACAGGATGATCTGGAACGCAAAGCCCAGATCGGCGCCTCCGGTGAACAGGTTCTTGACGAAGATCACCGTGGTCAGCGCCGCGACGACCTCGACGACGAACATCACGGGGTTCTTGATCATCAGCCGCGGATCGAGCTTTGCGAAGGCCGACCCGATCGCCGGCACCACGATTTTCGCATCGAGCATCGCCGACATCGGCACCCGCTTCTGCAGTTTCAACGTTTCCATGGGAGTACTCCGGGTCATCGATCAGAACAGGGTGTGGGCGGACATCGCGAGGTGCTCGACGATCGGTCCGAGCGCGAGCGCCGGGAAGAAGGTGAGGCCGCCGATGATCAGGATGACGCCGACCACCAGGCCGACGAACAATCCGCCGGTGGTGGGCAGGGTGCCCGCCGAAGCCGGGATCGACTTCTTTGCCGCCAGCGAGCCCGCCAGCGCCATGGCCGGAACGATCATGAAGAAGCGGCCGACGAACATCGAGCTGGCGAGCGTCAGGTTGTAGAAGAAAGTGTTGCCGGTGAGACCGCCAAACGCCGAACCGTTGTTGCCGGTCGCCGAGGTGAAGGCATAGAGCACCTCGGAGAAGCCATGTGGACCAGCATTGGCCATCGAAGCCACTGCCGAGGGCAGCACCACCGCCACCGCGGTCCAGCCGAGATACATCAGCGGCAGCACCAGGATCGCCAGCATGGCCATCTTGACCTCACGCGACTCGATCTTCTTGCCGACATATTCCGGCGTGCGGCCGACCATCAGGCCGGCGACGAAGATCGCCAGCACCACGAACAGCAGCATGCCGTAGAGGCCGGCGCCGACGCCGCCGATGATGATCTCGCCGAGCTGCATGTTGATCAGCGGGATCATGCCGCCGATGGCGGTGAAGGAGTCGTGCATGGCATTGACCGCGCCGCACGACGCGGCCGTGGTGATCACTGCGAACAGGCTGGAGGCCACGATGCCGAAGCGGACTTCCTTGCCCTCCATGTTGCCGCCGGTCAGGCCGAGATCGGCCATCATGCTGGTGCCGGAGGCTTCGGCGCCGTAGGTGATGGCGACGCCGGCGATGAACAGCACGCCCATCACGGCGAGGATCGCCCAGCCCTGTTTCTGGTTGCCGACCATGCGACCGAACACGTTAGTCAGGCCGGCACCCAGCGCAAAGATCGAGATCATCTGGATGAAGTTGGACAACGCCGTCGGGTTCTCGAACGGATGCGACGCGTTGGCATTGAAGAAGCCGCCGCCATTGGTGCCGAGCATCTTGATCGCCACCTGCGAGGCCACCGGGCCGACTGCGATGGTCTGCTTGGCACCTTCAAGAGTGGTCGCATCGACATAGGCACCCAGCGTCTGCGGGATACCCTGCCATACCAGGAACAGCGTGTAGACGACGCAGATCGGCAGCAGCACATAGAGCGTGCAACGGGTCACATCGACCCAGAAATTGCCGATGGTGCGCATCGACGAGCGCGAGAAGCCGCGGATCAATGCCACCGCGAGCGCGATGCCGGTGGCTGCCGACAGGAAGTTCTGGTGCGTCAGGCCGATCATCTGGGTCAGATAGGACAGCGTGCTTTCTCCGCCGTAGTTCTGCCAGTTGGTGTTGGTGATGAAGGAGATCGCGGTGTTGAACGACAGATCCGGCGCCACCGCCGACTGATCCGCCGGATTGAGCGGCAGGAATGCCTGCAGCCGCAGCACGGCATAGAGCACCAGGAAGCCCCCGACGTGGAACAGCAACATGGCCACCGTATAGGTCAGCCAGTGCTGCTCGCGTTTCTCATCGACGCCGCCCATCCAGTACAGACCGGCCTCGACCGGCCGCAGCACCGGTGACAGAAAGGTGCGCTCGCCGTTGAAGACTGCTGTCATGTACCAGCCCAGCGGCTTCACCAGTGCGACCACGATCGCACAGAATAAAATGATCTGAATCCAGCCAACGAATGTCATGGTCGTGTTCCCTTCAGAACCGCTCGGGACGCAGCAAAGCGTAAGTGAGGTAAAACAGCAGTCCTGCCGAGACGAGGCCGGCGAGTGTGTAGTCGAACATCATGGTCGTTCTCCTCAGAGCCGTTCGCAGGCGTAGGCGTAGCCGACCGTCAGGACGAAGAAGCCCAGACCGAGCGCCAGCATCAAAATGTCCAGCATGAGTTGCTCCTGTTGCGAGATGTTTCGGGGGCATCATCACAGCCCGCGAGTTGAAGACCTTGCGCCACATCAACCTGTGGGCGAATTCGATCCCGCGGCGATCCATTGGCATGGTGATCAAGTGCCACCCGGCGCATAGGTTTTCGAGACGGCGGGGTGGGCGAACTTATAGGAATCCCATAAAGACGCGGGCGCGCAGCCGGCGTCGCACGCTTCGTTTCCCGTCGCGCGGGGGACAGGGAAAAAGAGGGACTTACACCGCTGCGGTGGTGACGCCGCCGTCGATCACGATGGTCTGGCCGGTCATGAAGGTGGCAGCATCGGAGCCGAGATAGGCCACCGCGCCGGCGATTTCATGCGGTTCGCCAATGCGACCCAACGGCGTGGTGGCGGTGCGGCGCTTGAGGTTCTCGGGGTCTTCCCACAGCGTCCGGGCGAAGTCGGTCTTCACCAGGCCCGGCGCGATGCAGTTGACGCGCACGCCCTTCGGCCCCCATTCGCCGGCGAGGCTGCGGCACAGGGAGAAGTCCGCGGCCTTGGAGATGCCGTAGGCGCCGATCACCGTGGAACCGCGCAGGCCGCCGATCGACGAGACGATGATCACCGATCCCTTGCCGCGCGCAGCCATCAGCGGCATCGCCTGGGCGCACAGCCAGATGTTGCTGCGCACATTGGAGCCCATGATCTTGTCGAAGGCTTCATCGGAAATATCGAGCAGCGGGCCGTAATACGGATTCACTGCGGCGTTGCAGACAAGGATATCGGGGGCGCCATAGTGCTTGACGGTGCCGGCGATCAGGGCCGCGATCTCGTCCTTGCGCGAGATGTTGCAGGGAATCACATGGGCGTCGCCGCCCTCCGCACGAATGCCCGCGGCAACCTCCTCGCAGGCGTCTGCCTTGCGGCTGGAGATCACCACTTTGGCGCCGAGTTTTGCCAGCAATTCGGCCGAAGCGCGGCCAATGCCGCGGCTGGAGCCGGTGACGACCGCTACGCGGCCGGTGAGATCGAAGGGGTTTTGCACGGAGCGCTCCCTGGCGTTCGATTATTGTTATCAGCGCGCCGGCTGTGCGCTTCCTCGCCCCGCTTTTGCGGGGAGAGGGCTGGGGTGAGGGGCGCTTGCGAGCAAAGCACCAACCGCCCCTCACCCGCCCTTCGCTTCGCGAACGGCGACCTCTCCCCGCGAAGGGCGGGGAGAGGTGAAGAAGCGACTAGCTGTTCAGCCCGCCGGCTTCGGAGACGCGCCGGAGATGGAAGTCGACGTCGCCAAAGGTGTTCTCGATCATGGTCAGGCGCTTGAAGTAGTGGCCGATGCTGGCTTCCATGGTCATGCCGATGCCGCCGTGAAGCTGAATCGACTGCTCGCCAACGAACTTCAGCGACTTGCCGATCTGCACCTTGGCTGCGGACACCGCGTTGGCGCGTTCGCCGGCATCGTCGAAGTCGCTGGCCATGGTGGCGAACATCGCCATCGACCTCGCCTGCTCCACCGCGACGAACATGTCGGCCGCGCGGTGCTGCAGAACCTGGAAGCTGCCGATGGCGACGCCGAACTGCTTGCGGGTCTTGAGATATTCCACGGTGCGATTCAGCGACTCGTCCATCTCGCCGACCGCTTCGGCGCACAGGGCGATGCGGGCGTCGTCGACCACGGTCTCGATCAGCGACAGGGCATTCGCGGGATCGCCGATCGCCGCGTCCGCGCCGACCTCCACCGCGGTGAAGCTGATGTCGGCGGCATGCAGGCCATCCTGGGTCGGATAGCCCTTGATGCTGACGCCCTTGGCATTGGCCGGCACCAGGAACAGGCCGATGCCGCCCCGGTCGCGCTGGCCGCCCGCCGTGCGCGCACTGACGATCAGCGTGTCGGCGCTGTCGCCGTTGAGCACCACGAACTTCTCGCCGTCGATGGTCCAGCCATTGGCCGTTTTCTTGGCGGAGGTCGTGACGTCGCTGAGGTCGTAGCGTGAGTTCTTCTCGAGCTGCGCGAAGGCCAGTGTCTTCGATCCGTCGATAATGGCGGGAATATAGGCCGCCTTCTGTTCGGCCGAACCGCCGCGGCGCAGAAAGCCGCCGCCGAGCACCACAGTGGCGAGATAGGGCTCGACCACCAGCGCCTTGCCGAGCGCTTCCATCACGATCATGGTTTCCAGCGCGCCGGCGCCGAAACCGCCGTCCTCCTCGGCGAACGGCAGGCCGAGCAGCCCCTGCTCCGCCAGCTTGCTCCAGATTGTCCGGCTCCAGCCGCCCTTTTCGGCGCGGTACTTCTTGCGGCTATCGAAATCATACGAGGCCTTCAGCAGGCCATCGACGCTGTCCTTGAGCAGACGCTGCTCCTCCGACAAATCAAAATCCATGTTGTTTCTTCCTTGGATCGCGCGTCATGCGCGCTTGAAGCAGATGTTGCGTCCGCAGGATGGGTAGAGCGCAGCGAAACCACTGCTGCGATCCGGGGCATGCGATGGGTTTCGCTTCGCTCTACCCATCCTACGAAGTTTCCATTTCATCTCCGGAGTCCGGGGCGCACGCGCCCCGGAACGACGATGTCAAAGTCCCAGCACGGCCTTGGTGATGATGTTGCGCTGAATCTCGTTGGAGCCGCCGTAGATCGAAACCTTGCGGTTGTTGAAATAGCTCGGTGCGATCTGCGCGGTCCAGTCCATGGTCTCGTTGCTGCCGTCGTCGCCATGCTCGTCATAGGGCGCGGCGAACGGGCCGATCACTTCCATCAGGAGTTCGGTGGTCGCTTGCTGGATTTCCGAGCCCTTGATCTTCAGCACCGACGACGCCGGATTGGGCTTGCCCTTGCCGTGCTTGCCCTCGTCGGCGACGACACGGAGCTGGGTCAGTTCGAGCGCCTTCAGCTCGATCTCCACCAGCGCCAGCTTCTCGCGGAACTTCTGGTCCTCGATGATCGGCTTGCCGCCGGACTCCACCTTGGCCGCGAGCTCCTTGATGCGGCGGATGCGCTCCTTGGACACTCCGACGCGGGCGATGCCGGTGCGCTCGTTGCCGAGCAGGAATTTTGCGTAATCCCAGCCCTTGTTCTCCTCGCCGACGAGATTCTCGTAGGGCACCTCGACGTCATCGAAGAACACTTCGTTGACTTCGCGACCGCCGTCGATGGTGACGATCGGGCGCACGGTGATGCCCGGCGACTTCATGTCGACCAGGATGAAGGAGATGCCCGACTGCTTCTTGGCGGCGGGGTCGGTGCGGCACAGGCAGAAGATCCAGTCGGCATATTGCGCCAGCGTGGTCCAGGTCTTCTGGCCGTTGATGATCCACTTGTCGCCCTTGCGCTCGGCCTTGGTCTTCAAGGATGCGAGATCCGAACCGGAGCCGGGCTCGGAGAATCCCTGGCACCAGAAATCCTCGACGCTGGCAATGCGCGGCAGGAAGCGCTTCTTTTGCGCCTCGTTGCCGAAGGTGTAGATCACCGGGCCGACCATGCTGACGCCGAAGGCGAGCGGTGCCGGCGCCGGCGCCAGCTGCAGTTCCTCGTTGAAGATGTAGTGCTGCACGGAGCTCCAGCCGGTGCCGCCATATTCCTCCGGCCAGTGCGTCACGCCCCAGCCCTTGTCGTTGAGGATACGCCACCAGGCGACCATCTCGTCCTTGCCGAGGTGACGCCCCTCCTGCATTTTCAGCCGCGTCGCCGCCGGCACCTTCTCCTTGAAGAACGCCCGCACTTCGTCGCGGAACGCCACTTCTTCCTTGCTGAACTTGAGATCCATCGGACCCTCCTGTGAGCGTAAAATTACTTTGAAGTCGAAACTCGGACCGCGCGCCCCCTCTCCCCGTTGGGGAGAGGGATGGGGAGAGGGGGCGCCGGCCCATCGACTGTGCCCGGCTCCCTCACCCGGATCGCAAGAGCGATCCGACCTCTCCCCAAAGGGGAGAGGTGAAGAATCAGTGCACGATCTCGAACAGGCCGGCGGAGCCCATGCCGCCGCCGACACACATGGTGACGACCGCATACTTGGCCTTGCGGCGACGGCCCTCGATCAGTGCGTGGCCGGTGAGGCGCGCACCCGACATGCCATAGGGATGGCCGACCGAGATGGCGCCGCCGTTGACGTTGAGCTTGTCGGGATCGATGCCGAGCTTGTCGCGGCAATACAGCACCTGCACGGCGAAGGCCTCGTTGAGCTCCCACAGATCGATGTCCTCGACCTTCAGGCCATGGCGCTTCAGGAGGCGCGGGACGGCAAAGACCGGACCGATGCCCATCTCGTCCGGCTCACAACCGGCGGAGACGAAACCGCGGAAAATGCCGAGCGGCTTGAGGCCCTTCGACGCTGCCATCTTGTCGGTCATGATCACCGTGGCGCTGGCGCCGTCGGACAGTTGCGAGGCGTTGCCGGCGGTGATCGAATAGCCGTCGCCGCGCACGGCCTTGAGGCCGGCGAGACCCTCGGCGGTGGTTTCCGGGCGCGGACCTTCATCCTTGGACAGCGTGATGTCCTTGAAGCTGATTTCGCCGGTCGCCTTGTCGACGACGCCCATCTTGGTGGTGATGGCGGCGATCTCGTCGTTGAACTTGCCGCCCTGCTGGGCTGCGGCGGTGCGGCGCTGGCTTTCCAGCGAATACTCGTCCTGGCGCTCGCGCGAGATGCCATAACGCTTGGCGACAGTCTCGGCGGTATCGAGCATCGGCATGTAGACATCCGACTTGATCTTCATCAATTCGGGATCGACCGCGTGGAACGTGTTCATCTTGTCGTTCTGCACCAGGCTGATCGACTCGCCGCCGCCACCGACCGCGATCTCGACGCCGTCGAACAAGACCGAGCGCGCTGCCAACGCAATCGCCTGCAGGCCCGAGGCGCATTGGCGGTCGATGGTGGTGCCGGCCACCGAGACCGGCAGGCCGGCGCGCAGCAATGCCTTGCGGGCAATGTTGCCGCCGGTTGAGCCCTGCTGCAGCGCGGCGCCCATCACGACGTCCTCGATTTCCTTCGGGTCGAGCCCGGCGCGCTTGACGGCGTGCTCGATGGCGTGGCCGAGCAGCGTCGCACCCCCGGTGGCGTTGAGCGCGCCGCGATAGGCCTTGCCGATCGGCGTACGCGCGGTGGAAACGATGACGGCCTCGGTCATGGGTGACCTCCTGTTGCTGTTTGTTGTTGGTTGATGGACGATTGTTGCAGGTTGCGTAGCGCGTGTCGCGATAGTTTTCCGACCGTGGTGCGCGGCAGGTCGTCGACGAAATCCAGTGCCGCCGGGAGCTCATGCTTGCCGAGCTTGCCGGCGAGGAACACGCGCAGTTCCTCAAGGCTGAAGGCATGGGCGCCGTGCTTGAGCTTGACGAAAGCCTTCGCCGCCTCGCCGCGGTAGGGGTCGGCAACTCCGATCACGATCACCTCGTGCACCCCCGGATGCTCATAGATCGCCTGCTCGATCATCTGCGGATAGACGTTGAAGCCGCCGGAGATGATCATGTCCTTCTTGCGGTCGACCAGGAAGAAATAGCCGTCTGAATCCATGTAACCGATATCGCCGGTGAGGAAGCGGTCGCCGACGAAGGAGTCTGCGGTTTCCTTCTTGCGATTCCAGTAGCCTCGGGTCACATTGGGACCCTTGATGCGAATCTCGCCGGTCTCACCGACCGGCAACACCCGCGTCGGATCGTCGGCACTGACCACATCGAGTTCGACACCGGGCATCATCAGCCCGATCGAGCCGGGCTTGTCCGGCCCGGCGAGCGGATGCGCGGTGCCCGGCGAGCAGGTTTCGGTCATGCCCCAGCCGCTCTTCAGCTTGAGACCGGTCTTGCTCTCGAAGATCCGCGCCACTTCCACCGGCAGCGGCGCGCCGCCGGAGCCGGCCGACACCAGCGAGGACAGGTCGCGGGTCTCCAGCGACGGATCGCCGGCGATGGCGATCCACATGGTCGGCACTCCCGGAAATACGGTGGCGCGCTTTCGCTCGATGTCGTCGAGCACGCTGTCCACCGCAAACCGCTGATGCAACGAGATGGTGTCGCCAAGGCTCAGGCGGCTGAGCAGGATTACCGTCAGCGCGTAGATGTGGAACAGCGGCAGCACGCAGATCACGCGCTCGATCTGGTTGCGCTCGGCGCGCGCCGGCGCCCCCAGGCGCTATAGATCGCCACCGCCGAGGTCAGGTTGCCGTGGCTGAGCATGGCGCCCTTGGGCAGGCCGGTGGTACCGCCGGTATATTGCAACAGCGCCACGTCATCGGGAGAGATCGCAGGCCACTGCGCGGGCGGTGTCGCGCCACTGACGAATGTCCTAAATGTGACGACGCGCGGATCGCTGGGCAGCGGCAGTTGCGGATTGCCGACAGCGCCCCAGTCGTCGTCCTCGCAGACGATCAATCGATCGAGCAGGCCCTTGTCGAGAAACTTCAGCGCCATCGGCAGCAGCGTGGCGACGTTGCTGGTGACCAGCACCCGCGCGGCGGAATCGCTGAGCTTGTGCGACAGCGCGCGCTCGCCGTCGAGCGGCGACAGATGCACCAGCCGCGCGCCGGCCTTCAGCGCGCCAAAGAAATTCACCGGATGATCCGGGGTGTTGCCGAGGAACAGCCCGATCGAGGCCCCCTTGCCACAGCCCACGCGCAGGAAGGCTGCGGCTGCCATCTCGGCTTTCGCTTCGAGCGCATTGAAACCCAGCGGCCGGTCGCGGAATTCGATCGCCGTGCGATCACCGAAATCAGCGGCGGCCTTCGTCAGAAGATCAGGCAGCGTACCGCGCGCGATCGGCGCGTCCCAGCGCACGCCGGGCGGATAGAATTGTTCGCCGGGATGGGTCATGCGTGGTGCGCCTGCACGGATTGATCGATATTCGCTGCGAAGCACGTTTCCCTCGCCCCGCTTGCGGGGAGAGGGTGGCTCGAAGGCGCGAAGCGCGTTCGAGTCGGGTGAGGGGAGCCAGCGCGTAAAACACCGGTTCCCCCTCACCCGAAGCCCTCGCTTCGCTCAGGCTCCGACCTCTCCCCGCAAGCGGGGAGAGGTTAAGAGACGAGTGCAGCGAGGCCATTGCCATCACGCAGACTTCGCCAGCGACGCAAATGTCTTGCCTTCGTCGGCGAGGCGCTTGAGCAGTGCCGACGGCTCCAGCGACGGATCGTTGGTCTGCTTGGCGTAGAACGACAGCCGCTCGGCGATGTGCTTGAGACCAACCTGGTCGGCGTAGAACATCGGGCCGCCGCGATAGATCGGCCAGCCGTAGCCGTACAGCCAGATCACGTCGACATCGCTCGGCTTCGACGCCACCTTCTCCTCGAGGATGCGGGCACCCTCGTTGATCATCGGATACATCATGCGCTCGAGGATCTCCTCGTCGCTGACGACACGGCGGGTCAGGCCGAGGCTCCTGCAGGTGTCGTCGATCAGCTTCTCGACTTCCGGATCCGGAATCGCCGCGCGCGAGCCGGCTTCGTACTTGTAGTAGCCCTTGCCGGTCTTCTGGCCGTGGCGCCCGGCTTCGTACAGCGCGTCGGCAATCGGCGACTTGATGCCGCGGTCCTGGCGCGAACGCCAGCCGATGTCGAGGCCGGCGAGGTCCCCCATGGCGAACGGCCCCATCGGCATGCCGAATTTTGTCACGACGGCATCGACCTGCTGCGGCAGCGCGCCTTCGAACAGCAGTTTCTCCGACTGCTTGGAGCGGGCCGCCAGCATGCGGTTGCCGACGAAGCCGTCGGACACCCCAACCACCGCCGGCACCTTGGCGATTTTTCGCGCGATGGCCACAGCGGTCATCAGGGCGTCCGGCGCGGTCTTGTCGGCGCGGACGATCTCACACAGCTTCATGACATTAGCCGGTGAGAAGAAGTGCATGCCCAGCACGTCTTGCGGACGCTTGGTGACTTTCGCGATCTCATCGATGTTGAGGTAGGAGGTGTTGGAAGCTAGCACGGCACCGGGCTTGGCATAGGCGTCGAGCGCAGTGAACACTTCCTTCTTGATCGCCATGGTCTCGAACACCGCCTCGATGATCAGATCGGCGTCCTTGACGTTCTCCAACCCGACCACGCCGGTGATCAGCGCCATGCGCTTGGCCGGCGCATCGGCTGGAATGCCGCCCCGCGCCGCGGTGGCCTCGTAGTTCTTCTGCATGATGCCCATGCCGCGCTTCAGCTGCTCCTCGCCGGTCTCGATCAGCGTGACGGGAATACCGGCATTGACGAACGACATGGCGATGCCGCCGCCCATGGTGCCGGCGCCGATCACCGCAACGCGCGCGATCTGGCGCGGCTTGGTGCCTTCGGGAATGTTCTGGACCTTGGCGGCTTCGCGCTCGGAGAAGAACGCGTAACGTTGCGCCTTCGACTGGTCGCCTGCGACCAGGCGCAGGAAGCTCTCGCGTTCCTTCTTAAGCGCCTCATCGAAGGGCAGGTCCAGCGTCCAGCTCACCGCCTCGGCGCAGGCCAGCGGCGCATCGAGGCCGCGGTTCTTCTTGTTGGCTTCGGCTGCCGCCTTGGTGAAGATCGAACGATCGGCCTTGGCCGCCGCGAGCTTGGAATCGTCGTTGCGCAGGATGTGCAGCGGCCGCTTCTCGGCGAGCACCTTGCGCGCGAAGGCTTCACCGCCCGACGCCGGGCCTTCGACGATTTCCTCGATCAACCCGTTCTTCAGCGCCGCTTCGGCGCCGATCGGCTCGCCGGTGACGATCATCTTGACACCGAGTTCGGGACCGACCGCGCGCGGCAGCCGCTGGGTTCCGCCGGCGCCCGGCAGCAGGCCGAGCTTCACTTCCGGCAGGCCGAGCTTGGCATCCTTGGTGGCGACGCGGAAATGACAGCCGAGCGTGATCTCGAGACCGCCGCCGAGTGCCGTGCCGTGGATCGCGGCGATCACCGGCTTGCCGCAATTCTCGATCTCCGCAATCACCTCGTTGAGGCCGGGCGACTGCGGCGGCTTGCCGAACTCGGTGATGTCGGCGCCGGCGATGAAGGTGCGGCCGGCGCAGGTCAGCACGATCGCCTGCACCTGCGGATCGGCGGCGGCGGCCTTGACGCTGTCGAAGATGCCGCGGCGAACAGCCGCACTCAGCGCGTTCACCGGCGGGCTGTCCACCGTGATCACGGCAATCACATCATGACGTTCGAGCTTGACCACTTCGTTCACGCGGCTCTCCTTGGATATTGGATACTGTTCTTGTTGATTTCGCACTGCGAAATTTAATTCCACATCTTGACAGCGAGGGTTATTTTGAAGAGCGTCCGTTGTCAACGAGGGTTGCTCTTCCATCCATGAAACGTCCAGGCAAGACAGTCGCGACAGATCGCAGTTTCGTCGTGGCGCTCGCCCGCGGCCTCGACGTATTGCGCGCCTTTCATCCCAATGACGGGCTGCTCGGCAATCAGGAGATCGCAGCCCGCACGAAATTGCCGAAGCCGACCATCTCGCGGCTGACCTATACGCTCACGAAACTCGGTTACCTTACACAGGTGCCGCGCTTCGAGAAGTATCAGCTCGCACCGGCAGCCATGGCCCTGGGGTATGCCGCACTTGCGAACCTGGGCGTGCGGCATCTGTCGGAATCCTATCGCAACGAATTGATGCGGCAGACCGGCGGCGCCTGCGCCATCGGCGCGCCCGATCGCCTGAGCATGATCTATTTCGGACAAAGCCGCAGCGAATTGACGGTCGGCGTGCAGCTCGACGTCGGATCGCGCGTGCCGATCGCCACGACGGCCATGGGCCGCGCCTACTTCTGGGCGTTGCCCGCGGAAGAACGCAGCGTGCTGTTGCGCGAACTGCGCGAACATTACGGCCAGCGTTGGGCGAAGGTGCGTGACGGACTCGAGCGCTCCGGCGAGATGGTCGCCAAGCACGGCTTCGCGATCTCGGCCGGCGAGTGGCACGACGATATTCATGCCGCCGGTGTCGCGCTAACGCTCAACGACGGCACTGGTCCGTATGCCTTCAACTGCGGCGCGCCGGCATTCCGCTTCACGGAAGAGCGTCTGCGCGACGACATTGGACCTCGTCTGTTGGCGATGGTAAGGAAGATCGAAACGGCGCTGGGCGGAACTGCGCAGCCGTACGAAAAAACAAGTTCAGAAAAAACTTAAATCAGGAGGGAAAGTTGCTCGTTTGGTTGAGGGGATTCGATAACCTTCGTCATCGCTGCTCTCGTCGTCATGGCATCCGGCTGAACGCGCCGATCCGTGCCACCGAGGGCGATTGCAGATGATGCAGGCACAGCTCGCGCAACAGGCGCCCATCGCTTCGGCGATGCCGCTGCTCACAGTTCGCGACGTCAGCGTCGTGTTCGGCGGCATCGTCGCATTGAACGGCGTATCGTTCGACATGCAGAAAGGCCAGATCCTCGGCCTGATCGGCCCCAACGGCGCCGGCAAGACCACCTTGTTCAACTGCCTCAGCCGACTGTACCAGCCGAGCAAAGGCGACATCCTGCTCGAGGGCGACAGCATCCTGAAGCGTCCCGCGCACAAGATTTCCGAAATCGGCATCGGCCGCACGTTCCAGAACGTTGCGCTGTTTCCCAACCTCTCGGTGCGCGACAACGTTCGCGTCGGCACCCACGCCTCGACCAACAGCGATATCGTAAGCGATTCCCTGCAATTGCCCTGGGTGCGCCGTGGCGAAGCCGCGCTCAACAAGCGCGTCGATGAGATTCTCGACTACCTCGATTTGCAGAGCGTCGCCGGCATCGTCGTCGCCGGCTTGCCCTTCGGCACCCAGAAACGCGTCGAACTCGCGCGTGCGCTCGCCGCGAAGCCGAAGATCCTGCTGCTGGATGAGCCCGCCGGCGGCCTCAACCACGAGGAAGTCTACATTCTCGGCGACCTGATCCGGCGCATCCGGGACGACCGCGGCGTCACCGTACTGCTGGTCGAACATCACATGGGCCTGGTGATGTCGATCGCCGACCATGTGGTGGCGCTGAATTTCGGCAAGAAGCTTGCCGAGGGCACGCCCGCGCAGGTCCAGAAAGACCCGGACGTCATCAAGGCCTATCTGGGGAGCAAGGACACATGACGGCGATGCTGAATGTGAAGGACCTGCGCGCCTATTACGGCCAGGTCCAGGCGCTGCATGGTCTAGAATTCGCGCTCAACGAAGGCAGCATGACCACCCTGCTCGGCGCCAACGGCGCGGGCAAGACCACGACGCTGCGTGCAATCTGCAACATGATCCGCTCCACCGGCTCGATCGAGTTCGAAGGCAAGAAGCTCGACAACGCCTCGACAGAGAACATCGTGCGGCTGGGCATCGCCCACGTGCCGCAGGGCCGCGGCACCTTCACGACTATGACGGTCGAGGAAAACCTGCAGCTCGGCGCCATCACCCGCAAGGACAGCAAGGCGATCAGTTCCGATATCGAGCGGATGTACGATCACTTCCCGGTGCTGAAGCAGCGCCATCTGCAGCAGGCCGGCACCTTGTCCGGCGGTGAGCAGCAGATGCTCGCCGTGGCCCGCGCATTGATGCTGCGTCCCAAGCTCATGCTGCTCGACGAACCGTCGTTCGGCCTGGCGCCGCTGATCGTACGTGACCTGTTCCGGATTCTCGGCAAGATCAACAAGGAGGACAAGGTGTCCATCCTGGTGGTCGAGCAGAATGCGCAGCTGGCGCTGGAACTCGCCGACAAGGCCTATGTCATCGAAACAGGACGCATCGTGATGTCCGGCTCCGCCGACGAGATCGCGAACAACGAAGACGTCCGCAAGTCATATCTGGGATATTGAGGAAATAGCCATGGAGCTTTTTACCAATCAAGTCCTGGCTGGCATCGCCACCGGCGCGATCTACGCCTGCATGGCGCTCGCCGTGGTGATGATCTATCAGGCGATCGACCATCTCAATTTCGCCCAGGGCGAAATGGCGATGTTCTCGACCTTCGTTGCCTGGCAGCTGATGCAGTGGGGCCTGCCCTACTGGGTCGCCTTTGTGCTGACGCTGGTGTTTTCCTTCGCCGGCGGCATCGTCATCGAGCGGCTGTTGTTCAAGCCGCTCGCCAAGGCACCGATCCTGACCCACGTCGCCGGCTTCATCGCGCTATTCGCCATCATCAACAGTGTCGCCGGCCTGGTGTGGGACTTCACCATCAAGCAGTTCCCGACGCCATTCGGCTCCTCGCCGTTCCTCGGCAGCCAGCTGATCTCGACCCATCAGGCCGGCATGATCGCGGTCACCCTGGTGTTGCTGGCGCTGCTGTTCGGCTTTTTCCGCTACACCCGGGTCGGCCTCGCCATGCGCGCAGCCGCCTCGATGCCTGAATCGGCGCGGCTGGTCGGCATCAACACCGGCTGGATGATCGCTCTGGGCTGGGGCATGGCCGCGGCGATCGGCTCGATCGCCGGCATGCTGATCGCGCCGGTGGTGTTCCTTGAGCCCAACATGATGGGCGGCGTGCTGATCTACGGCTTTGCCGCGGCCGTCGTCGGCGGGCTCTCCAGCCCGCTCGGCGCGGTGGTCGGCGGCTTCCTGGTCGGCATCTTCGAGAACCTCGTCGGCACCTATATTCCCGGCGTCGGCAACGAGCTGAAGTTGCCGATCGCGCTCGCGCTGATCATTACAGTGCTGGTCGTCAAACCCAATGGCCTGTTCGGCCGTGCCATCGTGAAGCGAGTTTGAGCATGAGCGCCGTTCAAGAAGCCGTTTCGGAAGCCCCGGTGATCGAAGACGCGATTCCGAAAAAGCCATGGCGCTCGGGCCGATGGCATCGCTCGTGATCCTTGCGCTGCTGCTCATCACGCCGCTGTTCGTCAAGAACTTCATCATTTTCCAGATGACCATGTGGCTGATCTATGCCATCGCGGTACTGGCGCTGAACATCCTGACCGGCGCCAGCGGCCAGTTTTCGCTCGGGCAAAGCGCCTTCTACGCGCTCGGCGCCTACACCTCGGCAATCCTGATGGAGCACGGCAACATCAACTACGTGCTGACGCTGCCGGTGGCCGGCATCATCTGCTTTGCCGCAGGCTTCCTGTTCGGCCTGCCCGCGCTGCGGCTGTCCGGTATTTACCTGGCGCTGGCGACCTTCGCGCTGGCCACCGCCATGCCGCAACTGCTGAAGCTCGGCGTGTTCGAGCACTGGACCGGCGGCGTGCAGGGTCTCGTCGTCACCAAGCCCGACGCGCCGGAGATTCTCGCCTCGCTCGGCCTCAAGGTGTCGCAGGACATGTGGCTGTATTACTTCACGCTGTTCGTCTCGATCATGATCTACGTCTTCTCGGTCAACCTGCTGAAGTCGCGGTCCGGCCGCGCCATGATGGCGATCCGCGACAACGAGATCGCGGCCTCGGCCATGGGCGTCGACGTCTCGCTGTACAAGACGCTGGCGTTCGGCGTCAGTGCGGGGATCACCGGCGTCGCCGGCGGCCTCGGCGCCATCGCCGTGCAGTTCGTCGCACCCGATGGCTACACCATCCAGCTGGCGATCGCGCTGTTCCTCGGCATGGTGGTCGGCGGAGTTGGCTGGCTGCCCGGATCGCTCGCTGGGTCGGCCTTCATCGTCTTCGTTCCCAACATCGCCGAAGGCATCTCCAAGGGACTGTCGGGCGCGGTGTTCGGCGTGATCCTGATCATCATCATCTTCGTGGTTCCACACGGCGCGCGACAGCTCGCCTATGGGGCGCAAAGCCTGATCGGGAAACTGCGCAGAAACTGACCGCACAACAGGCAGGCGGAACTTTTTCGCACCGCTGCCAACGTTCACGATGCTCAATAAATCAGCCCCTTGCGATCATATCGCGAGGGGCTTTTTCTTGATCACTGTCGCGGAAGAACGTAATCAACGGCCGGGATCAAAGACCGGTCCGACAACAAGACGTCCATCCATTCGGGAGTTCTGAAATGCCTTCGACACGTTCGCGTGCAGCCGCTTTATCCGCTGCCGCGGTTCTTAGCATTGCCATCAACGGCAGCGCCTTCGCCCAGAAAAAATACGACACCGGCGCCTCGGACACCGAGATCAAGATCGGCAACATCATGCCCTACAGCGGCCCGGCTTCGGCCTATGGCGTGATCGGCAAGATGGAAGAAGCCTACTTCAAGATGATCAACGAACAGGGCGGCATCAACGGCCGCAAGATCACCTACATCAGCTACGACGACAGCTACAGCCCGCCCAAGGCCGTTGAGCAAGCCCGCAAGCTGGTGGAGAGCGACGAAGTTCTGTTCATCGCCAGCCCGCTCGGCACCGCGTCGAATTCGGCGATCCAGAAGTACATGAATTCCAAGAAGGTGCCGCAGCTGTTCGTCGCCACCGGCGCGACCAAGTTCGGCGAGCACAAGACCTTCCCCTGGACCATGGGCTGGCAGCCGGCCTACCAGAGCGAAGGCCGCATCTATGCTGCGCACCTGCTCAAGGAAAAGCCCGACGCCAAGATCGCGGTGATGTTCCAGAACGACGACTTCGGCAAGGACATGCTGAAGGGCCTGAAGGACGGTCTCGGCGCCAAGGCGGCAACGATGATCGTCGCCGAGGAAAGCTACGAAGTGTCGGAGCCGACCATCGAGTCCCACATCGTCAAGCTGAAGTCGACCAACGCCGACACGTTCTTCAGCATGACCACGCCGAAATTCGCCGCGCAGGCGATCAAGAAGGCCGCCGAACTCGGCTGGAAGCCAATGTACTTCCAGGCCAATGTCGGCGCGTCCGTCGGCAGCGTGATGAAGCCCGCGGGCTACGAGAACGGCCAGGGCATCCTGACCGCGCACTACGCCAAGGACGGCGCGGATACCGCCTGGGACAATGACGAGGGCATGAAGAAATTCTACGCCTTCCTCGCCAAATACGCCCCCGGCCTCGACCGCAACGACGCCTCGGTGGCCTATGGATATGGCGAGGCCCAGACCATCGTGCAGGTGCTCAAGCAGGCCGGCGACGACCTGACCCGCGCCAACATCATGAAGCAGGCTGCGAGCCTCAAGCAATTCGCACCGGACACCCTGCTGCCCGGTGTCACCATCTCCACCAGCGAGACAGACTTCTACCCGATTGATCAGCTGCGCATGCAGCGCTTCACCGGCGAGAAGTGGGAGCTGTTCGGCCCGGTGATCGCCGGCAATCTCGGCGGCTGACCTTCTGAACACGCTGAACGCAACGAGGCCCCGTGCGACTCGATCGCGCGGGGCCTTTGTCTTGATGCGCCGGCCGGAAAGGTGTTTTGTCCGCGGCTCTGCTGGCCAAAAATGCCGCCACCGCCTGCCGTTACTGTCGAGGACACCCGATGATCGCCCTGCGTTTCCCTGTCGCCACATCGCCAGCAGCCGCACTCCTGCTGCTCGCCGCCGCCACCTGCGCAAATGCCGAAACGCGCTACGATCCGGGCGCCAGCGACACCGAAATCAAGATCGGCAACATCATGCCCTACAGCGGCCCTGCTTCGGCCTATGCTGTGGCCGGGACCATTGAAGCCGCCTACTTCCAGATGATCAACGACCAGGGCGGCATCAACGGCCGCAAGATCAATTTCATCAGCTATGACGACGCCTACAATCCCGCCAAGGCGGTCGAGCAGGCGCGCCGGCTTGTCGAGAGCGACGAGGTGCTGGCGATCTTCAACCCGCTCGGCACGCCCTCCAACACCGCGATCCAGAAATATCTCAATGCCCGGCACGTGCCGCAATTGTTCGTCGGCGCCGGTTCGGAGAATTTCGGCAATCCGTCGTCCTTTCCGTGGACCATGGGATGGCAGCCCCCTACCGCAGCGAGGGCCGGATCTATGCGCGCTATCTGCTGGCGCAGAAGCCTGAAGCGCGGATCGCGGTGCTGTACCAGAACGACGATCTCGGCAAGGAGGTGCTGAAAGGCCTGAAGGAAGGTCTGGGCGCACGCGTCTCGATGATCGTGCGCGAGGAGAGCTACGAGATTGCCGAACCGACCATCGATCTCGCATATCCTGAACCTGAAGGCGAGCGGCGCGGACACGGTGCTCAGCGTCACCACGCCGAAATCCGCCGTGCAGAGCATCCGCAAGGTCGCCGAACTCGGCTGGAAGCCGCTGTATATCCAGAGCTATGCCAGCGCCTCGGTCAACTCGGTGATGAAGCCCGCCGGTTTCGACAATGCGCAGGGCATCCTGTCGGCCTATTACGCCAAGGACGGCGCCGATCCGCAATGGGACGAGGACGAGGGCATGAAGCGCTTCACCGCCTTTCTCGCTCGCTATGCGCCGACCGCCAGCCGCAGCGACATCTCGGTGGTCTATGGCTACGGGGCCGCGCAGGCCATGGTACAGGTGCTGCGGCAGGCCGGCGACAACCTGACCCGCGCCAACCTGATGAAGCAGGCAGCCAGCCTGCGGAACTTCACGCCCGACACCGTACTGCCGGGGGTGACGATCAATACATCGGCGACGGACTTCTTCCCGATCGAGCAGTTGCAGATGATGCGGTTCGAGGGCAGCCAGTGGACCACGTTCGGCCCGGTCATCGACGGCGGTGGGAGCGCCGACTGAGGCCGGAGCCCTTCTTAAGTAGCATATCGAAAACAGCCCCTGCGGACATGCCGCAGGGGCTTTTTGTTGATGCGACGCCGCAAACGGTGTTCAATCCGGCAGGCCACAAGGCCGCCAAAAAGCCGTCAAAAAATTCGGGAGTTCTGAAATGCCTGCTATTCCGTCGCGCGCAATTTCGCTATCGATTGCCGCAGCCCTCAGCATCGTCGCGAGCGGCCATGCCTTCGCGCAGAAGAAATACGACACCGGCGCGACCGACACCGAGATCAAGATCGGCAACATCATGCCCTATAGTGGTCCGGCCTCGTCCTACGGGCTGATCGGCAAGACCGAAGACGCCTATTTCAAGATGATCAACGACCAGGGCGGCATCAACGGCCGCAAGATCAACTTCATCAGCTATGACGACGGCTACAGCCCGCCCAAGGCGGTCGAGCAGGTGCGCAAGCTGGTGGAGAGCGACGAGGTTCTGCTGGTCTTCAATTCGCTGGGAACTCCGTCGAACACCGCGTTCCAGAAGTATATGAACACCAAGAAGGTCCCGCAGCTGTTCGTGGCGACCGGCGCCAGCAAGTGGAACGATGCGAAGAACTTTCCGTGGACCATGGGCTGGCAGCCTAGCTACCAGGTCGAGGCGCAGATCTACGCCAAATATCTGATGAAGGAAAAGCCGGACGCCAAGATCGCCGTGCTCTACCAGAACGACGATTTCGGCAAGGATTACCAGAAAGGCTTCCGCGAGGCGCTCGGCAGCAAGGCCTCGATGATCGTCACCGAGGAGAGCTACGAGATCTCCGAGCCGACGGTGGATTCCCACATCGTCAAGATGAAGTCTCTCAACCCCGACGTCGTGATCAGCTTCACCACGCCGAAGTTTGCCGCGCAGACCATCAAGAAGATTGCCGAGCTCGGCTGGAAGCCGCTGCAGCTCGTCACCAATGTCAGCGTCTCCGTCGGCGCGGTGATGCAGCCCGCCGGCTTCGAGGCGGCCCAGGGCGTGCTGTCCGCAGACTATCGCAAGGACGGCGCCGATCCGCAGTGGAAGGACGATCCCGGCATGAAGAAATGGTCGGCCTTCGTCGACAAGTACATGCCCGGCGCCGACCGCTCCGACAACAGCCTGCTGTACGGCTATGGCGCCGCCCAGACCATGGTCAAGGTGCTGCAGATGTGCGGTGACGATCTGACCCGCGCCAACGTCATGAAGCAGGCCGCCAGCCTCAAGGACTTCGAGGTCGACACCCTGCTGCCCGGCGTCAAGATCACCACCTCGGCCACCGACTATGCGCCCATCCAGCAGTTGCGCATGATGCGCTTCAACAACGGCAAGTGGGACCTGTTCGGCGACGTCATCAACGCCGATATGACGACGAACTGACACCCTCCGATACCGTCACTTGGAAACCAAAGGCCCTCCGCATCATGCGGAGGGCCTTTGTGTTGAATGGCTGTCTCAAATCATGTTCAATCCCTGCAGGAGCCGGCACGAGCTCCGTGAAAAAACAGACACGACACATCATTTTCCCAGGGAGAAAACGAATGCCCAAGTCAAGCTTGCGCGCGGCCGCGCTTCCGGCTGCCCTGCTTCTGCTCGCCGTCACCACGACGGGCGCGATGGCGCAGAAAAATACGACACCGGCGCGACCGATACCGAAATCAAGATCGGCAACATCATGCCCTACAGCGGACCTGCGTCCGCCTATGGCGTGATCGGCAAGACCGAGGAAGCCTACTTCAAGAAGATCAACGCCGAAGGCGGCATCAACGGCCGCAAGGTCAACTTCATCAGCTACGACGACGCCTACAGCCCGCCGAAGACCGTCGAACAGGCGCGCAAGCTGGTGGAGAGCGACGAAGTCCTGCTCATCTTCAATTCGCTCGGCACGCCGTCGAACTCGGCGATCCAGAAATACATGAACAGCAAGAAAGTGCCGCAACTGTTCGTGGCCACCGGCGCCACAAAATGGAACGACCCCAAGGACTTTCCCTGGACGATGGGCTGGCAGCCCAGCTACCAGAGCGAAACCCAGATCTACGCCAAGTACCTGTTGAAGGAAAAGCCGGGCGCCAAGATCGCCGTGCTCTTCCAGAACGACGATTACGGCAAGGACTATCTGAAGGGGCTGAAGGACGGCCTCGGCGCCAAGGCCGCCTCGATGATCGTGATGGAGGAAAGCTATGAAACCTCCGAGCCGACCATCGACAACCACATCGTCAAGCTGAAAGCGACCAATGCCGACGTGTTCGTGAACATCACGACGCCGAAATTCGCCGCGCAGGCGATCAAGAAGATCGCCGAGATCGGCTGGAAGACCACCCACTTCCTCAACAACGTCTCCGCCTCCGTCGGCAGCGTCATCAAGCCCGCCGGCTACGAGGCCTCCCAGGACATCATCTCGGCGGCCTATCTCAAGGACGCATCCGATCCGCAGTGGAACGACGATGCGGGCATGAAGGCGTTCTATGCCTTCATGAAGAAGGATTTCCCGGAGGGCAACGTGCTCGACGGCGGCACCGTCGTCGGCTACGGCGTCGCGCAGACGTTGGTGCAGATCCTCAAGCAATGCGGCGACAACCTGACCCGAGAAAACGTGATGAAGCAGGCCGCCAGCCTCAAGGACTTCCGCACCGAGGTGCTGCTGCCCGGCATCAAGATCAACACCTCCGCGACCGACTTCGCACCGGTCAGCCAGTTGCAGCTGATGCGATTCAAGGGCGAGAAGTGGGAGCTGTTCGGCGACGTCATCAGCGCCGACGTCGGCGGATAGGCGCCGGCATTCCACAGCGCGGCAAGGCTGCCGCCGATCAACAGCCCTTCGCGCAGCCGCGCGGAGGGCTTTTCTTGCACATGCGGTCATGCACGCTGCGGCGGTTGCATCGCCGCGCCAAGCCGGGTCAAATGCAGCATCGGAATTCGTTGCCCTGCCCTCAATTCCGTCACGCGAACAAGAACAACGGAATCCACGGGAGCGACGTTACATGGAAGATGGCATCTTCAAGGGCCTCAAGGTTCTCGATTGCGCGAGCTTCATCGCCGCACCGGCCGCCGCCACCGTGCTGTCCGATTTCGGCGCCGACGTCATCAAGATCGAGCCTCCGGGCGCCGGCGATCCCTATCGCAACCTGCCCAACCTGCCGGGCTATCCCCGCAGCGAACACAACTACGCCTGGATGATGGAGAGCCGCAACAAGAAGAGCCTCGCGCTCGATCTCGCCAAGCCGGAAGGTCAGGCGGTGCTATACAGGCTCGTCACAGAATCCGACGTGTTCATCACCAACTTTCCGCCGCCGGTGCGCGCGCGGCTGAAGATGGCTTACAACGATCTGGCGCCGCTCAACGACCGCCTGATCTATGCCTGCTTCACCGGCTATGGCGACCGCGGCGCCGAGGCCGACAAGCCGGGCTTCGATTCCACCGCATGGTGGGCGCGCTCGGGGATGATGGACCTGGTGCGCGCCGACGACGACACAACGCCGGCGCGCTCGGTGGCCGGCATGGGCGACCATCCCTGCGCCATGGCGCTGTACGGCGCCATCGTCACCGCGCTGTACAAGCGCGAGCGGACCGGCAAGGGAAGCCAGGTGAAATCCAACCTGATGGCCAACGGCGTGTGGGCCTCCAGCGTGCTGGCGCAGGCCAAGCTGGTCGGTGCCACCTTCGAGAAGCGACGGCCGCGCGAGCGCGCGCTGAACGCGCTTGCCAATCACTACCGCTGCCGCGACGGCCGCTGGATCATGCTGTCGCTGCTCGCCGAGGACCGGCAATGGCCGATCCTCGCCCGGTGCATCGGACGCGAGGAACTGGCTGATGACGCGCGCTTCGCCGCCAAGGCCGGCCGCCATGCGCGCTCGCTCGAACTGATCGCGATCCTCGACGACGCCTTCGCGCAGCGGGATCTGGCCGAATGGCGCACCTTACTCGACGGCAAGGGACTGGTGTTCGGCTTTGTCGGAATTCTCGACGACATCCCGAACGACCGGCAGATGATCGACAATGATGTGCTGGTGCCGTTCGAGGACTCCGACATCATGACCATCAACAGCCCGATCTGGATCGACGGCACCCGGAAGAAGAAGCCGCGACTGCCACCCGGCATCGGCCAGCACAGCGACGAGATCCTGCGCGACGCCGGCTTCGACGACGAAGCAATTGCGGCGCTGCGGGCGGCCGGCGCAGTGGCATAGTCGTCATTCCGGGTTCACTCACGCTTTCGCCGTTCGGGCCCCGAACGACGACAAATCGAGATCTACCGCATCAGCACCCATCCGAACGCCACCACGCCGATCAGCGCGGCGACCCCAACTGCCCAGACACTGACACGAATATCACCCGTGGTTTGCTGCGCGCTCTCATTCTCGGCAATGGCACGGTCGCGTTGCTTCGTGGTCTTTTCCGCCTCGTTCATCACGTGGCTCCCGCCGATAGAACTGACGCGCTATCCGGTGAACGTTCGCTCGGCTACTTGGTTCCGACGAAACACATTCCCAGCCGCGACGACCCCGCCTCGCCGGTCGGCTGGCACGACAGACCTTTTGCGCAGGTCCATGACGCAAAGCTTATGTCCATATCTGCGGCTGTAGCGCCGGGCCGCAAACAGGTCGCGCCCCAGCCGTCGAGATGTTCGCTGCCGGCCAGCATCGCACTGCGGTGCTCCTGCGGGCGGTCGGAGAAGCCGCGCGAAAAGTCCGGCGCCCTGCCCGCGCGCATCGCCATCGCGATATCGCGGCGGCGTGGCTGATCGCCGACGAAATGAGGCGACGCTGGCACGTTGGCCGCGTTGGGGTGTGCCCTCGACGTGTCTACGCCGGGAAAGTGGAAGCCCCCGATCCCGCGGATCTGATGGCAGCCGCCGCAACTGATATCGTTGAGACGGCGTTCGAAGCCGGCGGGCGAGCGGATGTTCTGCAATGCGATGCCCTGCGCCGCGGCGGCCTGCAAGGCGGCGACAACATCGCTCGCGGTGAATACCGCCGACGTGCTGGCTTCGTCCGAGGCCATCAGGCCAAATGCCGGCTGCAGGCTGGAGCGCACGAAACCGACCGGCGTTGCGGCGACCGAAGCCGTGGCAAGGAATTGGCGGGGGATCAGCAGCGTGCCGCGATCAAGCTCAGCAAAATGCCGCGGGTCGAGCAGCCATTCCCGAAAGGCGCGGCGCAGGCCGTCGTCGGCAAGAATGCGGTCACGGTCGATCTGGTTTTCCAGCGGCGCCTGTTCGAACTTGCCGGTCTGCGCATCAAGGCGGAAGACCTTTTGCAGATAGTGCGTTCGGAAATCGCGCAACTCCGATTTGGGCGTGTGCGCGATCTGCAGGTTGATCTCGATGCGATCGATGTGGTCCGGCGTCACCAGCGCCAGCGCGCCGTCCGGCGCCGTCAGCCGTGCCGCGAGGTCGGCACCGCCGTTCGGCAGGTCGACGACCGCAAGCCAGCGCCGCGCGATCTCGGCGCAGTCGATCGCCGTGTCGGCAGCGCTCCGGCCATTGAGCACAAGGTTCAGCGTCATCGGCAGCCGCGCCGGCCCCGCCGCGCTATCCAACCGCATCAGGCGGTACAGCAGCCGAACCTCGCCACACGTTTCAGGCGCGATAAAAGCGCGGTCCATCCGGCTGACGATTCCCGACAGGACAAAACGCATCGCGCCGGAGTCGAGCGCCGCGCGATCGAACAGTTGCACGGCATGGCCAGGGCCGACGCCGACCTCGTCGGCTCGGTACCCGGCGACGAAGCGTGCGAATTCGGTATCGAGAGCAGTGCGCATGCCGGCCATGGCCGGCCGTGCGAATAATGCGTCGTTGGCAATGGGAGCGGCGCCCGCAGCGGCGGGATCAAGCATGCGGCCGATGCCGAAGCCGGGATGCGCGGCGTCGCCGGCGTCGAGCTGGCGCAGCGCCACGGGATCGGTGATCGCCAGCGGTTTCGGCGGCTCGGCACGAGCGAAGCACGGCAGGACAAGGCTGCCGAGCAGGACGATCAGCGCAAGACGGATTGGCACGGCGTGTTCTCGGTGGCTTCGGACCGCGGCCCGCATAACACCGGAAAACCTAGCCGAAAATCAGCCGCGCCGCATCAGCGCGCGACGATCAGGCCCTTGCTGGTGACGACAACCCAACGGCCATCCTGCTTGCGGATGGCGTCGATGCGGCCGAGGCCTGGGACCGGATCGCCGGCATAGACCTCGAAGATGCCCTGGCGGCCTTCGATGGTCGCGCCGCCGTCGGACACGTCATGCAACACCCAGCCATCGACGGTGGGCAGGCGCGCCAGTTCCGGCTTCGGCGCGGGAGCCGGCGGCGCGATTGAGCCGGTCACTTCCTTGGGCTGCACGGATGCAACGGGTGCCGCCACCGGCGCGGGCGGCTTCTGCAGCTTTTCGACGGCCTCGCCGAGCTTGGCGACGCTATCGCCGAGTTTCGCCAGCTTGGCGGCGGGCTCGGCCTGCGCCTTCTCGATCTTGTCGAGACGGTCGCCGGTCTTGCTGAACGCGCTGGTGGCCTGTCGGCTGGCCCGCTCGGCACCGATCTTCAGCGCGGCGACATCGGCGTCCAGACGCGCGACGGTCTCCTCGAGGGCGCGGGTCTGGGCGACGGCGCTCTTGCTGTCGTCATTACCGAACAGATGTCCGAACCCGGCGGTGGCCAGCGATCCCCCGGTCGCGCCGGTCAGCGCCGCCAGCAGGACGACCGCGGTGACCGCGGACATCCGTCGCTTGCCGGTCCCCTCGGGACGCTGTTCGTGCTCGGCCTGCGCCTCGGCATCCACATAGTCTTCCCACGAGCGTTCGCGCTGCGGCGACATGATCATGATCTTGCCGGGACCGCGCGACGCCTCGGCGCGCGACGCCCCGATCCTGGCGACATCAGGCTTGACGACTTCAGACTTGGCGCCATCGCCATGCTCCGGCGCCAGCTTGGGAGACTCGACGGTGACGGCATCGGTGGCGGTTTCGCCGGTCGAGGCCTTGATTTCAGCGTCGCTGGCGCTGTTGTGGTCGGTGGGGTGCTCGCTCACGGGCGCAATTCTCCGGAATGGGTTGACCTTTTGGTAACTTTCATTGCTTGCCAAATCCTTACCGCCGACGCTGGTTACGGAAATTTCACCTGTTGTTCCGGCGGATGAACGGCTTGACAGGAAGTCCGACAATCCCGTCAAACCCATTTGAAATGAACGTCACGGACGTCAGGAGAAACACGGCATGCGACTTTACGATTCAATCGGGCCAAACCCTCGCGTGGTACGGATGTTTCTCGCCGAAAAGGGCCTGACCATTCCCGCCGAGACCGTCGACCTCGCCGCCGGCGAAAACCGCCAGCCACCGCATCTGGCGCGCAATCCCCACGGCCAGATGCCGACACTGGAACTCGACGACGGCAGTTACATCTCGGAGACCGTGGCGATCTGCGAATATATCGAGGAGATCCACCCGGCTCCGCCGCTGATTGGGGCCACCGCTGCGGAACGCGCAGAATGCAGGATGTGGCGGCAGCGCATCGACCTCAACATCTGCCAGCACTTGGCCAATGGCTATCGCTTCGCCGAGGGCTTGAAGCGATTCGAGAGCCGCATCGTCTGCGTCCCAGAAGCGGCGCCCGGCCTCAAGCGCATTGTCGCCGACCGGCTGCGCTGGCTCGACGGCCAGATCGCCGGCAAGGATTTTCTGTGCGGACCGCGCTTCACGATGGCGGACATCGTGCTCTATTGCTGGCTCGATTTCGGCGGCAAGGTCGGCCAGCCCATGGATCCAGCGAATTCGAGTATCGCGGCGTGGTTCGCACGCGTGGGCGAGAGAAAGTCGGTAGAGGCTTGAACTTCACGGTTCGAGGACGTCCCCTGCTGTCATCGCCCGGCCTGGCGCGCAATTGCGCGCTTGGGACCGGGCAATCCAGTAAACGCAACAACCTGTGATCAAAATGTCGACAGCGATTGCTGGATCACCCGCATGCGCGGGTGATGACAGCCGGCGTGATCGCGTCCCAACTACAAATACAACGACTAAAGCACCACCGGCGCATCCGGCAGTTCGTTGTCGCCGCGGCCCCGCTTCGGAAAATGCCGCACCAGATGCTGCGTGACAGCGTGGATACCGGCGAGCACACCGCGCTCGAAATGGCCGGCGCGGAAGTCGGCCTCCATCGCACGGCAGATGGCCTCCCAGCCGTCGGCGCCGACGTGCGCGTGGACGCCGCGATCGGCAACGATTTCCACATCACGGTCGGCGAGCAGCAAATAGATCAGCACGCCATTATTGTGTTCGGTGTCCCAGATCCGCAGATTTGAAAACACGTCGAGCGCGCGCGCCCGCGCCGATTGATTGCGGAACAATGGCGCGCCGTCGAGCGCGCCTTCAACGACAAAGCGGATCTGGCCTGCGTGGCCTTGCTCGGAGGCCTTGATGGCCTGCTCGATCGCCGCCAGCGCATGCGGCGGAAACGCCTTGCGAACCCGCGAGCGGTTGGCAACGAGATGCCTGCTGATCCGCGCAATCGACATGATCACCACTTTCCCGAGGCGCCGCCGCCACCGAAACTGCCGCCGCCGCCGCTGAACCCGCCACTGCTGCTGCTCGACGAACTGCCCGATGACCACGAGCCGCGACTGCCGCCCCCACCGCCTGAAATCAAGGCATCACCGATCAGGGTGAAGAAAAAGCGATGATGCCCAGAGCCGCCGAGACCAGCGCGGTGCCAACGACGAACCAGACGACCACCGCCACCAGGCCGCCAGTGATGAGCGAGCCGAACAGCCGACCGAACAGCCGGCGCAGCATGCCGCCGAAAACGAGCACGCCGACCAGCAGCAGCGGCGCGTATTCCCCGATCGCGTCGAAAACCTTGGCGCTCACCAGCGGCTCGTCCGGCACCGGCAGCGGCTCGCCGTCGATCACCTTGAGGATGCGGTCCACGCCGTCGATGATGCCGCCAGCGAAATCGCCGGCCTTGAATTTCGGCACGATGACTTCGTCGATGATGCGTTTCGACGTGAGATCTGTGAGTGCGCCTTCCAGGCCATAGCCGACCTCGATGCGGAGCGTGCGGTCATCCTTGGCGATCACCAGGATGGCGCCGTCGTCGACCTTCTTGCGGCCGATCTTCCAGGCTTCTGCGACGCGGATCGAGAACAGTTCGATGCTCTCCGGCGCCGTGGTCGGCACGATCAGCACTGCGACCTGGCTGCCCTTGCGGGCCTCGAATTCGCGCAGCGTCTGGTCGAGGCCCTCGCGCTGCGCCTGCGTCAGCGTCATGGTGCGATCGACCACCCGACCGCTCAGCGCCGGCACGGCGACATCGGCCGCGGCGGCACCGCCCCAGCACAGCAGCAGCGCCAGCAGCGCAGCCTTGATCATGGTCATGGCGGCGCCGACCGGCGTTTTACTTCGCCGGCGCCGCGGGCGCCGGTGCCGGGTTGAAATCGACCTTGGGCGCGGTGGAGATCTCGTTCTCGTTGACGACCGAGAAATTCGGCTTTTCCTTGTAGCCGAAGATCATCGCCGTCAGGTTGTTCGGAAAGGTGCGCACGCCGACGTTATAGTCCTGCACCGTCTTGATGTAGCGGTTGCGCGCCACGGTGATGCGGTTCTCGGTGCCCTCCAGCTGCGTCATCAGATTCTGGAACAGCGCGTCGGACTTGAGCTGCGGATAATTCTCGGTGACCACCAGCAGCCGCGACAGCGCGCCGGACAACTCACCCTGCGCTGCCTGGAATTTCTGGAAGGCGGCGGGATCATTCAGTACCTCGGGAGTCGCCTGGATGCTGCCCACCTTGGCGCGGGCGTTGGTAACGCCGAGCAGCACGTCCTTTTCCTGCTGCGCGAACCCCTTCACCGAATTGACCAGGTTGGGCACCAAATCGGCGCGCCGCTGATACTGATTGACCACCTCGGACCATGCCGATTTGACCTGCTCGTCATTGGTCTGGATCGCGTTGTAACCGCAATTGGTCAGGCTCAGCATGGCAAGCGCCGCCAGCACGTTCAAAAATTTACGCATCAAATTCTCCTGAAAACCTTTGGCTGGGTCCGCCGTGAGCAGGCTGTAGCATAACGCGATGAACGGCAGGCAACAATCAGCCGCGATACTCAATGGCTGTGTGGCCGACCAGTTCCGCGACCGACACGATTGAGTTCACGCCCGACGTGGACTGGCCCGCACTCCAGATGTCGCGCCAGCGCGCCGGACGGCCGTCGCGGGCGCCGACGTCGATATCCTCCGCGATGTCGATGGCGCCGCGCGCCGGCAGCGCCTCGGGATCGAGGCCGGCTGCGACGATGGATGGCCGCAGCATGTTGGTCTGCAATCCGGTAAACGCCGTGGTCAGCAAGATATCGTCGGCGCTGCTGACGACCAGCATCTCCTTGTAGCGAGTGTCCGCCATGCTCTCGTGGGTGGCGATGAACCTGGTGCCCATGTAAGCGAGATCGCAACCCAGTGCCTGCGCCGCACGCAGCGCGTGTCCGTCGCAGATGCCACCGGCCAGCACCACTGGCCCGTCGAAGAACTGTCGGACAGCGCGGACGAATACGAACGGGTTGAGCCAGCCGGTCTGGCCCCCTGCCCCCGCGGTCAGCAGCACCAGTCCGTCGGCGCCGGCTACGACCGCGCGCTCGGCATGGCGAATGCTGGCGACATCGGCGAACACCAATGCCCCGACGTCGTGGAGCTGCGCAAGCACCGGCGCAGGCGAACCCACCGAGGTGATCACCAGTTCGGGCGCGTGGCGCAGCACCACCGCGAGGTCGTCGGCGAGACGGAGGTTGGAGCGGTGTACGATTAGGTTGGGGCACACCGGCGCCGCAGCCTGCCCCGTCGCGTCGGCATGCGAGCGCAGACGCTCGCTGATTTCGCCGAGCCAGCCATCGAGTTGTTCCGCCGTACGGCAATTGGCTGATGGAAACGAGCCGATCACGCCGTTGCTGCAGGCGGCCACCACCAACTCGACGCCGGAGACCAGAAACATCGGCGCGGCGATCAGCGGCAGCCTGAGGCGATCGCGAAAGCGCGCCAGGCGATCGGGAGCTTGCAAGATGTTTCCTCGCTTGCCGCGGGTTTGTGTTTCCCCGCGACGCATTCGTTGTTAGCCTTTGCGCAAATATTGGCACGAACGAAGGCCAATGCAAAACCAGCGGGGAGGATCACATGGGCGATTGGCTCAATACATTTCCGACGGTCGGCAGCCAGACCTTGCGGGCGCTGGCGCGCTATCCCGAGCGCATTGCCTTCAGCTGGCCGGGCGGATCGATCAGCTATCGCGGCACCGCCGACCTGATCGGACAATTTCAGAAGGTGTTTATGAGCCTCGGCGCGCAGCCCGGCACCCGCGTGGCGCTGCTCACTGCCAACCGCGCTGACACCTGGTGCGCCGGCGTCGCCGCACAGCTGTCGCGCTTCGCCATCTCCTGGCTGCATCCGCTCGGCTCGCTGCAGGACCAGATCGACCAGATCGAGGATGCCGGCTCGGAGATCCTGGTGATCGATGCCGACACCTTCCTGCTGCGCGGCGGCGAGTTGGCGGCACGCGCGCAGGGCCTGCGCCATGTCTTCACGCTGGGCCGCGCCGACTACGGCATCGACCTGCTGCTAGCGGCCGACGCCGCCGGCAGCGCCACGCCCCGGGACTTCGCCGGGCCCGACGACGACGCGGTGCTGAACTACACCGGCGGCACTACCGGCAAATCCAAGGGCGCGCTGCGCCAGCACCGCCAGGTCGCAGGCTTTGCCAGCGCCATCCTCGCCGACTTCGAGATTCCCGACACGCCGCGCTATCTGACCGTCGCACCGATCAGCCATGTCGCCGGCACCAAGGTGCTGCCGGCGCTGATCCGCGGCGGAACGGTGCACATGCTCAAAGGCTTCGATCCCGAGGCCGTATTCAGAACGATCGAGCGCGAGCGCATCAATTTTACGCTGTTCGTGCCTACCATGATCTACATGCTGCTCGACCATCCGGCCTTACCGAAGACTGACCTCACGTCGCTCGAACTGTTGCTGTATGGCGCGTCGCCGATGTCGCCGAGCCGGCTGCTGGAAGGCATGGAGCGGATCGGGCCGGTGTTCTCCCAGCTTTACGGCCAGACCGAATGCTATCCGGTGTCGGTGCTGCGCAAGACCGATCACGACGCCAGCCGGCCGGATCTGTTCCTGTCCTGCGGCTTTCCGATCTCGGCTTGCGATGTCAGGATTCTCGACGACGACGATCAGGAAGTCGCCCCCGGCGAGGCCGGCGAGATCTGCGTCCGTGCACCGCACGTCATGGCGGAATACTGGCAACGGCCGGAGCAGACCGCCGAGACCCTCAAGAACGGCTGGCTGCATACCGGCGACATCGCCCGCGCCGACGAGCGCGGCTACATGTTCATCCTCGACCGCAAGAAGGACATGATCGTGTCCGGCGGCTTCAACATCTTTCCGCGCGAGGTCGAAGATGTGCTGACCCAGCACCCGGATGTGGCGATGTGCGCGGTGGTGGGCGTGCCCGACGACAAATGGGGCGAGGCGGTCACCGCCATCATCGTCGCCCGCGATGGGGCGCGCCCCTCGGCAGAGGAACTGATCAACCTGGTGAAGACCCGCAAGGGCTCGGCGCACGCGCCCAAGCACATCAAGTTCGTCAGCGAACTGCCGCTCACCGGCGTCGGCAAGATCGACAAGAAGTCGCTCCGTGCCAGCTTCTGGGTCGGCCGCGAACGCATGGTGGGATAGCCCGCACGACCGCTTCGCAACGCATCGCCGCCGCACACTTAGCCGTCATCTCAGCCGAAACGCAATTGCGTTTCGGCTGGAGGCGCTCGCCGACTTCGGCGAGCCGCGAAGGATGGCCGCCCGCCGTCGCCCTTCGAGGCTCGCAAGGGCTCGCTCCTCAGGGTGACGGCTCAGACAACGAAAACCCTCTCCACGACACCGAACGGCCGCTCTCCAATCTGTGACTTGCATGATGATAGTCACACGACCATAATGAATGGATGCAGCGCAAGAACTTTGGAAACATGGAATGCCCGGTCGCCCGCAGCCTTGAGCGCGTCGGCGAATGGTGGAGCATCCTGATCCTGCGCGACGCCATTTATGGAATGACACGGTTCGACCAGTTTCAGAAGAACCTCAATATTGCGCCCAACATGCTGACCCGCCGGCTCAATGCCCTGGTGGACGCCGGGTTGCTGGAGCGACGGCGCTATTGCGAGCATCCGCCGCGCGACGAATACATCCTGACCCCGCGCGGCCGCGATTTCCGCCCGGTGCTGCTGTCGCTGCAGGCTTGGGGCAACCGGCATTTCGCGCCGGAGGGCGCCAGCGTGCAGTTGGTCGACAGCGCGACCGGCCTGCCCGCCGACCCGATCCTGGTGGACCGCAATACCGGCAAGCCGATCACCGACGCCACCCATCGCAACGCCGCCGGCCCCGCAGCGGGACCGCAGGTGCAGAAGCGGCTCGGCCGCAAGTCCACCGCACCCCCCAGGACACGCCCCGATGAAGCTCGATCCGCCCCAGGCCATCGTCGCCGCAGCTGCCACGCACGAAATGAATCCGCGCACCAAGATACTCCTGCATGCGCCGATCGTGCCGACGCTGCTGCGCATGGCGTGGCCGAACCTGCTGGTGATGCTGGCGCAGGCCTCCACCGGACTGATCGAGACCTGGTGGGTATCGAAGCTCGGTAGCGATGCGCTGACCGGCATGGCCGTGGTGTTTCCTGGCTTCATGATGATGCAGATGCTGTCCGCCGGTGCCATGGGCGGCGGCATCTCCTCGGCCATCGCCCGCGCGCTCGGCGCCCGCCGCCACCACGACGCCGAGGCGCTGGTCATGCATGCGGTAGGCATCAACGTCATCATCGGCCTGGTCGGCGCCGCGATCTTCCTGATCTGGGGCCGGCCGCTGTACCACGCCATGGGGGCCGACGGCGCGGCGCTGGACGCCGCCATGCAATATTCCAACGTCGTGTTCGGCGGCAGCGTGCTGGTCTGGCTGATGAATGCGCTGGCCAGCATCATCCGCGGCACCGGCAACATGCTGGTGCCGTCGCTGGCCGTGTGCGTCGGCGTGGTCTTGCTGGTGCCGTTGTCACCCCTGCTGATCTTCGGCTACGGCCCGGTTCCCGCGCTGGGCATCGCCGGCGGCGGCTGGGCGGTGGTGGTGACCACCGCCATCGTCACCGCCGTGCTCGCCGGCTACATCCTGTCCGGCCGCTGCATGGTACAATTCAAGCCGGCGCGGCCGCGCTGGGATCTGTCGGCGGACATTTTGCGCGTCGGCGCCATCGCCGCGGTGGTGTCGCTGCAGACCAGCCTGACGGTGCTGTTGACCACCGGCCTGGTCGGTGCGGCCGGCGGCGGCGACGCCGTGGCCGGCTATGGTACCGGTGCCCGGCTGGAATATCTGATGATCCCGCTGGCGTTCGGCTTTGGCGGCCCGCTGGTGGCGCTGGTCGGCACCAATATCGGCGCCGGTCAGAACGACCGGGCCCTGCGCGGCGCGCTGATCGGCGGCGCCATGGTGTTCGTCATCACCGAAACCGTGGGCCTCGTCGCGGCAATCTGGCCGGCGGCCTGGCTCGGCCTGTTCGGCAACGACCCGCAGATGATCGCCACCGGGAGCACCTATCTGCGCATCGTCGGCCCGGCCTATGGCTTCTTCGGCCTCGGCCTGTCGCTGTATTTTGCCTCGCAGGGCGCCGGCCGGATGATCTGGCCGCTGGTGGCGGGCCTGGCGCGCCTGGTCATCTCCATCGGTGGCGGCTGGCTGGTGCTGCGGCTGACGGGGTCGCTGACCTGGCTGTTCGTCGCGCTCACCGTGGCGCTGGTAATCTATGGCAGCACCATCGCCATCGCGGTGGCCTCCGGCAGCTGGTTCAGGCCGCGGCTCCCGCGACCCTGACCCCGAGCTGACCGTTGCAGCCGGACGCGCATATGCCATATGCAGATCGCCGTCTGCAGGATCGCGGCTTTCCGTACTAGATAGCGCGCTCTGGCGATCGTTCCGGCCGCCGCTTCAGGAACCTATCCCTCATGGCTCAAGGAATTGCGGCGCCGTTGCCGACCGACGGACTGCCGCCGGAGCAGCGCCGCTGGGCCGCCGCCGCGATCTTCACCGCGATCTCAATGGCGTCGCTCGACACTGCGATTGCCAACATCGCGCTGCCCGCCATCGCCAGCAACCTCAGCGCCACTCCCGCCGACGTGATCTGGGTAGTCAACGTCTACCAGATCGCCATGGTGGCGACGTTGCTGCCGCTGGCCGCGCTGGGGAAATCATCGGCCACCAGCGCGTCTATCTGGCCGGGCTGCTGCTGTTCACCATCGCCTCGGTCGCCTGCGCGCTGGCATGGTCGCTGCCCACTCTGCTGATCGCCCGGGTCCTGCAGGGCCTGGGCGGCGCCGGCATCATGAGCGTCAACACGGCGCTGATCCGCTTCGTCTATCCGCAACGCATGCTGGGCCGCGGCTTCGGCCATAACGCCCTCGTGGTCGCCACCTCCTTCACCCTCGGGCCGACCATCGCTTCCGGCATCCTGTCGGTGGCGACCTGGCCGTGGCTGTTCGCCGTCAACCTGCCGTTCGGGGTGATCGCCATGCTGATCGGCATGAAGACGCTGCCGAAAACCATGCGGGCCAGCCACACCTTCGACTTTCCGGGCGCCGTGCTGGCGGCCGGCTGCCTCGGCCTGCTGATCCTCGGCATCGGCAGTGCGGCACATCACGCCACCACAGGCATCGTGGTCGGCGAGATCGTCGCCGGACTGCTGTTCGGCTGGCTGTTGCTGCGCAGGCAGGCCGGCCATCCCGCCCCCATGCTGCCCATCGACCTGTTCCGCCTTCCTGTCTTCGCCCTGTCGGCAGCCACCGCCATCTGTTCCTTTGCGGTCCAGGGCCTCGCCTTCGTGTCGCTGCCCTTCTATTTCGAGGAGATCCTGCACCGCTCGCAGGTCGAGACCGGCTTCTTCATGACCCCGTGGCCGCTGGTGGTGGCGATCATGGCGCCGATCGCCGGCCGGCTGTCCGATCGCTACTCCGCCGGCCTTCTCTGCGGCCTCGGCCTGGCCATGCTCGGCATCGGCATGGTGCTGCTGGCCACGCTGCCGCCGGAACCCAGCGTCGCCAACATCGTCTGGCGGACGGTCCTGTGCGGCGCCGGGTTTGGATTTTTCCAGACCCCGAACATGAAGGCATTGATGTCCAGCGCGCCGCCAGGCCGCAGCGGCGGCGCCAGCGGCATCGTCGCCACCGCCCGGCTCACCGGCCAGACCACGGGCGCGGCGTTGGCTGCCTTTTGTTTTGGCCTCATTGGCCACGAGGGCGCCACACTGGCATTGGCACTGGGTGCTG
The DNA here is from genome assembly GCF_026015985.1 of Rhodopseudomonas sp. P2A-2r. GTDB lineage: Bacteria > Pseudomonadota > Alphaproteobacteria > Rhizobiales > Xanthobacteraceae > Tardiphaga. The sequence continues at coordinate 1,988,538 of NZ_CP110389.1, read as the reverse complement.
GCTTTGCCGCCGTCGGCTGCGTGATGAGCCTGCTGCGCGTCGCGGTAAAGTCGACACCCCTGGGGTGATCGTAAAGAATCTCACGCCAGTGTGGGAATTTCGCAATAGCGTATTAAGTCACGTGCTATACTGCACTGCAGAGAGACTTATCGCACTGCCAACTAACAAACTTGGTTCCGCGAGTTCCAAAGCCGAGGAAACGCTGGACCGGGATTTGCATAGTAGCAGGTGCTGCTGGCACGAGGGCACGTCTTGAGGGTTCTGTTCGTCACTCCTGAGATTGACGACTTCATTCGGGTGGGAGGCCTCGCGGCTGTTTCTGCCGCCCTGCCAAGGGCTTTACGGCTGTGGACCGATGTCCGCGTCATCCTGCCCGGCTACCGCGCCGTGGTCGCCCAGTTCGAAAGCATCGAGGTGGTCGGCGAATGCCCTGCGCTGGCGGAGATGCCCGCCTGCCAGCTCGGCCTGGCGGCGACCAAGGACGGGATGCCCGTCTATATCTTGCTCTGCCCGCAGCTCTACGACCGCACCGGCAATCCTTATGGGGACGCCGGCGGCCAGGACTGGCCAGACAACGATATCCGCTTTGGCCGCTTCGCCTCGGCTGCCGCGCTGCTGGCGGCCGGCAAGCTCGACCCGAACTGGTCGGCGGATCTGGTGCACGCCAATGACTGGCCATCGGCGCTGGTGCCGGCCTATCTGGCCTGGAACCAGATCAAGATCCCGACCATCCTGACCATTCACAACCTCGCTTATCAGGGCCTGTTTCCCAAGGAGACGCTGCGTCGCATCGGCGCACCGGCGGACTCCTTCCATATCGATGGCCTCGAATTCTACGACAAGCTGTCGTTCCTCAAGGGCGGCCTGATCTATTCATCGCACCTCACGACCGTGAGCGAGACCTACGCCCGCGAGATCACCACGCCAGAGCTGGGCTGCGGGCTGGAAGGCCTCTTGCGCAAGCGCTCCAACGCCGCGCAGCTCACCGGCATCCTCAACGGCATTGACGAGAGCTGGGACCCCCGGGTCTGCGCCGAGCTGATGCGCCCGTTCGGCGCCGGCGACTGGGAGGCCAAACGCGCCAATGCCGACGGCGTCCGCCAGCAATTCGGGCTCGCGCTGTCGCGCGGGCCTATTTTCGGTCTGGTCGCCCGCCTGGTGCACCAGAAGGGCGTCGACCTCGTGCTGTCCGCCGCCGATGCCATCGTCTCCGCCGGCGGCCAGATCGTCGTGACCGGCACCGGCGAACCCGAGATCGAGCGCGCGCTGATGGATGCGCATCGCCGACGGCCCGATGCCATCGGCGTGGCCATCGGCTTCAACGACCGCGAAGCCCGTCGCATCTTCGCCGGCAGCGATTTCACGCTGATGCCGTCCCGCTTCGAGCCCTGCGGCCTGAGCCAGATGTATGCCCAGCGCTTCGGCTCCTTGCCGATCGGTCACCAGACCGGCGGCCTCGCCGAAACCATCGTCGATGGTGAGACCGGCTTCCTGTTCACCAAGCCGTCCACGGAATCCCTGCTCGGTGGCATCCTGCGCGCCTTCGCCACCTTCGGCTCCAAGGACCGGCTGAACTCGATGCGCCGCAGCGCCATGTCGAAATCCTTCAGCTGGACCATCTCGGCGGCCAGCTACAGCGCGCTGTATCGCAAGACGATGACCGCCGGCGCCTGACGTCGGAGACCACCCTTTCGCGCGTTGCCGATAGGGCAAGACCGCAGCCGGACGCGACGTCGGCGTGCGATTCCCGACAGATGTTTCCGATTGGCCATGGCTATTCGCCCTGAAAGGGCGCACCCTGACATTCAACCTCAGGGAAAATTCATGGAAATCCTCACGTCGCGGCATGTTCAGGCCGCAGAGTCGCTTCGTCTCGGTGTCGAATCCGGCTGGTATATCACCAAGATCAGCGGCACGTTCGTCACGGGTCCGATCGCGACCGAAGCCGCCTGCGCGACCAAGCTCACCGAGCTCAATCCGCCGGCCAAGCGCAAGTAGTGACTGCCGCTGAAGGAGCACGGATCATGGCGCTGACGGACGCTGGCTTCACCGAATACGATATCGACCGCTCGGTCGTGCTGTTCACGATGATGGACAACACGACCAGCGTGCCCTGCGCCATCAGCACCGACGCAATGGACCAGATCGAGGGCGTGAAACGCACGGCCGCAAGCCAGCGCGAGCAGCAATTCCTGCGCTTGCGCGACAGGATCGGCGAATGCGCCTCGCGCAAATTCATCGCAGTCGAACTCGAAGGCCGGCCGCCAGGCATTATTCTGCGGGCGATCGACTTTCGTGGGTAGAACAGGTTGTCATTTCGGGTTCGCGGTCCAGCGGCTTCGCCGCTGTCTCGCGCCCCGGACTGACAGCTTCGATCAGCCTTCGCTGATGGCGATCGCCTCGATCTCGACCAGCGCATCCTTCGGCAGCCGTGCGACCTCGACGGTCGAGCGCGCCGGGGGATTTTCCGGGAAATAGGTCGCGTAGACCGCGTTCATCGCGGCGAAATCGTTCATGTCCTTCAGGAACACGGTGGTCTTCACCGCCGATGCCAGGCTGGCGCCGCCGGCCTCGAGCACGGCCGCGACATTCTTCAGGGACAGGTGAGTCTGTTCTTCGATTGTCGCGGGCAGTACGCCTGCCAGATCCATCGGCAGCTGTCCGGCACAGAACACCAGGTTGCCTGTGCGCACGGCCTGCGAATAGGGCCCGGCAGCCGCCGGCGCCTTGGACGTCGCGATAATGATCTTCTTGGTCATGACCCATCCTTCACTCGGATGGTCCATTGCCGCCGTCCGATCGGCGGCACCATAGGAGAAATCATCCCTTCGTCAATTGCCGCAGCGGGCAAGACACCGCGGCTTTTCGGGGCGACGGAACGTCAGGCGACCGCGACGCCGCAGATCGTGGCCGACAACTCCCTGAACCGCTCCAACTGGTCCGGCCTGAGCGCCCTGCTCTCGTCACGGCCGACGAACACCTTGAACATCACCCCGCCATCGACATTGAGGAAGGCGACGAAGGCCGATGCCTTGCCCATGAACGGCCGCTCGACGAAGGCGATGCCGGCGCAGCGCTCATGGCGCAAATGGCCGTGCAGGCCGGTGGGATGGCTCAGATTGAAGTAGCCGCGGCCGACTGCGCCAGGCGCGACGGGATCGGTGACCTCGAAAATCCCGTCGCCGGTATGGACGATCAGGGTCACGATACCCCAGGTGGCGATGTCCTGCATCGCCGTCACGAAGGCGTCGGCGCCGCCGCCGATCCTCACCATCTCCGCCGGCAAGGCCTCGATCACGGCGCGCGCCGTGACCTTGCGGTCACGCGCCACGTCCTCGATCACCGCACCCGGGTTCTCGCGCATGTAGGTGGAGAGATCATCGAGCATGGCGGCGGTCATGATTAGGTCCTCAAGGTCTGCAACAGCGTGTAGCCCGGATGAAGTTGGCCCGCGCGCAGCGCGGGACGACGCAATCCGGGACAGTTTTCGTCGTCGGTGGGTCGGCCCCGGAATGGCATCCGGGCTACAGACCTTTAAGCCGCGGCGCTGGTCTTGCGTTCGGACTGGATCACTTCAAAACCCTCGAACTTCGGATGGCCGAGATACAGGCTCTCGCCAGTCTTGTTGTCGGCGCGGGCATGGGCCTTGCGGAATTGCTCGGACTTGGTCCAGGCCTCGAAATCCGCCTTGCTGGCCCAGGTGGTGTGCGACGAGTACAGCGTGTGATCCTCGGCGACGGGCCCCTTCAGCAGATGAAATTCAACGAAGCCCGGCAGTTCGCCGAGATAGGACTCACGCGTCGCCCAGACGGTTTCGAACGCCTGTTCGGAGCCGGTTTTAACCTGGAAGCGGTTCATGGCGATGAACATGGAATATCTCCTTCTGATTGCTGGCAGTCATCATACTGAAAATCGCGCCCGAACATGAGCGCGATTTTCTCACACGTGGTTGTTCCGTGACGCGATCATGCGCCGCCGAAATGGATCTTCAGGCCGCCCTTGTAGACGATGCCAGGGCACGCACTGGTCCACAGCGCATCGTTCTGGGTCGTGCCATCCACCGAATTGCCGGGAATGGCATAGGGGCGATAATACTGGTTGAGCAAGTTATCGACCGAGAAGTTCAGCGTGATGTCCTGGGTCGGCTGGTAAGCCACGTAAAGGTTGACCAGGTCATATGCTGTAGAGGGCTGGTAGCCGACGGGAATGTCGGTATTGGCGGCCACCGAAGCCCATTGCGCTGAGATGGTCAGCTTGCGATCCAGCAATCGGACGCCGCCCGACGTGGTGACCTTGCGCGGCTGGATGGTGGCCAGACCGACATTGGTCTGGGTGTTCTTGCCACGCTGCACGGTGGCGCCGACGCCGACGAACCACAGGCCGGCATCGTAAGCGGTTTCCGCCTCGAAGCCTTCGATCCTGGCATTGGCGATGTTCTGGTACTGGTAGTTGCGGCTGAACGGACCGAAGTTGGTGCGCTCCGGCGCCGAGGCAACCAGATCGATGTAATCGTCGACATCGTTGCGGAAGAAGTTGAACTTGGCGCGGACGCTGTCACCAGTCGTAAAAATGTCGTTGTACTTCAGGTTCACGCCGATTTCCTTGTTCTTGCCGACCTCGGCCCGCAGGTTGGGGTTCGGCAGGAAGCAGAACAGGCCGGCGGTGCCGTCGGCGCAGGTGAAGAACGCCGGGCCGCCGCCCGTCGCATGGGCGCCGGCAATCAGGGTTTCGGTGATCGACGGAGCGCGATAGCCTTCGGCATAGCTGACATAGGGCGTGAAGCCCGTCACCGGGGTGACGCCGACCGTTATCTTTGGCGACAACCGGTCACCGCTGGACGAGGTACTGCCGCCGGTCAGGCCGGCAGAATTCAGCTCGTAGTGATCATAGCGCAGCGCGCTGATGACTTCGAGCCAGGTGGAGTAGTTGTTTTTCAGCTGAACGAAGCCGCCTGACACGGTGCGCTCGCCGCTCGGTGTGGTGATGTTGGAGTTGCCGCGCGAATCGAAGGTCGTGACCTTGTCGTTAAAGGCGTCGAAGCCGTAGGTTACAGCGTTGCGCCAGTCGCCGAAATTGAACCGCGAGGTATTGTTGACGTCGATGCCGATGGTGTCGAGCAAATAGCTGCGCCTGTCGCCGACGCAGCCCGAGATATTGTTGCCGAAATTTCCGGCGCCGCACAGCGCAGCGCCCGAGGTCGAATAGTGGTAGGTCTTGGTCTGGTCGTTATCGACGCGGTTGCCATACAGCGACACGTTGAAGTCGAACAGCATGTCGTCCGGCCGCGAATACTTCCAGCTCACGGTGCCCGTGTAGTTCTTGGCGGTGGACCCATAGACCGACGAGCCCTGGTTGAGCGCAGCCAGCGCCGTGGTGTTGGTGGGGCCGCGGTTCATCTGGCCGACCGTATACTGATAGTCCTGGAACACGCCGCCGAACTTGACCTCGTGGCCGTCGGCGGGCCGCACGGTTACCTTCATCAATCCGGCAGCGATGTCGTTACCGGTGTTGCCGATCTCCGTGCCGGCACCATCAGTGTAGTTGCCCTGGCTGCGGTACACCGCGCCGCCGAACACATCGACCGTCGGATCCACGCGCACACCGCCGAACACCGAGCCGAGCCCGCGATTGTTGTTGGAGCCGTAGGATCCGCTCATGTCGACGCCCCATCGCTCATTGGGCCGCAACACGTCCTGGATGTCCTTGGTGCGGAACGAGGCGACGCCGCCGATTGCGCCGGAGCCGTAAACGTTGGCGGTAGGGCCACGCGTCACGTCCACGCCGCCGACCAGTTCGGGGTCGAGAAAGAACGAGCCGTTGGCGTTGTGCCCCGATCGCTGATAATTCTGGCGGGCGCCGTCGACCAGCACTGCCACGCGACCGAAGTCCTGCAGACCGCGAATGTTGATGGCGGTGGAAGCATCGTCTCCGCGATCCTGCATCCAGACGCCGGGCATGTTGTAGAACAGGTCGCTGAGCCGCTTCGGCTGCTGCAGTTGGATCTGCTCCAGCGTCACGACGCTCACCGGGGCCAGCGCATCGATAGCGCGTTCCTGCGTCTTCGATGCCGATACGGCGATTTCATCCAGCGATTGACTGTTGCCTGCAACCTGCGCGCGGGCATCGCGAAGCTGTTGGACAGCGGCAGGCGCCGCCTGCGCAGCGCGCTTCTTCTTGGCAGGTTTCGGCCTCTGCGGCTGGACTGCCCCATGCGGTGGCTCCTGTGCCAAGCCTGGCTGCGACACCAGCAACCCCAATGAAACGATCGACGCACCCAGCAACAAGCCGCGCGTCATCCTGGCCCCGAAAACCATCCTAATTCCCCCAGCGCAAAGTTCAACAGGCATGGCTGGCTGGCGCTGCGGAAACGCAGGGGCTTGCTGGCTTTCGAAAAGACATCCGACGGCATTTGCCATCGTACTGCCATTTTCAATTACGTAGAGGGAACAAACCGGTCAAGCAATCGCGCGGCTGTTTATATCAATTGTAGATTGCCTCGCTTGGCGAAGCCGGCCAATAAAAACTATAAGTCGGAGGCACAAAGGATAGTTCGACCGAATGACGACAGCCCCTCGCGACGAAACCCACGACGGCCCCCAAGCTCCGGCGGCGACCAGCGGCGCCGAACGCCACATTTCCGTACAGGCCAACCGGATCGATAGCGGCGACCTGTTCGAGACCGGCCGTGAAATCACGATTGCTCATGGCCACGAGACCTATCGTCTGCGGCTGACGTCGCAGAACAAGCTCATCCTCACCAAGTGATGCCCTCATGACATCCCGCCGCAGCCGCTTCCGCCTGATGACGCTGCTCACCGCGGCGACCTGCCTGATGTCGATCGCGTCCGCCAGCGCCGAAGACGTCATCGTGCACGATGCGCGCGGCCACGATGTGACCATTGGCCATCCGACCCGCATCGTCGCCGTCGGTGGCGCCCTCACCGAGATCCTCTATGCGCTGGGGGTCGAGGATCGCATCGTCGCTATCGACAGCACCAGCCTCTACCCGCCGCAGGCGATGGCCGACAAGCCCAATGTCGGCTACATGCGCCAGCTCTCCGCCGAGGGCATCCTCGGACTGCACCCGCAACTCGTGCTGGCGATCGCCGGCTCCGGGCCGAAGGAGACCATCGACGTCATCGATGCCGCCAAGGTACCGCTGATCGTCGTCCCCGAAACGTTCAGCGAAGACGGCATGCTGCAGAAGATCCGCATGGTGGCGCGCGTCGCCGGCGTCGAGGCGCGGGGCGAATGCCTTGCCGACGCGGTCGCGCAGGATCTCGGCTGGCTGCGCCGGTTGCGCGCCAAGGTGACGACGCCGCCACGCGTGATGTTCGTGATGTCGCTGCTCGACGGCCGCGCCATGGCGGCCGGGCGGCATACGGCCGCCAACGAGATCATCGCGCTTGCCGGCGGCGTCAATGCGATCGACGACTTCGACGGCTACAAGATCATCAATGAAGAGGCGATCGTCGCGGCGCGCCCGGACCATGTGCTGGCGATGGAGCGCGGCAAGGAACAGCTCAAGGCCGAAGCGGTGTTCGCCAATCCGGCCTTCGCCCTAACACCGGCGGCGCGCGCCAGAAGCTTCGTCGCCATGGACGGCCTCTACCTGCTGGGATTCGGCCCGCGCACGGCCGCGGCGGCGCGCGATCTTGCCGCCAGGCTCGATCCGGCATTGGCGGCGGAGGCGGCCCGCTTCAAGCCGGCATCGCTGACCATCAATTGCCGCCAGTGACATGACAATGGCCGACGCCCAACGGATGGCTGCGGTGACGCTGGCCCGGCGCGCGCACCGGCCACGCGCGCTGCCGGTGCTCGGCGTGCTGCTGTTGGCGCTGCTGCTGGCGATGCTGCTCGCCGCAGCGATCGGCGCCGCCGGCATTCCGCTGGCGCGGCTGCCCGCCGCGCTCGGCCTTGTCAGCGCATCGCCCGGTGACGCCTTGGCGGCACGGGATCAACTGATCCTGTGGTCGATCCGGCTACCGCGGATCGCCATCGCGGCAATGATCGGTGGTCTGCTCGGCTCCGCCGGCACGATCATGCAGGGGCTGTTCCGCAATCCGCTGGCCGATCCGGCGCTGGTCGGCGTCTCCAGTGGCGGCGCTTTCGCTGCCGCTGCCGCCATCGTCGTCAGCGACGGCCGTTTCGCCAGCCACCTTGCGGTGCTGCAACCGGTGCTGTTGCCCATGGCTGCCTTCATCGGGTCACTCGCGACGACGATCGTGTTGTACCGCATCGCCAGCCGCAGCGGACGGACCTCGATCGCCATCTTCCTGCTCGCGGGCCTTGCCATCGCCGCCATCGCCAATGCCGGCATCGGCCTCCTGGTGTTCGTCGCCGACGACCGCCAGTTGCGCGACATCACCTTCTGGCTTCTCGGTTCGCTCAGCGGCGCCACCTGGACCAAGGCAGCCACGCTGGCGCCGATCATGGCCGTCGCGCTGGTGGCGATGACATTCATCCATCGCGGCCTCGACATCCTGATCCTCGGCGAATCCGAAGCCTTTCATTCCGGCGTCGATGTCGAACGGCTGAAACGGATCTGCATCGTGCTGGTCTCCGCAATGACCGGCGCCGCAGTGTCGGTGTGCGGCGTGGTCGGCTTCGTCGGAATCGTGGTGCCGCATCTGTTGCGGCTGGTGATTGGCCCCGGCCATCGCCTGCTGCTGCCGGCCTCGGTCGGGCTCGGCGCGACCCTGATGATCGGCGCGGATACCATGGCCCGCAGCATCGTCGCGCCGGCGGAGATGCCGATCGGCATTCTCACCGCCGCGGTGGGCGCGCCGATATTCCTGCTGATCCTGCTGCGCCAGCGCGGGCTGGTCGGGCTGTGAGCGCCGCGCTCGAGACATCGCAACTGTCGATGGCCGTCGGCCGTGCCACATTGCTCGACCGCGTCGATCTGTGCATCCGCGGCGGCGAGACGCTGGCCATCGTCGGTCCCAACGGCGCCGGCAAATCGACCTTGCTGCGCCTGCTGTCGGCGGATCTGGTGCCCAACGCCGGCGCCGTCCGGCTGCAAGGCCGCGCACTCTCCTCTTACGCGCCTGCCGAACTGGCGTTGCGGCGCGCGATGCTGTCGCAACACGTCACGGTGAGCTTTCCCTTCACGGTGCGCGAAATCGTCGCCATGGGCTGCAGCAACAGGCCGGGTGCAGCGGTGCAGGCGCTGGTGGATGCAGCCATCGACGAGGTCGGGCTGGACGCGCTGCGCAACCGCGAACTGCCGACCCTGTCGGGCGGCGAACAGCAGCGCGCCCATCTCGCCCGGGTGCTGGTGCAACTGGCCTGCGGCGAGCGCGTCCATGGACCGGGCATCCTGCTGCTCGACGAGCCCACATCGAGCCTCGACCTGCGCCACCAGATTGCGCTGGTCGAGATCGCGCGACGCCGCGCGCGCAACGGCACGGCGGTCGTGGCCGTGCTGCACGATCTCAATCTCGCCGTGCGATTCGCCAACCGCATCCTCGTGCTCCACGGCGGCAAGGTGGCGGCTGAAGGCACCCCCGTTGAGACGATCAGCAGCGCAATCGTCAGGCGCGCCTTTGAAATCGACGTTACCGTAGAGCGCACCACAGAGGGGCTACCGTTTGTATTGCCGCAGAGCATGCGGCAGGTTTCCTCGCCAGGCGCCCATTTTTAAGTGCGGAACCTGACTTTTTCTGAACCGCTGAAGTGCTCGGGCATTGCCTCCGTGAACAACCACGGAGAAAACCATGGGTCATCATCGCGGTACCGCGCTTGTCGTCGAGAACGATGAAATGCAGCGCATGCTTGTCAGCGTGCTGCTGGAAGAGAGCGAGATGGAGGTCATCCAGTGTGAAAGCGGCGAGGCAGCAATGCTGGTGCTTGCCTCCGCAGGTGACAGCGTCTCGCTGGTGTTCACCGACGTGGAACTCGCCGGACTCATGGATGGCATCGAACTGGCGCATGTCGCGCACACGCAATTTCCTGATGTGCGCATCGTGGTCACGTCCGGGGCGCCACGCGCCCGCGAACTGCCCGACGGCACCACCTTCATGGCCAAGCCGTGGAGCCCGATCGACCTGCTGCGCGAGGCCGAGAAGTCGATACACTGACAACACCGGCGACTTGCAATGATGCTGTGCTGCGGCGATAGTTCCGCACACTGCTTCTTGCAACGGTCTGGTATCGCGCATGACATTCGATCTTCTGATCCGCCACGCCAACCTCCCCGACGGCCGGACGGATCAGGACATTGCCATCGGTGGCGGTCGCATCCTGGCCGTGCAGCCGGCCATCGTCGGCGGCGCCACACGCGTGATCGACGCCGCCGGCTACCTGGTGTCTCCCCGTTCATCGACGTCCACTTTCACATGGACGCAACATTGTCGCTAGGCCTGCCCCGGCTGAACGTCTCCGGCACCTTGCTGGAAGGCATTGCGCTGTGGGGCGAGTTGAAGCCGCTGCTCACCTATGAGGCTCTGGTCGAACGCGCGCTACGCTATTGCGACCTTGCGGTTACCCAAGGCCTGCTCGCCGTGCGCAGCCATGTCGACATCTGCGACGACAGCCTGCTCGCCGTCGATGCGCTGCTCGACGTCAAGCGCCAGGTCGCACCGTATCTCGATCTCGAACTTGTGGCGTTTCCGCAGGATGGCTATTTCCGTTCGCCGACCGCGGCGGCCAATCTCGCCCGCGCCCTCGACAAGGGCGTATCCGTGGTCGGGGGCATCCCGCATTTCGAACGCACGATGGCCGACGGCGCCGCCTCGGTGAAGGCGCTGTGCGAGATTGCAGCAAAGCGAGGCCTGCGCGTCGACATGCATTGCGATGAAAGCGACGACCCGCTGTCGCGGCATATCGAGGCGTTGGCCTATGAGACGCAGCGGCTCGGCCTGCACGGCCGCGTCGCCGGCTCGCACCTGACCTCAATGCATTCGATGGACAATTACTACGTCTCGAAGTTGCTGCCATTGATGGCCGAAGGGGGGTTGCTGCGATTGCCAATCCGCTGATCAACATCGTGCTGCAGGGCCGCCACGACTCCTATCCGAAGCGCCGCGGCATGACGCGGGTGCCGGAGATGCGGCCCATGGGCATCAACGTCGCGTTCGGCCAGGATTGCTGCATGGATCCGTGGTATTCCCTGGGCTCCGCCGACATGCTGGAGGTCGCCCATATGGGACTGCACGTGGCGCAGATGACCAGCCGCGAGGCGATGCGTTATTGCTTCGAGACCATCACCACCAATCCGGCGAAGATCATGGGCATCGAAGGCTACGGCCTCGATGTCGGCTGTAACGGCGATCTGGTGCTGCTGCAGGCCCGCGATCCCATCGAGGCGATCCGCCTCAAGGCCACGCGCCTCGCCGTGGTCCGCCGCGGCCGCGTCATAGCAGAAACGCCGGCCCGGATCGGCCGTCTGGCCCTCGACGGGCGCCCCTCCGGCGTTGATCCCGCCGCTTACGCGCCGCCGGCATAGTCCGGGTATCGGACTGCACCGGCGTCACAAAAATCGGGCATCTCGTTCATTGCGCGTTAACGCAAGGCAGACAGCCGGCGATCCCTGGCGGCTTCTCAATTGCTGGGAATGCCGTCTTGGACTAGAAGCATGACGAGATATCAGTGCCCGACGGCATGGAGGACAGTCCCGTGGGGATCACCGGCGACCCGGATTCGACCGAGGACTTGGTGCCAACCATACGAACGGCTCCGAAGGCCGGGCGCCGGGCTCGGCCCGCTGCAGCCGCAGACGGCAGTTCACGAAAGATCCTGCGCGCATTGCTGGCATTCTCCGTCGAAAGACCCCGACATTCCGCGGAAAGCCTCGCCGAACAGATCGGCCTGCCACTGTCGTCGACCTATCGCTATCTGGCCATCCTGCGCGAGGCCGAACTGATCGATGAAGACGGACGCGGATCCTTCGTGCTGGCGCCGCGCGTGATCGGCCTCGCGCAGGCGGCGCGCGCAGGCACCGACCTCGCGTCAGTGGCTCGCCCGCACATGAAACGATTATCGCAGGAGACCGGTGAGACCGTGATCCTGGTGCGCCGGTCCGGCGACCGCGCCGTCTGCATCGAGCGGGTCGAGTCGTCGTCGCGCATTCGTCTGACCTTCGACGTCGGCACAGCCCTGCCGCTGCATCGCGGCGCGGCGCCCAAATTACTGCTCGCGCATCTGTCGCCAGCCGAACGCGATACGGTGCTGGATGAAGTGGTTTCCCGCGATCCCGGTTTCGGTCCGCACCGCAAGGCGCTGGTGAACGAGCTCGCGGTGATCCGGGAACGCGGGTGGTCGGAGTCGCATGCCGAGATCAGCTCGCATGTCTATGCGGTGGCGGATGGCATCAAGGATGCGAACGGCATCGTGGCTGCGCTGTCCATTGTCGCCCCGGCGTTTCGGACGCCACGCGCGGCACAGATCAAATTGCGCGGCCATCTGGAGGCCGCGACGCGTGACGTCACCAAAGCCTATATCGCAGTGACGTTCTGATGCGCAGTCGAAAAACTATCGACGCGGCTTCGGCAGGCGCAGCATGTAAGTCTCGTTGCCGGCGAGGCCGCTGATCACCGCCTTGCCGGCGCTGACGCGGATATCGCGGCGCTTGCCGTCCCAGCCCCAGAGTTCGGCGCGCTCGGCCCATTCGGGCAGTTGCACCTCCCATACCGTGCCTGGCGTCTCGGTCCATCCCGGCAGGTCCTGCCAGACCATGAGTTGCGCGCTGTCGTTTTCGAGCGTGAACCGACCGGCACGGACGTCCAGTGCGGTGAACGTCATGTCACCGGCGAGAGCAAGGACCGTGCGCAACGTCTTGGCACGTGAATCCGGCTTCCACGGGGCTTCCGAAGCCGCCATCGCATAGCCGGGCCCTTCGAACCTGCCAGTGTCGCCCAGATTCCACGGCAACGCCAGCACTGTCGCCGACCGTTTCCCGTCGGAACCGACAACACCCACCTCGTCCCAGAACGCGGTCAGGAACAGGCGCGCGGCAAGATTCGGATCTTCCCATGCGCCATCGCGCGAAACATTGAATTCGGTCGCGTAGAAATTGATATCACGCTTCAGCGCCATCGCCGCCTTGACGCGATCGAAGCACGTCTGCGCGGAGAATTCGCGGCCCCGGGTCAGCGGGTACCACTTCGCGTTGTAATAGGTGTGCAGATCGATGCCATCGAGGCGCCCGTCCTCAAGCAGGCCGGCGATCGCCGGACCATAGCCACGCAGCGTCGCATCGGCAGCCGAATTGCAGGTTGCGAAGCCCCCGGCACCACGCGCAACGTGGCATCGATGCTGTGCACGCCGTCGGCGAAGCCGGCCAGCGCATCCCGGTAGTCATCACGCGGAATATTGGCCAGCACGTCCGGCTCGTTGATCGCGGTAAACACCGTCGCACCCCATCCGTATATACCGTTTTCACGGGCCCATTCACCATTCGGACGAAAACGTCGCGCAAGAACCTGTCCGGCGGCGAACCAGTCGTCGTACGATCCGATCGGTTGCGGCCGCTCCAGGAATTGGTAGCTGCCATCATATTCGAGCAGAATAATCGGGGTGATGCCGTGTCGGTGGGCTTCACGCATCGCGGCATCGAAATTGCGAGGAGTCGGCTTGCGATCGAGATCCCGCCAGCCATATGAGTTCACCCGTCCAAGCTTGGCGCCGACGCCGCGGAGCGCCTGGTACATTTGCGCCGTCGGAGCACCGGTCAAATGTGTCACGATGTTTCCGCCCCCGACGCGATCACGCAGCGTTGAATTCTGCGCGGTTGCGTCGACTGCGAAAGCCTGCGAGCCCATCAAAAGCGCGGCGAGAACAATTGCGACGGCGACCGGATTTTCTCGAAGCTGAGACATTTTCCCTCTTAGGCTACGGACCATGACATTCGAGATCGTCCAAATTGTGCAGGAGTTGAGTACGGTCGGCGGCGTCGAAACCGTAGCCTTCGAATTGGCGCGCGCTTTCGGCCGTGCCAAGATCCCGAATACCGTGCTGGCCAGCGCAGTGGACGGTCCGGTCGCCAGCGGCATCACCATCGAGCGGATCGCGCCCTGGTTGTCGCACATTCCCACCCGTGGCGTATTGCGACACCTCGGTCGCCTGTTCGTCGTACCTATCTTCACCATCCTGGCCACCCGCGCCATCGCCAGACATCCCAACGCGGTAGTCCTCAGCCATGGTGACAGCCTGAAGGGCGACGTGCTGGTGGTCCATGCCGTCAACGCCCAAAGCCTTGCCGAAAAGCGCAACGCCAACATCTGGTGGTGGTTGCTCAATCCCATGCATCTGTGGATCGGCCTGCGCGAGCGGTGGATGATCGGTGGCCTGCGCTACCGGATGTTCGTGGCTGTGTCGCCCCGCGTATCCACCGAACTGCAATCTCTCTATTCGGTGCCGCTGTCGCGCATCCGCATCATTCCCAACGGCATCGATATAGGCCGCTTCAGGCTGGACCCGGATGCCCGGCTGTCCATTCGCAGGGAGTTCGGCATTCCCGCCGACGCCAGGCTGCTGTTGTTCGCCGGACATGAATTTCGACGCAAGGGGCTGGCCCATGCGATCGGCGCGCTGGAGCGTCTCGGTTCCGATGTCTGGCTGCTTGTGGTCGGTTCGGACAACCCCGCTCCCTATCGCAAGCTCGCCCCCACCGCCGGCAGTCGCCTTGTGTTTGCCGGCCCACGGTGCGACATGCCGGCGCTGTATGCCGCAGCCGACGCGCTGTTGCTGCCCACCGCCTATGAGACCTTCTCGCTGGTCTGCATGGAGGCGATGGCCTGTTCGGTGCCGGTGTTCGCCACTCCGGTCGGCGGCATCGAGGACTATCTCGTCGACGGCGTGAATGGCTATCGGATTGCCAGGAATGCCGATGACATTGCCGGCAAGATCGGTCGCGCATTTTCCGACGCCGCGTTGATGGAGCGCATGCGCGACGGTGCGCGCGCCACATCGCTGAATTACGGCTGGGACCACATCGGCGCGCAGTACATCGAACTGCTGAAGCAGGTGCATGCTGCCAAACCAAATCCTGTCGCGACCGCGGTTGCGGTCGGCAGCTGAACCCAAGGCTGCCGGCGCCGCTATGACTCGCCCCTGCCGGCGGCGGCGAGGCAGGCCGACGCCAGGACATGCGATACCGCCTCGTAGGTGAACCGGGCCTCGACATTGTGCCGCGCCGCGGTCCCCCGAGCGCTACGCAGCGCGGGATCGTCGGCGACCTGTTCGAGCAGCTTCGCCAGTGCCCCGGGATCGCGCTCGGGCACGATCCAGCCGCCATCTCCGACCACGCTGGGAATGGCGCCGCATTCCGAGCCGATCACCGGAATGCCGCAGGCCTGCGCCTCGACGATGACCCGGCCGAATTGCTCGCGTACGGATTTGGTTGTCCGCGTGAGGAGTACCATGATGTCGAGGCTGCGCATGAATGACGCGACCTCGGCGGGCGTTCCCCAGCCCTGGAAGCTGACACGCTCGCCGAGGCCGAGTTCCGTCACGCGCTGCCGCAGCCGGTCCTCATGCGGGCCTTCCCCATGATCGCCAACGAGACCGGGACCGCCGCGCGCGCCATCGCATCGAGCGCATCGTCGAGGCCCTTTTCCTCGATCAGCCGACCGACATAGCCGATGCGCAGGCCGGATCGCATGGATTCTGCAACCGGCATATCCGGTGCGGGGAAGAAGCTGGTCAGGTCGACGCCGTAGCCGATCGGAGTGACCGGACCGCGATAGCCGCGGGCGCGCACCACCGCCGTGGCGTCCGGACTGCGGGACAGCACGTGATCGGTATGCTGCAGCACCTGCTTGCGGATAGCCTCGAACGGCGGCGGCAGGCGCTTGAGGATGTTCTGGTCGACCTCCATCACCAGCGCGGCGCGCCCCTTCAGCACGCGCGCCTGCAGCGCCACGACGCTCCACGGCTCCTCCCACAGATGCACCACATCCGGATCGATTTCGCGGATCAGCCGGCGCAGGCCAGGATAGAAATGCAGATACCACCCCATCGGGCCGGCCCGCGGCAGCCGGATCGGTAGCACATGAATCTTCAGCGCGGGATCGTCGGACGGCGTACCGACGAAGCTGCGGCCAAACTCCTGCCAGACGGCGGGCACCACAAGATGGACGTCGACATCGTCGCGCGCCGCCAGCGAATGGTAGCGCAGGCGACCGCCTTCGCTACTCACCGCCGGATGGGCGATCGACAGAATTTTCAGACGAGCTTGTCTAGACACGCCCGGTCATCCGCGCCGCGGCGCCGGTCACGCCCGTCAGATGAAGCTCCATCGTCGCCAGACTGCGATGGCCGCCATTGATCGTGTTGCGCGGCAGCTCGAACGGTTGCTGTCCGCTGCGTACCAGCCCCTTGCGCGTCGTTGCCGCGCTGGCAAATCCGGCCCGGCGGGCGATGTCGAAATCGCGCGGCCCGCAATCAAAGGCGCGGCCATAGGGAAATGCAAAGTGTCGGGCCGCGACGCCGAGCCGCTCGATCAACCGTTCGCGGCTGCCCTGCAATTCGGCCAGCGCATCCGCTGGCGCCAGCGACGAAATCCGGGCGTGGCTGACGGTGTGTGCGCCGATCTCGACCAGCGGATCGTCGCGCAGCGCTTCCAGCATCTCCCAGGAAATCGCGTGCTTCCAGTGCATCGCCTCGATGTCGATATCGTTGCGTTTGCAGAACGTTGCATATTCTCCAGCGGCCTGCGGACCGTCCCATGCCGCCGCGATGCGGTGAAAGGCCGCCTGCTTGCGCTCCGGCGTGCTGACGTCGATATCACCGTCCTCCAGCGCCACCCGATCGTGCCGCAGCAGCACATCCTCGAGTCCGGCGGCCCACAGCGCCAGCGTTGCGTCGGGAATGCCGGTAGTAACAAACAGGGTCACCGGAACGCCATGGCGGCGAAACAGCGGGACCACCTCCTCGAACGTATCGCGGTAGCAGTCATCCACCGAGAAATTGACGAAACGGTCATTCGGCTTGCCGAGCTGGGCGCGACGCAGCGCCTCCTCCATCGTCACCACATCCCAGCCGCGCTCCGTCAGATATGAGAGGAAGGTGTCGAGAAAATCGAGATCGAGATAGAAATCGCGGTTCGGCAGGGTCTCCCAAACCTTTGAAGGCGCGGCACGATGAAACGTCATCAGGCAGCCACGCGTGCCGGTGAAAAGGTCGGCAGCCATCGTGATCGGCCGGACCAATGTCTCGGAGGCCGCCATCCGTTTCGCCATCGCTGACAATATCTGCTTCATTGACGAGCTTCCCGAGCCGAAACCGGCTGCCTATCCCGAATACAAACGATCAATTCAAACAACCCCGGCGAGCAGCATCCTATCACGCGCCGCCGCGTCGAGGCCGAGCGACAAAATGTCCGAAGCGCCGCATTCGGCAGATATCGACGAGAAGGTTAATCGCGACATTCGCATCACCGGCGCCAAATGGTGACGGCCACTCGAAATTCCGTTCATTGTTAAGAAATCGTCTCTGCATCCCCGCCGTGAAGGAAGCGCGGCGCCGACGACAGCAGCACCGCAAAGGTCCAGAAGAAGAAGCCATTCTCACCGGACGTGATATTGGCCAGCGGCAGCTGCACCAGCGCGCCGCAGCCGAGCGCGCCGATGACGATCGCCTCCGCTCCGCCGTCCTGCCACGCCACCCACAGCGTTGTCAGCGCCGCCCAGACCAATGCGGTCAGGCAAACCAGGCCGACCACAATGCCCATCATGAGCCAGCAAGCCACGATCATGCCGTCGACCGGCATCGCTCCCGCGCTGCCGACATCGGTGGTGGTGAAGCCTGAGCCGATCAGCGAGCTGTCCGGCATGTTCCACAGCGTGACGAATTCATCCATCCGCTCCTGCGCGCTGCCGTCCTTTGCGCCCTCGCCCAGCGAGGCAAAGCGATCGCTGATCATGTCGCCGAACGGCGTCAGCGTCGCTGCCAGAACGACCACCGCCACGGTCCCCACCAGGATGAAGCCGGCTTTGCGGCGCGTGGTGTTGAACAGCAGGCAGAACAGGATGCCGACCGCCAGCGAGATCCACGCCGTGCGGTAGGACGACAGCAGCAGAGCGAAGGCGGCGGGGCACACCAGCAGCAGCAATTCCCAGCGCAGCCGGGAGAAGCACACCACGATCAGGCCGATCGCGGTGAAGGTCGCGAAACTCGCCGGCCCGTTCATCGTGCTGAAGGTACGAACACCGTAGGGCACCGGCTGGCCGACCGAGGGAATCGATGCGAGCTGCATCCAGTAAATATCCCAGCTCGGCGGGTCGACATACTGGAAGATGCCGTAGATGCCGATGATCGGCAGGATGATGAGAAACGCCGGGGCTGCCGCCTGCACCATTTCGTCGCGGTCGGCATGTGCGATCAGCGCCGCCGCATAGATCAGCGGTGCGGTCCATTTCAACGCCCCTGAGGCGGCGCTCATCCAGTCGGCCTGCATGATCGACAGCGCGGTGGCATAGGCGACGCAGCCGCCGACCACCAGAAGCGGCACCATCACCGGGCTCGGCCCGCGCGACGAATTCAGCAATCGCAGCAGTCCTGGCGCCGGCGCCAGGATGGCCAGCATCGGACCGATCAGCAGCAGGCCGGACTGATCGAAGCCAGCGGACAGGTCGACAACCCGGCGCACGAACGGCGCGAAGGCAAACAGCACCAGCATGGATTGCAGATGCGAGGCCGCACCTTGCTGCCATGCGTACCAGCCGAGCGCGGCACAGCCGAGCACGAACAGCGGCTTGGCGAGGCCGCCCAGCGCGCCGCCGAGCACAGCCGTTCCGACGATCAGCGCCGCTGCGGCCAGCCAGCCGGGCAGCGGCCAGATGCCGATACGGAACGCGGGAACTGCTCCCACGCTCATGCCGCGGCTCCCGCGCCCAACCGACCGATCACGCCGGAGATGGATTGCAGCATCTGCGCCATGCCGTAATGCGAACGCGCACGGGCGACTGCGTAAGCGACCTGTCCGTTGAGGTCGGCGGGCCGCGACAGCACCCGCTTCACCGCGCGCGCCAGCGACTCGGAATCGTCGGGCGGCACCAGCGTGCCGGCCTTGCCGGCTTCCAGAATGTCCGACGCCGCCCCGGCATCGGTGGCGATCACCGGCACGCCGGCGAGCATCGCCTCGACCAGGGTGCGGCCGAACGGTTCGGGATCGATCGAGGGATGGATCACCGCATCGACGGCGCTCATCAGCCGCGGCACATCGCTGCGCTGGCCGAGAAAGTGGACGCGGTCGGCAAGACCAAGTTCATCCACGAGCTTGCTGAGACGCGTCGCATAGGCCTGTTCGCCGAACAGCGCGTCGCCGGCAATGATGCAGCTCACGCCGGGCAGCTGCGCCAGCGCCTGTAGCACCACGTGCTGTCCCTTCCACGGCGCCAGCCGGCTGAACACACCGATCAGCGGGCCGGTGGGCAATCCCAGTTGCTGCCTGATCTCGGCCGGCGACTGGCTTTCCGGCGTGACGTCGAGGCCGTTGGCAATGACCTCGACCAGATCCTGGCGGCCGCCTTCGGCGACGAAGGCGGCCGCCGCGGCCTGCGACGGCACGATCACCTTCGATGCGCAAGAATTGGCGAGCAACACCTGAACGCGGCGCTGCATGGCGCCGAAGTGGACGCCGCTGATGATGTCGTGCAGGTGCCAGACCAGCGGGCGCCGCGCCAGGGTGGCGGCGATAGCGGAGAGCACAAAGGCCTTCTGCGAATTGGCGTAGACGATATCGCGACTGCGCGCGGCGCGGGCGACTTCAAGAACGATGGCGCAGAGCCGACCGACCAGCGGCACCACCCTGAGGATCGAGCTGTCGCGTCGCACGCCGCCGAGGCCCTGGCCCCAGCGCGAGACGGTGACGTCGAGTTCCCGGCTTGCCAGCGCCTGGCGCAGCGGACCGTCCTCGAACAGAAAGGCCGACGCGCCCACCCAGGGCTGCACCACGTCGAGCAGCACCAGTTCGGCGCCCGAGACCTGTCCGGTGTGACTGACGAACATCACCCGCGGCGCAGGCATCACGTCGCCCTGAGATAGGCATCGACCGCCGGCTCGGCCGGACGGGCGGACGCATCCGGCTTCATCATGGTCATGGCGATGCCGAGCACCTTGCCGCCGGCCGCCTTGATGGCGCTGGTGGTCGCCACCGCCTCGCCGATGGAGAAACTGCCGGCCCGCATGCTGAGCAGCACGCCGTCGACCTGCCGCGCCAGCACGCCGACATCCATCAGCACGGCCGGAATCGGACCGTCGACCAGCACGACTTCGTAACTCTGGCTCCACAGCAGCAGGTCGGACATCTGCCTGCGGCGCAGCAGATCGAACTGGCTGGAGGCCGGGCCGGCGGCGATCACGTCCAGATTCGGAATCGAAGTGCGGACCACCACGTCGCCCGGTTGGGCGTCGCCGAGCAGCACGGCCTGCAGTCCGCGTCCTCCGGCAAGCGCCAGCGCCGCCTCGAAGCGCGGCGTGCGCAAGTCGCATTCCACGGCCAGCACTTTGCGCCCGGCGATGGCGAGATGCTGCGCCAGCGCCAGCGTCAGGAATGTCTTGCCCTCGCCCGCGCCAGGCGCGGTCATCAGGATCTTCTGGCAGGCCCCGGCTTTGGCCCCAACCGCCAGGCCAGCGGCGAGATCGCGCAGCGCCGCCTGATAGGCGGGGTCCTGCTGCGCCACCGAGAGCGAGCGGACCAGCGACAGGCCGGATTGCCCGGCAAGGATGGCACTGATCGGCGACTCCGGCACGTCATTGGCGATCACCGGCAGCCGCGCCAGGATCGACGCGCCGGTCACGACGGAAAGTTCAGTGGCGCGCTCAACCGGTGTCGCGACCGGTTTCGCAACGGCGGCCGTGACCGGTGGCGGCGTCGGCGCCGCTGCCGGTGACAGCGGCGGAGCAGCAGCCGGCGCCGGAATTGCCGGCAATGGCGCGGCCGGCTTTGCCGGCGCGGCGATCGCAGAAGCGGCCGCAGGCGGAGCGACAGCGACGGCCGGTGTCGCAGCCACCGGCGCGGCCTTGCGCGGCAAGGCCGGGCGTGTGGGCAGCCAGGCGGCGGCGGGCTTCAGCCGATCCCCGAACAGCACGGCAGCAAGGGCCAGCAGCAGGCCGATGGTCCCGCCGGCCGCGAGGAACGGGATCTTTTTCGGGAAGAACGGTTTGTTCGGTAACTCCGCGAGGCTGACCAGCCGGGTGCTGCCGAGCAATACCCGGCGCTCGGTCTCCAGCTCGCTGGTGCGCTTGTAGAGCTCGGCATATTGCTGGCGCTTGATTTCGGTGTCGCGCACCATGCTCTCGATCGAGGCCTCGTCGGTGGTGGCCGACCCGACCTCCGCCTTCACGGCATCGACCTGCTTGCGCAGCGAGGTCACCAGCGCGTCATTGGCGTCATAGGTCTTTTGCGCGCTCGCCGCGATGCTGGCGATCTCGGCAGTCAGCCGTTGCTGCACCAGGTCGCGTTCGCGCTCCAGCGCGCGCAGCGCCGGATGCCGCGGGCCCAGCACGTTGGACTGGCTCGCCAGCTGTGCACTCACCACCGTGAGCTGCTGCTTCAGATCCGCCACCGCACGGCTCGACAGCACTGACGGCGCGTCGCTGGCGCCGCGCGACTGGTTGGCCTTGATTTCCTGCAGCCGCGCCGCGGCGTCGGCGCGCGCCGCCTCGGCCACCGACAGTTGCTGGCTGATGCTGGTCAGGCGCTCCGAGCTGATCGGCGCGGTGGCGCCGCGGGCCAGGCCCTTGTTGCGCCGGAATGCCTGGATCTTGGCATCGGCGTCGCGCAACTGGGTGTCGAGCTGGGCCAGTTCCTTGCGCAACCACGAAGCCGCGACCTCGCGGCTGTTCGATCCGGCGGCGCGCTGGTCCTCGAGGAAGGCGTTGGTCAGCGCATTGGCCATGGTCTGCGCGACCTCGGGGATCGACGACTGGTAGGAAATATTGATGACCCGCGAGCGGCCGACGGCACCGATGGCGTAGCGGTTCTGCACGTAGTCGACGAAGTCTGCGCTGTCGGTCTGCATCCGATCGCAGATGCTTCCGCCGCGGGCGGCACGACAATCTGCGACCGCGGCATCGAGCACGCCGGGCAGCGCCATCGCCAGTCGCATCACCCGCGGCGAGCGGATCACCAGCAACTGGCTCTCGAGGTCGGCGGGATCGCCGATCTTCTGTGCCCAGGCCGCGGAGGTCGAGTTGTTGCCAAGCTCCTGCTCGGCGACGATCACCGAGCCGGTGGCGAGGTAGCGCACCGGCAGCACCAGAAGTGCGATGACCGTCAGCACCAGCACGCCGCCAAGCACTGCGGCGACTAGGCCGCGGCGCTGCCAGATCCGCTGCACCAGACCCGGCTCCCGGGTTTCGTTGCTGTCAGTCGCGTCCATTGTGGTTGGGTGCCTATCAGTCATTGCGGCCATCAGGCTGAGACACGGGATGGCAGTGGACGGCCGGATTTGACGTCGAGACCGGAGCGGCTCTGCTCCATGGCGCCTTCGACCACCGCCATGAACTCAGCACGAAACCGCTCGGCAGAGAACTGGCTGGCCTGCGCCCGGCAGTCGTCGCGCGAGAAGAGTTGTTCCTGCGCCACGAAGGCGCGCACGCACTCGGCGATCGCGGCAGGCTCCGCCGTGTCGAACAGCATGCCGGTGCGGCGGCCGAGCGCGGTCGACACCGTCTCGCGCGCGCCGCCGCGTCCCAGCGCCAGCACCGGCGTGCCCTCGGACTGCACCTCGACCACGATGATGCCGAAGTCTTCCTCCGCCGCGAACACGAAGGCGCGTGCCGTCGCCATCAGCCGGCGCAGCTCGGCGTCGCTGACAAAGCCGGCGAAGCTGACATTCGGCGTTGCCAGCGCCTTGAGGCGCGCCGCCTCCGGGCCGTCGCCGGCCACGATCAACTGTTCGTCCGGCAGGTCCGCGAAGGCGCGCACCACCGCTTCGATCTTCTTGTAGGGCACCAGCCGGCTGGCGGCGAGAAAATGCCGGCCGACCGGCAGTTCTACTGATAGCGCCGACAGGGTCACCGGCGGATACACCACCTGGGCGACGCGGCCGTAGATCTTCAGAATCCGGCGCGCCACGAATCTCGAATTGGCGATCATCACGTCCGGACCGTGCGCGGTGCGCGCGTCCCACATCCGGATGTTGTGCAGGATCAGCCGCGCGATCATGCCCTTCAGCCCGCGCGCATAGCCGCTTTCCTTGAGATAAGCGTGCTGCAGATCCCAGGCATAGCGCATCGGCGAATGTACATAGGCGACGTGGACCTGGTTCGGCCCGGTCAGGATTCCTTTGGCCACCGCATAGCTCGACGAGATCACCAGATCGTAGTCGGAGAAATCGAACTGCTCGATGGCCAGCGGCATCAGCGGCAGATAGGAGCGATGGCGGCTGGCGATGAACGGCATCTTCTGCAGGAAGCTGGTGTGCGTCTGCCTGATGCCGATCTTGGCGCGATCTTCCGGCGTCAGCACATCGAACAGGGTGAACACGTCGGCATCGGGATAGCAGTGCAGGATCTCACGCAGGACCTGCTCGGCGCCGCCGACGACATACAGCCAGTCATGTACAATCGCGACGCGCATCTCGTACCTCTTGCCGGCCCGGCCAACGCCGAACCCGCCGAATCTCATAGATCAACAGCAAGGCGGCACAAACGAATTTTGGCGCTTACGTTAATCCGGCAGGATGCCCTCGCGACCGACCAAATAGCGCATCGCGCGCCGCGATCGTCAACCGTCGCCGCCGCCCCCTTGCCGGATACCGGAACCGCAGTTCCGAAAGCTCTTGCCGACCGGGCGTCACGATGGCTAACGCGCTGTTCGCGCATCTTCATTTACCGATCCCTTGGTTAATATGGGGTTTAGAGCGGCGCTGCGGCTGCCCCTGCCGGCAGCGGCGCTCCCCTCCCGCCGCGCGTTCCGCCGCCGGAACTTTCACCGGCATGTGGCGTTTTGTCCCGCAGCAACGGAGTCAAGCGATGAGCATTCTGAAGTGGGCCCTGATCTTCTTTGTCGTGTCGATCGTGGCCGGCATTCTCGGCTTCACCGGCGTCTCGGCGGCCTCGGCCGACGTGGCGCGGGTGCTGTTCTATATCTTCGTGATCATCTTCGTGGTGCTGCTGATCCTGGGGTTCACCATCTTCCGGGCGTAGCGGCCGAGCTGATCTGGTAGTGCGCTCTTCCTTTTCCCCTCCCCCGCGTCTTCGCGGTGGGGAGGGTGGCCGCGCGCAGCGCGGTCGGGTGGGGGACGCGCAGCAAACACTGCAGCGCGTGGCGCGCCCCACCCCGGCCTCCACTTCGCCGATGCTGCGCATCGCCTTTGTTCGGCCGACCCTCCCCGCCTCGCGCGGCTGCGCCGCGCTCCGGGGAGGGATTCTTCAGGCGCCTTGCCTGAACATCCGATTCAACTGTCAAACAGCCAAGCAACAACAATCCCGCGACGCTTGCGCGCCCGGGGTGTGCTGCATTCCCTTGCCCCCTCGAAATCGAGAGGGCGCGCGGAACGCCGGGTGCCCGATGCACCCATGGGCTTGTGCGCAAAGTGTAGTAAGCGCACAAGGCTTGCCACGGTCACACCGGACTGATCCGGCGTTCCGCGCGCGATGGTGTTAACGGCTTATTGCGTGCTCTCCCCGGCGGCCGACACGGTTTCTCGTCGCCGTCGCCTCCGGTTGAGGGTGTTCCGCGGACGGGTTGCCGCGGACTCTCCACCGGGCTTGGTGCTCACGCGGGGCACCAGGACCACACGCCTTCGCCGTCCGCGCAGCGCTGTCGTCTGCGCTTCCTCCGGTTCTCACTGGCCATTCTGGCGAGCCCTGAACCGAATTCCGCGCCTGACGCTGCTGCGTCCACCGCACCCCGCCCCGCGAACCTGACGATCGCGATACGCCCCTCTCGGTGGGGCGGGATGCGAGGGATTATAATCTTAGATGGGAAACCGTCAAGAGGAATTGCGGAATATTTTCTCTGCGCGCCTGTCGCTGCCGTTCCGTACCCCGGACGCGGTGCACTGCGCCGCGCTTGCGGCGTGGTGCGCCGCAGATCCAGGGGCCCAGCTTGTTGACATCAAGCAAGCTGGGTCCCGGGTCTGCGCAGCAGCACCGTCGGCGATGCTGCGCATCGCCTGTGCTGCAGCGCGCCCGGGACACGAAGAGCAACAGTGCGACCGGGACACGAACGACGCGGTCGCGCGCCCGGGAAACGAAGGGCGACAGCGCGCCTACCCCGCCTTCATCTCGTTCAGGCTCTTCGCCAAAATCTCGGCAAACGTCGCCGCGGCAACCGGCAGGGTGCGGCCGCGCAGCTGGCACAGCACGAGGTCGGCGGTCGGCACGTCGCGGACGTCGACCGGGCGGCTGACCAGCCCGAGACCGAGATCGCCGGTCGGTGCGCCGATCTCGATCTGGAACGAGATCATGTTGCAGCGGAACACCAGTCCGCGCAGCATTTCGAACGAATTGGATTCGGCGAGCATGTTGAGCCGCAGGTTGCGCCGCGCGGTGACCTCGTCGAGCACCTGGCGACCGCTCAAGGTACGGTCCGGCAGCGCCGCGGGATAGTCGGCGCAATCCGACAGCCGCAGCATCTTCTTCGCCGCCAGTGGATGATCGGCGCGGCAGATCACTGCCAGCCGCTGTGGGATATGCGCGATGACCCGCAGCGACGGCCACATCGCCGGCCGATAGACCAGCGCCAGATCGACGTCGTAGGCGGCGAGCGCCGCCAGCGCCCGCTCGTGGTCCATCACCTTGAGATCGAACACCACCTTCGGATGTTTTTCGCGAAAGGTGGCGATGCGCGCCGCGAGGAAATCATGGGCCAGCGCCTGGCTGCAGGCGATCTGCACCGGGCCGCGGCGCAGGCCCCTGAGATCCTCGACCTGCGACTTCATACGCTCGGCATCGGCGATCTGGCTGCGCGCATAGCGCACGAACATCTCGCCGGCGGTGGTGAGTTTCACTCCGCGCGGCCGGCGCTCGAACAACGGCGTGCCGACCTCGGCCTCGAGATCCTGGATGCGCCGGTTCATCGCCGACGGCGTCAGGTTCAACAGCTCAGCGGCGCGGCGGATCGAGCCCGACCGCGCTACCTCCACCACATGGGTCAGCAGTTTCAGGTGCCGCATGGCGTCTCCGGACGAATTCCGAGTGATGCCTTTTCGGCACCGCTCCGTCAGAAACATAGCAGCAGATAAGCTCACTGGAACAGGCTTTACTTGTCCGAGGAGCGGCCGCGCTGAAGCCAGCACGGCCAGGGATGGCAGGCTTCAACAGGACAACAGCGATGATCGGACACCATGGATTTCGTGGACTGCGGACGCTTGCGCTCGCGCTGGCGGTAACCGCAGGCCCTTTCGCCACCGCCCAGGCACAGACCAGGATCAAGATGATCCTGAACTGGAAGTACGAGGGGCCGCAGGGCATGTTGTTCCTCGCGGACGACCGTGGCTACTTCAAAGCGGAAGGCCTCGACGTCACTTTCGACCAGGGCAACGGTTCCGGCGCCGCGGTGCCGCAGGTCGCCAACGGCGCCTATGACATGGGCTTCGGCGACATCAACGCGCTGATCGAACTGGCCGCCAAGAAGCCCGACGAGGCGCCGATCGGCGTCTACCAGATGTACAACCGGCCGCCCTTCACCGTGGCGGTGAAGGCCGGCAGCGCCATCAAGACGCCGGCCGACTTCATCGGCAAGAAGCTCGGCGGCGCCGCCAATGACGGCGCGCTGAAACTGTTCCCGGCGCTGTGCGCCACCGCCAAGATCGACTGCGCCAAGGTCGAGATCACCAACATGCAGCCGAACCTGCGCGAGCAGATGCTGATGAAGGACCAGGTCGACGGCGTGTTCGGCTACATCACCACCATCCGC
Organism: Rhodopseudomonas sp. P2A-2r; assembly: GCF_026015985.1. Classification (GTDB taxonomy): domain Bacteria; phylum Pseudomonadota; class Alphaproteobacteria; order Rhizobiales; family Xanthobacteraceae; genus Tardiphaga. The sequence continues at coordinate 1,961,723 of NZ_CP110389.1, read as the reverse complement.
TTCAGCGCCAAGCTGATCGGCGTCGATCCCGACAAGGAGTTGCGCTTCATCAAGTTCGGCGACTACGGCATGGACCTGTATTCCAACGCCATCATCGTCTCGCGCAAATTCGCCAAGGAGAATCCGGCCGCGGTGAAGGGCTTCCTCAAGGCGCTCAACCACGGCATCAAGGACGCCATGGCCGATCCCAAGGCGGCCGTCGACGCCGTCGCCAAGCGGGAATCGCTGATCAAGCAGGACGTCGAACTGGCGCGCCTCAACGCCACCTTCGCCGACGAGATGAATGCCCCGGAGATCGCCAAGATCGGCCACGGCGACATCAGCGATATCAGAATGGCCAAGGCCATCGACATCCTGGTCAGCGCCAAGGAACTGCCGCGCACGCCGAAGGTGAACGAGATCTTTGATCGCAGCTTCATGCCGCCGCTCAGCGAACGGCCGACGGCGATCAAGGCGGCGATGTGAGAACGAGACCCCTCATGGTGAGGAGCGCGCCCCTGGGCGCGTGTCTCGAACCATGAGGGATTGTGGCGCTCATCCTTCGAGACGCGCGCAAGTGCGCGCTCCTCAGGATGAGGGCTGAGTGAAACCGCAGAAAGTCATTTCCATGAACCTCTCCCTCGACAACCGCGTCGTGCTGATCACCGGCCCCGCCAAGGGCATGGGCGCCGCGATCAGCCTCGCTTTCGCTGCCGAAGGCTGCAAGCTGGCGCTGATGGGCCGCGACACCGCCGCGATTCAGCCGGTAGCCGACGAAGTGAAGGCCAAAGGCGGCCAGGCCGTCGTGATCGCCTGCGACCTGACCAGGGCCGAGCAATGCGACGCCGCGGTGGAGACCGCCAAGCAGGCGTTCGGCGGGCGCATCGACATCCTCGTCAACGTCGCCGGTGGTTCCGGGCCGATCGGCAAGACCGGCGTGCAGACCACGCCGGAGGAATTCGACGAGATCGTCACCCTCAACATGAACGGCTGCTTCCACGCCATGCGCGCGGCACTGCCCAGCATGATCGCGCAGCGCTACGGCAAGGTGGTCAATGTCGGCGGCACTTTTGGCATGCGCGGGCGTGCAGGCCGTGTCGCCTACTCGGCGTCCAAATGGGGCCTGCGCGGCATCACCAAGAGCTTTGCGCTCGAGGTCGGCCAGCACAACATCAACGTCAACTGCGTGGCGCCCGGCATGGTCGACGGCCCGCGCTTCCGCGACAAGGTCTGTCGCGACATGGCGCTGAAGCTCGGCATCTCCGAGGAAGAAGCCGCCGAGCGCCATGCCGCCGACTATGCACTGAAGCGCGTCACCGTCGACCAGGACGTCGCCAATGCCTGCCTGTTTCTGGCCAGCGACGTGTCGCGCCAGATCACCGGCGTCGACCTGCCGGTCGATGGCGGCTGGGCCATGCTGTGAGCGGAGACATGACCATGATCGCAGACCTCGTCATCAACGGCGGCACTATCGTGTCGCCGGATGCCACCTACTCCGCCAGCATCGCCATCAAGGACGGCAGGATTCTCGCCATCGGCGCGGCGGATGCGATGCCGCCGGCAAAAGAGACGCTGGACGCCAGCGGGCTGCACATCCTGCCGGGGGCCATCGACGTCCACGTGCATTTCAGGGATCCCGGCTATCCGCAGAAGGAAGACTTTGCCAGCGGCACCGCCGCGGCGGCATTCGGCGGCATCACCTGCGTGTTCGACATGCCCAACACGCTGCCGACCATCAACAATGCGCAATCGCTGGCCGACAAGCACGCCATCGCCTCGGCCAAGGCCTATGTGGATTACGGGCTCTACGCCGTGCTCGGCGAGGACAGCATCGCGCATGTACCGGCGCTGATCGACGGCGGCGTGATCGGCTTCAAGCTGTACATGGGCAACACCTTCGGCCGCATCCCCTCGCCGTCGACCGGCGCGATGCTGGAAGCCTTCGAGGTGGTGGCGCCCACCGGCAAGCGCATCTCGCTGCATGCCGAGACCAATTCGATCATGGAGCGCCGCGAGGCGCGATTGCGCGCCGCAGGCCGCACCGAGCCGATCGCGCATCTGGCGGCGCGGCCTGCGGTGGTCGCGGTGGAAGCAGTCGAGCGCGCCGCGACGCTGGCGGAATGGACCGGCGCCCGCATCCACGTGCTGCATATTTCGTCGGCGGCCGAGTTGCGTCCACTTGCCGAGGCCAAGGCGCGCGGCGTCGACATTACCGGCGAGACCTGCCCGCAATATCTGCTGCTCGACGAGACCGACTACGACAAGTTCGGCGGCGTGGTGCGCGTCAATCCGCCGGTGCGCGAGAGGCCCAACCAGCAGCCGATCTGGGACGCACTGATGGACGGCACTGTGGACATGATCGCCACCGACCACGCGCCGCATGCGCCCGAGGAAAAGACACGGGCTGACATCTGGACGGTGGACTGCGGCTTCCCGGGCGTCGAGACCCAGATGCCGCTGATGCTGACGGAGATCAACAAGGGCCGCGCCACGCTGCAGGACTATGTGCGCTGGAGCGCCGAGGCGCCGGCCAAGGTCTGGGGCCTGTATCCGCGCAAGGGCACGCTGACGGTCGGCTCCGACGCCGACATCGCCATCGTCGATCTCAACCGCAAGTGGACGGTGGACGATGCCGCGATCCAGTCGACGTCGAAGATCTCGCCGTGGCACGGCCGCGCCGCCAGCGCGCTGCCGATCCACACCATCGTGCGCGGCCGTTTCGCGATGAAGGACCGAATCTTGCAGGAGGATGCGCGCGGCACCGGCCGTTCGGTGCATGCGATCCAGCAGATGCCGGTGCCGGAGCCGCGAAACACTGACAGCACCATGGCCGCCATCACCGCGCAGAAAGCCTGATCCGATGAACGCTCCGGTCGCAGTTCAAAAACCCCGCGCTGCGGACAATGTGATCGAGCTGGAGAAGGTCCGGGTCACCTTCGGCGATTCCAAACATGCTGTCACCGCGCTGGAGGAAACCTCGCTGCGCATCGACCACGGCGAGTTCGTCGCTCTGGTCGGGCCATCGGGCTGCGGCAAATCGACCATCCTCAAGCTGGTGGCGGGGACGCTGAGTGCCTCGCAGGGCCATGTGTTCGTCGCCGGCCGCGAGATTGGCGCGGGCGCCGCGCGGATTGGTATGGCGTTCCAGAACCCGACATTGCTGCCGTGGCTGAACATCCGCGACAACGTCATGCTGCCGCTGAAGATCGTGCCGCCGTTCAAAGCGGAGTTCGGCGCCAAGCGCAAGACCGAGTATCGCGACCGCGTCGAGGCCTCGCTGAAGCAGGTCGGGCTCGGCGGCTTCGGCGACAAGTTTCCCTGGCAGCTGTCCGGCGGCATGCAGCAGCGGGCGTCCTTGTGCCGCGCGCTGATCCACGATCCCACTTTGCTGCTGCTCGACGAGCCCTTCGGCGCGCTGGATCAATTCACCCGCGAGGAGTTGTGGGAGATCATGCAGAACCTGTGGATCGAGAAGAAGCCGACCGTGCTGCTGGTGACCCACGACCTCAAGGAAGCCGCTTACCTGGCATCGCGGATCTGCGTCATGCAGGCGCGCCCCGGCCGCATCGTCGACGACAGCGTGGTGCCGTTCGCGCGGCCGCGCACCATCGAGGTGTCGTTCGAACCGGAATTCGTCACGCTGACCCAGCGCCTGCGCGAGCGCATCGTCGCCGCCCGCGCCGTGCAGGAGGCCACGTCATGAGCGAGACCACGCGCCGCCGCATTCTCTCCACCGCCTGCATCATCGGCTTCTTCGTTGCCTGGGAATTGCTGTGCCTGATGTTCCACGTCTCGGACATCGTGCTGCCGCGGCCGAGCCAGGTGCTTATCACGCTGTGGACGCGGTTTCCGGCGATCATGCCGCACGCGGTGCAGACGCTGTACACCACCATGGTCGGCTTCGCCCTCGGCATCGTCATCGGCATTCTGCTCGGCGCGCTGATCGGCTCGTCGAAGCTCGCTTATGACGTGGCCTATCCGATGCTGGTCGGGTTCTCGTCGATCCCGAAAGTCGCCGTGGTGCCGATCTTCGTGCTGTGGTTCGGCGCCGGCACCGTGCCAGCGATCCTCACCGCCATGATCATGTGCATCTTCCCCATCGTGGTGAACGTCGCCACCGGCCTTGCCGCCACCGAGCCGGAATTGCAGGACGTCATGAAGACGCTGCGCGCGACCCGGATGGAGATCCTGTGGAATGTCGGCCTGCCGCGCACCATGCCGTATTTCTTCGCCTCGCTGAAGGTGGCGGCGACGCTCGCCTTCGTCGGCACGGTGATCTCGGAAACGGTGGCCTCCAACCGCGGCATCGGCAACCTGATGATGATCGCCTCCTCCTCCTTCGACGTGCCGCTGGTGTTCGCCGGGCTGTTTATTCTCGCCGCGCTCGGCGTCGGACTGTATGTCATCTTCTCGCTGATCGAAGCACGGGTGACCGGCTGGGCCGTGCGCAGCGATACATTTGCCGCCGGTGGCTGAGGACAACAGATGACACAGACCCTTCTTCCCACGCCTTCCACCGTTCACTGGGGCCATTTCGACGCGGCGCTGAAGCCGGTCGCGACTATCAACCCCGGCGACACCATCGTCATCAACAGCGTCAGCGGCGCCCCCGACGACCTGCCGGCGCAGCCCGGCATGAATGTGCGGCCGGAACTGACCGCGATCCACGCCGCGGTGAAGCCGGAGGTCGGGCCGCATCTGCTCACCGGCCCGGTGGCGATTACGGGCGCGATGCCCGGCGACGCGCTGCGCGTCGAAATCCTCGACGTGCAGCTCGCCGACGACTGGGGTTTTAACCTGTTCAAGCCCGGCTTCGGCACGCTGCCGGACGATTTCCCCCATGCGCGCCGCGTCCATCACGGCATCGATCGCGCCAAGGGCGTGGTGCACACATCATGGGGCATGGCGCTGCCGGCGCAGCCGTTCTTCGGCGTGATGGGCGCAGCCCCGCGCCCGCCGTCGGCCGTGTCAGTTCGGTGATGCCGTCGACATTCGGCGGCAACATCGACAACAAGGAACTCGGCGCCGGCGCGGTGCTGTACCTGCCGGTGGCGGTGGAAGGCGGGCTGTTCTCGTGCGGCGACGGCCATGCCGCGCAGGGCGACGGCGAGGTCTGCCTCACTGCGGTGGAGACTGGCCTGACCGGCACCTTCAGGATCGATCTGGTGAAAGGCGCCAATCTCGAGGCACCCTACGCCGAGACAAAAACCCATCTGATCTCGATGGCCTTCGACGAGGATCTCAACGAGGCAGCCCGCGTCGCGCTGCGGCGGATGATCGCGCTGGTGGTGGCAAGGACCACGCTGACCGCCGACGACGCCTACATGCTCTGCAGCCTCGCCGCCGACATGCATGTCACGCAGCTGGTCAACCGCAGCAAGGGCATCCATGTGATGATGCCCTTCGCGCTGCTCGAACAGGCCAAGCGCTGATGGCCGCGCGTGCGATCAACAGCGTGGCCGTGTTCTGCGGCTCCAACTTCGGCGAGTCCGATGTCTATGCGGAGGGCGCGGCGAAGCTCGGCGCCGCCGTCGCCGCGGCCGGCATCACGCTGGTCTATGGCGGCACCACCAAAGGGCTGATGGGCGTGGTCGCCGATGCCGTGCTCAAGGCCGGGGGCAGCGCCCATGGCGTGATCACCGAGCGCCTGCTTGCGCGCGGCCACTCGCACGCCGCGCTGACCCGCAGCGAGACGGTCGGCACGCTGCGCAACCGCAAGGAACGGATGACCGAGCTGGCGGATGCCTTCATCGCGCTGCCGGGCGGCATCGGCACCATGGAAGAGATGATGGAGGTCTGGACCATGAACCAGCTCTCGGAGATCGACAAGCCGGTCGGCCTGCTGGACATCGCCGGCTTCTTCGCGCCGTTCCTCGCTTTCATCGATCATATGGTGGTGACGAAATTCCTGCCGGCTGCGCACCGCCACTCGATCTGCGTTGATCCGGAGCCGGCGGCGCTGCTCGACAAGTTGCGGCACTTCCAGAAAACCGACGTGCCGAAATGGCTTTAGGTAGCAATCCACAAAGCAACGACGGCGCTCTTCACCTCTCCCCGCTTGCGGGGAGAGGTCGACCGGCGAGCGCAGCGAAGTCGGTCGGGTGAGGGGAGCCGGTGTTTCACGCGATAGTCCCCCTCACCCGGATCGCGCGATGCTGCGCATCGCCGCAATCAGACCTCTCCCCGCCTGGCGAAGCTTCGCTTCGCTGTGCGGGGAGAGGTGAACGCCGCCGCCCCCAGCGTTCTGCTTCAACAATCACCACCCCGCCCTCACCGGAGACCTGACATGCGCTGTATCCTGACGTCCCTTCTCATCGCCGGCAGTCTCGCCGTGCCCTTCGCGTCAGGTGCTGCGGCAGCAGATCCGACCAAGATCAAGTTCACGTTGGACTGGAAGATCCAGGGCGTGCACGCGCCGTACTACTGGGCCAAGGCGAAGGGCTACTTCAAGGACGAGAACCTCGACGTCACCATCGACCAGGGCGAGGGCTCGGCCGCCACGGTGACCCGCGTGATGTCCGGCGCCTATGACGCCGGCTTCGGCGACATCAACGCCATCATCCAGAATGCCGCGACCAAGCCCGGCGAAGCACCCGTGATGGTCTACATGATCTACAGCAAGGCGCCGTTCGCGCTGCTGACCAAGGCCGACAGCCCGATCAAGACGCTGAAGGATCTCGCCGGCTCCAAGCTCGGCGCACCGGCCGGCGGCGCCTCCGTCAAGCTGCTGCCGCTGCTGGCCAAGCAGAACGGCGTCGACTACGGCAAGATCAACCTCACCACGGTATCGCCGGCGCTGCAGGAGCAGATGCTGCTGCAGGGCCAGGTGGAATCCGTGGCCGTGTTCACCGCTACCAGCTACATGAACCTGGTGTCGCTCAAGCTCGATCCGGACAAGGATTTCCGCTGGATGTATTATTCGGACTATGGGCTGGACCTGTATTCCAACGGCATCATGGTGTCGCCGAAGCTGGCGAAGGAGAAGCCCGAGGCGGTCAAGGGCCTGTTGCGCGCGATCAACCGCGCGCTGAAGGAGACGGTGCAAAATCCCGACGCCGCCATCGACCTGCTGGCCGCCGAGGAGTCGCTGATCAAGAAGGACATCGAGAAGCGCCGCCTGCTCTATGTCTACAAGACCCTGATCGACACGCCGGAAGCCCGCGAGCTGGGCCTCGGCGACGTCGGCGACAAGCGTCTGACCTCGGCCATCGCCACCGTCGCCGCGTCGTTCGAACTGCCGAAGGTGCCAGCATCAGGCGATGTGTTCGATCGCGGGTTCCTCCCCGCCAAGGCCGATCGCGTGCCGCCGACGGTTGCGAACTAAAGCACGACGCGGCACTGTGCCGGTGTAAGGCACCCAGACTCTACATGTCGTCCCCGCGAAAGCGGGGACCCATAACCTCCGGGCCCGTGGTCGCAGACCGGCACCCGCCCCATGACTCATATCTGCACGGCGTATGGGTCCACGCCCTGCGCGCGCCAAAGGCGCGCCGGGCGGGGACGACTCGCTGAAACGTTCGGAGATCACGGTATGACCGACCCCACCCGCACCATCGATTGCACCCATGTGATCGGCCCCACAGGATCGCTCGGCGCGCAGACGATTGCCATCAAGGGCGACGCGATCGCTGCGGTCACGCCGTCGAAAAGCGCCGCGGCTGAAAAGCTGCTGGCGATGCCGGCACTGGTCAATGCCCACGATCACGGTCGCGCGGTGCGCACCAGTTCGATCGGCGCTGACGCCATGCCGCTGGAGATCTGGATCAACTATATCGGGCTGTTTCCCGCGGTGGATCCCTATCTGGCCGCAGCGATGTCCTATGCCAACAGCGCGCTCGGCGGCGCCGGCACGGTGATGAACCACTACACCCGCGCTCAGGGCCTCACCGACCTGCCCACGGAAGTCGCCGAGGTGGCGCGCGCCGCGCGCGACGTCGGCATCCGCGCCGGATTTGCGGTGTCGATGAAGGACCGCAACCCGCTGGTTTACGGCGATGCCGGGCCGTTGCTGGCGGCGCTGCCGGCCGAAGCGCGGCGCGAGATCGAGGCGCGGCTGCTGAAGCCGCCGCTGTCGCCGCAGGACTACATCAAGCTGGTGGACGACGTCGCCGCCGCTGCCGACAGCCCGCATTTCAACGTGCAATACGGCCCCAACGGCGTGCAGTGGTGCAGCGACGAACTGCTGCAGGCCATCGCCAAAGCCTCGGAGCGCACCGGCCGCCGCGTCCACATGCACCTGCTGGAAACCAAATACCAGCGCGCCTGGGCCGACGAGACCTATCCGCACGGCGTGGTGCGCATGCTCGACAATATCGGCCTGCTGTCGCCACGGCTGACGCTGGCGCATTGCACCTGGGCCAACCAGTATGAGCTCGACCTGCTGGCCGAGCGCGGCGTCACCATCACGGTCAATACCAGCTCCAACCTGCATCTGCATTCCGGCGTGGCGCCGGTGCCGCAGATGCACAAGTCGATCTGCAAGGTTGCCATGGGCATCGACAGCAAGGCGCTGGACGATGACGACGATGCGCTGCGCGAGCTGCGGCTGTCCTATCTGCTGCACGCCGGCACCGGCTTCGACCTGCAGACCACGCGGCTGCAGGCGCTGCAACAGGCGGTCGGCAACGGCCGCTTCGCGGTCACCAATGTCAACGACGGCGGCCGCATCGAGCCGGGCGCCGCCGCCGACCTGCTGCTGCTCGACTGGGCGGCGCTCGACAATGACGGCCTCCGCGACGACCTCGACCCGCTCCATGTGCTGTATTCCCGCGCCACCCGCGCGCACATCCGCGAGCTGATAGTCGGCGGACGCAGCATCGTGACGGACGGCCGCGTGCTCGGCGTCGACCTGCCGGCGGTGCGCGCCGAAGTGCTGGACAAGATGCGCGCCGGCATGGCCGCCAATGCCGGGATGATCCAGGCACTGGCGGCGCTGCAGCCGGGCGTGACCAAGTACTATCTCGACATGCCGTGCTGCTGACGGGCATCGCGCCACCGCGCGCACGGGTCTAACCTCTCCCCGCAGGCGGGGAGAGGTTAAGTAAGACCCGCCCCCATAAATATGGCTGTCGCAACGCGCACCGGCGGGGCTAATCTTCTCTGTGCGACCGGAATAGCAGTCGGGGACGATGGCATGACGCTGCCAGGTGACGAGCGCCTTGCGCAGGCGATCACGGTGTTGCTCGTGGAGGACGATGCGCCGACGCTGTGGCGGCTGCAGGATGCGCTGACGCAGGCCGGATTCCAGGTCACGGCAGCCGCGACGCTGGCCGAGGCGCGCAGTGCGCTTTCCCAGAAAGCACCGCGCGTGCTGCTGACCGACCTCCAACTGCCCGACGGCCATGGCAGCGCGCTGATCCGCGAGACGCGGCAGCGTTTTCCCGATACCGAGATCATGGTGATCTCGATCCTCGGCGACGAGGAGAGCGTGATCTCCGCGAGATCCGTCGGCGCCACCGGCTATCTGCTCAAGGACGCCTTTCCGACCGACATCGCCGCCACCGTGCACGAGCTGGTCGCCGGGCATTCGCCGATCTCGGCGTCGATCGCGCGTTTCATCGTGCGCCGCACCCAGACCCAGGCCGAACCCGCGGCCTTGCCGGCGCTCAACACCATCCGGCTGACGCCGCGGGAGATCGATATCCTGTGGGGTATCGCCAAGGGCTTCAGCTACGCCGAGATCGCCGGCCATCTCGGCCTGTCCAAGCAGACCGTGCCCGGCCATATCAAGAACATCTACCGCAAGCTCGAGGTTCACACCCGCGGCGAGGCGGTGTTCGAGGCGGTACAACAGGGCCTGATCAAGCTGTGACGGAAACCGCGGACAAACCGTTTGCGTTCGCACCCCGGGCCTGGGGCTGGTACGCGCCCAAACTGCGGCTGGCGCCATATCTGGCGCTGCAGACGCTGATCGCAATCGTGTTCGTGCTGCTGCTGCGCCAGCCGCAGCCGGAGCCGCCGGCATCCTTGCGGTTGACCGCGTTCGATCTCAGGGAAAGCGGCAGCGAGCGCGCCGTCACGCTGCCGCACTTCACCGCTTCGCGTTTCGCGATGCACGATCCGCCAGTCTACACCACGCGCTTCAGCGAACCGGACGACCCGCGCGCATGGTCGGTGTTGCTGCCGCGTTTCACCAACGGCGTCGAAGTCGCGGTCAACGGCGTGGCGATCCTCGACAGCCGCCGCGACCCCGCCGCCAACCGGCCCGACCGAAACACACCGGAGATCGCGGTGATCCCCGCCTCGCTGCTGCACAAGGGCGACAATGTGCTGTCGATCCGGCTGTTCGTCTGGGGACCGTTGACCGGCTATCTCGATCCCGTCTATCTCGGACCCGACGAGGTGCTGCGTCCGGTCTACGACAAGCGCATCCGCCGGTTCATCACTCTGCCGGTGGTGTTCTCCGCGTGGCAGGCGATCCTCGCGGTGATCCTCACCATCATGTGGCTGATGCGGCGCCACGAGCGGGCTTACGGCGTGCTCGCCGCCGCCATGGCGATCGGCGCCGTGCAGGCATTCCTGCCGACGCCGATGGAGCCGTCTGCGTTCTCCCGGCTCAACGCGACGCTGATTGCCTCGGCGCCGATCGAGGGCGCGCTGTTTCTGACATTTGCCATTCTGTTCTTCGAGGGGACCTGGCCACGCTACGGTTGGCTGATCTTTGCGCCGGGCCTGCTGGTGGTCGTCGTCGGGCTGTTCGGCGGCCAGCCGCTGGTGCGCAGCATGTTCGTCTGGGTCGGCGTGCCAACCGTCGGACTCTGCCTGTCGGCCATGGCTATCGTCGTGGCACGCGCCGTGCTCCGGCGACAGGACATTGCGAGCCTGATGCTGGGTTGCGCCGCCACCATTGCGCTGACCTGCTGGGTGAGCGACATCCTCGGGGTTCTGCAGGTGATCGACAACGGCCGGATTTTCGTGTCTCGCCTGTCCTATTCGGCGCTGCTGGTGGCGATCGGCGCCGGGCTCACCTGGCGCTTCGCACGCGCGCTCAACGAGGTCGACAGCTTCGCCAGCAACATGGTGACGCTGGTGCGCGAGGCCGAGGACAAGCTGAAGGCCAGCTTCGCGCGCGAGGAACAGCGCGCCCGCGCCGCGGCGCTGGCGCTGGAGCGCACCCGGCTGATGCGCGACCTCCACGACGGACTCGGCGGGCAACTCGTCAGCATCGTCGCACTCAGCGAACGCGACAATGCCGGTGCCCCGATCGGCGAGGCCGCGCGCGCCGCGCTGAAGGACCTCCGCCTCGTGATCGACGCCATGGACGATATCGGCGGCGACCTGATGCTGGCTTTGGGATCGTGGCGCGAGCGTGCCACGGCGCAACTGCGTCCGCATGACATGACTCTGCACTGGCAGACGCTGACGCCGCAGGGCCTGCCGGTGCACCCCGAGCTCAGGCCCTGGCACGTCATCCAGATCGTGCGGCTGCTCGATGAGGCCCTGACCAACGCCATCAAGCATGCCGGCGCACGACGGATCACGGTGACGATCGAGACGCTGACCGACCCGGCGCAAGGCGACTATGGCTGCATCACCATCGCGGATGACGGCAACGGCTTCGCGCTGGCGCCGGACGGCGCCGCGGCTGCCGGCGCGAGCTCGGCGCGCGGCCTGCGCAACATGAAAAGCCGCGCCGCGCGCTGCGGCGCGACGCTGGAGCTCGCCTCCGACGCCGGCGGCACGAGGGTGAAGCTCGTGCTGCCGCGCCGCTTTCCCGACGGCGACGCCGCCGGCTGATCCGCCGAGCGTCAGCGGCGGCCGACGCGGTTGACCGGACCGCCGCGATTCCACGGCGTACCCGGGCGGACGCCGACGCCGCGCGCACCGACCCCGACGCCGGCCACCCGCGTCGCCGCAACGACCGGCGCGCCGACGCGCGCCACGCAGCCCTGCGGCACGCCGGCGGTCTTGCACACCACCACCGCCTGGGCCTGTCCGGCGCCCAGCGAGATCGTGGGCGCCGTCGTGATCAGTCCGGCGCGCACCCATCCTGTCTTGCTCAGCATGTCATCTCTCCCTGTTGGACGTCCGGCGCTGCGCGGGACTGGTCGGTCGCTGCAGCCGACGCGGGGGATCCTTGCGACGGCGGCGTGCGATGGAAAATCCCATGAAAATGGGAGAACGATCGCGCATTGCGCGATCGTCCCTGCGATTGCGCGATCATCCATGCCACGAATATGGCATTGGTCGGTCTCGCCTGCCCCGCCATGGTGAAGCGGTCGAAACGCGAGTCAGCTCAGCAACAACCGAAAGGTCGCTCCATGATCTGGTCCATCATCAGGAATTCCATCGGCATCGCCATCGTGACGGTGGCAGCCGCATCGTCAGCGCTGTCGCAATCCGGGCCGAGCCGCGAAGAGCAGCTCGCCTGCCGCTCCGATGCCGGCCGATTCTGCGCCGAGCACATAGGCAAGCCGCCGGAGATGAATGCCTGCCTGCGCGCCAACAAGACGAAACTGTCCGACTCCTGCCGCAAGGTGGTGGAGTCGAGGGGCGGGTAGAATTCACGGCGCCTTGCTAACCTCTCCCCGCTTGCGGGGAGAGGTCTAAGCCGAGCGACAGCGAGGCTTCGGGTGAGGGGAGCCGGAGTTTTACACGATAGCCCCTCACCCGACCGACGTCGCTGCGCTCCGCCGGTCGACCCCTCCCCGCCTAGCGAAGCTTTGCTTCGCGCGGCGGGGAGAGGTGAAGAACTCAATTAATGAATCCCCACCCCGACCAGCCGGTCGACCAGCGCGCGGTCGGATCGCAGCGCGTCAGGTGCGCCGGTCCAGCTGATGCGGCCGCGTTCCATCACCATCACACTGTCGGCAAAATCCAGCGCGCGTTCGATCTGCTGCTCGACCAGGATGATGGTGACCTCGCCGCCGGCGGCGAGCCGGGTCAGCAGCGCCATCAGCTCGTCGCAGATCACCGGCGCGAGGCCCTCGAGCGGCTCGTCGAGCAGCAGGATGGACGGCTTGCCGAGCAGCGTGCGGGCCATCGACAGCATCTGCTGCTCGCCGCCGGACAGCTGCTTGCCGTAATTGCCGCGCCGCTCGCGCAGCCGCGGGAACATGGCATAGGCCTCGTCCAGCGCCGATGGCGGGCGCTCCTTCAACCCGGTGCGCAGATTCTCCTCGACGGTCAGCGACGGAAAGATGTCGCGGGTCTGCGGCACATAGCCGATGCCGCGCTCCGCGCGCGCCGAGGTGCGCCGGGATGTGATGTCCTCGTCGCCGATGCCGATCCGGCCGCCATGGCGCGTGGTCAGGCCCATCAGGGTGGCGAGCAGCGTGGTCTTGCCCATGCCGTTGCGGCCGAGCACCGCAAGACGACCGCCGGCCTTCACCGCAAACGAAATGTCCTCGATGATCCGGGTCGGACCATAGCCGGCGCACAGGCCGCTGATCTCAAGGGGCGCGGCGGGCATCGGCATAGCTCCCCAGATAGGCACGGCGGACTTCGTGATCGGCGGTGACGTCTTTCGGCGAGCCTTCGAAGATCAGCCTTCCTGCCGCCAGCACCAGCACGCGGCTGGCGAACTTGAACACCAGATCCATGTCGTGCTCGATCATCAGCACCGCGATGTCGGATGGCAGCGCGTTGATGACGTCGAGAATCCGCGGCGCCTCGTCATGGGGCACGCCGGCGGCGGGCTCATCGAGCAGCAGCACCTTGGGCTTCAGCGCAATGCCGATCGCCAGCTCAATCAATCGCTGCTGGCCGTAGGCCAGTTCGGAGACCTTGCGGTAGGCCAGCGCATCGAGGCCGACACGAGCCAGGATGTCGCTCCATTCGGCGCGCACATCGGGCCGTTCGGTGGCGCGCGAAAAGAACCGTCGGGCGATGCCGCGGCGCTGCATGATGGCCAGGGCCACATTGTCAGCCACGGTGAGGGTCTGGAACAGCCGGGTGGTCTGGAACGTGCGCACCAGGCCGCGCTGCACGCGGGCGGGAATGCTCTCGGCGGTGATGTCGTCGCCCGACATCAGGAACGCCCCGACGCTCGGCGCGATGTCGCCGGTGATGAGGTTGACCAAAGTGGTCTTGCCGGCGCCGTTGGGACCGATCAGCGCCACGCGGTCGCCGGGCTGCAGCGCAAAGCTGACATTGTTGGTCACGTGCAAGCCGCCAAAGGCGCGCGAGATGCCGCGGGCTTCGAGCAGGGCGGTCATGATGCCCTCCCATGGCGCAGGCGCTGCGCCAGCGCCAGCACGGGCTCGATCAACCCCGCGGCGCGAACACCACGATGCCGATCAGCAGCAGGCCGACCAGTGTCATCCAGTGAAACGGGTTGGCGGCGGCGACGATGTGCTCGAAGATCTGGAACAGCACAGCGCCGGCCAGCGCCCCCACAGATGCCCGGCGCCGCCCAGCACCAGCATCACCAGCACTTCCGCGGAGCGCTCGAAGCTGACGCTGTCGAGCCCGACCACGCCGGTGCTCATGGCGGTCAGCGCGCCGCCGATGCCGGCCACCGCGCCGGAGACGCCGTACATGATGACGAGCCGCGGATAGACGCCCACGCCGATCATCTTGGCGCGCAGGTCGTCATCCTTGATGGCCCGGCACATCAGCCCGAACGGCGAGCGCACGAAGCGCGACAGCACGACGAACACGACGATCAAGACTGCCAGCGAAAACAGGAAAGCGGTGCGGCTGTACATGTCGAAACCGTAGATGCCGAACACCTTTGACGGCTCGATGCCTGAGAGGCCGTCGCTGCCGCCGGTGAGCCATTGCAGCTTGTTGGCGAGCGCCGCCACCAGTTGCCCGACGGCGATGGACAGCACCAATTGCGGCAGGCCGCGAAAGCGCGCGATCAGCGCGCCGGAGATCAGGCCCATCAGCGTGCCGGCAACGAGGCCGACACCGAGCAACGCCAGCGGATCGGTGACGCCGCGCACGCAGGCAATGCCGGCGGCATAGGCGGCGACGCCAAACTGCGCGGCATGGCCGAGCGTGGCGATGCCGCAATAGCCGGTGACGAGATCCAGTGACAGCACCAGAAACGAAATGCCGATCAGCCGCGTCAGGAAGGCCAGATCGTCGGGAAACAGGAACCAGCCGATGGTACCGAGCAAGGCAATGGCCAGCGCGCCGCCGGCTTCCTGCGCGAAGGGAATCATCCGTCGAAGCGGAACTTGGCTCACGGCAATCTCACTCATGTGTGCTTCCTGCCGAACAGACCGTGCGGAAACAGGAACACGATGACGATCACGGTGAGATAGAAGAAGAACTCGCCGAATTCCGGCGCCAGGTACTTGCCGGTGGTGTCGGCAAGGCCGAGCAGCAGGGACGCCGACAGCGCGCCGGTGATCGAGCCGGCGCCGCCGACGGAGACCACCACCAGGAACGTCACCATGTAGCGCAGCGCGTAGAACGGCTCGATCGGCAGGATCTCGGCGCCGACCACGCCGCCGAACGCGCCGAGGCCGATGGCCAGCGCGAAGGTCGCCGCATAGATGATCTCGGTGCGGATGCCCAGCGCGTCGGCCATGCCGCTGTGATCGACCGAGGCGCGCAGCTTGATGCCGAATTCGGTCTTTTCGATCAGCAGCCACAACAGAAGCGCCGTCACGAGGCCGCAGGCAATGACGAACAGCCGATGCGTCGGGATCGAACGGAAGCCGATATCCAGCGGGCCGCTCAGGGTGGCCGGCAGCGGGATGGACTTCAGCGTCGGGCCGAAGATGAAATTGACGACGCCGATGATGAAGAAGGTGATGCCGATGGTCATCAGCACCTGGATCAGCGGATCGGACTTGCGATAGATCCGTCGATACAGCAGCAGCTCGAACGGGATCGAAACGATAATGGTGCCGACCACGGCGAGCATGATCGCGACGCTGTAATGCACGTGCAGGTCGCGGATCGCATAGGACGCGAGATAGCCGCCGATCATGGCGAAAGCGCCATGCGCCAGATTCACCACGCGCATCAACCCCATCATGATCGACAGACCGATGGAGATGATGAACAGCACCATGCCATAGGCCAGGGCGTCGGTGAGTATGCTGAGGGCAAGGCGCATGGGGTACTTTATTCGCAGAAACGGCGGTTGCCGCAAACATTCTGAACGAGAGGATGCTGGCTCTCTCCACGGTCGTCCCCGCGAAGGCGGGGACCCATAACCACCGTCGTCGAAAGCAGAACCGCGACGGCCTGAAGCATTTTATCCGAGAGCGCGGTGTCTATGGGTCCCCGCCTTCGCGGGGACGACTGGCTGAAAAGGGGTGCGTACCACCATCAGCCAGTCAGCCACAGATTCCTACTCCTTGCTCAGCGCCCAGTCCGGCTGGGCGTCAAAGGTCTGGCTTTCCTTGTTGATCAGCTTGCCGTCGACCTTCTCCACCGAGCGCAGATAGACGTTCTGGCGGATGTGGCGGGTGGCGGGATCGATGGAGACCGGGCCGCGCGGGCTGACCCACTTCATGCCCTTGACGGCGGCCAGGGCCTTTTCCGGATCGCGCTTGCCGTCGGTGGCCTCGATCATCTTGTAGATTAGGCGGGCACCGTCATAGGCGGCGACCGATGTCATGGTGACGTCATCGAGCTTGCCGCCACCCTTCTGGATCGAGGCGAGGAACGCCCTGTTCTCCGGCGAGTCATGCGACACCGAATAGTGATAGGTCGACAAAATGCCGATACCGGAATCGCCGATGGTCGGCAGATCGGGCTCGGTGACCACGTCGCCGGTGGACATCAGCTTGACGCCGCCCGCCTTCAGGCCGTTGTCGATATAGGCCTTGACGAAGCCGAGGGTCGGCGGCCCCGACGGCAGGAAGGTGAAGATGGTGTCGGCGCCGGAATTCTTGATGCGCTGCATGATCGGGCTGAAGTCGGTGGTGGCGAGCGGAATGCGGATCGCCTCGACCACGGCGCCACCGGCGGTCTCGAAGGTCTTCTTGAACGCCGCCTCGGCGTCGATGCCCGGGCCGTAATCGCTGACCGCGATCGCCACCTTCTTGGCGCCGTTCTTGAAGGCGACGTTGGCGGCCGGCACGGTGTTCTGCCACATGGTGAACGAGGTGCGCACGATATAGGGGCTTTTTCGACGATGGCCGAGGTGGCGGCATTCATCACCACCAGCGGGGTCTTGGACTCCTCCAGCAGCGGTGCAATGGCCATGGCGTTCGGGGTGAAATAGACGCCGGCGAGATACTGCACCTTGTCCTTGACGATCAATTCCTGGGCCAGCGCCTTCGACTTGGCGGGGTTCGGGCTCTCCTCGTCCTTGTAGACGAACTCGACCTCATGGCTGCCGACCTTGTTGCCGTGTTCGGCGACCCAGGCATCGATGCCCATCTTGAAGTTCTGGCCGAACAGCGCGTAGGGACCGGACATGGTCCCGATGACGCCGACCTTGATCACGTCGGCCGAGGCCGCGCCGGTTATCAGGCCCAGGAAGGCGAATGCAAGAATCGATTGGCGGTGTCTGATCATCATTGGTCCCCGGTGTTGGTCACGAAGTTTCGACAAACGTGTATTCAATAAATGTGCCGTAATGCGCCAGAGCAGGCGCGTCAAAACATCTCGAAATATTCGCGCTGCTCCCAGTCGGAAACCTCCGCCTGGAAACGCTCGACCTCGGCGAGTTTGATGTGGGTGTAATAATCCACCATCGTTGCGCCCATGGCATCGCGGAAGAACGGATCATCCTTCAGCGCAAACACCGCCTCGCGCAGCGACTTCGGCAGCAGCGGCGCGTCGCTCTCATAAGGCGTATCCGCCGACGGACCGGGATCGAGCGCGCGGTCGACGCCGTCGAGCCCGGCGAGGATCTGCGACGACATGTAGAGATAGGGATTGGCGGCGGGCTCGCCGACGCGGTTTTCCAGCCGCGTCGCGGAATCGTTGGGACCGCCGAGCACGCGGATCATGGCGCCGCGGTTGTCGCGGCCCCAGATCGCGCGGTCCGGCGCCAGCGAATAGGAGCGGTAGCGCTTGTAGCCGTTGATGGTCGGCGTGGTGAACACGGTGGCGGCGCGGGCGTGGGCCAGCAGGCCGGCGAGCCAGCCGCGGCCGAACGGCGACAGCGGCACGTTCTCCTCCGTGGACATGAAGGCGTTGGTGCCGCCATCGCGCGCCACGATCGACTGGTGCAGATGCCAGCCGGACGAGACCACGTTGGGAATCTTCGGCCGGCACATGAAGGTGGCGTGATAGCCGCGGCGATGGCAGATCTGTTTCACCGCTGAGCGGAACAGCACCATGCTGTCCGCCGGCGCCATGCCCACGGTCGGCGCGAAGGTGAATTCGCACTGGCTCGGGCCGTATTCCACTTCGATCGAACGCAACGGCAGGCCGAGCGCCAGCACGTCGCGGCGGATGAATTCCAGCACCGGCTCCATCTGGTCGTAGCGCTGCTCGGTGAGATACTGGTAGCCGAGCGACAGCAGGCTCACCTCCGGCGGACGACCGGGCTGGCCGGCATCCTCCGGCGCCATCCGCATCTCCTCGGACTTGAAGATGTGGCACTCGACCTCGAGGCCGGCGACGAAATCGTAACCGCGCTTGTTGAGATCGGCGAGCACGCCCTTGTAGAGATTGCGGGTGGCGAACGGCACCGGACGGCCATCGGCGAAATGCACGTCGCACAGCAGCCAGCCGGTGGCCTCGACCCACGGCAGCACGCGGAAGGTCAGCGGATCGGGAATCATCAGCGCGTCGGCGGCGCCCTGCATTTCGGGAATGCCGAAGCCGCCGCCGGCGGTGAACACCGGAAACACCGACTTGTGCGAGGTGTCCTTGGCGAACATGGTGGTGGTGATGCTGCAGCCGTTTTCCAGGCAGCGCAGTGCCTCGCTGGCGATCAGCGTCTTGCCGCGCAGGATGCCGTGCTGGTCCGGGAACGACAGCCGGATCACTTCCAGCTTCTGCTCCTCAACGATGCGGCGCAGCCGGACGGCAGCATCCTTCTGTTCTGCGGACCACAACCCGTGACGTTCGACGAAACTCAACGCGATCTCCTCATTCGATCAAACAAGCGCGGGCATCTTCCCCCGCCCAGCGAAGCAAAGCTTCGCCAGGCGGAGAGGGTGGCGCGAAAGACCGCAGGTCATTCGCGTCGGGTGAGGGCCTCTTGAGCGAAACACGGGCAGCCCCTCACCCGAAGCCTCGCTCACGCGAGGGTTCGACCTCTCCCCGCAAAAGCGGGGCGAGGTTAAGTGGTTACTCCGCCGCCGTCATGCGGGTCACGGTGGCCGGCGTCTCGTTCGGCACCGGTGCGGCCCAAGGTGCGCCGCGGCGGCGGGCGACGTCAACTTCCATCCAGTAGGTTTCCCAGCCCCTGGTCGGGCCGATGCCGTCCATGGTGCCCGGCCCCTGGATGCTGCGCGCATTGCTGGCGTCGAGGACCATCATCGGCTTCTGGCCGCCGGCGACCTTCTCGATCTCGGCGCGCAGCAGTTTTCTGTAGGCGATGATCGCCTTGTCGGAACTGCCGAGATGCTCGCGGGTGCGGTCCTGGATCTTGCCCATGGATTCCACCGCCCACTGGTCGTGGACGTTGATGTCGGCGCCCATGCCGGTATAGGTCTCGGTCGCCTGCTCGTGCGGATCGAAACCGTAATCGTTGCTGCGGTTTTTTCGCGACTTGTAATCCGGCAATTCGTAGAGCTCGAGCCTCTGCGCGCGCATCTTCACCTTGTCGACCGGCTTGGTGTAGCTGGTGAAGATCGCATACCAGTAGCAGTTCTCGTCATCCACCGGCACGTGCCACTGCGAAATGGTCATCTCGGTGCTCATGGGAATGACAAAACCGTGGGGGAACACCTGGTTGGTGACGCGCACATGGGTGCGCTCGTCGTCGAGCTGGCGCAGCGCAATCAGCCGCAACCCGTATTCGGTGCTTTCCACGTTGATGATCGGACGATCGTATTCGCGCAGGATCTTGGTCATCGGCAGCTCGCTTCCGGCGGAAGCGCCGCGGAACTGCTTGCCATAGGCCGCCGACGTGTCCTCGTCCTCGAAGAAGCGATGCAGGAACGAGGCATGCGCGGGATCGATGCCGACCTCCAGCGCCTGCAGCCAGTTGCATTCGAACAGGCCCTTGAAGGCAAAAGTGTAGGCGCCGGGGGCTGCGAAACAGTCGAGTTCGGGAAATGCCGGCGGCTCGCCTTCGCCGAGATAGGCCCAGAGGATGCCACCCTTTTCCATCACCGGATAAGCGCGCTGCTTGATGCCGGCGCACAGCTTGGAGGTCGCGGGTTCGGCCGGCGTCTCCAGGCACTTGCCGTTGACGTCGAACAGCCAGCCGTGAAAGGCGCAGCGCACGCCGCCGCCTTCGAGCCGGCCGAAGGCGAGATCGGCGCCGCGATGCGGGCAGTCGCGGTCGAGCAGGCCGTAGCGCCCCGCTTCATCGCGGAAGATGACAAAATCCTCGCCGAGCAGCCGGACCGGCTTGATCGGGCGCGGGCCGTCAAGTTCATCCACCAGCGCCGCCGGCTGCCAGTAATTGCGCATCAGCTTGCCGGCCGGCGCCTTCGGCCCGACCCGGGTGATCAGATCATTTTGCTCTTGGCTCATCATGGTGAGGGCCCTCGAATTGAACGATATCGCGCGGAATTCTCCGCCAGCGGCCAAACATATTTGTTCGTCTATTGAACTTATGGGCGATTTTATATCTAGATGAATTCCAAGCAAGAGGATTGTTGTGGCAGCGGTTGCCGCGATGCTGGGCAAGGCTGCCCGCAGCATTGGCTTGCACCCGGCGAACGCTTGTTCGATATACGCCACATCGCAAGGAGTCCGCCGTGCCCCGAACCCTCTCCATCTCCAGCTTCTGCACGCCGGGACACCCGCTATGAGCGGCCTGCTGATCATTGGCGCATCCTATGCCGGCGTCCAGGCGGCCATCAGCGCGCGCGAAGCCGGCTACCAGGCGCCGATCCGCATCGTCGCCGACGAGGCCGACCTGCCCTATCAGCGGCCGCCGCTGTCCAAGGGCTTTCTGTCCGGCAGCGTGGCGCACAGCAACCTGATCCTGCGCGGCGCCGATTTTTGCCGCCCAGCGCATCGATATGACGCTCGGCCACCGCGCCATACGGATCGATCGCGACGCCCGCTGCGTCGAGCTGCAAGGCGGCGAGCGCCTCACCTATGACACGCTGCTGATCGCCACCGGCTCCCGCGCGCGCAAACTTGCCATTCCCGGCCATGACCGCGACGGCATTTCCTATCTGCGCACCCTCGACGACGCGGTCGACCTGAAGCGGCGCCTCGACGCGGCCCGCTCGGTGGTGATCGTCGGCGGCGGCTTCATCGGACTCGAAGTGGCGGCCACCGCCGCCAAGGCCGGCAAGACGGTGACGCTGATCGAGGCGGCCTCGCGCTTGCTGGAGCGCGCGGTATCGCCGCTGATCTCCAACTACCTGCGCGACCTGCATCAGGGTCACGGCGTCGATATCCGCTTCAACGAGACCGCGGTGCGCATCGACGACGGCCCGGACAGCGCCCATGACGTGGTGTGCGGCGATGGCAGCAGCGTGCATGGCAATCTCATCGTCGCCGGCATCGGCGGCATCGCCAACGACGAACTGGCCTCGCAAGCGGGCATCCATTGCAGCAACGGCATCGACGTCGACGACTGCGGCCGCACCGATGTGCCAGGGATCTATGCGGCCGGCGATTGCAGCAACCACTACAACCGGCTTGTCGGCCGGCGGGTGCGGCTGGAATCCGTGCAGAACGCCACCGACCAGGGCAAGGCTGTCGGCGCCGCCATTGCCGGCAAGTCCGAGCCCTATGACAGCGTGCCGCGATTCTGGTCCGACCAGTACGACGCCAAGCTGCAGATCGTCGGCCTGTCGGCACCCAGCGATGTTGCGGTGATCCGCGGCGCCATCGAGCAAGGCAAGTTCTCGGTGTTCTACTATCGCGGCACCACCCTGACCGCGGTGGACAGCATCAACCGGCCGGGCGACCAGATGATCGCGCGCCGGCTGATTGCCGCATCGCAGTCGCCGACCCCGGAACAGGCTGCCGACCTCGCCTTCGACCTGAAGAAACTGGAAGCCGTCGGTTGACGCGCGCGAGGATGCGATGCCGAAACTGAAACGCGATCCCGACGATGCGCGCGGCACCGACTTCATCGAAAGCCTCGACCGCGGCCTGCGGGTGTTCGAGCTGTTCGGCGCCCACCCGCGCCCGATGACGCTGAGCGATCTCGCCAAGGCTGCCGACCTGCCGCGTGCCACTGCGCGGCGCATCCTGTTCACGCTGGAACGCGCGGGCTATGTCGCCAGCGACGGCAAGCTGTTCACGCTGACGCCGCGCGTGCTGTCGTTGGCGTCCTCCTATCTCACCTCCAACCAGGTGGTGACGATCCTGCAGCCGGTGCTCGACCGGGTGTCGAGCGCCGCGCAGGAAATCTCCTCGCTGGCGATTCTCGACGGCAACGAGGTGATCTTCGTGGCGCGCAGCAGCCCGGCGCGGGTGTTCTCCGCCGGCATCGATCTCGGCTACCGGCTGCCTGCCTTCTGCAGCTCGGTCGGGCGCGTCCTGCTCGGCCAACTCTCCAACAGCGCGCTGGCCGAAACCATCGACGCGATGGAGCTGGCGCCGCTGACGCCGCACACCGTCACCGACAAGGACCTGCTGAAGGCCACCATCATCACCGACCGCGAAAAGGGCTATTCGCTGGTCGACCGCGAGGCCGAGCCGGGCTTCCGCTCGATCGCCGTGCCGGTGCTGCGCTATGACGGCACCATCGCCGCGGCCATCAACATGGGCGCCCATGTCGACCGCGTCTCCACCGGCGAAATGATCGACCGCTTCCTGCCGCTGCTGCGCGAGGGCGCGGAGTCGGTGAAGTCGATGCTGCTGTAGGTCTGGAAGAGCGCACTTTACCTCTCCCCGCCGCGCGAAGCGAAGCTTCGCTGGGCGGGGAGAGGTGAAAGGCGGCGTGTCATTCAACCAATGGAGATTCCATGCCGCATATCGTCATCGAACATTCCACCGACGGCCACGCCTCCTTCGACGCAACGACGCTGATGCAGGCGCTGCACGAGGCGGCGGCGGCCACCGGCGTGGTGCAGGCGGAGGATCTCAAGATCCGCGCGATGTCCTATGCGACCTATCTGGTAGCCGGGAAGCGCGACGGCTTCTGCCACGTGACGCTGTCCCTGCTGGAAGGCCGCACGCCGGCTCAGAAGGTGGCGCTCAGCGAGGCCCTGCGCGCGGCCATGGTTCGGCTGCTGCCCCAGACCAAAAGCCTCAGCGTCGACATCCGCGACATGGATGCGGTGGCCTACAAGAAGCGGCTGCTGGGACAACTGTTCACGTGTCGGACACCACCGTCCTCATGGTGAGGAGCGCGCCCTTGCGCGCGTCTCGAACCATGAGAATGTGGGCCCAATCCTTCGAGACGCGGTCGAAAACGACCGCTCCTCAGGATGAGGGGCCGTTCCATTGTCCTACGCAAAGCAGGACACACTTCATCGCAAACGCAATCGCGGCGCCCTGCTGGTGCAGGACGCCGCGATCAGACTCAAAGCCTGATGCGATTACCGGGCGGCAATCGCGGGTCGGATCAGACCGCGTCCTTGGCGGCCTTGACCGGACGGGCGCGCACGATCTTGCGGGCCGGCTTGGCCTTGAAGGTCATCGGTTCGCCAGTGAAGGGATTGGTGCCCTTGCGCGCCTTGGTGGCGGGCTTCTTGATGACCACGAATTTCGCGAAACCGGGAACGAGGAAAACGCCGTTCTTCTTCAGTTCCTTGTAGCCGATGGTGGCGAGCGTCTCGAGAACGCCCTTGACGTCCTTCTTGGTCAGCTCGGTGTGGGACTCGTTGATCTTCTCGATCAGCTGGGACTTGGTCATTTGGTCGGCCATGTGAGGCTCCTTTGGGGGTGATTCGGTCGTCAAACACTATGGGGAAACCGCAGGAAAAACTCGCACTCAATGCGAATTTCACAGTTTTTCACGGTGTTTTCGCCATTTATTTTCGATCAACCCTTCAAAACAAGGCCTCAGGGCGTTTTTGTCGGGGCGAATCGCCGGATTCCGCCGCAAACCGGCACCATTCGCGCCCTAGCAGTCCAGCGTAGTATCGCGCTCCCACTCCGTAAGATGACGGGCGTAGTCGTCCCATTCCTGCTTCTTCAGCTTGAGATAGGCCGGCACCAGCGGCCCCAGGCTCTGCTGCAGCAGCTCGGACTGCTCCAGTGCGCGGATGGCGTCGAGCAGGTTGAGGGGCAGCCGCTTGACGTCGCCGACGGTGTGGCCGTCGGTGTACATGTTGATGTCGAGGCGCTTGCCCGGATCGCGCTTGCTGGCGATCCCGTCGAGGCCGGCGGCGATGATCGCGGCCTGCATGGCATAGGGGTTGGCGGCGCCGTCCGGCAGCCGCAGCTCGAAGCGGCCGGCCTCGGGAATGCGGATCATGTGGGTGCGGTTGTTGCCGGTATAGGTCACCGTGTTGGGCGACCAGGTGGCGCCGGACAGGGTGCGCGGCGCGTTGATGCGCTTGTAGGAATTCACCGTGGGATTGAGGATCGCCGCCATGGCATCGGCGGAATGGATGATGCCGCCGATGAAATGATAGCCCAGCGCGGAGACGCCAAGCTCGCCCTTGTCGTCCTCGAACAGGTTGCGGTCGCCATCCCACAGGGAGACGT
This sequence comes from Rhodopseudomonas sp. P2A-2r, assembly GCF_026015985.1. Lineage (GTDB taxonomy): Bacteria > Pseudomonadota > Alphaproteobacteria > Rhizobiales > Xanthobacteraceae > Tardiphaga. The sequence goes on along the minus strand of NZ_CP110389.1, from coordinate 1,937,141 downwards.
GGACGTGGCAGCCGTTGCCGGTGAGATGGCTGAACGGCTTGGGCATGAAGGTGGCGCGCATGCCGTGCTTCTCGGCGATCGACTTGGCCATGTATTTGAAAAACACGTGGCGGTCGGCGGTGACCAAAGCGTCGTCATAGCCCCAGTTCATCTCGAACTGACCGTTGGCATCCTCATGGTCGCTCTGGTACGGACCCCAGCCGAGCTCCTGCATGCAGTCGCTGATCTCGCTGATGACCTCGTAGCGGCGCATCAGGGCGGACTGGTCGTAACAGGGTTTGGCCTGACGATCGGCGGTATCGTCGATGCCGCGGCCGTCGGGCGAGATCAGGAAGAACTCGCATTCGACGCCGCTCTTCAACTGCATCCCCGGTCCGGCCTTGGCGATCAGTCGTTTCAGGGTATTGCGCGGCGCCTGCTCGACGGGCTTGCCGCTCATCCACGGATCGGCGGCGAGCCACGCCACTTCCGGCTTCCACGGCAACTGGATCATGCTCGAGATATCCGGCATCGCCAGCACGTCGGGATCGGCCGGCGTCATGTCGAGCCAGGTGGCGAAGCCGGCAAAGCCCGCGCCGTTTTTCATCATGCCGTTGATGGCGCTGGCGGGGACCAGCTTGGCGCGCAGTGTCCCGAACAGGTCGGTATAGGCGATCAGGAAATTCTTGATGCCGCGTTCTTTAGCTGTCGCCGCCAGATCCGTCATGTCGCCCCCGCACGATGATGAAACTCAGTAAGTCTTCCCCGGTATCCAGTCGGTGCCTGCAAGCGGCACGCCAGCCATCGCGGCAGCCTCCACCGTCAGCGCCACCAGATCTTCCGGTTCGAGATTGTGGACGTGGCTCTTGCCGCAGGCGCGCGCGATGGTCTGGCACTCCAGCGTCAGCACCGCGAGATAGTTGGCAAGGCGGCGGCCGGCCAGCACCGGATCGAGCCGTGCGGCCAGCTGCGGATCCTGCGTGGTGATGCCGGCGGGATCGCGGCCCTCGTGCCAGTCGTCATAGGCGCCGGCGGTGGTGCCGAGCGCGCGGTATTCATCCTCCAGCCGCGGATCGTTATCGCCGAGCGCGATCAGCGCCGCAGTGCCGATCGACACCGCGTCGGCGCCGAGCGCCAGCGCCTTTGCGACATCGGCGCCGGTGCGGATGCCGCCCGACACAATCAGTTGCACCTTGCGATGCAGGCCGAGGTCCTGCAGCGCCTGCACGGCCGGCCGGATGGCGGCGAGGATCGGCAGACCGACATTCTCGATGAACACGTCCTGCGTGGCGGCCGTGCCGCCCTGCATGCCGTCGAGCACCACCACGTCGGCGCCGGACTTCACCGCCAGCGCGGTGTCGTAATAGGGCCTTGAGGCGCCGACCTTGACGAAGATCGGCTTCTGCCAGTCGGTGATCTCGCGCAATTCCTCGATCTTGATCTCGAGATCGTCAGGACCGGTCCAGTCCGGATGGCGGCAGGCCGAGCGCTGGTCGATGCCTTCCGGCAGCCGACGCATATCGGCGACGCGCTTGGTGATCTTCTGGCCGAGCAGCATGCCGCCGCCGCCGGGCTTGGCGCCCTGCCCGATCACCACTTCGATGGCATCGGCGCGGCGCAGGTCGACCGGGTTCATGCCGTAGCGCGACGGCAGCACCTGATAGACCAGCAGCGAGGAATGGCCGCGCTCTTCCGGCGTCATGCCGCCGTCGCCGGTCGTCGTCGACGTGCCCATGGCGGAGGCGCCGCGGCCGAGCGCCTCCTTGGCAGGTCCCGACAGCGCGCCGAAGCTCATGCCGGCGATGGTGATGGGGATCTTCAGCTCGATCGGCTTCTTCGCAAAGCGCGTGCCGAGCAGCACGTTGGTGCCGCACTTCTCGCGGTAGCCTTCCAGCGGATAGCGCGAGATCGACGCGCCCAGGAACAACAGGTCGTCGAAATGCGGCAGCTTGCGCTTGGCGCCGCCGCCGCGGATGTCATAGATGCCGGTGGCGGCAGCGCGCTGGATCTCGACGATGGTGTGCGGGTCGAAAGTCGCCGAAAAGCGCGGCAGCGTGCGATGGGTGGGTTGGTCGTGCCCGGCCATGAAACGTCCGATCAATACGCGTCGACGTTGTCGACATGAAAATGATAAAGCTTTCGCGCGGAACCGTAGAGCCGGAAGGCTCCGGCATCGACGTCCGCGATCCCGGCCTTCGCCAGCACCGCATCGAGCACGCTGCGATCGTCTGATGTCATCGGCTTTTCCTCGCAGTCGGAGCCGAGGCTCTTCACCGCGCCGCGCACGAACAGCCGCGCCTCGTAGATCGAATCGCCGAGCGCCTCGCCGGCATCGCCGAGCACCACAAGATTGCCGGCCTGCGCCATGAAGGCGCTCATCGGCCCGATCGAGCCCTTCACCACAATGTCGATGCCCTTCATGGAGATGCCGCAGCGCGCCGAGGCATTGCCTTCGATGACGAGCAGCCCGCCATTGCCGGTGGCGCCGGCGGCCTGGCTGGCATCGCCCTGGACCCGCACCTCGCCTGACATCATGTTCTCGGCTATGCCGACGCCGGCATTGCCCTTCACCAATACGGTGGCTTCGCTGTTCATGCCGGCACAGTAGTAGCCGACGTGACCGTCGATCTCGACGGTGATGGGCAGGGTCAGGCCGCAGGCGATGGCGTGCTTGCCGCCGGGATTGGCGACCAGCCAATGGGTCTCGTTGGTGTCGGCGGGCAATGCGTGCAGGGTGGCATTCAGCTCACGCAGCGTGATCGAGGCGAGGTCAGCGGATGTCATCAGGCACGTTCCCAGGCATAGACCCGCGCCGGCTCGGGCTCGAACACGCGGGCCTTGTCGATGCCCGGCAGGCCATCGAGCGCGCGATACTCCGAACCGAAGGCGACGTAGTCGTCGGTCTCAGCCATCACGGCAGGCTTGCAGGCGATGGGATCGCGCAGCACCGCGAAGCCTGACTCGGTGCCGACCACGAAGGTATAGAAGCCATCGAGATCATCGAGGCTTTGGGTCAGCGCCTGCTCCAGGCTTGCACCCTCACGCATCCGCCAGGTCAGGTAGCCGGCCGCGACCTCGCTGTCATTGTCGGTGGCGAAGCTGAGGCCCTCGCCCTTCAAGGTGCGACGCACGGCGTTGTGGTTCGACAGCGAGCCGTTATGCACAAGGCACTGGTCGAGGCCGGTGGAAAACGGATGCGCGCCATTGGTGGTGACGGCAGATTCGGTGGCCATGCGGGTGTGACCGATGGCGTGGGTGCCAGACATCGACGACAGCGCGAAACGTTTCGCCACATCGCCGGGCAACCCGACCTCCTTGTACAATTCCATGCGGGCGCCGGAGCCGACCAGTTCGACGGCGGGCGCCAGCGCGGCAATCGCGGCGTGCAGCTGATCGTGCCTGTCGGACGGGACGGAGATGATGACGTGATTGGAGCGGACCACCGGGGCGAGCGCGCCGAGCCGGCTTTCCAGCTGCGCGATCACGGCATTGGCGTCGGCGCCTTCCGCGATCCGCAGCGTCGACTTGACGCGCCCGGCCTCGCCGCCGCCGAACACCGCAAAGCCGGCGCTATCAGGCCCGCGGTCCGACAGGGTTTCCAGCATGCGGTGCAGCATGGCGCCGAGCTGCGGCTCCAGCGCCTTGTTCTTCAGGAACAGTCCGGCAATTCCACACATTTTCGCCTCAAGAAACTTACTTTCTTTACAGGTATTCCGTGATATGACAGTTGTCAATGAAATCGCGCAGGCGATGACCCGGGAAACAGCATGCCGTCCGTGAAGGCCAAACCGAAATCCGCCAAGCCCGCCGCCAGGAAGACGGCAGCGAAGGCTGTGCCCGCCAAAGCCGGCGAGCTGCTGACCGGCTCCAACGCGCCGGCTGAAGTGGCCAGCACGCTGGAATCGCAGATCGGCAACGAGGTGCGCAAGCTGCGCAAGGAGCTCGAACTGACCGTGGCGGAGCTGTCGGCCTCGGCCGGGATTTCCACCGGCATGCTGTCGAAGATCGAGACCGGCAGCATCTCGGCTTCGCTGGGTACGCTGAACGCGCTGTCCACAGCGCTCAACGTGCCGATCAGCCGGTTCTTCCGCGAGACCGAGGAGCGCCGCGACTGCTCCTTCGTCAAGGCCGGAGCCGGCGTCAACATAGAGCGCCGCGGCACCAAGGCCGGCCACCAGTACAATCTGCTGGGCCATTCCATTCACGGCGAACTGGGCGTCGAGCCCTATCTGATCACACTGAAGGAAGACGCCGAGCCCTACACCAATTTCCGCCACGCCGGTGTCGAGCTGATCTACATGCTGTCCGGCAAGGTGCGCTATCGCCACGCCGACCAGACCTATCTGATGGAGCCGGGCGACGCGCTGTTCTTCGACGCCGCGGCGCGGCACGGGCCTGAAGAACTGATCAAGGCACCGATGACCTATCTCTCGGTCATCGTCTATCCCCGCCGCACCTGAACCATGGCCTGACATGCGCTATTCGCTGACATCGCTGATCAAGCAGACGCTGTCCGGCCACAGCGGCTGGACCCCGCAATGGCGCGACGCCGCGCCCAAACCCGAATACGACATCGTCATTGTCGGCGGCGGCGGCCATGGCCTCGCCACGGCCTATTATCTGGCGAAGGAATATGGCCTCAAGAACATCGCCGTGCTGGAGAAGAGCTGGATCGGGTCAGGCAATGTCGGCCGCAACACCACCATCATCCGCTCCAACTATCTGCTGTCGGGCAATATCCCGCTCTACGAGCTGTCGCTGAAGCTGTGGGAAGGTCTCGAACAGGATTTCAATTACAACGCCATGGTCAGCCAGCGCGGCGTGCTGAACCTGTTCCATTCCGACGGCCAGCGCGACGCCTATGCGCGACGCGGCAACATGATGATCCTGAACGGCGCCGACGCGGAGCTGCTGGATCGCGACGGCGTGAGGAAGCTGTATCCGTTCCTGAACTTCGATGCCGCGCGGTTTCCGATCCAGGGCGGGTTGCTGCAGAAGCGCGGTGGCACTGTGCGCCATGACGCCGTGGCCTGGGGTTATGCGCGCGGTGCCTCGGACCGCGGCGTCGACGTGATCCAGAACTGCGAGGTCACCGGCTTCGACATCGAGGGCGGCCGGGTGACGGGCGTCACCACGACGCGCGGCAAGATCAGGGCGAAGAAGGTCGGCGTCGCCGTGGCCGGCTCCAGCTCACGGGTGGCCGCCATGGCCGGGATGCGGCTGCCGATCGAGAGTCATGTGCTGCAGGCGTTTGTTTCCGAAGGACTGAAGCCGGTGATTCCCGGCGTCATCACCTTCGGCGCCGGACACTTTTATATCAGCCAGTCCGACAAGGGCGGGCTGGTGTTCGGCGGCGACATCGACGGCTACAACTCCTATGCCCAGCGCGGCAATCTGCCTGTCGCGGAGGACGTCTGCGAGGGTGGCATGGCCTTGATGCCGGCGATCGGCCGCGCGCGGATGCTGCGCAACTGGGGCGGCCTCGTCGACATGTCCATGGATGGCTCGCCGATCATCGACCGCACCCATATCGACGGGCTCTATCTCAATGCCGGCTGGTGCTATGGCGGCTTCAAGGCGACGCCGGGCTCCGGCCTGGTGTTCGCGCATCTGCTGGCGAAAGACGAACCGCATCCCGCCGCCACCGCGCTGCGGCTCGACCGCTTTCGCAGCGGCGCCATCCTCGACGAAAAGGGCCAGGGCGCCCAACCCAACCTGCACTGAGCATCATGCGCATCCCCTGCCCCTTCTGCGGCTCCCGCGACATCAACGAATTCGCCTATCACGGCGACGCCACGCTGACGCGTCCGACGACCCACGATGCCGATGCGATGTATGACTACGTCTATCAGCGCGACAATCCGGCCGGCTTGCATAAAGAGCACTGGTATCACCAGGCAGGCTGCCACGCTTGGCTGGTGGTGACGCGCAACATCACCACGCACGAGATCGTCGACGCGGCGCTGGCCCACGGAGCAACACCATGAGCCGCATCGCATCGGGCGGACTGATCGACCGCGGCAAAGCGCTGTCGTTTCGCTTCGACGGCAAGCCATTCCGCGGCTTCGCCGGCGACACGCTGGCCTCGGCGCTGCTCGCCAACGACATCATGCTGGTCGGCCGCTCGTTCAAATATCACCGGCCCCGCGGCATATTCTCCGCCGGGCCGGAGGAGCCCAATGCGCTGGTGACCCTGCGCTCCGGCGCGCGGGCCGAACCAAACACCAAGGCGACCACCGTCGAACTGTATGACGGGCTGGAGGCGTCGAGCCAGAATTGCTGGCCATCGCCGCGCTTCGATTTGCGCGCCGTGCATCAGCTGGCCGGGCCGCTGCTGAATGCCGGATTCTACTACAAGACCTTCATGTGGCCCGCTTCGTTCTGGGAAAAATTCTACGAGCCGGCGATCCGCGCCTCCGCCGGATTGGGCACGCTGAGCGGACAGGACGATCCCGACACTTACGAGAAGGCGCACGCGTTCTGCGACCTGCTGGTGATTGGCGCTGGCCCGGCCGGCCTTGCCGCGGCATTGGCAGCCGGTCGCGCCGGTGCGCGGGTTATCCTCGCCGAAGAAGATTTTGTGCTCGGCGGCCGGTTGCTGGCGGAGAACGACACCATCGACGGCGTGAGCGCGACGTCATGGGCAGTGCAGGCAGAAGCCGAACTCGGCACATTTGCAAACGTGCGCATCCTCCGGCGCACCGCCGTGTTCGGCGCCTATGACGGCGAATACGGCGCGCTGGAGCGCGTCTCCGATCACCTCATCGAACCCGCGCCATTCATGCCACGGCAGCGGCTGTGGAAGATCGTCGCCACCCAATGCATCCTCGCTGCGGGCGCGCAGGAACGGCCGCTGGTATTTCCGGCCAACGACCGGCCGGGCATCATGCTGGCCTCGGCGGTGCGGACCTATCTCAACCGATTCGGCGTCAGCCCCGGCCAGCGTGTCGCGATCTTCACCACGTCGGATGACGGCTGGCGCACGGCCGCCGACCTGCGCAAGGCCGGCGTGACGCTCGCCGGCATTGTCGATGCGCGACGTGACATATCGCCCGCCGTGCGCGGCCTCGCCGGCAACGCTCCGCAGTACCTTGGCGCCCATGTCACCGACACTTCCGGCTATCGCCGCCTCAGCTCCATCGCCATCGTCGATAGCGAAGGCAGGGCAACGACTATCGAAGCCGATACGCTCGCAGTATCCGGCGGCTGGAATTCGTCGATCGGCATCGCCACCCATCTCGGCGGCAAGGGCGACTGGTCGGACGCCGCCGCCGCTTTCCTGTGCGCCGCGCCGCCGAAGACCATGCAGATCGCGGGCGCCGCCGCCGGCCAATGGACGCTGGGCGACGCCTTGCAGCACGGCGCGCGCGCCGGCGCGGAGGCAGCAACGCGTGCAGGCCATGCGACGACAGCGATACCAACCTATCGCACCAGCGACGAAGCCGCCGGCGTTTCCCCGTATGGCTGTTTGCGGGATCGCGCGCCAAGGCCTTCGTCGACCTGCAGAACGACGTCACCGCCACCGACATCGCGCTGGCAGCGCAGGAAGGCTTTCGCTCGGTCGAGCATCTCAAGCGCTACACCACGCTGGGCATGGCCACCGACCAGGGCAAGACGTCGAACGTCAACGGCCTCGCCATCCTTGCCGGCGAAATCAGGAAGACCATCGCCGAGACCGGCGCCACCCGCGCCCGACCGCCGCATGTGCCGGTGGCCATCGCCGCCTTCGCGGGCATCCACAAGGGCAAGCATTTCAAGCCGACCCGGCTGACCGCGAGCCTTGCCTTTTCCGAGGCGGCCAACGCGACCTTCGTCGAGGCCGGACAATGGTTGCGCGCGCAGTGGTTCAATGCGCGCGGCGAGACCGACTGGCTCACCAGCGTGACGCGTGAGGTGAGGGCAGTGCGCGAGCGGGTCGGCATCTGCGATGTCTCGACGCTCGGCAAGATCGCGCTGTGCGGCAGCGATGTCGGCGCCTTCCTCGACCGCATCTATATCAACACCTTCTCGACACTCCCCGTCGGCCGCGTGCGCTATGGCGCGATGCTGCGCGAGGATGGGTTCGTCATGGACGACGGCACCGTCGCGCGGCTGGCGCCCGAGCATTACGTGTTGACCACCACCACGGTGAATGCCGGCAAGGTCATGCAGCATCTGGAATACTACCACCAGGTGCTATGGCCGGAGCTCGACGTGCAGATGGTTTCGGTCACCGAACAATGGGCGCAATATGCGGTGGCGGGTCCGCGTTCGCGCGAACTGCTGCAGGCCATGCTCGGCGCCGCCATCGATCTGTCCAACGATGCCTTTCCCTATATGGGCTGCGTCGAATTCGATTTCGGCGACATTCCGCTGCGGCTGTTCCGCGTCTCGTTCTCCGGCGAACTGGCCTACGAGATCGCCGCCCCCGCGGATCGCGGCGAGGCGCTGTTGCGCGCACTGATGCAGGCCGGCGCAACCTTCGGCGTCTCGCTATACGGCACCGAGGCACTCAGCGTGATGCGCATCGAGAAGGGCCATGTCGCCGGCTCCGAACTCAACGGCCAGACCGTGGCGCGCGATCTCGGGCTGGGAAGGATGATGTCGCAGACGAAGGATTACATCGGCCGCGCCATGGCCGACCGCCCGGCGCTGGTCGATCCGACCCGCCCGACGCTGGTCGGATTGCAGCCCGTCGATCGCGGCCAGCGGCTGCGCAACGGCGCGTTGCTCTTTGCCCGCGGAGTGACGCCCTCTCCCGATAACGAGGCCGGCTACATCACCTCGTCGGCCTTCAGCCCCTCCTGCGGCCACTGGATCGGCCTCGGCCTGCTAGCCGATGGCCCCGAACGGATCGGTGAGATCATCCGGGCCTGGGACCCGATCCGGTCCGCCGATCTCGATCTCGAAGTGGTGTCGCCGGTCTTCGTCGACGCAGAAGGAGCGCGGCTGCGTGGCTGACCTCACCTCCATCTCCGCCTTCGTCGATTTGCCGCTGCCTATCGTCGGCCGCGGCCTCACCGTCCACGAACGAGCAGGCCTCGGCATCGCGACGCTGATGGCGCGCAAGGGCAAGATCGATGCGCTCGCGGCATCCATTAAGGAACAGTACGACATCGATCTGCCCAGCGGCCCGCACTGGCGCGGCAGCGACGCCCTCGCTTTGCTCGGTACCGGACCCGGACGATGGCTGGCAATTCACAGCGCGCCGCCGGCGCGTTTCGTCGCCAACCTCGCGCAACAACTCGAGGGCGTTGCCTCGGTGGTCGATCAGTCCGGCGCCTGCGGTGTATTACGGCTGAGCGGCCCCGCGCTGATCGAGACGCTGGCGAAGGGCGTGGCGATTGATCTCGATGCCAAGGCCTTTCCGGCCGGCAGCGTCGCCGTCACGCAGATCGCCCATGTCGGCGTCACGCTGTGCAAGATCGACGAGTCACCTGCGATAGACGTCATCGTCGCGCGCAGCCTCAGCGCGAGCTTCTGGCACTGGTTGTCGAGCTCGGCCGGAGCTTCTTCTTTCGGGTCGACATGACCGCAGCGCATTGTTTCCGGGATATTTCCTCACAAAGCGAGTGATGCGCAGTACCACCGCGCTATCCAGGTCGCGTTTGAAAACATAATGCAACAGGATTCCGCAGCAGTCTTTTACTAGCCTTTCACAGCTCAGCCGCCATGGTCGATTCGAAATTAAAATCCGGATCGACCCATGCTGCATACCGTCATCGCGTCCCGTATCCTGCCACCGTTACGGCGCTTCTGCCGGTCGCAGGATGGCAACATCGCCGTAATCTTTGCGATCGTGATGGTGCCCACGATCGGCTTCATCGGCGCTGCGGTCGACTACAGCCGCGCCAATGCCGCGCGTTCGGCGATGCATGCGGCCCTGGACTCCGCCGCATTGATGGTCGCCAAGGACGATGCGGCGGGCGACATGACCAGGGCCCAGCTGAACACCAAGGCCAACGCCTACTTCACCGCACTATATACAAATACCGATGTACCGAGCGTCACCCTGACGGCGACCTATTCGAACAGTGCCACCACAGGATCATCTGTGGTGCTGTCCGGCTCCGGGACTATCAACACGTCCTTCATGAAGGTGGTCGGGTTTCCTACCCTGACCCTGTCCTCATCGTCCACGGCGAGTTGGGGCATGACCAAGCTCCGTGTCGCCATGGCGCTCGACAACACCGGATCCATGAAAGACGACGGCAAGATGTCTGCGCTGCAAACCGCCACCACCAACCTCATCAACCAGCTCAGTGCCTCCGCTCAGACCAATGGCGACGTCTACATCTCCCTGGTCCCGTTCGCCAACGTGGTCAATCTCGGCACCGGATACAAGAACAGCGGCTATATCGACTGGAGCAACTGGTCGACCGTGGGCAGCATCGAGGAGGGCTGGACCTGCGGCTCGAGCTACAATTCGTGGTACCGGACCATGCGATGCGGCTCGTCCAGCAACAACATCAATAGCTGGAACGGCTGCGTGATCGATCGGACGCAGAACTACGACGTTCAGATCACGGCACCGACTACCGCCGCCACCTATTATCCGGCCGACCAGTCGTCCTATTGCCCGACCGTGATCACTCCCCTGAGCTATAATTGGACGGCACTGAAGGCGTCGGTAGCGACCATGACGCCGAGCGGCGGCACCAACCAGCCGATCGGCCTGGTGTGGGCATGGCAGACGCTGCAGCAAACCGCGCCTTTCAACGCGCCGGCCGAAGACAGCAATTACACCTACAAGAAGGCGATCATTCTGCTGTCGGACGGCCTCAACACCATGGATCGCTGGTACGGCGACGGCAGCACGCCCTCGTCGCAGGTCGACGCGCGCCAGCAGCTGCTATGCGATAACATCAAGGCCGCCAACGTCACCATCTATACAATCCAGGTCAATACCGGCGGCGACCCGACCTCCGCGGTGCTCCAATATTGCGCCAGCGGCAGCGGCAACTTCTTTCAGCTCACCACGGCAAGCCAGGTCATCTCGACCTTCAACACCATCGGAACGGCGCTGACCAACCTGCGTATCTCCAAATAGGACCGCAGCGCCGTCCCGCCCGGCCGTTCAGAGGCGGGGCATGCTGACCGGGCGCGCCTCGCGGGTCTGCGCCGCCAGCCTGATGGCGGCATTGGTCGCGCCAAATCCCGCATAGTTGCGCCGTTCGACGATCTCGAAAAAGAAGCGCTCGTCGAAGGCGTGGGTGTAGATCTGGAAGAACTCGCCGTCGCCTTCGCGTTCATAGAGGATCTGGTTGTCGCGGAGCAGAGTCATGGTGGCCGTGTCGAGACCGTATTTGGCCTCGATATCGGCATAGTAGTTCTCCGGAATCTTCAGAAAGCTGGCGCCGCGCGCCCGCATCTCCGCGACCGCCGCAAAGATATCCTCGCATGAGAAGGCAATATGCTGAACGCCCGAGCCGAAGAACTCGGAGATGAAGCGGTTCGACAGCGTGCGCGTCGCCGACGATCCGTTCAGCACCACACGCAGCGTCTGGCTAGCGTTGATCAAGGCCTGGCTCTGCACCAGGCCGACGAGATCGGCGATTTCCATCTGCGGCAGCCGCTGCAGATCGAGAATGCCGACGTAGAACAACAGCCACGACGGCATTTCCTCGTAAGGCATCGACTGCGAGATATGGTCGACGGCCGTCAGGCGATCGGCGCCGGGATCGCTGGCGAGCGCCGCGAAATCGGTGTCCCAGTTGTTGCCGGTCCCATCGAGGAAATACAGCAGGCTGCCGCCGACGCCGTGGATCGCCGGAATTTCCAGTTCGCCGGGGCCGACGGGCTGATAGAAGGTCTTCGCCTTCAGCGCCTCGGCGCGCGCCATGGTTTTCGATGCATCGTCGACGTCGAGGGCGATGGCGCAGACCCCTGGGCCGTGGGTGACGTAGTGCGAATGCGCAAAGCCGCCCTGCTCGTGGTTGATGACGAGTTCGATGGCGCCTTGCGACCAGCGCTCCACTGCCTTGCTGCGATGGGCGCCGGTCTTGCGGAAGCCGAGTTGACCGAACAGGGTCGCGAGACCCGCCGCGCTCACTTCGTTGACAGCAAATTCGATGAAGCCAACGCCAAGGCTGCGCGCCGGCGGCGCCAGCTTGGCGGTCGGTTCGGCCAGCTGGTCTTTCAGCAGGATCAACGAGCGCAGGCCATCGGTGGCGGTGCGCGCGGCGGAGCCGGCACGGAACTGGTCGTTGAAAATTTCCAGCGACCACGGGCCGCTATAGCCGGTGGCCATCACCGCTTCCATGAAGCCTGTGACCGGCAGGTCGCCCTGCCCGGGGAAACAGCGGAAATGCCGGCTCCACGGCAGGACATCGAGCCCGAGCTTCGGCGCGTCGGCGAGTTGCACCAGGAAAATCTTGTCGGCGGGGATCGACGCGATCGCGGTCACCGGAAAGGCCGGCGCCAGCGCATGAAAGCTGTCGAGGATGACGCCGATGGATTTGTGGTCGGCGCGGCGCACGATTTCCCAGGCGTCGCGATAGTCGCGGACGTGCCGGCCCCATGCCAACGCCTCGAAGCCGACCCGCATGCCGTGTCTGGCCGCGAGGTCGCCGAGTTCGCGGAAATCGGCCGCAGCGCGATCGATGCCGCCGAGCCCCAGCGGCGACACGTTGCTGCAGATCAGCATCAGGTCGGTCTGCAGCTCCTTCATCAGTTCGAACTTGCGTTCGGCACGGTAGAAGTTGCGGCTGCGCTGCGGCTCCGGCATACCCTCGAAATCGCGAAACGGCTGGAAGGCGCAGATGGTCAGGCCGAGATCGCGGCACATCTGGCCGATCTCGCGCGGGCTGCCGCTGTACGACAGCAGATCGGCTTCGAAAATCTCGACTTCGTGGTATCCGGCGGCAGCGATGGCGCGCAGCTTTTCGTCGAGTGCACCGCTGAGAGAGACGGTAGCGATGGATAGTTTGGTCATGCGGTCTGCTCCAGAATGCTGCCCGGCGAAACCCGCGCGCCGGTTCGCGCCGCCAGTTGCACCGCTTCGACCACGGCCAAAGTTGCCATGGCGTCGTCCACGGAAATCAGCGGCGCCTCGCGGCGATCGATCACCGCACAAAAATGCCTGAGCTGCTCGACCAGCGGATCGGCCCGCTCCGACGCAAGATCCGCCCGCGCCAGCGGCGCCCACCACCCCTTGTCGCCCGGATAGGACCACAGGTCCATGGTCGGCACCGACAGTGAACCTTTGGTGCCGGCGAAGATGTAACAGGGCTGGTCCTGCCGCGGATAGGCGGCGTTCTCGCCGGACGACAGCTCCCAGCTCCACGGCGATGGCGTGGCGTCCGACAATGTCACGGTGCCGATCGCGCCATTGGCAAAGCGCAGCAGCAGCGCCGCAGTGTCCTCCACCGCGAAGCCGCGCACCTTGTTCGAGGTCAGCGCCTGCACCTCGACGATCTCGCCGCAGATGAAGCGCAGATTGTCGATGTCGTGGACGAGGTTGATCAGGATCGGGCCGCCGCCCTGCTCGCGGCGCCAGGAGACGTCGAAATAATCATCGGGTTTCTGCAGCAGCCAGAGTCCGACCACCGCCGTCAGTTGGCCAAGCCTCCCGCCGGCGACCGCATCGCGCACCGCCTTGATACCGGGATTGTGCCGGCGATGATGACCGACCAGCACCGGCACACCGGAGCGCCGGACCGCCGCTGCCAGCTCCTGCGCCGCGATGACGGTATCGGTCACCGGCTTTTCTACCAGCGTCGGGACGCCCCGTTCGACGCAGTCCAACACCATTGCCAGATGCAGCGCGTTCGGCGAGGCGATGATCGCGCCGTCGGGCTTTTCCTGATCCAGCAGTTCGCGGTGGTCGAAATACCACGACAGGCCGCGCTGCTGGGCAAATGCTTTCGCGGCGTCCGACGGGTCGGCGATCCCCGCCACTTCACATTCCGACGACGCTGCGATCAAATCGAGGTGCTTGCGGCCGATCAGGCCGGCGCCCATCACGCCGATCCGCTTTCGGCTGCTCACGCCGCGCTGTCCGCCATGGCGCCGCCAAGGAACAGCGCGCCGATGCGGGGATCGTTGAGCACCTTTTCGGCCTTGTCGAAGATCCGGGTCTGGCCGAGCTCCAGCACAATGCCGAAGTCGGAAATCTCCAGCGCCGAGCGGGCGTTCTGCTCGATCATCAAGATCGAGACGCCCTTGTCGCGCAGCTCCTTGAGGATGTTGAAAGTCTGCAGCACCATCAGCGGCGAGAGACCAATGGACGGCTCGTCGATCAGCACCAGCTGCGGATTGAGCAGCAGGCCGCGGGCGATTTCGAGCTGCTTCTGCTCGCCCCCGGACAGGGTCGAGGCCTGCTGCGTGGCCTTCTTGCGCAGCACCGGAAACTTGTCGAGCGCGGCCTCGATACGCGCCGGCAGGTCGGTGATGTCGCGCCCGGCCGCCACCGCGCCGAGTTCGATGTTGTGGCGCACCGACAGTTCCGGAAAGATGTTGCGGCCCTGCGGCACGTAGCAGATGCCGGCGGTGAGCAATTCGCGCTGGCTGAGGCCAGTGACGTCGCGCCCCCGAAAGATCACCTTGCCCTCGCGCAGCTTCAAGAGCCCGAAGATTGCCTTGAACACGGTGGACTTGCCGGCACCGTTCGGACCGATCACCGTGGTGATCGACCCCGCCGGCACCGAGAAGGTGGTGCCGTTAAGGATGGTCATCTTGCCGTAGCCGCCGACCAGATTCTGAACGTCCAGGATCGCATCGCTCATGGTTTCGTCCTCAATGTCCGAGATAGGCTTCGATCACGGCGGGATTGGCGCGGACTTCGCTGGGCTTGCCCATGGCCAACACCTTGCCTTCGGCCATCACGATCACGCGGGTGCACAGCGACATCACGAAATCCATGTTGTGCTCGATCACCACGAAGGTCGCGCCCTTTTCGCGGTTGATCGCCGTCAACCGGTCCTTGAGGTCGGCCAGCATGGTCAGGTTGACGCCGCCAGCGGGTTCGTCGAGCAGCACCAGCCGCGGTCCGCCCATGAAGGCCATGGCGGCGTCGAGCAGCTTCTGCTGGCCGTAGGACAGGCCACCGGCCGGCTCATCCGCGAGGTGGTCGAGTTTGAAGAAGCCGATCATCTGATTGGCGGCGTCGGTCAAGCCGGCATCGGAGGGGCCGAACAGCCGCGACAGCATGCTGCCCTGATGCTCCTGACCGGCGAGGATCAGGTTTTCGCGCACCGACAGTTTGGGAAACACCTGCAGCAACTGGAAGGTACGGCTGACGCCGAGGCCGTTCAGCTCCGACGGCCGCATGCCGGTGACGACCTTGCCGTCGACCTTGACCTCGCCGCCTGACGGCGTGAGCTGGCCGAGGATACAGTTGAACAAGGTCGACTTGCCGCAGCCGTTGGGGCCGATCAGGCCGAGGATCTCGCCTTCATGGACGTCGAAGGACACGCCGTTGACCGCCGCGATGCCGCCAAAGCTCTTGCTGATGTCGCTGACTTCGAGGACCGCGGTCATGGTGCCGTTTCCAGTTTCGATTTGGCGACAGCGCGCATGGCCGAAGCGATCTTGGTGCGGCGCTCGGATATGGCGCGGTCGAGAATGCCGAGGATGCCGGTGGGCGAATAGATCAGCAGACCGATCACCGCGACGGCGTAGATCATCAGGTAGTAGCCCTGGGTGAAGCGCAGCCACTCCGGCAGCAGCACTGCGATCATCGCGCCGAGGAACGGCCCGAAGAAGAACCCGGAGCCGCCGACGATCACCATCATCAAGAGATCCAGCGACAGCGACAGGCTGAACGGCACCGGATCGACATACTGCGTCAGCGGCGCGTACAGCGTGCCGGCAACGCCGCCGAGCGCCGAGCCGATGGCAAAGGCCATCAGCGTGTAGCGACGGGTGTCGATGCCCAGCGACAGCGCCCGCACCGGGTTTTCGCGCAGCGCCACGAAGGCGCGGCCCCATGGCGAGCGGATCAGCCACCACACCATCAGCGAGACGATTCCGAGCGAGCCGAGACAGAGATAGTAAAATGGCAGCGGCCGCCGCGTCGGGAAGCCGAACACTTCCGGCCGCGGGATGTTGCTGATGCCATAGATGCCCTTGGTGAGCCAGTCCTCGTTGCGAAACACGAGGAAGGCCAGCGTCGAAAAGGCCAGCGTGACGAAGGCCAGATAATGATGCTGCACGCGCAGCGCGGGATAGCCGAGGATCCAGCCGACCGCGAAGCACAGTACGATGGCCACGCCGAGTGCGGCGATCAGCGGCAAGCCGTTCGACGTCATGATGGCCGCGGCGTAAGCGCCGATGCCGACGAACGCGCCCTGCGCCAGCGACACCTGGCCGGCATAGCCCAGCGTCAGGTTGAGGCCCATGGCGGCGATGGTCATCACTGCCCACTGGCTCAGGATGAACAGGCCGTAGCGCTGGAAATTCATCGGCACGATGATCAGCGCAGCGATGACCACGAGACCGAGCCCGATCTGCCAATATTTGCTGTTGAGGGTCATACGGTGCGCTCCTCGGGCCGGCCAAGAATGCCCTGCGGGCGGAACAGGATGATCACGATCAGCAGCACCAATGGCACCGCCGCACGATACTGGGTCGAGACGTAGGCCGCGGCGAGGTTGTCGACGACACCGATCAGCAGCCCGCCGGCGATAGCGCCGCGCACCTGGTTGAAGCCGCCGACGATGGCCGCGATGAACGCCGCCTGGCCGAGCACTTCGCCGCTGGAAAACTTTGCGAGATAGATCGGGGTGATCAGCAGCGACGCCAGCGCCACCAGGAAGGCATTGATCAGGAAGGTGTACATGATCATGCGCTCCACGGGGACGCCGACGATGCGCGCCACCGTGGGATTTTGCGCGGCAACCTGCATCTGGTGGCCGATCGAGGTGCGGTTCAGCAGCGCGGTCAGCGCGATCACCGCCACGATGGCCAGCGCCAGCACGCCGATGCTCTGCAGCGCCACCGGGCGACCGAACACCGAGACGTCACCCAACGGGACAATCGACGGAAACGGCGACGCCTCGGCGCTCCAGAACTGCTTGACCGCTTCCTTGATGCCGATCGCCAGCGCCATGGTGGCGATCGCCAGCGGCAGCACGCCATGGCGCAGCATCGGATCGACCAGCAGCAGCTTGAAGCCGAGGCCGAGCAGCAGCATCGACAGCAGGATGCCGACCAGGATCGCCAGCCAGAACGGTGCGCCGGCATGCATCACCGCCAGCATCAGGAAGGCCGGCAGCATGACGAATTCGCCCTGCGCGAAATTGATGGTCTGCGAGGTCTGCCACAGCAGCGTGAAGCCCACCGCGGCGATCGCATAGATCGCCCCGGTGGCGAGGCCAGCGACGAGAAGATCGAGAAGGTTGGACATGTGGTGGCTCCAATAGCGGCGGCGGCGTCCTTGCCTTCGCCCCGCTTGCGGGGAGAAGGTGTCTCGAACCCGCGGAGCGGGTTCGAGACGGATGAGGGGACCCTCCGCAAGTTCGGAGCGCATGGAGAGTCCCCTCACCCGACTTTCACGCGCTTCGCGCGTGCAAGTCGACCTCTCCCCGCAAGCGGGGAGAGGTTAAAACAAGCGCGTCAGTTATTCAGCTTCGGCAGCACGGCCTTGATGACCTGCTTGCCGTCAACCACTTCCGCCAGAAACCCCTGACGGTCGATATCTCCATTGGCGTCGAAGGTGACATCCATCAGGATGCCCGGCTCCTTGGCCGCGGTGATGGTCAGGCCGTGCAGGGCGTCGGCAAGCCCCTTGGGATCGACCTTGCCCATTTTCTCGGTGGCAGCCTTGATCATGTAGATCGCCAGCCAGCCCTTCATGCCGTTGTGGTCCGGCACGTAGTTGTACTTCTTGACGAACTTTTCGCGGAACGCCTTGACCAGTTCGACCGGCGCGTCGGTGGTGAGACCGACATGGGCACGGGCGCCATTGGCGGCATCGCCGGCAAGCTCGATCACCTTCTGCCCGACCAGGGTGGTCTCGCCCATCAACGGCGCGGTGATGCCCTGACGCTTGATTTCCTTGAGGACGCGTGCGCTCTCTTCTTCGTTGACGTAGACGAAGACCACGTCGGGGGCTGCCGACTTGATCTTGCTGACGTCGGCGGCGAAGTCGGCCTGGCCGGCTTCGGTGGAGAGATCGGCGGCGACCTTGATGTTGTACTTGGCGAATTCCTTGACGATGGAATCACGACCGCCCTTGCCGAAGTCGTTGTTGACCCAGACGATGGCGACCGACTTGGCCTTCAGCTCGTCGTTGATGTACTTGGCGACCTTGGGCATCGTGGACTGCTGGCCAAACGAGGTCCGGAACAGGAACTTGTTGCCGGCCTGGGTGAGTTCGGCGGCTTCGCCGCCCATGATCTGCGTGATGCCGGCTTCGGCGGCCAGCGGCGCGGTGACCTTGACCGAACCGGAATAGCCGGGCCCGAGCAGCACGTAGGGCTCGGTGTCGAGCGCCTTCTGGACCTGCGCGCGCGCGACGCCGGGATTGGACTGCGAGTCCGCGTGAGTGACTTCGAGCTTGCGGCCGAGCACGCCGCCCTTGGAATTGACTTCCTCGATCGCCAGATCGATGCCGTTCTTCCAGTTGGTGCCGACGGTGGCGCCGCCGCCGGAAAACTCGGCGACGTCCGCCAGCTTGATCGGCCCGGACTGCGCGAAGGCCGCGCCGGTCAGCATGGTCGCGAGCAGTGCGCCCGCCAGAATACGTGTTTTCATATCAAATCCTCCCTTGGTTGTGATCGTCTTTTCATTGCGAGCAGGCCTTGTGGCCGACTACGTCGTCAGGCTGCGTTGGCGGGGTACCTCTTGGCCATTACGGCGTCGAATGCAATTCCCATTTCGGTGGTAGAAGGTGCCAGACCGGTGAACAGTTCGAACGCATCGGCCGCCTGATAGATCGCGAGATCCCGTCCGGTCATGACCTTGGCGCCGACGTCCCTGGCAGCCATCAGCAGCGGCGTCCACAGCGGCGAATAGACCGCATCAGCGACCCACAACCCGGCATGCAGCAGATTGTCCGGAACCGGCGTGCCCTTGCTCGGCGTCATGCCCACAGGCGTACCGTTGACCACGCCCACCGCCCCCGTCAGCGCGTCTGCGACGCTGGCGGCAACGCGGACCGTCAGCCTGCCACCCAACTGCGCTGCGAGTTGCTCGACCTTGGCGCGGTCGGTATCGAAGATCCGGATCTCGCTGACACCGAGGTCGGCCAGCGCAAAGGCAATGGCCTTGCCGACGCCGCCGGTGCCGATCACCGCCACCGGACCGCGGCCGGAGCCTTCGACCAGCGCCTTCACCGCGCGGGCAAAGCCGGTGGTGTCGGTGTTATGCCCGGTCAGGCGACCGTCGCGCACGACCACCGTATTGACCGCGCCAATCGCTCGGGCGCCGGGCGACAGCGCGTCGAGCAGATCCAGCACCGCTTCCTTGTAGGGGAACGTGACGTTGATGCCGGAGAAGCCGAGCCGGCGAACGCCATCGAGCAGCAGCTTCAATTCGTCGCGGCCGGCGCCGGCGACCTCTATCAACTGGTAGTGGCAGCGCGCACCCAGCGCGTCTGCAGCCGCTTCGTGCATCGCCGGCGACGCCGACTGCGCGATCGGCGCGCCGAGCAGGCCGGTGAGAAAACGGCGGCCGGAAGCGGGCAGGTTTTGCGTGGACGTGGTCATGGGATCAGAGCCAGTGCTGCAGAGCGGGCAATTCGTCGGCGAACGGCGCGAGGATAGCGCCGGGGCGATTGAACACAATTACCCTGTTATGCCACAAACATAACATCATGTTATCTTTTTACGTGGCTTGGCCGGCGGGGCTTTCGCGACCTGCTTCGGCCCGACGGCGCGCATTTCAGAGCGCAGGCAGTCGATGAAGTGCTCGATATGCATCGACAACGGTGCGCCGCGCTTCACGGCGACGTAGGTGTCGAAACGGGTCGGCTCGACGATGGGCAGCACGACCACTCCGGGGTAGCCGCCATGGGCGACGGTGAACTGGTCGATCACGGCGATGCCGAGGCCCGACCTCACCAGCGCACAGACGGTCGTGCCGAAGCGCGCCCGGATGGTGATGTCGTATTTGAGCCGATAGCGCGCGAAGATCTCGGCCATGATGCGACCATAGGGGTCGTTGGGATCGATGCCGATCAGGGGATAGTGCGTGATCTCCTTTGCCGACACGTGCTTGCGGCCGGCCAGTGCGTGGCCTTCGGGCACGATGCAGAACAATTCGCCCGACGCCAGCGGCAGGAAATCCAGACCGGGGTGATCGAGGCGATAGCTCATGGCGACGCAGTCGCCGCGGCCGAGCAGGAGGTAATCGACCGCCTCCTCGATCTTCAGGATATTGATGTCGATGCGCAGCTCTGAAAACCGCCGGCGCACCCGCTCGATGGCGCGCGGCACCATCACCTGGGAGATGCTGGGCACCGAGCCGATGCGCAGTTCGGACAGCGCGCCCTGCCCGATCTTGGAGATGATCTCGGTGAGATCGTCGACCTTCTGATAGACGCCGTTGATCTGCTCGAAGATATTGTGCGCTTCCGGGGTCGGGAAATAGCGGCCGTTCTGACGCTGGAAGAAGCGAATGCCCAGCGACTTCTCGGTATATTTCACCAGCCGGCTGATGCCGGGTGCGGAGACATTCAACAGCTTCGCCGCCCCCCAATGGTCCCGGCGACCATCACGGCCCGCACGACCTCGATCTGGCGTAGCGTCATCATGAGGTGAAGCCGTCTCCTGCCGCAAAACCAGCGCTTTGTCGGATCGCGCCCGATGCGTCAAGAGTAGGCGGCTTGCAGCGAACGCACAATGCGCCCGCGTCTTCCGCCCCGGCCGGAACGCAGCCTAGTTCCGGCTCATGACGATGCTGACGTTGCGGATATCGCCTTCCGACGCGATGGAAAAATTCTGCCGGTTGCCCTTCGTCGAAACCGACAGGGTTGCCGAGAAGCCCGGAGCGTCAGCCACGGCAGAAATGGTGCCGCCGCTTTCACGCCCGACGAGACTGCCATTGATGCCGCGGCTCAGTTCGCTCCAGGAGCCCGCAATCTGTCCCTGCTCGCTAACAAGGTCGCTGTTCAGTTCGAAGCGATAGCTGTCGCTGGCGCAGCGAAGGCTCTGTTGCAGACGGGCGTCTGCGCGACCGACCTGATAGGTCGCCTTGCAACGCACCCGCTCCTTCGAACCATCGGACAGCGAAATCGTCCCTGCACCTGTCCAAGACCCCGCCATGCCCGCGAAGGGAGCAGACTGCGCGAGCGCCTGACAACCGGTGGACACGACAAAAAAGGCGACCGTCGCGAACTGAAGAGTTGATATCGTTTTCAAGGGATTGCTCCTGTGATCGGCATGCGAATGCTCTGGGGGACGGGACGGGGGCGAAGCTCAGTGGCCGTTCGGCGGCGTTTCTTCTTCAGGCCTCTTGATGCGAAACCAGGCCACATAAAGCGCGGGTAGGAACAGCAAAGTGAGGACGGTACCGACGACGATTCCACCCATCATGGCGTAGGCCATCGGCCCCCAAAACACTTCGCGGGCAATGGGTATCAGCGCCAGCGTTGCCGCCGCCGCGGTCAGCATGATCGGGCGCATGCGATGCTCTGTCGCCTCCATCACCGCCTCCCAAGGAGGACGGCCCTCCTCGCGCAAATGTTCTATCTGCACAATCAGGATCACCGAGTTGCGGATCAGGATGCCGATCAGCGCCAGCACGCCGAGAATGGCGACGAAGCCGAGCGGCGCGCCGCTCAGCAGCAGCGCCGCCACCACGCCGATCAGCGCCAGCGGCGCCACCGCAAACACCAGGAACAGGCGGTGGAAACTCTGCAACTGCAGCATTAGGATGGTGGCCATGGCGAACAGCATGATCGGCACGACGGCGACGATCGGCGCCTGGCTTTTGGCGCTCTCTTCGACGGCGCCGCCGGTCGCGACAGCATAGCCGACCGGCAACTTCGCCGTGAATGCGGCGAGCTGCGGCTTCATCTCCTCCACCACTGTGGCCGGCTGTACGGCATCGAGGATGCCGGCCTTCATGGTGATGGTCGGCTGGCGCGAGCGCCGCCAGATCGTCGGCTGCTCCAGTTCGTACCGGAACGTGGCCACCGCTGCCAATGGTACGGATGACCCGTTCGTTCCCGGCAGTTGCAGGTTGCGCAGCGTTTCCACCGAGCCGCGTTCGGAAGCGTTGGCGCGCGCCAGCACCTTCACCAGATAGATGTCGTCGCGCACCTGGGTCACGGAGGTGCCGTCGACCACGCCGTTCAGTGTCGAAGCGATGTCCTGAGAGGTGACGCCAAGCTGGCGCGCCTTGTCCTGCAGCACGTCGACCTTGACGACACGCTCCGGTTCCATCCAGTCGAAAACCACGTCGCCGAGATGCTTGTTGGCGCCGAGTACGCTCGCCAGTTGCTGGGCGAACTCGCGCACCTTGACGACCTCCGGCCCGCTCACCCGATACTGCACCGGCCGGCCGACCGGCGGTCCGATGTCGAGCAGCTTCACATAGGCGTCGGTGCCGGGAAACGTCTTCTTGAGATAGGCCTGCAACTGAACGCGCAGGCGATCGCGGACTTCGAGACCCTTGGTAACGATGATCACTTGGCCGAACGAGATGTCCGCCGGCTGCACGTCGAACGACAGCACGAAGCGCGGCGCTCCGGCGCCGACATAGGTCGACCAGTGATCGATGTCGGCGTTGCCCTTCAGCGCTTCCTGCTCGAACTGCGCCATCTGCGCGTTAGTCTCGGCAATCGAGGTATTCTGCGGCAAATTCCAGTCGACGATCAGTTCGTCGCGGTCCGACGAGGGAAAGAATTGCTGCTGCACCAGCCCCATGCCGCCCACCGACAGGGCGAACACAGCAACGGTGATGGCGATAGTCACCCAGCGCCAGCGCATGCTGAAGGCCAGCAGGCGGGAAAACGCCCGCGCAAAGCGCCCCTTCTCGGCGTGATGGTTGGGCAGCTTGTCCGGCAGCAGGGTGACGCCGAGCAGCGGCGTGAACAGCACGGCAACCACCCACGACACCACCAGCGACACTGCGATCACCACGAACAACGTGAAAGTGAACTCGCCCGCGGCGGAGTTGTTGAGCCCGATCGGTATGAAGCCGGCCACCGTGACCAGCGTCCCGGTCAGCATCGGGAACGCCGTCGAGGTGTACACATAGGTGGCGGCCTTGTGCAGGGTGTCGCCGACCTCCAGACGCGCCACCATCATTTCCACGGCGATCATCGCATCGTCGACCAGCAGACCGAGGGCGATGATCAACGCGCCCAGCGAAATCCGCTGCAGGGAGATCCCCGAATAGGCCATCACCAGGAAGGTGATTGCCAGCACCAGCGGGATCGAGATCGCCACAACCAGGCCTGCACGCATGCCGAGACTGAGGAAGCTGATCGCCAGCACGATGACGACGGCCTCGAACAATGCGCGCGTGAAGCCCGACACCGCGTGATCGACCACGAGCGGCTGGTCCGACACCAGATGGACGCCGACACCGATCGGCATATCGGCGACGATGCGGGTCATCTGCGCTTTCAGGGCTTCGCCGAATTCCAGCAGGTTGGCGCCGGCCTTCATGCCAATGGTCAGGCCGATCGCCGGCTCGCCGTTGTAGCGAAACAGCGAGGTCGGCGGATCGGCATAGCCGCGGCTAATCGTGGCAACGTCGGTGAGCGGAAAGAAACGATCGTTAACGCGCAGGTTGATGGTCTTGAGGCTTTCCTCGGAGGTGAACTGGCCACTTACGCGAACCGCAATGCGCTCCGGACCGGCCTGCAGCACGCCCGACGGCGCAATCGCATTCTGTGCCTGCAACGATGCCAGGATCGAGCGCGTGTCCAGGCCAAGGGCCGCGACCTTGCGCGTGGAGAATTCGAGGTAGATGACCTCGTCCTGTGCGCCGGTGATATCGACGCGGCCGACATTCGGCACCGTCAGCACCTTGGCACGGGCTTCCTCGACGCGGTCTCGCAATTGCCGCTGGCTGAGACCGTCGCTGGTGAAGGCGTAGATGTTGCCGTAGACGTCGCCGAAGCGGTCGTTGAAGGCGGGACCGACCACGCCCTGCGGGAAATCGCCTTTGATGTCGGCGATCATGTTGCGCACCCGCACCCAGGTCGGCTCGACGTCACGGGCCTTGGTGGTGGCAAGCAGATTGACGAAGATGGTGGTCTGGCCGGCGACGGTGAGGCTGCGGGTGAAATCCAGCGATTCCAGTTCCTCGAGCTTCTTCTCGATCCGCTCGGTGACCTGCAGGGTCATTTCCTGCGCCGATGCGCCCGGCCACTTCGCCTGAATCACCATGGTCTTGATGGTGAATGCCGGATCTTCTTCACGCCCCAGCTTGAGATACGAGAAGAAACCAGCCGCCATGAAGGCGATCATGAAGTACCAGACCAGCGAGCGGTGCTCGAGGGCCCAGTCGAACAGATTGAACGACTTCACAGTGCGCCTTCCTGACCAATGCGGACCTTCTGGCCTTCGGCCAGATGATGGACACCCGCGGTAACCACCCGCGCGCCGGCGGCGAGGCCCGCGGTCACGCGGACCCAGCCGTCGCCGTCGGGCCTGGACTGAACCTCGCGCGACGACACGGTGCCTGCGGCAGTGTCGACCAGCCAGATCCGTGTCTTGCCGTCCTTCGCGAGTATCGCCGAAGCTGGCACCCGCGGGCCGCGCTCCGGTGTGCCGGGGATCGTCGTCGTCACCGTGGTGCCGAGCCGGAATGCCTCCGGCGAATTCTCCAGCGTGATGCGGATGCGCCGGCTGCGCGTCACCGGATCGGCCTGCGGCGCGATCTCGCGCACCTTGCCCTGCGCGCTGATCGAGGGATCGAGCTGCAGCGCCACCGTGAATGGCATGCCGATCTTCAACCCGTTGGCCAGATCGTCGGAGACGTCGATGATCGCTTCGCGAATGTCCGGACGCGCGATGGTAACCACGGTCTGGCCGGGCGACACGACCTGCCCGACCTCGGCGCCGATCAGCGTGACCACGCCGCCGAAATCGGCCTTAAGCTGCGCGTAGCCAAGCTGCTCGCGCGCCTTGGTGAGATTGGCCTGGGCCCGCACCACCGCCGATTGCGCGGCCTGCCGCGCCTGTTCGATCGTATCGAAGCTGGCCTGGCTGGTGACGTTTTTCTCGAGCAGCGTGCGCTGACGCTCTTCGCTGCCGGCGGCGTTGGCGAACTGGGCCTGACTGTTGGACAGTTCCGCCGTCGCCATCCGCACCGCGAGCTCAAGGGCTGCCGGATCGATGGCCGCGAGTATCTGCCCCCGCTCGACGGTGTCGCCAATGTTGACCGGCCGGGCGATCAATCGTCCGAGCGTCCGGAAGCTGAAGTCGGTCTTGATCTTCGGCTCGATGGTACCGACGATGACCACATCGCCGGTCGCGGCGGATGAGACGATTGCCGACAGGACCGGGCGAACCGGAACCGGCGCGGCGGCCTCTTCCTTGCATCCGGCAAGCAACACGCAAAACGCAGCGGCAGCAATCAGGCGCATGGGTATCGACACGATCAGGCTCCTCCGCCGTCATAGGTCACGGTCTGGCCGGGCCGCAGCATCTTGCTGCCGTCGGTCACAACTCGCTCGCCCGGCTTCAGGCCACTGCGGATGACGAAGACTTCCTTCTCGTAGCTGTCCAAAACCACGGCTCTGAGCGACACCGTCTTGCTGGCAGGATCGACCACCCAGACAGCGGGCGCCTCGGCCAACACGGTCATCGCGCCAAAAGGCAACACGATACGCTGCACCGGGCTCCAGCTTCCTCTCCAGTCACAACGCTACCCAGCGTCATCGCCGGCGGCGTGTTCTCGATGGCGACCTTGACGCGCACCGTAGCAGTCTTGGGATCGACGGTCGGCGCCACTTCGCGCACACGGCCGATCGCCTTGACGGTCGGATCGGCCACCAGACTCAGATTGACGACATTGGTTTCGGGTTGCCGGAACAGCACGGACTCGTAGACGTCGAACACCGCGTCGCGCGGACCGTCCTGCGCCAGCGTGAAGGCCGACTGTGCCGCCTGCGCAACCTGACCGACTTCGAGATTGCGCGCGGTGATGATGCCCCCGGCGCTTGCCCGCAACTCGGTATAGGTCAGGGCCTCCTTGGAGGTACCAAGCTGCGCCTTGGCGCTCTCGAGCGAGCCTTCCGCGGTCCGCAGCCCCTGCTGCGCCTGGTCGAACGAGGCCCGCGTGGTGAAGCCGCCGGCCAGCAGCGTCTGTTGCCGCTCGTAGGTCGCCGTGGCGACGCGCAGCTGGGACTCGGCCGAGGCGACTGCGGCAGTGGCGCCGTCGAGGTCGGCTTGCTGTTCGACCGGGTCGATCCGCGCCAACACGTCGCCAGCATTCACATGCATGCCGACATCGACCAGTCGGTCGGTGACGCGCCCGCTGACGCGGAACGACAGTTCGGCGCGAACCCGGGCCTGGATGTCGCCGGTCAGCGCGATCGACACCTGCCGCGCCTGCATCTGCACGACCTCGGTCTTAACGAAGGTCGCCGGACGCGGCGGTGCAGCCCGATCGTTGCATCCGGCGAGACTGCCGGCAGCAACAAGCAGGCATACGGCATGTGACAGGTGGGACATAAGGTTCGCCAAGTTGCCTTAAAGGAGCGCCCTGTTTATTATTGACTTACGCGAAAGTCAATAATAAACAGGGCGCCATAATAATGGTCAAAGACATGAATTCACCCGTCAAGCCGCGAGCCCGCCGCAAGGCGGAACGCCCCGCCGAAATCCTCGACGCCGCCTTCGAGGAATTCGTCGAACATGGCTACGCCGCCGCGCGACTCGAGGATGTCGCTAAGCGCGCCGGGGTGACCAAGGGCACGATCTATTTCTATTTCGAAACCAAGGAGCGCGTGTTCGACGAGATGATCCGCCACGTCTCCGGCTCGCTGTTTCCGCAACTCGACAGTTTTGTGGAGCAGCTCGACGGTTCGTATGCCGAACGCCTGCGCGCGCTGCTCGCCTTCGTATATGGACGAATCGGCGAGGATCGCATCGCACGCGAGACGCTGCGCTTCCTGATTTCCGAAGGAGCGCGGTTCCCGGACCTCGTCGACCGCCACTATGACGAGTTCATGCGGCCGGTGATCTTGCAATGCCAAGCGCTGATCGAAGCGGGCGTCGCAGCCGGCCAATTTCGAAACTCGCCGGCAACCAGGTTTATTGAGCTGATCCTGAGCCCGGCGCTGCTGCTCAACGTATGGTCGCTGCTGTTTCAAGAGCGCCGCAAGATCGATTTCGCAGCATTCGTCGCGGCCAATTTCGACCTGCTCATGAATGGACTCGCGACGCCCCCGCAATCGCGCGGCGGCTGATCCACGACGGCGGCCGTTGACCCGCAGTATGAGTTCTCGATATATTCGTCATACCTTCTGGTATGGAATGCGCGATGGCGACAAGGTCCACGACGACGTCCGCCGCGCTGACGCCGTCGACATCAACTCTCCCGCTTGCAACCCGCTTTGCCCGGAGGGCATCCGGTCCGGTAATCCTCCTGTTTGCTGTGCTGATCGCGGCGAACATCGCCGCATGGCTGTGGGCGCTGGCGATTTTTCGGGACCGTCCCGCCCTGCTGGGCACGGCATTGCTGGCCTGGGTGTTCGGACTGCGCCATGCCGTGGATGCCGACCACATTGCCGCGATCGATAACGTCGTGCGCAAGCTGATGCAGCAGGGCAAACGCCCGGTCACGGTCGGGCTGTTCTTCTCGCTCGGACATTCCACCGTGGTGTTCGCCGCCGTGGTGCTGCTGGTCGCAACGGCCGCCGCGATGAAAGACGACCTCGCCACGTTCCGGAGCTACAGCGGCGCGATCGGGATTTCCGTCTCGGCGATCTTCCTGCTGCTGATCGCCATCTTCAACCTGTTCATTCTGCGCTCGGTCTGGCGCGCGTTCCGCGCCGCGCGCAACGGAACGATCGCCGCTGCCGACGACGATACAGCGCTCCCGACCGGCATCATCGGCCGGATTTTTCGTCCGCTATTCCGGGTGGTGACCAAGAGCTGGCACATGTACGGCATCGGGTTGCTGTTCGGCCTCGGCTTCGACACCGCCACGGAGATCGGCCTGCTGAGCTTTGCCGGCACGGAGGCCGTCAACGGCGTGTCGCCGTGGCATATGCTGGTTTTTCCGGCGCTGTTTACCGCCGGCATGGCGCTGGTCGACACCGCGGACAGCGCGCTGATGGTGGGCGCCTACGGCTGGGCATTCGTCAAGCCGATCCGCAAGCTGTGGTACAACCTGACGATCACCGCCGTGTCCGTCGCAGTCGCGCTGCTGATCGGCAGCATCGAGGCCCTCTCGGTGATATCCGAAAAGCTTGAACTGAGCGGCGGACTGTTTGACCGAATCAGCGCAATCAATCGCGACCTCGCCGATTTCGGCTTTGTCATCGTCGGCGTTTTCATCGGCGCCTGGATTCTGTCGGCGACGATTTACTGGCTGAAGGGCTATGACCGGATCGGCGCGACCGCAGAGCCGGCGACGCCGACGCTGGGTTGAACAGGGTCTCAGTCACCGACCGGCAGGCGCGCTCGCCGATCCCTATCCGTAGAGCATTCTCGGCAGGATGGTGACGATCCCCGGAAACAGCGTCAACAACAGCACGAAGCCGATCATGATGAGCAGATAGGGCATCGTCACGCGGGCGATGTAGGACAGTCCGTCATCGGTGAGACCCTGGATGACGAACAGGTTGAAGCCGACAGGCGGGGTAATCTGCGCCATCTCCACCGCGATCACCAGGAAAATGCCGAACCAGATCTCATCGAAGCCGGCGCCCTTCACGATCGGCAGCACGATCGGCAGCGTCATCACGAT
This sequence comes from Rhodopseudomonas sp. P2A-2r, assembly GCF_026015985.1. GTDB lineage: Bacteria > Pseudomonadota > Alphaproteobacteria > Rhizobiales > Xanthobacteraceae > Tardiphaga. The sequence continues at coordinate 1,908,365 of NZ_CP110389.1, read as the reverse complement.
CATCGAGAAGCCATCGAGGAAGCAGCCGAGCACCAGGTAGAAGATAATCAGCACGACGATCAGCATGAACGGTGACAGGCCGAGACCCTTGACGAACGCGGCCACCGATTGCGGAATGCCGAGGAAGGCGGCGGCATTGCCGAGGATCGAGGCGCCGAGCACGATCAACGCGATCATCGAGCAGGTGACCACTGAACCGATGATCACGTCGCGCATCACCTGCTGCGTCATCGATCCCTGCGCCCAGGCGACGAGGGCCGCGCCGAGTACGCCGACCGCAGCCGCTTCCGACGGCGTCGCAAGGCCGCCATACATCGAACCGAGCACGCAGGCGATCAGGAACAGCGCCGGCGCCAGATCCTTGAGGGCGGCGAAACGTTCGCGCCAGGGCACTTGCGACAGCATCGCCTCGGGCTCCGGCACCAGGGTCTTGTCGAGGGTGGTGTGCAGCATCACCCAGCCCATGAAGGTCGCCGCCAGCAGCAGGCCCGGCAACACGCCGGCGGTAAACAGTTTCAGGATCGAGACGTCGCCGAGTACGCCATAGATGATCATGATGTTCGACGGGGAATCAGAAAGCCCAGCGTGCCCGCCCCGGCGAGCGAGCCGATCGCAATATCCCTCGAATAGCCCCGGCGCAGCAGTTCGTTGAGCGACATCCGGCCGATCACCTGTGTGGTCGCGGCTGACGAGCCGGAAATCGCAGCAAAGATCGTGCAGCCGATCACGTTGACATGCAGCAGCCGTCCCGGCAGCAGTCCCGCCCACGGTGCCAGCCCCTGAAAGAGCGATCGCGACAGCCGGGTGCGAAACAGCAGTTCGCCCATCAGGATGAACAGCGGCAGCGCCAGGAGCTCCTGCGTGGTCAGGATGTTCCAGGCATATTGCGGAAGCAGCTTGTCGAGCGGGATCGAGCGAAACATCGCCAGCAACAAGGTCGCAGTGAGAGCAAGCGTAAGCCCGATCCACAGCCCCCCGCCAGTAGCGCGAACAGGATGGCAAACAGGCTGACGACTTCGATTGTCATGGAAATTGTCTTCCGGAGCGGGAGTGGTGCTGGCAGTGATTGCCTGCCCGTTCATTCAACGGGCGTGGCCTTCATGCTGTGATCTTCGAGTGGCAGACCGAGCGTCGCCTGGATGGCCCGCGCCAGGAACTGCAGCGTCAGCAGCAGCATCCCGAAGGTGACGACGGCTTGGGGAAACCACAACGGCGTATCGCTTGACGTCGACAACTGCCCGCGCGTGAAGGCACCCCAGGCGAACTTGACCATCGCCCATGTCATAAATGCCATGAAGGCAAAACCCGCGAGCGCCGAAAGAACCTCGAGCGCGCGGCGGATCGGCGCCGGTGCGTTCTTCAGCAGGATTACCACGCGAATATGGCCGCCGACACGGAGCGTCATTGCGGCGCCGAACGTGAAAGATGCGGCCATTAGGTAGGAGGAATACTCCCAGGCAATCGAGATCGTCGGCGGGAAGAACGGCAGGAAATTCGACAGGAAGCGTGTCGCGACCTCGGCCAGCATGAGCAGCGTGAGCATTACCAGGCAGCCGCCGCCGATCCAGCCATCGAGCCGGCCGAGCCGATCGATCCCGTCGAGCAGGATCCGCAACGGCGCTGGCGCCGCTGCGTTGAGGCTGTCCGGAGCAGCCGGTAAGACAGTCGCCACGGCCATGCTCCTAGCGTTTCAATTCGGCGAGATAGGCCCGTACCGGCTTGTCTGCCGCAGGCACGCGCTTCAGAAACGCGTCGAGCAGTGGCGCGGTTCGCGCTCGTACGTCCGTCATCATCGAGGCAGACACCGGCACTTCCTCCATACCGCCATCCTTGAGGCGTTTGAGGCTGTCGATGTCGGCCTTTAGCGAATTCGCCCAGAACCCCGCCTCCATCTTCGCCGCGATATCAGCGACCAGCTTCTGCTGATCCGGGCTGAGAGCCTTCCAGGATTCGAGATTGACGGTCAGCATCTGCGACGACCAGACATGGTTGGTCGGATAGACGTATTTCAGGAACTCCCAAAACTTGCCGTCGACGCCCGAAACTGCCGAAGTCGAAACCCCGGCGACCGCCCCCGACGCAAGCGCGGGAATCGTCTCGCCCCAGGGAATCATGACCGCGCCCATGCCGAGCGCATTCAGCATGTCGACGCCGTTCTTGTCCGGCGCGCGGATCTTGATGTTCTTCAATCCATCGACACCCGCCACCTTGACCTTGAGGTGAAGATACTGCGTCGGCCACGGCACGATATAGAGGATCTTCTGATTGTTGCGGGCGGCGATGCTGTCGTATTCCGGCCGAACATACTTATGCAGGATCTTCAATTCGTCGACGTTGCCGACGAGAAACGGAATGCTTTCCACGCCCATGAAGGGCTCATCACCGACCTGCTGGATATTGAGCACGTCAGCGAGCGGGACGAGACCGTCGCGCACGGCGCGCAAATGTTCGGGCCCCTTGAAGCCGAGCTGACCGCCGGCCTTCACGGTGATGTTGACGGCGCCGTTTGTCTGCTTTTTGACCTCTTCGGCGAACGCCATCGCATTCTGGGTATGAAAATTGGAATCGGGCCATACCGTCGACATGTCCCAGTTCGTCGGCGCCGCCATCGCGCGCGTTGAGAGGTGGCCGGCGGCGAGCATCGTCACCGCTCCCGTCGTGAAGGTCCGCCGTGTAATCATGTCGTCATCTCCGTTTCTCGAAATGAAGCGCAAGGCCGGCAGGGTTCATCCCGCAGAACCGTAGATCGCATCTGCATTCTCGCGCGACACCAGGCCACTTTCGACATCGGCACGCACAGCGGCGGACGCCCGCTCGCTGGGGGCGCCGATCCCGGCGCCGCCAGGTGTCAGCACCACCAGCCGATCCTCGGGAGGCACGGTTTGAAAACCCTTGCCGCGCAGCTTCTGCCCGGACTTCAATCCGACATAACCGGCCTGGCCGTCATGGCCTCCGTCGCGGCCGCGCGGCGGATGATCGATGCGGTCGAACGCGGCGAGAATGTCGAACGGCGCATCGACGCCGCTGCCCACTTCGATGATCTGGCCAAGGCCGCCACGCGTGCGTCCTGCGCCGCCGGAATCCGGGCGCAGCTCCTTGCGCCAAAAGATCAGCGGCGTCTGGGTCTCCGCAATCTCGACCGGCGTGCCGCGCACGCCGCTGGGATAGGCGGTGGCCGACAGCCCGTCTTTGGCGAACCGCGCGCCGGTGCCGCCGTTGCTGGTCACTGCCATGGAGAATCCGTAGTTGCCGCCAGCGCCGCTGCGCGTCTGGCCGCGCACATTGAGATTCCACAGGCACGACGTGCCTTCGGCCGGCACCCGCTCGGGAATGATCTGCTTCAGGCAGCCGAACACCACGTCGGGCAGCATCTGGCCGATGACATGACGCGATGCCACCGGGGCGGGTTTTGGGGCGTTCAGGATCGAGCCGGCAGGCGCCGCCACGGTGAGTGGCAGCAACGAGCCGGCATTGTTCGGAATTTGCGATGCCACGACGCAGCCGAGGCCGAACACCGTATAGGCCGTGGTGTAGGACAGCGGCACGTTGATGCCGAACTTCGATGCCGGCGATGTACCGGAAAAGTCGACGTGAATGCCTTCATGCGAAATCGTCAGCGTGGCCGCCAGCGTCACCGGCTCATCATAGCCGTCGACGACCATGCTGTTATGCCAGGTGCCCTTCGGCAGTTTGGCAACCTCGGCAAGAACCGCTTCGCGCGAGCGGTCACAGATATAATCGCCCAGTTCATCGAGCGCGTCGATCTCGAATTCGCGCATCATCTCGACAAGGCGCTGACAGCCGACGTCGTTACAGCCGGCGAGCGAATAGGTGTCGCCCTCGGTGTCGATGGGCAACCGTGTGTTGCTGCGGATCATCGCCATCAGCGTCTCATTGACCACACCCTGATCGACCAGTTTCAGCATGGGGATATAGAGCCCCTCCATGAAAACGTCGGTGGCGTCGGGTCCGAAGCCGATGCCGCCGATGTCCATCAGGTGACTGGTGCAGGAGAACAGCGCCACCGGTCTGCCGTCCTTGAAGCACGGCGTGGTGACGACGAAATCGTTGAGATGGCCGGTCCCCATCCACGGGTCGTTGGTAATGTAGGCATCGCCTTCCTTCATCGTCTCGATCGGGAAGTGGGCGATGAAATGCTTGACCGACTCGGCCATGGAATTGACGTGGCCTGGCGTGCCGGTAACGGCCTGCGCCAGCATCCGGCCCTTGACGTCGAACACCCCCGCTGAAAGGTCGCCGCATTCGCGCACGATCGGACTAAAGGCGGTTCGCAGCAGCACCTGCGCCTGTTCCTCGACCACCGCGATCAGCCGGTGCCACATGATCTGCAGGTTGATCAGCTTCGTGCCCTGGACTTCGCTCATGTTACGCTGCCTTCCGTTCCATAACGATGCTGCCGGCGCCGTCGATATGGGCGTTGAAGCTCGTCGACACGAATGTCGAGGTTTCATCCTCCGCGATGACGGCCGGTCCCGCGATGGTGGCGCCGGGATCCATCTGGTTGCGGTTGTACAGCGGGATGTCGATGACCTGTCCCACCCGCCCGTCGAAGAACTTTCGGCTGCCCACGGCGATGCCGGCCGGCTTGCGCGCGACATCGGCGACCCGCGGCGGATTGCGTGGTTCGGTGGTGGCCAGCACCGACCAGGTCAACACCTCGATCGCGGCGCCCGGAATGGCGCGCTCGAACAATGCCGCATAATTCGATTCGAACGTCAGACGCAGCTCGGCGAAATCCGCCACAGTCAGTCGCCGGTTGGGCAGCTTGGCGACGATCTCGTGGCCTTGACCGACATAGCGCATGAAGGCCGCGCGCCGTTCTAGCACCGCTGCGCCAGCCGCGCCGGGCTCCACCAAAGCGCGCGCCTCCGTCGCCATCTCCTGCAGAAGATCGGAAATCGCCTCGGCATCGAAGTCGTCGAGGCGCGCGGGACGGCTTCGCACCAGTTCATAAGCGATCGGCGCCGCGAGGAATCCCACCGCCGAACCCACGCCAGCGTTCGAGGGCACGATGACGCGCGAGATGCCTATCTTCTCGGCAACGCGCGCCGCATGCAGCGGCGCAGCGCCACCGAAGGCGATCAGGGTGTGCTGGCCGACCACGACGCCCCGCTCCACCGCATGCACGCGCGCCGCACTCGCCATATTCTCGCACACGACCTCATGCACGGCGTAAGCGGCGGTTTCCGCCGTCAGCCCCAGCGGTTCGCCGATGGCGCGCAGCAGGGCTTGCTTCGAAAGCTCAGGATCAAGTTTGATCGTACCGCCGGCAAAGGCATCAGGATCGATCTTGCCGAGCGCCACATCGGCATCGGTCACCGCAGGCTGCAAACCGCCGCGGCCATAGCAGGCGGGTCCCGGTTCGGACGACGCACTTTCGGGTCCGACGGTAACGCGTTTCAACGCATCCACCCGGGCGATCGAGCCGCCGCCTGCGCCGATTTCCACCATCTCGATGACCGGAATACGCAGCGGCAGACCGGAGCCTTTCAGGAAGCGCGCCGCGCGATCAACTTCGAACACCCGCGAGGTCTCTGGTTGGAATTTCTCGATCAGGCAAATTTTTGCCGTGGTACCGCCCATATCGAACGACAGGACTTTGGCTTCGCCAAGACGCGCCGCAATCTGCGACGCAAAGATCGCGCCGCCGGCGGGGCCGGATTCCACCAGCCGCACAGGAAAGCGCTGCGCCGTCTCGATCGAGGTGACGCCCCCGCCCGAGGTCACCAGATAGATGGCGCCGCGAAACTGCTCGACCTGCAGCGCCTCGGCCATCCGCGTCAGATAGCCGTCGATCAGCGGCTGAACATAGGCATTGGCCACGGCGGTCGAGGTGCGTTCGTATTCGCGGATTTCTGGACACACCGCCGACGACAGGGTCATCCACACGTGCGGCAATTCTTCTTTCAGGATCGCCGCGGCACGCCGCTCATGCTCGGGATTGGCATAAGAATGCAGAAAGGCGAAGGCGACGCTTTCCACATTCAGCGCGCGCAGGGCTGGGGCGAGTGCGCGCACCGCGGCCTCGTCGAGCGGCAACCGGACCGCACCGTACGCGTCTATGCGCTCCGGCACCGTAAAGCGCAGCGACCGCGGCGCCAGCGGTTTCGGCTTGTCGATGGAAAGATCGTACTGATCGTAACGGCTCTCGGTGCCGATATCGAGCACGTCGCGGAAACCCTGCGTCGCGACGAGCGCCGTCTTGGCGCCACGACGCTCGATAATGGCATTGGTCGCGAGCGTCGTTCCATGAATGAAAACGTCGATGTCACTGATGTGCGCGCGCGCGTCAGCCAGAATGAGACGCATCCCGTCCAGCACCGCCTCCTCGGGCCGCGACGGCGTCGTCAGCAGCTTGCGCGTCCTGCGATCCGGGCCCACATCGAGCACGATATCCGTGAAAGTGCCGCCGATATCAACGGCAAGCCGAACTTCGGCTCCCTGAAACATTGCTTGATCTCCGAGCCGCGAACTGAGTGAGCTGTACAGCTGAACAACAGTTCAGCAATTTCCATGCCATCGCGTACGAGCGGAGAAATTGGCTGCGCCATTAACTTGCTTGGCCCTTGCAGCCCGGAAGTTCTGCGAACCTGCGCTTCACCTTTGCAGCGAAGCGAGAGAGGCGCATAAGCGCACCGCTGAATTTTGCGCCATCCTCACGAGAAACGCGCGCCGGCCATCGGCGCAACGCTTGCCTCGCGATTGCGCATAGCTCGAACGCCACGTCGTACACGTCAGCCGCAATGTCCGTCAGCACCACGATCATGATTGCAACACCGCAACAACTCCTGGTTGGCTCGCGGCCGGCGAAGATCGTGACGATAGCTGTTCAGCGCGTCACGTGCATCCATCAGTTGCCGAGGGCTGTCGCGTCGAGACCGAATGCTGTCTCAGGAGGGTTATTCTGTCGCGGCACCGCACCCGCTCATAACGCCACACATATTGCGTTAGAAGATCGAGACCAGCCGGCCCGTTCACCGAAGAACACGGCGCAGTCTGCGCCCTCATGGCGCCTCCATCGGACACCTCTCTAACGTCGGCGATTCGTTCAGTCGGATGATGGATCGCTCGGCTGACGCACGCGATCGCTCCGACCTCAAGCGGTCTATCGGTGGAGCACAGAGATTTAGAGCGCAGGCCCCCACGATCCTTGCCGTTCTCGACGGACAGTGTTGAGGTTTACGAACGACTACGGAAAATGAGTTGCATTCGGCATTTCGGGACGTATCTGCTCGTCCTGGAGAATGACTTCGGCCGTCTGATTATGGTGTCCGTGAGCAGGGCGACGGCATCATCCGCACCGCCGCTCAGGACGGCCGTCATGATCGCCTGATGGCCGCCGCTGCGCCGGTCATCGACTTCGGCATCGATGTCCGCGCATCCGTGCAGGCAAATAGCGAACGCGCCGTCCGGCGGCACCGTCGCTCCGTCAGTCCACTTTCGGACCCGCCTTGCTGTCGGGCGTGACATCGACCGACATGGCGCGGCCGGTCACCTTCGGGGAAGGACGGCAATCCTTCATGCAAGGATCCTTCTTCCAGAAGTGTTTCTCGCTCGTGTCCCGGTCATCTTCATAGAAGGCCGACGCATTCGGCATCTTGATCGATGTGAAGGTCTTCTCGTTGAGCTCGAAATTCTCGTCCTTGATGATGTCGCTCATGCTGAGAACGTAAGCGGTCAAGGCATAGGCTTCGTCGGCGGTCAGCGACTGCGCATTGCCGAATGGCATCGCCCGCCTGATGTAATCGAACAAAGTCGACGCATCCGGCCAGAACGATCCGACGGTCTTGTCCGGCCGGTCGGCCTTCAGCGTTCCGATCCCACCCGCAATCACGGGATAGCGGCCGACGCCCTGGCCGAACTCGCCATGGCAGGACGCGCATTTCTCCTGGAAAATGGCATCGCCGATTTTCGCAGTGCCTTTGCCGACCGGAAGCCCCTTCCCGTCCGGTCGCACATCGGTATCCCAGGCCTTGATCTCCTCGGGCAACGCCGGACGCCCGAGGCCGAGCTTGCCGGACGTCGCCGACGCCACCTGCTGCGCGCGGCCTGCATCGATCGCCGCAGTGACGAGACCGCCGCCGAGCAGGGCGATGGCGAGCAACCTAACCGATCTCGACATTTTCCGTCTCCCCGCCTGCGCGCACCAGCCACGTCTGAATGCCGTTGTTATGATAGATCGAGTTGACGCCCCGGACCTTGCGCAACTCGTCCTTGGTCGGCTGCACGTAACCGGTCGAATCCATGGCGCGCGACTGGATCATCATCTCCTGCCCGTTCCAGTCGAGATCGACATAGAAACGCGTCATCGACTTGTCGAGCACCGGCCCGTCGAGGCGAGCGGCCTGCCAGTTGCGGCCACCATCGAGGGTCACATCGACCCGCTTGATCGTTCCGCGCCCGGACCAGGCGATACCGCTGAGAACGTTGCGGCCCTTGTGCTTGAGCGGCGCCTGCGGCGAGGGGTTGGTGACCACCGACTTGGCATCCATCACGAATGTATGTTTGCGCGACCGCCCGTCGGGCATCAGGTCGGTGTACTTCGATGTCTCCTCGCGGGTCTGCCACGGCTGGTCGCCAGCCTCGATCCGACGCAGCCATTTGACCCAGAGATTGCCCTGCCAGCCCGGAATGACCGCACGCAGCGGATAGCCCTGCTCCGGACGAAGCGCTTCGCCGTTCATCGCAAAAGCGATCAGCACGTCGTTCAACGCCTTCTCGATCGGCAGCGAGCGATTCATGCCGGAGGCGTCGGCGCCCTCGAGCATCAGCCATTTGGCGTTCGGCTTCAGTCCGGCCTCGTCCAGCAGCACCTTGAGCGGCACGCCGGTGTACATGAGATTGTGGATCATGCCGTGGGTGAACTGGCAGCCATTGAGCTGCGCGCCGCGCCACTCCATGCCCGAATTCGCCGCGCATTCGAGAAAGTAGACCTTGTTGACGCGCGGCATGCGCTTGATATCTTCCATGGTGAAGACGAGCGGCTTGTCCACAAGGCCATTGATCATCAGCCGGTGGTCGGCCGGATTGATCTCGGCGACGCCGCCGTGATGGCGCTCGAAGCAAACGCCGGACGGCGTGATGATGCCGTCCAGTTGATGCAGCGGCGTGAAGTTGACCGAGGATTCTGGCGATGCCGTCAGCCAGGAGACGTCGCGGCGCACCACATCCTTTTCGAACTTCGATGGCGAGCCATAGGGCCGCGACTGCACGCCATCGCCAAGATAGCGATTCCAGTCCTGCACGTGCGTAATCAATGGATCCGGCTTGCCAGCCTCACCGGCCGCGCCCGGAACGGACGACAGCGCGACGCCTGCGCCCGCGAGCCCTGCGGCTCCCAGAAAGCGACGGCGATTGAGAAAATCCGCTGAAGGCTTGTCACTCATGCGGCATGCTTTCTTTCCAATTATCCCGATACGTGAATATGTCGGACGCAAGAATGCGCGACGCTCGATAGTTCAGATGCCCGTGACGTTGACCGCGGTGTTCGGCGCGATCTTCACCGAACCGGCCTTCGAGATATGCGCGGCAACGACATCCCATATCGGCGGCCCCTGCGTGTTTTCATTGATGCTGGCCCAGCCGGACACGCTGTAGGTCTTCGACGCTTCGATCGGACTGCCTGATTTCAGGTGAGTCAGTTTCGAAATGCGCGAGCCGACGGGCTTGGCTATATCGATCGCGTAGCCCATGCCGCCGATCCGCACCATGTCGCCGCCGCCCTGGAAGTAGGGATCGGGATGGAAGATGTTGTCGGCGATATCTTCGAGGACATCCTTGAGCTGGGCGCCGGTCATCTGGTTGCGATAGCAGTTCGGATAGGTGATCGCGGTCGCGTTGGTGACATGCTCCCAGGTGATGTCGTCGCCCGGAAGCAGCGTGCCTCCCCAGCGGAAGCCGGGCGACAGCGCGATCTCGACGTCGCGCTCCGCAATCATGGCGTTGCAGATCAGGTCGTCGAACGTGCCGTTGAAGTTGCCGCGCCGGTACAGCAGGGAATCGGTTTTGCCGATCGTGCGCGCCAGATCCTTGGCGAAGGGCGCCCTCACCTTCTCGACCAGCGCGGTCATCGCCGGATCCGGCGTGATGGCGTCGGCAAAGACCGGCATCAGCTTGAACCGCACGCCCGCGACCTTCTTGTCCTTCACCTCGATGTCGAGGCGCGAGACGAATTTGCCGTGCGAGCCCGAGGCCACCAGAACCGTGTCGCCGACGCGGACAAGGCCGGGCATGGCATCGTGGGTGTGCGCGGTGAGGATGACGTCGATCCCCTTGACGCGGCCGGCGAGCTTGCGGTCGACGTCGAAGCCGTTGTGCGAGAGCAGGACAACGATCGACGCGCCGTCGGCACGGGCGTCGTCGACCTGCTTCTGCATATCCTCTTCGCGAATGCCGAATTCCCACTTCGGAAACATCCAGCGCGGATTGGCGACAGCGGTGCGCGGCAGCGCCTGACCGATGACGGCAATTTTCGCACCGCCCCGCTCGAACATCTTGCGGCCCTCGAACACAGGCTCCTGCCACTCATTGTCGCGGATATTCTGCGCCAGGAATGCAAACGGCGCCTTGTCAGCGATCTCCTTGACGCGATCCGCGCCGTAGGTGAACTCCCAATGACCGACCATCGCGTCGACCTTGAGCGCCGACATGACGTCGACCATGTCCTGGGCCTTGGTCTGCAGCGAGGTCCAGCTACCCTGCCAGCTGTCGCCGCCGTCGAGCAATAGCACCTTGTCCGCGCCTCGCTCGGCCCGCACCGCGCCGATCAGCGCAGCGATGCGGTCCATGCCGCCCATGCGCCCGTAGTTGCGCGCGAGCGACACGAAATCGTCGGAGGTCAAGGCGAAGGCATCGGCAGAGCCGGTCGCGATATTGAAGTACTTCCGGAACTCGCCGTCGGTGATGTGCGGCGGCAATCCCTTGACTTCACCGACGCCCAGATTGACCGACGGCTCGCGGAAATGCAGCGGCATCAACTGGGCATGGATATCGGTGACGTGCAGGATCGTGACCGTCCCGAGCGGATCGAAGCGGGTGATGTCGGCCTGCGACAGGCGCTGCTGGGCCGCAACGCGCCCGAGATCGCCAAGCCCGCTGCCAACCAGCAATGCCGACGCAGCCGCAGTCGCCTGCAGGAATTCCCGCCTCGATATCATTGTCCCACCCTTGCTAACCTGGCTTTGGCCAGATGATTTCCGAGGAGGCCCTTCGCGGCCTCCTCAACGACCGCCGGCGCGCGTTGCATCGCGCCTGCGGATCATGCTGCGACGGTCAGCTTGTTCTTTGAAACATAGTTCGAGCCGTCGTCGTCCTTCCAGGTGAAGGTGAACTCACCGCTCTCAGCCGCCTTGTAGAAGAACGACTGATAGGGATTAGCGGAAATCGCCGGATTCCAGCCCGCCTCGAACACCATCTTGCCGTTGAACTCGGCGACGAAGGTGTTGATGATCTTGCGCGGCACGATCTTGCCGGCGGCGTCCTTGCGCTGCCCGGATTCCATCTCGTGCGAGATCAGCGTCTTGATTTCGATGATTTCGCCGGGCTTGGCCTGGGCGGGAACGCGAACACGCGGTGTCGGTTGCGTAGCCATTGGGAGTCCTCGCTTTGAATTCGATTCAGCTTCCGGGATAAGACGATCAGCCGCCGCAGCCGCCGATGGTCACCTTCACATTGGCCTTCGCCATATGCAGGTTGCCGTTCGACATTTCCGCGATGCAGATGATGTTCTGGGTCTGCGCAAGCCGCATCCGCGTCGAGGCGGAGGCCTTGCCGCAGGCGGGCGTGAACTTGTAACTCACCACTTCCGGAAGCGGATTGCCGTCGGCGTAGACATGCACAGACTTGACATAATCCGCGTCGGTCATCGGGCTCTCGATATCGACATTGACGGGAACGACCAGGCCGTTCTCGGCAATCTCGGGCACATCGAGCTTGATCTTGCCGCTCTCGAACTTCTTGTCGCCGTAGAGCTTCTTGATTTCGGCGGCAACTGCCTGCTCGTCAGCAAATGACATCTTCGGGGCCAGCAAAGCTGCGAACCCCATGATCGAAGCGAGAGCAAGCGTCTCCCGACGATTTTTTCAACCGAAGTCCAAACCATATGGGCATCCTCCAGCGGGATCACTTGGCGTATCCCTAGACGATGGAATCGCTTGACGATTCCAAATTTGATCTATCATGATCTGCAAATATCATTATATTGTTTTTCTTGAATGTAAAGATGCCCGAGACAATTCGGGCGCAGGGCCAACACGGTCTTGATGGGAGGATGAGGAATGATCCGAACCGTAATCGGTTCTGCACTGGCCACGATGGTGCTTTGCACAATATCCTTTGGAGCATCCGCGCAGGATGCGAGTGAGAAAGAGATCGAGCGCTACCGCGCGATGATTTCCGATCCGATGTCCAATCCCGGATTTCTTGCAGTCGACCGCGGCGACATTCTCTGGAGCGAAAAACGCGGCACCAAGAATGTGTCGCTCGAGCAGTGCGACCTCGGACTCGGCGCGGGCAAACTGGAAGGCGCTTATGCTAAGCTTCCGCGCTATTTCAAGGACGCCGACAAGGTCATGGATCTTGAACAGCGGCTGCTGTGGTGCATGCAGAATGTCCAGGGCCTCGACACCAAGGACGTCGTCGCGCGCCGGTTTTCAGGCCCGGGCCGCGCTTCCGACATGGAGGACCTGGTGGCCTATATCGCCAACAAGTCCAGCGACATGAAAATCGAAATACAGCTTGGCCATCCCAAGGAGCAGGAGATGGCAGCCGTCGGCGAGGCGCTGTTCTACCGGCGCGGCGGGGTGATGGATTTTGCATGCGCCACTTGCCATGCCGACGAGGGAAAGCGGATCCGGCTGCAAGGCCTGCCGAACTTCTCGAAGCCCGGCAAGGAAGCACAGGACACCATGGGCTCATGGCCGACCTACCGCGTCTCGCAAGGCGCGCTACGGACGATGCAGCATCGGCTGTGGGACTGCTACCGACAGCAGCGCTGGCCGGTCCCCGAATACGGCTCCGACAGCATCACCGCCCTGACCATGTTCCTGAACAAGCAGGCGGATGGCGGTAACATCACCGTCCCGTCGATCAAGCGCTGAGGGGCATAAGATGAAGAACATTCTGCAAGTTGCGCTCGTCCTCGCCGCCGGCATCACGACGCTTTCGCCCGCGGCTTTCGCGCAGACCAGCCCGGCAAAGGCGGCCTCCGCAACCGTCGCCCCCGCCCTTGTCGATGCCTATCTCAAGTCGACATTCGGCAAGGCGCCGCCCGAATGGCAGGCGCGCATCGAACCCGATGAAACGCTGAAGACCTGCAATCTCTACCGCAACGACGTGCCGTCCGCCGAAGCCGACAAGATCGTCAAGCGCGAACTCGCAAAGGTCGTGTTTCCGGCCGACGGGAAGCTGCTCGGCGACTGGAAGGAGGGCGCGAAGATCGCCAATAACGGCCGCGGCGGGCAGTTTTCCGATGACGACAAGACCGTCAGCGGCGGCAACTGCTACGCCTGCCATCAGATGGAGCGTGACGAAGTCAGCTACGGCACGCTGGGACCGAGCCTCACCTCCTATGGCAAGGACCGCAAATACAGCCCGGACGACATCAAGCAGGCCTACACCAAGATCTACGATTCGCAGGCTGTGCTGGCGTGTTCGAACATGCCGCGCTTCGGCGCCAACAAGTTCCTGACGGAGAAGCAGATCAAGGATCTCGTTGCCTTCCTGTTCGACCCGGCTTCGCCGGTCAACAAGTAGCCGCATCAGACTGAAGCGGGCATGCCGCGCGCAAGGAGAGAATCCACCATGGCGATCCGAACCCTGCTCGCGGCATCTGCGCTGATCGCGCTGTCCACCCTGTCAGGTCAGGCGCAGGACGCGCTTGTCACCTACAAGTCATTGAGTCCGGAACTCGCGCTGGATTCCGCCCGCGCGGCACTCACCGAATGCCGCAAGCGCGGCTACCAGGTCGCGGTGGCGGTGGTCGACCGCTCCGGCGTGACCCAGGTCATGCTGCGCGACCGCTTCGCCGGCGCTCATACGCCGGCCACCGCCACCGGCAAGGCTTGGACCGCCGCGTCGTTCAAGACGAGTACGGGCGATCTGCAATCCATGAGCCTTCCCGGCATGCCACAAGCCGGCATCCGCAATCTGCCCGGCACCGTGATCATTGGCGGTGGCGTGGTTGTCGAAGCGGGCGGTGTACTGGTGGGCGCAATCGGCGTCTCCGGCGCGCCCGGCGGCGAGGCCGACGAAGCCTGCGCCAAGGCCGGCATCGAGGCGATCAAGGACAGGCTGGATTTCTGACGCGCCTTAACACGTCGCGTCAGGCCTGCTTTCTCAGCCAGTCGGGAAACGACATGGTGTCGTAGCCGTTTTCGCGCACGTAGCGGAACATGGCGAGAAATTCCGACGGCTCCAGCAGGCCGGGCATGCGGGCAACCTCGCGCGCCTGGCCGCTCTTGCCGGCGAGACCATCGACCTTCTCCGCAAGAAACTGGATCGTCGGGGTGAAGCGAACGCCATAGGCCTCGCCGAGCGCCTTTTCGGCCAGCTTGCGGCCGTCGAAATCGGTCACGGCGCGCGAGCCGATATGATTGAGGTGCAGCACTTCGAAATTGTCGCGGATATAGTTCTCGATCTTCGGATCCATCATATGGACCTCATGCATCCGCTTGCATGCCGGACATCCCCGGAGGCCCCACATGATCGCCAAACGCTTGCCCTTCGCGGTGGCGCCGGCGAGGTCCTCGGAGAGATCGAGAAAACTCTCCAGATACCAGTCCATCTGGTACAGGCCGTCGTCGCCCAGCTTCGCAGCGGCCTTCGCAGGCGACGATCCGAAGGCCATCGCGCCGAAGCCGAGACCAAGGCCGACAACGACATCCCTTCGTGTTAACAGGCCTGCAGGTTTCAGCACCGGCGTCTCCTCCTTGTTTCCCGGCTCAACCGATCGACGAAAACGCGGGAAATGCCTGCAGCAGCCAACCGGCAATGTGCGGCATCGCGCCAGTCAAAAACAGAACGCCGGTCAGCACAAGGGCCGAGCCGATCACCTTCTCGACAAGGTTCATATGACCGCGCAGCCGCGCCATCAGCCGGACGAAGCGACCGGCAAAAAGCGCGGCGAGCAGAAACGGAATACCAATCCCGAACGCGTAGACACCGAGCAGCAGAGCGCCGCGGCCGGCCGATCCCTCGACACCGGCGACCATCAGGATCGCCGCCAGCACCGGCCCCACGCAGGGCGTCCAGCCGAAGGCGAACGCCAGGCCGACAACGTAGCTCCCTAGATAGCCTGCCGGTTTGCGCACCGCTTGAAAACGCGCCTCGCGAAACAGCAGGCCGATCCGGAACACGCCGAGAAAGTGCAGGCCAAGAATCAGGATCACCGCGCCGGCAATGAGTCCAAGCGTGTCGAAATACTGCGTCACGGCCTTGCCGATCAGCGAGGCGGACGCGCCGAGCGCCACGAACACGGTGGCAAAGCCGAGCACGAAGGCGACCGACATCGCCACCACATGCCAATTCGGCCGCGCCGCTCTCCCCTGCTCCGGGCTTGTCAGTTCGTCGAGGCTGACCCCGGCGAGAAAGCACAGATAGGGCGGCACCAAGGGCAGGATGCACGGCGAGAGGAATGAAAGCAGTCCCGCCCCCAACGCGCCAAACAGGGAAATATTCGAAATCACGGCATTACCAGCTCTGGTAGATACATGCGAATTCGTGTATATGTATCATATGGTCGGCAAATTGCTTCTTAAATCGTGGCTCATTCAGCTGTCTCTTGTGGTTCTGTTTCTTGCGCCCGTTACGTCGCGAGCTTCAGAATTGCTGATGTTCGAGCGCGACGGATGCGTGTATTGCCAGCGCTGGAATCGCGACGTCGGGCCGATCTTCGACAAGACCGACGAAGCCAAGCTGCTTCCGCTGCGGCGCATCGACATCGACAAGCAGTCGACTGCTGGCGTCACGCTCGCATCGGCCGTGCGCTTTACTCCGACCTTCGTAGTCGTCGATGAGGGTCGCGAAATCGGCCGCATCACCGGTTACATCAACGACGATGCCTTCTGGGGATTGCTCGGCACATTCGTGCCCCGGCTGCAATCCCGTCGCCTGACCGAGCACTCGCAGCTGGGCCAATCATCCTTCGACAGGTCGAACGGCACGCAGACGCCATGACATCCATCATTTCAAGCGATATCGAGACCGAACTTCGCGACGGCGCGGAATATTCGCCCGAGCTCGACCAGCTGATGCGCAAGGCGCGCAAGGCCAGCAACTTTCTGAAGGCCGTCTCCCATGAGAACCGGCTGTTGCTGCTGTGCCTGCTCGCCGAGCGCGAACGGTCGGTTTCGGAACTGGAGAACATCCTGTCCTTGCGGCAGTCCGCCGTTTCCCAGCAGCTGGCGCGTCTGCGCTATGACGGCATGGTCGACACTCGGCGCGACGGCAAGACGATCTACTACAGTCTCGCCAATGACGACGTACGTCGCGTCATTTCAGTCATTTACGACATCTTCTGCGCACCGCCGGTGCCGACAACCAAAACATAGATCTGCCAACGGGCAACCGCGCGCCCCACAGGCGTGCGACACAAGCCCGCGCAGAATTCGGGAGTGACGCCATGCAGAGCCTGTCTGCCTGGATGCTCGCGCTGGTTGGCTTTGCCATCGGCGCGGCTGCAGGATTTGCCGTACGTCACGCCAAACTATGTTCGTTCGGTGCGATCGAAGACGCGCTGATGGGTGGCGATAGTCGCCGCCTGAGAATTTTCGGGCTGGCCTTGGGTATTGCGATCGTCGGAACCCAGGCACTGGTCATCGGCGGTCTTCTTGATCCGGCGCAGACGACCTATACGCCGGCCGCCATTCCCATCGTTGCGATTATCATCGGCAGCGTCATGTTCGGGGTCGGAATGGCATTGGTCGGCACCTGCGGTTTCGGTTCGCTGGTGCGGCTGGGGGCCGGCGACCTGCGCAGCCTGATCGTGCTGATCGTGCTCGGCGCCACCGCCTATGCGACCTTGCGCGGCGTCTTCGCCAACTTCCGCATCGTTGTTCTTGAAGGCCTTTCCATCGCCATGCCGGATGATATCCGCTCCGACCTGGCATCCCTGTCGGCGCGGACGCTGGGTTATGACGTCCGCGCGCTCATCGCTGCGATCGCAGGCGGCGGCCTCTGCCTGCTCGCCTTCAGCCACCCGAGACTCCGCCGTTCGCCACGCCTGCTGTCCGCAGGTGTGGCATTGGGTCTGCTGACGGTCGCTGGCTGGATCGCCACGTCCTGGATCGGCGACGAATTTTCCGGCCCGATGCGTCCGCAGAGCCTGACCTTCGTCTCCACCGTGGGAAAGGCCTTCTATGCGGCCCTGCTGAGTACGCCCGGCTTTGCGGATTTCGGCGTCGGTTCGGTGTTCGGCGTGATCGCCGGCGCATTCCTGGCGGCATGGCGCAGCGACGAGCTGCAATGGGAGGCCTTCGACGATGATCGCGAGATGCGCCGCCATCTCGGCGGAGCGGCATTGATGGGCATTGGCGGCATTCTGGCCGGCGGCTGCACCATCGGCCAGGGCATCACCGCCGGATCCATGCTGTCGCTGTCATGGCCGTTCGCCGTGGGCGGCATGATGATCGGCGCGCGGCTGGGGATCGCCACGCTGATCGACACCACGCCACGCCAGCTGCTGTCACGCAGCTGGGCCAGCCTGCTCGGAAAAACCCATCCGTCGAAGTAGCAGCCGCAGCCTTACGGCCGCAAATAGCTCCAGCCGTCTTCCTGAAGCTCGATCAGACGAACGGCGCCGGAGGGCACCAGCTGGGCCTGCGCGATGATGCTGATCGCATGTCCTTCCCGCTTCTCCATGCCCTCTTTGGTATTGTTGCAGGCTGACAGCTTGATTTCGGACGGGAAGCTGCCGTCCACGATCTGCTTGATGCGGTCCTTCACCGGCGAGGTATCGGCGCGCAACATGTGCAAGCCCGGGCCGTAGGTCACGATCTCGACCTGAACCGTCTCACCCTTCGACTTGTACTGCTCCATGATGTTGGTCGCGTTGTTCAGCGCCAGATTCATAACGTCGGGATCGTTCTGGTCGACCTGGATTGCCACGCGATGTTGCTTCGGCTCGGCAGCGGTTCCGGCGACGGCGCTCGCGACCAGCAAGCCGATGGCGACAACTGCACTGCACAACAACTTCATCTCAACTCTCCATCAGGGGCGGACAATCGTATAGCCGCTTTCGCTCAGCTTCTGTAATTCGGCGACGCCGGCTTCGACTTCCTTCGCGTGCGGATTGATCTCCGGCCGCTTGCCCGTCTCGCGTTCGATCGTATCCAGGGTGTTTCCGCACACCGAGAAGCGGACGCCCTGGCTCGCCAGGCTGTCCACGAGCTGCCGGTGCTCGTTGCCGGTTTTCAGGAGATCGATCCCGGGGCCGAAGGTCACCACCTCGACGGCCACCTTGTCGGGGCCATAAAACTTCAGGATATTGCTCGCAACGCTGAGCACCAGCCGCTCCTTCCTGGAATCGGATTCCGAGAGCTGCAGCGCGAGAAAATGTTCGGCGAAAGGCTTGTCTTCGGATGGCACCGCGGTCGCGGGCCTGCTCTGCGAGGCCGCGGGCATCACCATCGCAGGTCCGACGGCAATTGCCAGGAGTGCCGTCAGCAAAAGTCGTCGCATCATCTGGGCTCGCCCCTCATCGCCTGGCTTCTTCCGAACCGGCCATGATGGTCTAACCCATTCTGCGCTGTCAGACCATCGCGCAGTCGCGGTCAGGCTGTTGCGCTGAACGCTATTGGGCGACCAGCGCCGGCGCCACCGCGCGGCGTCGCAGGCCCACTGCCGCACCGGTCAGGATTCCAGCAACTGCGATGGCCGACGAGATCGACAGCGTCGAGAGGCCGGTCAGGCCCTGCCCCACCGAACAGCCATAGGCCATGGCGCCGCCGATCCCCATCAGCGCCGCACCCGACATCGAGCGCATCATGTGATCGGCCGAGGCATATCCCTCGACGCGAAAGCGTCCGGTGAGCAGCGAGGTCGCGACGCTGCCGGTCAGGACGCCGAGTACGACGGCAATGCCGAAGTTCAGCGAGAGCCCGGTCGACAGCATCGCATACTGCAACGTGTCGGCAACGGGGGCGATGAAGGTCAGCGAGGTCACGGGGATCGGGTTGAACTCGTCAGCGCCGAGCCAGCCTGTGGTCAGCCATCCCGCCGTCACCAGCAGACCGATGGCAAGCCCCGTCGCGATCTGCGCGCGCGAACGACGGAACTGCCGGTCGGAAAATGCAAACGCCAGAAGCGCTCCGCTGCCGATCAGCGTCGCAACGATACGGGCTGCGGTATCGCCAATCCCGATCGACGCCAGCAAGGCCGGTGCCGACACGGTCGCTGGCGAAATCTGGGTCCATTGCATGATCGCAAGGCGCGACGGCGCGAGCAGGCCTTTCAGCGTCATCTGGGCCGCGATCCCGATGATCACCAGAACCACCAGCGACCGCAGATTGCCGTTGCCCAGCAACACCAGCGCACGCGACGCGCATCCGTTCGACAGGATCATGCCGAGGCCGAACAGCAGCCCGCCTACGAAAATCAACGGCGGCGAAAACGACGGCTGCAGATACAGCGACTTGCCGATCTCCACGACACCCGCTGCCGCAAGGACCTGCGCGCCGGCAATCGCCACGGCCAAAGCGACGGCATAGCTGCGAATTTTGCGGCCGTCATTCGCGTTCCACCAGTCACGCAGACCGCTGGAGAGGCAAAAACCGCTCAACAGGCCGATCACACCGAAGGCAATGCCCGTCACAAATCCGGCAGAAACCGATATATCGAGCATGCAAATTCCCCGGCCGATCCAAATTCATCAATATCGACACAGACTTATGCCGCCGCCGGGGGCGGTCCATAGAGCGCGGGAATTAAGAAGGAAGTTGCCGACGACAGCGCTCAAGGAGTGATTTCTGCTACCCCTGACCAGATTTGGGTGAAAATCGCCTCCGGCTGGACTTATCGCGGGGTTCGGGCGACCGCACGCAGCCACGTTCATCCGTCCTGCGGATGTTCAGTCGAAACCGGACGGTCTTGCAACGCGCGATCGGGCAACCCGACGGCGCCGCGATCACTCGCGCGCGATCACCGAATCCAGCCAGGGACAATTGAGCGGCGGCACCGACGGATCCGGCACTTGGACGCCTCGGGCGGCAGCGTCGAGTCGCATGTTGCGCAACCTGCCACGCATATCCTCCGGCATATAAAGTCGCTCGTGGCCCCAGAGGCTCGGGCCGTCGAAGGTTTCGTGGGGTTGCCACGTCTCCGGATCGATCACCCGTCCGCCCCAGCCGTATTCGATGAAAAAGCCGGACGGCGTGTGGGAATAGAACGAGGTGACGTGGTCGTTGGTGTGGCGTCCAAGCGTGTAGGCAACGCGGCCCTCGTCCAGCTGGGCGAGATCGTAGCCTTGGCCGACGTCATCCAGGCTGCCGAGTTCGACCATGAAATGATGCATGCTGCGCTTGCCGGATTCCACCATGGCAAAGCTGTGGTGGCGTCCGTTGAGATGGAAGAAATACAGCTTGTACGGTGTCAGCCCGTAATCGCTGACATGGAATCCGAGCAGATCGCGGTAGAAGGCGAGCATCGGCTCGATATCGTCGACATTGAGCACCGCATGGCCCATGCCGAGCGGCCCGGTCCGAAATCCGCTGATCGGGCGTCCGGGGACGAACGGTTCGCTGGCGAGTTCGGGCTTCCAGAAGATCTCGATCCGGTTGCCGCCGGGATCGGCGAAGGAGATCAGCTCGGCGACGTGGCGCGCGTCGGCCAGCGCGCGGCTGCCCGCGGTCACCGCTGTGCCGTGGGACTCGAAACGCGCCGCGATCGATTGCAGATCGGATTTGTGGTCGACTTCCCAACCAAGGAAACCGAGACCGTTGTCGTGATCGCCATCCACCACGAGACGCTGCTTGCGGTCGTCCATGCGGAACGCACGCAACTTACCGCCGCGGTCGACTTCCTGCATACCCAGCAGCCGCGTCGCCAGATTGCTCCAGTCGTCAAGTTTGGCAGATTGAATTCCGATATATCCCAGGGATTTGAGTTCCATCGGAGCCTCCGTAATCGGCGATCTGTTGTTGCGGCGCGAAAGCGCATCGCGCCTGTTTGCAGAATACGGGACGGACGACGCCCGGCAATCGGCTCGCGCAATGTGTCCGGTAAGCGGACGATGCGATTGCCGCTGGCATGCTCACTCCGATATTTTATCGCAGATTCCGGCTAATGTTGCGGATTCGAGCTGCGATGACGCGGCGCGCCGCCCTAAGCAGAGATGATGATGCCTGACCAGAAAGCCAGAAGAACGGAAGGCGTTCGCGCCTTCAAGCGCGGGCTCGACGTGCTGCAGGAGGTCAATCGCTCCGGCGGCATTCGTGCCGGCGAAGTCGCTCAGCGGCTTCAACTGGCGCGACCGACCGTCTATCGGCTGCTGGAGACGCTGGAAGAGCTCGGCTACATCGCCCGCAGTTCGTCCGACGAACGGTTCCGGGTGACCCGCCGCGCCAGCAACCTGGGCGACGGCTACGACCCCAGCGTGGTCATTTGCCAGGCGGCGGCGCCCTTCATCAGCGACCTCAGCAAGCGGCTGATCTGGCCGATGGACCTGTCGACTTATGAGAATGCGGCGATGGTGATCCAGGAGACGACCCATGCGCGCAGTCCGCTCTCGATCGATCGGGCCATGATCGGGCGGCGGCTGCCGATGCTGCGCACCTCCGCCGGCCGCGCCTACCTGGCGTCATGTCCCGGGTCCGAGCGTGACGTGATCGTCAAGCACCTGCGGCGGATCGACGATCCCGCCGACGGCCCCTATCTGGAGCCAGGACGTTTCGAACGCATGATGGCGGAGACGGCGGAGCGCGGTTACGCAGTGCGCAGCGAAGGCGAATTCAACATCAAGACCTCAAGCATCGCGGTGCCGATCGTCCGCGACGACCTGGTGCTCGGCTGCATTTCCGTGATCTGGATCAGCGCCGCCCTCAAGCTGGAGGAAGCCATAGCGCAGTTCGCGCAGCCGATGCAGGAGACGGCCGCCGCCATTCCGGTCAGCATCTAGCACCCCGTGCAACGAAGAGAGTCCTCTCGCGGCTTCCGAGAAGCAGCCGGCATTGTTCGGATGACCGACGAAAATCAAGCGGTCTTGGGCGCAACGGCACGGCCGGCGCCCAGATAGGATGCGACGATGCGCGGATTGTCGGCCAGCGCCGCGGCCGGCCCCTCGAAGGAAATTTCGCCGGTCTCCATGACGTATCCGTAGTCCGCGACCTGGAGCGCCGCGCGTGCGTTCTGCTCCACCAGCAGGATGCCGACGCCGGTGCGTCTGAGGTCGGCGATGACACGGAAAATCTCGCGCACGATCAGCGGCGCCAGGCCAAGGCTGGGCTCGTCCAGCAGCAGCAGTTTGGGTTGCGACATCAGCGCGCGGCCGAGCGCCAGCATCTGGCGTTCGCCGCCCGATAGCGTCTTTGCCAATTGCGACCGGCGTTCCTTGAGCCGGGGAAAGATGCCATAGACCCGATCGAACGAGGCGGCGAGATCGCCGCGCGCGGCCCGCCGCGGATAATGCCCGAGCAGCAGATTGTCCTGCACGCTCATGGTGGTGAACAACTGCCGGGTTTCCGGCACCAGCGACATACCCTCGGCGACCAGCCACTCCACATGTTCGCCGGCATCCGGCTGGCCGCGGAAGCTGATCTGGCCGGACTGGCGCGGCAGCAGACCCATGATGGTGGACAGCAGCGTCGTCTTCCCCGCGCCGTTCGGCCCGATCACCGTGACAATGGCGCCGGCATCCACGCTGAGCGAGACCGCGCGCACGGCCTCGATCTGGCCGTAGGATACGCTGAGATCGCGGACCTGCAGGAGGGGGACGTTCATGCGACACTCCCGAGATAGGCTTCGATGACGCGCTCGTTCTGCTGCACCTCCACAGGCGTCCCCGCGGCGATCTTCTCGCCAAAACTCATGACCACGAGGCGGTCCACGAGGTTCATCACGAAATCCATGTCGTGCTCGACCAGCAGGATGGCGAGGCCTTCGCTGCGCAGGCTCTTGAGCAGATCGGACAGCGCCTCCTTCTCCTTCAGCCGCAGGCCGGCGGCCGGCTCATCGAGCAGCAGCAGCAGCGGATCGGCGGCGAGCGCACGGGCGATTTCGAGAATGCGCTGCTGACCGAGCGACAGCGAACCGGCGAGATCGTTGATATGCGCGCCGAGGCCGACGCGCGCGATCTGGCGTGCCGCCTCCTTCATCAGCATCTCTTCGCGTCCCCGTTCGGCGTGCAGCGCCGACACCAGCACGCCTTGCGATGCGCGCAGATGCGCGCCGAGGGCAACGTTGTCGAGCACGGTCATGTCCGGCAGCAGCCGAACATGCTGGAACGTCCGGCTGATGCCGCGCCGGGCGATGGCCGGCGGCCGCAGTCCGTCGATCCGTTCTCCGTTGAAGGTCACGGTGCCGCCGCTGATGCCCAGGCTGCCGGCAATCAGATTGAACATCGTGCTCTTGCCGGCGCCGTTCGGACCGAGCAGGCCAAGGATCTCGCCGCGGGAGATATCGAGACTCATGTCGCGAACGGCGGTCAGGCCGCCGAAGCGCTTGCTGACGCCGTCGACCTGCAGCAGCGGCGCGCGCGTATCGACCTTCTCGCGCGTCGGCAGGTCGGCCGCGGTCGCATCGATTGCGCGGGGTTGCCGCTTGACCGCGACGCGGGCGATCCACGGCCACAGGCCATCCTTGGCGCGCTGCAGCACCAGCACCATAATCAGCCCGAAGGCGATGCCCTCGAGATTGCCCTGGCTGCCGGCGAGGTGCGGCAGCACGTCCTGCAGTTTTTGCTTGAGCAAGGTGACGACGCCAGCACCCAGCACCGCGCCCCAGATATGGCCGGCGCCGCCGAGCACGGCCATGAACAGGTATTCGATTCCGATCTGCAGGCCGAACGGCGTCGGATTCACGAAGCGCTGCATGTGGGCATAGAGCCAGCCCGACACGCTGGCGAGACCGGCTGCAATCAGGAACGCGATCAGCTTGCTGCGCTGGGTGTTGACGCCCATCGCCTCGGCCACATCGATGCCGCCCTTGAGCGCGCGCATGGCGCGGCCCGGGCGGGAATCCAGCAGGTTGCTCGACAGCCACAGCGCGCCCAGCACCGCGACCCAGATCAGATAGTAGAACGCCGAATTGTCGCTCAGTGCGAATGTCCCGATGGTGACGGGAGGCAAACCGCCCATGCCGGTGTGGCCACCCAGCGTCTGCAGATTTCCGAACATGAAATACAGGCTGACCGCCCAGGCGATGGTCGCGAGCGGCAGATAATGCCCGGATAGTTTCAGCGTCGCGAAGCCGATGATCGAACCGACGCCAAGCGTGAACAGCAGGCCGATCACCAGGGTCAGCCACGGCGACAGGCCATAGGCGGCGGTCAACCAAGCCGTGGAGTAGGCACCGAGGCCTGCAAACGCCGCCTGGCCGAACGAAGTGAGGCCGCCGACGCCGGTGAGCAGCACAAGGCCGAGCGTCGCCAGCGAATACAGACCGATATAGTTGAGGATCGTCACCGAGAATGGCGACAGCACGAAGGGGCGACGCCCACAACGGCAACGAAAACGAGGACCAGGATGCGCGGATGAATCATTCTTCTTCGTGCCCCGGATCATCGGTCAGCAGCGTTCGGGCGAGCAGCACCGGAATCAGCAGCGAGAAGACGATGACCTCCTTGAAGGAGGATGCCTCGAAAGCGGACACGGACTCGATCAGGCCAAGGAGGATCGCGCCCAAGGCCGCCAGCGGATAGCTCGCGAGCCCGCCGAAAATGGCGCCAACCAGGCCGCGCAGTCCGATCAGAAATCCGGTGTCGTAATAGATCGTCGTGGTCGGCGCGGCGAGCAGCCCGGCGCAGACCGCGATGAACACCGCCAGTGCAAAGGCGCGCTTGCCGGATTTCCCGGTGGCGATGCCCATCAGCCGGGCGCCGACGCGGTTGACGGCGGTGGCGCGCAGCGCCTTGCCCTCGAGCGTATGTTCGAAGAAGACGTAGAGACCTGCGATCAGCGCGACGGAGGTTCCGAGAATGACCAGCGACTGGCCGGTGATGGTCAACGGTCCGAGCGCAAAGTCAACGTCGATCATCGACGGCGCCCGCATGCCGTCCGACCCGAACACCAGCAGGCCGAAGCTGACCAGCGCAACGTCAACGGCGATGGAGACGATCAGCAGCACGAGAACGCTGGCAGCTACGACCGGCGCGTAGACAAGGCGATACATCACCGGTCCCAGCGGCACCAGGATCAGGCAACACAAGGCACCCTGCGCCAGGACCGGCCAGTCGTCGGTCTTCACCACCTGCAGCAGCGCCGCCAGCGCGAGCGGATATCCGACATTCCAGAACAGGATGGCAGCGAGATCGCCGCACGTGCGCCACTGCCGCTGATAGATATCGAGCGCGGCAACGGCAAGGCCGCCTCCGACCAGCAGCCAGACCGTCGCCGGGCATTTGCCAGCCTGCAGTGCAGCCAGCGTCAGCGCGGCGAACGCCACGAATGTTCCGGACGGAATGAAAATCACCCGCGTGATCTGGAACACGAGCACGGTTGACAATGCCAGCAAGGCATAGATCGCACCGTTCACGATCCCGTCCTGGGCGAGCATCAGGGCAATGTCGAAATTCATGGGCGATGCGATTCACAATTGGTCATCAGCGGCGGGGCGAAGCCGCGGCAGGCACGACACCGCCATCGGCCGATGCCGGAGGCGGTGTCGTGGAGAACGTAATGACGGTTACTGGACCAGCACCCACTTGCCCTTATCGAGTTTGCCGAGCAGCAGCGAGCTCTGCTCGAGCCCGGTATGATAGGTCGGGCTCATGTTGTATTCGCCGCGCGATCCCATGACGCCCTTCAGGTTTTCGATCGCTGTCCGCAATCCCTCGCGGAATTCCGCGGTGCCGGGCTTGCCGGCCTTGATCGCGGCGGGAACGGCCCGCTCGACCAGGATCACCGCGTCATAGGCCGACCCGGCAAAGATATTCCGGGTGTCGACGCCATACTTGCCTTCGTATTTGGCGATGAACTCCAGGGCCGCCTTCTTGGCGGGATAGCTGTCGGGGAACGATTCCGCACCTATGGTCGGGCTCAGCGGCACGAAGATGCCTTCGCTCTTTGTCCCCGTCAGCTTGCGGAAATCGCCGAAGGTCGCCCCCAGCGTGCCGTATAGCGCGCCGCGATAGCCCTTCTCGCGCAATTGCAGCACCGGCAATGCCGCAGGCGCTGCAGACGCCGCGATCAATACGGCGTCCGGCTTGGCCGCGACGATCTTCAGGACCTGGCCGACCACGCTGGTATCGGTACGGGCATATTTTTCATCAGCCACGATCTCGATGCCGGCGTTCTTGGAAAGCTCGGCAGCAACCTTGCTCCAGGCTTCGCCATACGGATCCGCAAAGCCGATCACCGCAAGGCGCTTGACGCCGGACTTCTTCATATTCTCGAACAGCGGCGTGGCTTCGTGCTCATCGTTCGGCGTGGTCTTGAACACCCAGCGCCGCTTCGCGTCGACGGGAGACACCAACGCATTGGTCGGCGCCAGAGTGATCATCGGGACCTTGGCTTCGGCCGCCGTATCGATGATCGCAAACGAGCCCGGAGTGGTGGTCGGCCCGATCAAAATGTCGATATTGGATTCCTGGATCAGCTTGCGCATCCCGGTCACGGCCGCCGTCGTATCCGAGGCTTCATCGACTGCGATGTAATTGACCTTCTGCCCGGCGATTTCGGCGGGACCAAAACCTGCGCCATTCTTTTCCGCATTGCCTATCGTGGCAGCGGGGCCGGTCGACGACACCAGCACGCCGATGTTGACGTCGGCTTTTGCACCGATCGGGCAGATCACGAGCCCAAGCGCCATCACAAACGAAAACCTGTCGAAATGAGACGTCACGGAGTCCTCCTCGAAGCGTTGTGTTTTGCGCCTGTGCTCGGCGTTTCCACTGCTACCGCTAAACGACAACCCTCGATAAAAATAACCAATTGCGTAGTTTGTCCGCGTGGCGGACTCTTGCCGAGCTCTGCGCTCGGCCAGCCCCTGTCGGCTCCGCCGGGGCTTGCAGCACGACACCCATCGCCGCATCGAGCATGACGAGCAGTCGGCCGATCACGCTGTCCGCTGCGCGGACAAATGTGGCGATGAGGTTGAACGGCCGCGGTAGCTGCGAAACAGATGACGCATGGTACACAACAATCCTGCAGCATCTGACGCCAACACCGACATCGTCATCGTCATCGTCGGGCTGGGCCCGGTCGGTTCGACGCTGGCAAACCTGCTCGGCCTTTGCGGCATCCGCACGCTTGTCCTCGAGCGCGAGGCCGACGCCTACCACCTGCCCCGCGCGGTCCACTTCGACGACGAGGTCATGCGGGTGTTCGAGACGATCGGTCTCAGCGACCAGATCGCCCGCGACGTCATTCTGTCGCCCGGCATGCATTTCGTCGATGCAAACGGCAAAATGATCCTCGACTGGTCGCGCCCCGCCCACATCTCGGCAATGGGCTGGCACCCGAGTTATCGCTTCCACCAACCCGACCTGGAGCGGGTGTTGCGCGCCGGCCTGGCCAGGTGGCCGAGCGTGACCGTCCGCAGCCGCTGCGACGTCTTCGCGCTGGATTGCGACGCGGACGGCGTCACGGTCCGCTTCGAGGACCTCGCCAACGGGCGCCTGTCGCGCTGTCGCGCCAAGTATGTGGTCGGCTGCGATGGTGCACGCTCGCTGGTGCGCCGGCTGATCGGGTCCGGCATGCTCGACCTGGGCTTCCACGAGCGATGGCTGGTGATCGACGCACTGCTGACGCGACCGCGCCCCGATCTCGGCGACTACAGCCTGCAACATTGCGATCCGGCGCGGCCGGCCACCTATGTGCGTGGCACCGGCAATCGCCGTCGATGGGAAATCACCCTGCGGGACAACGAGGATTCTCAGGCCATGACCACGCCGGCCCGGGTGTGGGACCTGCTGCAGAAATGGATCACGCCGGACGATGCCGAGCTTGAGCGCGCGGCGGTCTACACATTCCATTCGGTGATCGCCGAGCGCTGGCGCGGAGGACGCCTGCTGCTGGCCGGCGACTCCGCACATCAGACGCCGCCCTTTCTCGGCCAGGGCATGTGCGCCGGCATTCGCGACGCGGCGAACCTCGCCTGGAAGCTGGCACGCGTGGTCAAGGGCGATGATAACGACGCGCTGCTCGACAGCTATCAGAGCGAGCGCGCGCCGCACGTGCAAGAGTATATCGAGCTGGCGATCAGGCTGGGCGGCGTCATCAACACCAAGGCCATCGAGGCCGGGTTGCCCAATGGCCAACGCAACGCCGACGGCGCACCGCGGATGGAATCGACAAAGCCGTTTCTGGGCGCCGGCCTGAGCGCAGGCCGAAGCGAGATGACCGGACAGCTTGCTCCGCAACCCGTACTCGCCGACGGCACGCGACTGGATGCGCGCATCGGCTACCGGTTTGCGCTGCTGGCAACTCCCGCCGTTTCCGCCGCGCTGTCGGACGATGTGCGACGCCAGATTGCCGATGCCGACATCGTCCTCGTCGACGATGCCGTACCGGCGCTGCAAGACTGGCTGTCGCAGAACAACGCCGGACTCGTTCTGGTGCGACCAGATCGCTACGTGCTCGGATTTGTCCGCGATCAAGCCGACCTCCCGACACTGCTGGGAGCACTCGTTTCCGCCCCTGCCCGGTGTCCTAGTTGCGGCTCTTGGCAACTCTCCACCTCGAAACGGAATATCAAAAGGAAGTCCCATGAAGCTCGTCTCGTTCGTCGAAAACGGCCGCTCCTCCTACGGCGTCGTGAAGGAAAAAGGCGTCGTCGACCTCGGCCGGCGACTGAGCGAACGCGGCTTCGCGACGCTGCGTCAACTGCTGGCCGGCAACGCACTCGCGGACGCCGCCAGGCTTGCCGCATCCGAGCAGGCGGATTTTTCGCTCGAAAAATCCAGCTTGCGCCTGTCATCCCGGACCCCGACAAGATCATCTGCGTTGGGATGAACTATCGCGATCACGTAGCCGAAGTCGGCAGGGCCGTGACGGAGAAGCCGTCGCTGTTCGCGCGCTTCGCCGGCAGCCAGGTCGGGCATTTGCAACCCATGGTCAAGCCGACCGTCTCCGAACAGTTCGACTATGAGGGCGAGGTCGCCGTGGTGATCGGCAAGGCCGGCCGGCACATCTCGGAAGCCGACGCGCTCAGCCATATCGCGGGCTATTCCTGCTACAATGAAGGTAGCATCCGCGACTGGCAGCGCCACACCACCCAGTTCCTGGCGGGAAAGACCTTCGCTGGCACCGGCGCCTTCGGTCCCTGGCTGGTTACGTCGGACGAAATCCCCGACCCGACCACGCTGACGCTGGAAACCCGGCTGAACGGTCAGACCGTGCAGAGCACGACGACAGACAAGCTGATCACCAGCATTCCCGAACTGATTGCCTATTGTTCGACGATGCTGCCGCTGCTTCCGGGTGACGTCATCGTCACCGGCACGCCAGGAGGCGTCGGCCTCAAGCGCAATCCACCGCTTTTCATGAAGCCGGGCGACACCGTCGAGGTCGAAGTCTCCGGGATCGGCGTGCTGCGTAACCCCGTGATTGCCGAATAACAAACGGCGCGGCATCGATCCCTATGCCGCGCCAAAATCAAGAATAATGCCGGGAGGAGAAGACGCGATGGGCGCTGCGATTCCGTCTTATGACGTCGATCTATACAGCGATGAGGTGCTGGCCGAGCCCTACCCGCATTACAAGGCGCTGCGGGACGCCGGTCCCGTGGTCTGGCTGCCCCGCAACGACCTCTATGCCATCGCGCGCTACAAGGACGTGCGAGAATCCCTGCGCGCCCATAAGGTGTTCTCCTCTGCCGAAGGCGTTGCCGCCAACGAGGCGGCCAACCAGGGCTCGAAGGGCACCACAATCGCCAGCGATCCACCCGACCACACCGCGATGCGGCAGGTGATCGGCGCGCCGATGCTGCCAAGCCAGCTGGCGCTGATCCGCCCGCGGATCGAGGAAATGGCCGGCGCGCTGGT
This sequence comes from Rhodopseudomonas sp. P2A-2r, assembly GCF_026015985.1. Lineage (GTDB taxonomy): Bacteria > Pseudomonadota > Alphaproteobacteria > Rhizobiales > Xanthobacteraceae > Tardiphaga. The sequence continues at coordinate 1,878,214 of NZ_CP110389.1, read as the reverse complement.
CGAGCGGCTGGTGGCGCAACGAGACTTCGATGCGGTCACCGATCTGGCCCAGCATATCCCGGTCAATATCGTATCCGAGCTCGTCGGCCTGCCCGAGCAGGGCCGCCAGAACATGCTGAAATGGGCTGCCGCGACCTTCGACATGCTCGGCGCCGCGAACGATCGTTGTGCCGCTGCGCAGGACAGCATCCGCGAAATGCGCAGCTACGTGATCAACGAGGCAACCCGCGACAAGATTCGCCCGGGGAGCTGGATTTCCAAAATCTACGATGCCAGCGACCGCGGTCTTTTTCCGGAGTCACGCTGTCCGGTGCTGATGCGCGATTACCTCGGTCCCGCCCTCGACACGACCATCTTCGCCATGGCGAACATCATCTGGCTGTTCGGCAGGTTTCCGGAACAATGGGATCTGGTCCGCGCCGACCCGGCTCTGATTCCTAACGCTCTCAATGAGGCCGTGCGCCTGGAGTCGCCGATCCGCGGCTTTACACGCCAGTTGACCGCCGATCACGACATTGAGGACGTCCGCATTCCGGCGGGGTCGCGCGTCGCGCTGTTCTATGCCTCCGCCAATCGCGACGAACGTAAATGGGAGGCCCCGGAAGCGTTCGATGTCCGCCGCAAGGTCAACGACCACGTGGGCTACGGCCACGGTGTCCACACCTGCGCGGGCATGCATCTGGCGCGGCTGGAAATTCACTCGGTGCTGGCAGCGCTGGTACCAAAGGTCGAGCGATTCGAGATCGGCGCGACCGTTCCCGCCATCAATAACGTGCTGCGCGGCTTTTCAAGTGTCCGAGTTCGCGTTCACTAGATCGGGCCAGCCGGTCACCGGCCAGGCTCAGGACCCATTAAATTTGTTGCGCGATGGTTGGGTGATTGATTCAATGGCGGTGTGGGGGCACTGCCATGGATGATTTGTTGTTGCTTTCTAGCTAGATCGAAGGCCCTGCGTCTGCCGTCTTGCTGCTCATCCACTGAAGCGAAGTCCGTTCCTTGAAGCGTTTTTGAAGAGCCGTGACGGTTTGCAGCGCTCCGGATCGGATAATGCAACATCTCGAGTATCTAACCAGGATGGCAATTCCCTGGGTGGCAGCTTCGGGCCAGAGTTCTTGTCGACGTGTTGCGAAATAGACTTCAATGCTTGGACGCCATTCGATCGCGGGTCTGAATGATAATCTCAAGAATACGTCGCAGATGACGCACGGATCCACCGGGCCACGCGGCAGTGACGCTGGCGAGTTCATGGGCATCGAGCGGAGTGATCCAGCGGTTATCAATGCCGCGATCGGCGGCAAGACCTCTGATCATCACAGGCAACAGCGCATCAAGATCCCGGATTGTCGGTTTTGGAAACGCAATGATCCTGAAGCGGTCGAGGAGCGGAAGGGGAAGTGGATCAATTGTGTTGGCGGTCGCAATGTAGTTCACGTGGCTTAGATCGAGCGGGATCTGCAATGCAGGATCCGGATAACAAGCGCTTGTTTCGGACTCCAACAGGCCAAGCAGACAATCCCACAACCGACCGTAATCATTGCGCGTGCTGGTCTTTTCGATCTCGTCGATCAATACAAAAGGATTGGCGGTTTTGCCCCGGGCAATCGCGAGGAAGGCATGGCATGGTTGGGCCGTGTTCCATCGCCGATCGGTGCCGGCAAAGGTGTTACCGTCTGATTGTGCAGCGTCATTGCGCCAGATAGTCAAGCCCAAAACCTCGCCTAGCCGGCGGGCGAATCGGGATTTTCCACTGCCCGGTTCGCCGACGAGCAGCAGCGGTCGCAACCGCACAGTGGGACGGCTGACGAGGTCTGTAAGTGTGAAATCGATGACATCGATGGCATAGGGAAATTCGGCGAACAATGCCGCGCGGACGCGGTCGAGGGGAGGTGTATGGATGAGCGGCAACGAAGTTCGCAGAACGTGTTTCAGCGGCTCTGTAAGTTTAAGGGCCTTCATCTCGGTCTCAGACATGCGCCCGACGGTCACATGGTGCTCAGCAATCGGCTCGATCGTTAGCTGATCGCGCATTGTGGAATCTGCGGCCGGTTGATGCGATTGCCTGACCGCCTGATTTGTCTCCATGTCACGGCGGATATAGTTCGTCGCATTGACGACTGCGGCGCGGATGCGATGGCGCGCCGACCGGTCGCCCAGGTACACCGCGCTGCTTATCGCCGGCCAATGGCGAGTACCATCGGTCAACCCTTTCGCGGCGGGCAGCGCGGCAAAACCGTAGACTAATTCTTCGAGGTCCGCGCACTGCTGATCCTCGAGATGTGCGGCAACCTGATGCAGGGCGTGGATCATGGCGCGCGTGACGCGCCGGTAGGCTGTGAAGCTTTCGAAGTCGTGTGGCACCGACAGCGACAGCAATCGAACGCAGTCACTCAGGCTGCGCAAAAGCGGCAGGTCCGCTATCACAGCGAGGCGGTCGAGTTCGGCAGCGAGAGCGCGACCGCTTTCGGCGTCCTGGGTGGCAGCCCATACGGCGTTTTGCGGGAGATTAGGGTAGAGTTCATCGATCTCCGCAACGAGGCGTTGCGCGACGACTTCGTCGCGGTTTTCCCTGGACAGCATAGCGTATCGCAAAATTCTTGGCAGGCCTTTGAGACGCTCCAACTCGCTATCGGCTGAATCTGCCGCAGCGCCGTTTGCGACAGTGTCCGGATCGACTTCACGGGGGCTCAAGGCATCATTGCCGTCGTCGTCGTCGTGGTTCAATTGACGTCTCCGGACCAGCCGGCTTCGTCGCAGCCGTCGAACGTAAACGGCGAGGTTGCGAGGATGCGATCGCAATCGTCGGGATCGGCGGGGCGTCCCAGGCGGTAGAATCGTGAGAGAGTCCGAGCCCAGTGTCCTTCCGGATCGGCAACCCAGACCTGTGAAGTGACGATTCTGCGCGATCCTAGCAGCGGATGCTGCGTGACCTGGCCGACGAGATGCAGGCCGAGCGGCGAGAGCACGGGGACATAGGAATCAAGCATTGGTGCGGTGCGCAATCGCACCGACACGAACGTGAGGTCATGTTCCAGCATGAGGCAATCCTCGGCCAACGCTTGTAGCCGGTCTGATAATGCGCGCGTGATGTGAACTGGATCGAGAAATGGAAACATTTTGGTCAGCATGGAAGTCTTTCGTTGGTCAGAACGGGTCAACCGGGGGAGGCACCAAGGCTGCCTGCCTTGGCACGCCCATCCGGCAAGCAATGCTGTTGAGACCACGGGCGGCTGACGGAGTTCGCTTGAACGTCAAAGATCACCGTCATCTTCAGCCAGCATGAGCATGAACGCATCGGCCCGAACCGCCGCTGCTGTCGCGAAGGCGCGGCATTGAGCGCTCAAAAGCGGATTCTGCCAGATCGAGCGTTCGTCGAAGAGCGTCATCAGGGTACTCTCGTCGAGGAACGGGACCTCGATTGCCACCTCCCGCGGCTCACCCGGCAGGAGTTCGCGATGCGGATCGCAGTCGCGCAGCATGCGACCCAGCACATCTATCTGGTGGGTACGCCCGCTGTCCGGAACAATGGTTGCGATGAGCGTCGGCACGGCGATATCACGATAACGCTGGACGTCGCGGGCCCGCGCGAAGGTGCGCACCGCCCAATCGATTTCTAGAACCGACGCGCGCGCCGGTATCAGCACCATTGACGCATCGCGCATAGTGGCGGCATTCGCGGCGCGCTCGTTGCAGCATAGATCCACTACGACATGTCCGTCTTTGCCTACCTCGGCCATGGCCATCTCGCGCAACGCAGTCACAAAGCGAGCGTCGGCGCTGTGGATCATGGTCGCCAGTCCGGCGCTGAGGTCCGACGGAAGCGCATAGGGGGCTGGCAGCATCAGCTCGCAGCACGTTACCGGTAGCGTTGCCTCGAGCGGCTCAATCGTCGAGAGAAGGCCATGGTAGGTCTGTCGCACCAGGATCGTCGGTCTATCCTGTAAGTGCAGTCCGTACGCGAGCAGCGCAGCGGTCAGGCTGCGGCCGCCGCCGCCGTTGAGACCGGCGACCAGATAAATCTGCATGGTCATGATGGCATTCTCACGCGGCACGACGAGAACGAGCGCAACCCAGCGTCTCCGGCCCGCCCGGTTCTGCGTCATATGCAGCGCGCAACCGCGCGGTTGCGCGGGACAACCGCGCATGCAGGGTGCCGATCGGCAATCCGAGCCGTGCCGCGATCTCGTCATGCGACAGTTCTTCGATCCGCGCGAGATAGATGATCTCTTGATCGACCACCCGCAACGTAGAAAGCGCTGCCAACGCATCGGCGACGTCAAGCCTGAGTTCCTGGGGCGCGGCGACCGGCAGGTCGATCGTTACTGCATCGCCGTCATCCGTAGTCACCGGCGACAGTGGCACCGAGGTGCGGACGTGAGCGCGGCGGCGCGCATTCCGGATGTGGCTGTTCAGAATGGACATCAACCAGCCGGACAGATTGTCCTCGGCATACCGATCCGCGCTCATCAGCGCAGTGATCATCGTGTCCTGTACGTAATCGTCAGGGGCACCGATCTGGGTCCGTCTACCGATCAGAAACGTGGCCTGGCGGCGCAGGGCCGGCCGCAGAGCGATGATGCGTTCGATATATTTCGGGGGAAACCTGGACGGTGACATGTGCGCTCCTTTGCCTGGGGCGAACCTGGCAGGATCCCAAAGGGTTGTCTAGGATCTAGATCCTATTTTGTGGACCGCCCGCTCGCTGGCCTCATCTGGTCAACCATCCAGCCAGCGTCCCATTGCGGCATCCAACGCCTGGCCGGAGATCCGACAGCCACTCGATATACTGGCCGAATGAAGCCGGCGGCTGGGGAAGTGCTTCCGGAAGGTGCGTCACGGCCCGCCCGAAAACAGTCCAGGCACCTTGCGAGCGGCAGTCTGGAAGGCGATTCAGACGTCAACGCCGTTGGGTGAAGTAACGGGGGAATACACCAACTGCTGGGCGTCAACCCGCGCCCGGCCGTGCCAGATGAGGCTTGCGCTGTGCTAGCCAGCCGTCAGCGTAGCGCTCCACCAGTTGGTCAATTCGGCGATATGCAGCATCACGGTCGAAACCCTGGGCTGCCAGGAGCAAAACGAGGTGATCACACCACGACCCGAATTTAGCATCCGGGGTGCGCAGAGCTTCAGTGATCATCAGGTGGAGCGCCACCCTCGCCACATCGTCACGCGACGGTTTGCGCAACGCAGTCTGCTGCAAGCGATACGCCCGCTGCTGCTCCGCTTGCTCAGCGCGGCGTTGCGTGATCGGTCTACGCATCAGCAATCCTCCGGAAAATGTTCATTACGCTGGCCCCCGCGGCACACACGTTCCAGCCATTCGAGTATGCGTCTGGTCGGAGCAAGCGACAAATCTGCGCCGGCAGAGATTCTTTCCTTCGACCAGGCCTCGATGCTGATCGAAATCAAACCCTTGGCTGAATGCGGAAAATCAGGTGATATCGAGCGACCTTCGAGAAATCGGACGGACCGTCGGAAGGACCGGGGTCGTTACGAGCGTTTGACCAGGCGGAAAAGACGATCGGAGGCCGGGCGTTTTGGCGAACCCGTGTCGCGTCTCTGAGATCGCAATCGATGGAAGAAAGCGACTAGTCCCCCGGCAACGCGTGAACGCCGCTCCCGCGGCGCCTCGCCCACATCACATTCTGAATCGGAAATTTCGGACTCCGCAACGCAAAACTCGAGGATTGCAACGAAGATATCTGGCTTTGAATCGCCATTTTCGAACTTTGAATCAAAAATGCGCAACTGCTTCTGCGTCTGGTGCAACTTTAGTTGCTGTTTGCGCAACTTGCCCCGGGTTGCCCCGAACATCAAACACGGGGGAAAGCCTGACTAAGCAGTCTCCGGGAACGTATGTGAGCTTGCGCATGGCGAAATCTTGCGGTCGCCCCGTTACAGATCAATAGCGTAAGCGTCATTCAAGGAATGCAACGCATATACTTAACATTGAATCGGCGCTGTCTGATCTCGAATCATCGATATCGAACTTTGCAACGTAAATATCGGGCTTTGAATCAGATGTTTCAAAATGCGGAGCTCACTTGCGTGGATTTTGCCATGTCTGCAGCGCGGCTATTGAACGATGAAACGAAGATTTCGGGATTTGAATCGTCATTCTCTGAGTTTGAATCGTAAATGCGCAACTGCGATCGCGTACGCGGCAACTGATTTCGACATGTCTGGGAATTGGACAAGGTCGCCGACAGAGCGAGATGGTCTCCAACTGCTGAACCAATGGCTGGTGGCGCGGCACATGTTCGAAAATCGTCGTCCGTCGCGAAGATCGCAAAGGGGTATTCACCTTACATGATAAAAGTAACGGAAATCATGGGATCTGAATCGGAATTATGTCGATATGAATCAGGTTTACCGAACTTTGCAACGCACTTGCACGTCTTTGAATCGCTGTTTCAAAGTGTTGAATCGGATGCGAAGGAAATGCCGTCACTTGCTTCCAGTCAATTGAAGGAAATCGTTGCGAACGCTAACGCGAGACGATGGATGAGCGGCTCTGGAACTGGATCGCCTGCCGGGCCGTAGTGTATAGAATGATACACCCCATGCCCTATGCTAAACGGGCGCTCAGAGCTGAGCTAACTCCAGCGTGGTCATGCGGTGGCGCGTCCCGTCCCCGGCGAAGATGTTGTTGGCCGCGCGACGCGGGCTATACGGGCCGAGCACGCTCCTACGTTGGCGGCCATGTGGCGCCATCTAGGCATCGGTAGCCGTCGATTCCACTCGGCAGCCTTTTTGTCCCGGTTTGATCCGGTGCGAGAATAATTGCCTCGCACCGGATCAATCGGCAGACCTATTTTGCCGTCGGCATCGCGAATTCGGCGCCGTGCGCCGTGCTTTCCGGCCAGCGCTGCATGATCGACTTCTGCTTGGTGTAGAAGCGCACGCCTTCCTCGCCGTAGGCATGCATGTCGCCGAACAGGCTGCGCTTCCAGCCGCCGAAGCCATGCCAGGCCATCGGCACCGGGATCGGCACGTTGATGCCGACCATGCCGACCTGGACGCGGCGCGAAAACTCGCGGGCGACATTGCCGTCGCGGGTGTAGCAGGACACGCCGTTGCCGAACTCGTGGTCGTTGATCAGCTGCAACGCTTCGGCGAAATCGGCGACGCGGACGCAGGACAGCACCGGCCCAAAAATCTCTTCCTTGTAGATCTTCATCTCCGGCGTGACGTTGTCGAACAGCGTGCCGCCGGTGAAGAAGCCGTTCTCGTGACCGGCGACTTTGATGCCGCGACCGTCGACGACCAGCTTGGCACCTTCCTCGACACCGAGGCCGATATAGCCTTCGATGCGCTCCAGCGCCTGCTTCGTCACGACCGGGCCCATTTCCGCCGCTGCTTCCATGCCGTTGAGGATCTTCAGCTGCTTGACCCGCTCGGCAAGCAGCGGGACGATCTTGTCGCCGACATCGCCGACCAGCACGGCGACCGAGATCGCCATGCAGCGCTCCCCAGCCGAGCCGAAGCCGGCACCGATCAGCGCATCCACGGCCTGGTTAAGGTCGGCGTCGGGCATGACAACCATGTGGTTCTTTGCGCCGCCGAGCGCCTGCACGCGCTTGCCGTATTGCGCGCCCTGCTGGTGCACATAGTGGGCGATCGGCGTCGAGCCGACGAAGCTGACGGCGGAGACGCCCTGATGCTGCAGCAGCGCGTCGACGACGACCTTGTCGCCCTGCACCACGTTGAACACGCCCTTTGGCAGCCCCGCCTGCATCAGCAGGTCCGCCATGAACAACGACGGCGAGGGATCGCGTTCGCTCGGCTTCAGGATGAAGCAGTTGCCGGCGGCAATCGCCACCGGGAACATCCAGCACGGCACCATCACCGGGAAGTTGAACGGGGTGATGCCAGCGACCACGCCGAGCGGCTGGCGCATGGTCCAGTTGTCGATGCCGGTGGAGACCTGGTCGGTGTAGTCGCCCTTCAGGAGCTGCGGAATGCCGCAGGCGAATTCAATGATGTCGATGCCGCGCGCGACCTCGCCCTGGGCATCGGAGAATACCTTGCCGTGCTCGGCGGTGATCATCGCCGCCAGCGTGTCGGTGTGCTCGTTCATCAGCGCTAGGAACTTGTTCATGATGCGGGCGCGGCGGATCGGCGGCATATCGGCCCAGGCCGGGAAGGCGCGACGCGCGCTCTTGACCGCGTCGTTCACCTCCTCGACGGAGGACAACACCACCTGTCGCGCCACGGCACCGGTCGCCGGGTTGTAGACCGCCTGCCTTCGGTTTGCCGCAAGCGCGGACGGCGCGCCGTCGATGAAGTTTCCGACGTCCTGGGTGGCTGAATAGGCTGGCGTGCTCATGATCGGTCCTCGGTTGAAACGTCCGGTGTATTTAGCGGCCGCGCTCCCGCGACCACAGATCAAATGATTGGACTGACTGTTCAAGATATTGAACAATAGACCGATGAAAACCAAGAAGGTGGAATCGCTGTGGTCGCATCTGCATTGGCTCGGCGTGCTGGCCGAGACCGGCAGCTTCACGGCCGCCGCCGGCCGGCTCGGCGTCAGCAAGGCGGCCATGAGCCACCGTGTCAGCGAGCTCGAGCAGGCGATCGGCGTGCCGCTGGTCCGGCGCACCACGCGCAGCGTGCGGCTGTCCGAGGCCGGGCAGCATCTGGTCGACTCCACGCGCGCGTCCTTTGCCGAGATCGAGCGCAATTTCGCGGGGGTGAAGGATCTCGCCGGCGCGCCGCGGGGGTGCTGCGCGTCACCGTGCCGGTGGCGCTGGGACGGCAGCGCATCGTGCCGCTGATCCCCGACTTTCTCCGGCTGTATCCGGAGGTCCGCATCGAGCTCGAACTGTCGGATCGCCTGAGCTCGCTGGCGAAAGAAGGATTCGACCTTGCGGTCCGCCACGTCGCCACGGTGCCGGATACCCATGTGGCGTGGAAACTCTGCGATACCCAGTCAGTGCTGGTCGCCAGCCGCAGCTATCTGAAGCGCCGCGGCACGCCGGCCCGACCGGAGGATCTCGGCGCCCATGATTGCCTGCACTATCTGCGCGACAGCGTGGCGCCGACTTGGGCGTTCGAGCCGCGCAAGGGCAAGAGCGGGCGGATCATCGTGAAGATTTCCGGTGTGTTCGCCGCCAACAACAGCGAGGTGTTGCGTGAGGCGGCACTTGCCGGGCTCGGCATCGCCTTGGTGCCGGACTTCAGCGCCCAGCAGGAGATCGCCGCCGGCCGGCTGCATCCGGTGCTGGCCGATTGGCGCGTGGTCGGCGCGTTCGGCGAGCAATTGTTCGCCATCCGCCCCTATGCGCCGCAGGTGCCGCGCACCGTGGAGGCGCTGGTGTCGTTCCTGCGCGAACGGCTGGCCGGCGGATTCTCGGCGCCGTCCTGACGACGGCGCTTCAGACCGCGCAGTAGCGCTCCTGGATTTCCTTGTCGGCGAGCAGGGCCGCGGCACTGCTCTCATAGACCACCTCACCCTGGTCGATGATGATTGCGCGATCGGCGAGCCGCAGCGCCCATTCGACATTCTGCTCCACTAGCAGCAGCGTGACGCCCTCATCGCGTAGGCGACGAAACAACACGCCCATCTCCTCGACCAGCACCGGCATGATGCCTTCGGAGGGTTCGTCGAGCAGGATCATCTTCGGCTTGGCGATCATCGCTCGCGCTATTGCCAGCATCTGCTGTTCGCCGCCCGACATGGTCACCGCCTCCTGATCGAGGCGCTCTTTCAGGCGCGGGAAGCTTTCAGCGATCTCGTCGATCGCGACGCGCTCGTTGATCTTGGCGTCGCTGGCGACCAGACCAAGCTGCAGGTTCTCCCGCACCGTTAGCCCGGGCACGATGCGACGCTCTTCCGGAACATAAGCGAGGCCGAGCTTGAAGCGCTGGTGGGCGCGCAGCGGCGACAGATCCGTGCCGGCGAAGCGCATCGCGCCGGTGGTCTTCGGCATCAATCCCATAACCGAACGGATCGTGGTGGTCTTGCCCGCGCCGTTGCGGCCGACCAACGCAACGACCTCGCCCTGGGCAACCGAGATCGACACGCCGTGCAGGGTATGACTCGAGCCGTACCAAGCGTGCAGGTCCGTGGTTTCAAGCATAGCCATCGTTCTGTCCCAGATAGACGCGACGGACCTCGGGGTCCGTCTGGATGTCGTGCGGCGAGCCATCGGCGATCAGGCGACCGTGATGCAGCACGAGGATGCGATCGCTGAGGCCGAGGATCATCTTCATTTTGTGCTCAACGAGGAGTATGGTCCGCTGCGCCGCCAGCTTCTCCAGCAGCGCCACCATCTCCTTGGTCTCCTCCGGTCCCATGCCCGCGGTCGGCTCGTCCAGCAGCAGAACTTCGGGATCGGAAACCACCGAGATGGCCACTTCGAGGGCGCGCTGCTGGCCATGGGCCAAATATTTCGCGATGTCATTGCGCCGGCCGATCAGCCCAACCGACTCGAGTGCGGCGTCGGCCTTTGCACCGAGTTCGGAAAAACTGTTTCGGTTGGTCCAGATATTGTAGCGCGAACGGCCCCCGCGGTCGCCTGGGCCGCGACGCGGACATTCTCGTGCACGCTGAGGTCGGGAAAGATGTTGGTGATCTGGTATGACCGCGCGATTCCGAGATGCACGAACTGATGCTGGGGCGTTCCCGACAGATCCTTGCCCTTGAACCGGATCAATCCGCTCGACGGCGTCAGCACCCCCGACAGCAGGTTGAAGAAGGTGCTCTTGCCGGCGCCGTTCGGTCCGATGATCGACGTCACCTTGCCCGGCAGGAACGTGGTGGTGACGCCCTCCAGCGCGACGAAGCCGCCAAACCTGCATCCGATGTTGTTAACGGCAAGAAGCGGCGCGTTCATCGAATGACCTTTGCCAAGAAGGTGCCCCAGATACCTTTGGGCAGGAACAGGACGAAAAGAACGAAGATCGATCCAACGATGATCTGCCAGTGCGACGTCCACAGCGAGAACACATCCTCCATCAGCAGGAACACCAGCGCGCCGACGAACGGGCCAAAAAGCTGCGTGCGCCGCCCAACAGGGTCATCATCACGATCATGCCCGAGGTCTGATAGTGCAGAAGGTCCAGCGGCACGAAGGCGAGGTGAAGCGCCGTCATGGTGCCGGCCAGCGCGCAGATCAGGCCCGACAAGGTGAAGGCCAGCAGCTTGGTCAGTTCGATATCGAAGCCGCAGGTCCGCGCGCGACGCTCATTCTCGCGGATCGCCTCGATGGCCGCGCCGAACGGCGAATTCAGGATGCGCGAGACCGCCCACAGTGCCAGCGCCGCGAATGCCAGCAGGATGTAGTACTTGTTCACCGGATCGAGGAAATTGATCTTCCATCCGACCAGGTTGATGCTCTCCACGGTGAAGCCGCGCAGACCGTTCTCGCCACCGGTCCAGGACGATGCCTGCAGCGCGGCGTAGTAGATCAGCTGCGCCAGCGCCAGCGTCACCATCGAGAAGTAGATCCCCCGCGTACGCGTCGAGAGCATTCCGATGATGAAGGCCAGCACGCCGCCGCAGAGCACGCCGAGCGGCACCGCCGCAAACCACGGAATGCCGAACCGGCCGATGGCAATGCCGGTGATGTAAGCGCCGGCGCCGAAGAACGCCGCGTGACCGAACGACAGCATGCCCGTGTAGCCAAACAGCAGATTGTAGCCCACCGCCAGCACGCCGTAGATCAGCACGTTGACGGCAAGCGCCTGCGACGGCAGCAGCCACGGCAGCAGGCACAGCGCCACAATCGACAGCGGCACGCGGTACGTCGTTAGGGTGCCGGCGAGCGCGGAGGGGGCGGCCGTGCTGGAAGGGATCGGTGCGGCGAGCGCCGGAGTTGACATGGTTTTGTTCCGTTACGCGAGTTTGCCGAACAGGCCTTCGGGCCGGATCAGGAGGACGATCGCCATCAGCGCGAACATCACGATGGTGGCCATTTCCGGCGCGAACAATGCGGTCATGCTGACGGCAACGCCGACCAGGACGCCGGCGATGATCGATCCCAGCAGCGAGCCGAGGCCGCCGATCACCGTCACCACGAAGGCTTCGGCGAGCACCAGCGATCCCATTTCAGGATTTACCGACCGCATCGGCCCGGCCAGCACGCCGCCGAGCGCGGCCAGGGCGGCGCCGAGACCGAACACCAGCAGCCACACCTTGCTGATGTCGACACCGAGCACCTTCATGATGGTCGGGTCGCGCGCGCCGGCGCGGACGATCAGTCCGAACCTGGTCTTCTCCAGACCAAGCCACAGCAGGACGAGCACAGCGATGACGACGCCGACTACGAACAGGCGATAGATCGGGAAGAAACCGACGCCGAGGTCGAGCACGCCGGTGAGCTGCGGCGGCGTCGGGAACGGAATGCCGTCGCTGCCGAAGACGATCCTGACAGCTTCAACCAGCACATAGCCCAGACCGAAGGTCAGCAGCAGCGGATCGTCGATGGAGCGGCCGTACAACGGCCGCACGAGGACGAATTCGATCACCATGCCGAACAGGCCGACCATGATCGGCGCCGCGACCAGGCCCCACCAGAAGCTTCCGGTGACCGACGCCACCCACAATCCGGCATAGGCGCCGACCATGAACAGCGCGCCATGCGCAAAATTCACCACGCCCAGCATGCCGAAGATGATCGACAGGCCAAGCGCAGCGATGACGAGGATCGCGCCGAGGGCAACTCCGGAAAAGAGCTGCATCAGGATGAGTTCTGCGTCCATGGTCGGGTTCGATTTCCTGTCAGGCGGGGAAACCGAGTTCGGTGCAGCTCCGCAGAACCTCTTCCGAAGCCGGTTCGTTGGCGACGACCTGGAACAGATCCATGTCGCTCTTCATGTCAGCCTTCTTCTTCGATTCGAGCACCAGCACCGACTGGATCGACTGATGGTCGCACTTGCGATAGTACTGCGGCCCCTTGGCGACGTTGTATTTGAGGTCTTCCAGCGCCGCGATCACCTTGTCGGTCTCGGTGCCGCCCGCGGCCTGCATAGCCAGCAGCAGCGACGACAATCCGGTATAACCATAGGCGCCGTAGTCGGTCGGGATCGCGCCGCCATTGGCCGCGCGATAGGCATCGTTAAACGCTTTTGCCGACGGGATCTCGCTTTCCAGACCCCAATAGTAGTTGGCGCCGCCGACCACACCTTCGAACACCTCGGGTCCAACCGCCAGCCGCTGGTTGTGCAACAGGACGGGCACCACGATCTTCATCTGCTGCTTGAGGCCGAAATCGACCGCCTGCTTGATGGAATTGGCCTGGTCGCGGCCGAAATTGCTGATGCACAGGATGTCAGGCCGCATCGAGCGCAGACGCGGCATCAGCGTCGAATAGTCCGCCGCGCCGAACGGATGCAGGATCTCGCCGACATTCTCCGCGCCGATCGCGGCCTGCGCGCGCTTGAAGCCGCGCACCATCTCGTGGCCATAGGCATAGTCGGCCGAGAGATAGGCGACCTTGGTGCCCTTCTTGAACGTGTGCCGCGCCACGGCGCCCGCCGTCATGTGCGGATTGAGCGCTTCATGGAAGGTGAACTTGCTGGCGTCCTTGAGCTCGTTAATGGTGTCGGACTGGCTGATCGAGACGTAGATCACGCCGCGCGCACGGGTCACTTCGTTGACCGCGAGCTGCACGGCGCTCGACAGTGAGCCGACGATGGCGTGGACCTTGTCCTTTTCGATCAGCTCGAGCGTCCGCGTCGCGGCTTCGCCGCCGTTGAGCTTGTCGTCGCGCACCAGAAGTTCAATCTTGCGGCCATTGATGCCGCCCTTCTCGTTGAACTGCCTGACGGCAAGCTCGGCGCTTTTGACCTGATCCTTGGCTTCGGCTGCGAAGGGTCCAGTCAGCGGCGTCGGAAAGCCGATGCGGACGGTGTCGTCCGCGGCGCGTGCGACCCATGGCATTGCAAGAAAGCTTGCACCTGCGCCCAGCCCAGCCAGCGCACGACGCCGTGAAATTTTCTGCTGCGAGATATTCCGAATGACGTCTCTCATGACTTCCCTCCGTATGCGTTTTTGTTGGCTTTGTTAGATATGACCGAGTGCCTTCAGGATTCGTACGGGCGTCATGGGCACTTGCGCGAGCGACCCGCCGAACGGCGCCAGTGCGTCGTTCACCGCGTTCAGTGCCGCCGCCGATGCGGCAGCGGTTCCCGCTTCGCCAACGCCCTTGGCACCGAGTTGCGTGTCCATGGTCAACGTCTCGACGTGATCGATGACGATGTCCGGCATTTCCACCGCCATCGGCACCAGATAGTCCGCCAGCGAGCCGTTGATCAGCTGGCCGCTGTCGCCATAGAGACATTCCTCGAAAAAGGCGGCGCCAAGACCCTGGACGACGCCGCCGCGGATCTGCTCGTCCACCAGCATCGGGTTGATGACGCGGCCGCAATCCTCGACCACCCAGTGTTTGAGGATCCTGACGAAACCGGTCTCCGCATCGAGCTCGACGAGGCAGCCTTGAATGCCATTGGTGAAGGCGAACGGATAGCCCTCGGGCGCGTAATGATGCGCGACCGAAAGCTGCGCCTGGGTGCCGGGCGGCAGCGTATCGGAACGGAAATAGGCGATGCGGGCGAGCTCCGCGAGCTCGATACGCGGCTGCGCCGTTGCCGCATCGACCACCCAGCCGTTCTGCAGGTCGAGCCGCTCCGGCTGCTCCTGCAGGATGACGGCGGCAACCGACAGCACATTTGCCTTCAGCTTCCGGGCCGTCCGCAACGCGGTTTCGCCACCGATGCCGGCGCCGCGGCAGGCCCAGGTCGCACCGCCGTGCGGCGTCGTCTCGGTATCGCCGGTGATCACCTTGACGCGCGCGCGGTCGACGCCGAGATGCTCGGCGACGATCTGGCCGATGATCGTTTCGGTGCCCTGCCCCAGCTCGGTGACAGAGATCGCGCAATGCACGTCTCCCGACGGCGTGATCTTCAGAAACGCGCCGTCCTGGGCGGAAATCCGCGCACCACCGACGCCGTAAAACGCCGGACCCGGGTTGGTGATCTCGACGAAGCTCGCGATGCCGATGCCGCGATGAATCCCACGCGCCCGCAACTCGACCTGTTCGGCGCGCAGCCTGTCGTAATCCATCAGCGATCGCAGCTTCGCGAGACAGGCGTGATGCGACAGCGCCTCGAACTTGTAGCCGGTCGGCGACGCGCAGGGATAGGCATCGTCCGGAATAAGGTTTTGGGCACGGACGTCGAACACGTCCCGCGATGTCCTGGCTGCGACCAAATCCACCAGCCGCTCGGTGACCGTGCAGGCGATGGGATGACCGACCGCCCGGTACTGACTCATCTGCACCTTGTTTTGGAACACCACCTGTAGATCGGCACGATAGTTCTGGAAGCCGTAAGGCGCACCCATCAGGCGAAAAACCTGATTGCCTTCCACGACGCTGGTGCGCGGATAGGCCGAAAACGCGCCGATGCCGGTCACATCCTCGACATCCATCGCCACAATCATGCCATCGGCATCCGCCGCCATACGGGCGCGGACGCGGTGGTCGCGGGCGTGAATATCCGATACGAAGGATTCCATGCGGTCGGCGACATATTTTACGGGACGGCCCAGCATGATGCTGATGCCGACCACCGCCATGTCCTCGTGATAGACGTGCAGCTTCATGCCGAACGAACCGCCGATATCCGGCGCGATCACCCGTACGCAGGCTTCCGGAATGCCGTAATGGCGCGCGTAGAGGTCCTGGAACTGGTACGGCGTTTGCGTCGCGTGGTGCACCGTCAGTCGCGGCTCGCTGGCATCGTAGTCAGCGATGATGGCGCGCGGCTCCATCGTCACCGCGGTGTGGCGTCCGAAATGGAACTCACCCTCGACGACGTGCGCAGCGCTGGCGAAAATCTCGTCCACGCCGCCGGTATCGATGGTGGCATGAAAGCAGACGTTGTCGCCAAGCTCCGGCGAGATCACCGGCGATCCAGGAGCCCGCGCCGCATCGAGATCGACGATCGCCTCTAGCTCCTCGAATTCGATGGAGACCACTTCTGCGGCATCCTCGGCCAGCGCGCGCGTATCGGCGACGATGGCAACCACGGCCTGGCCGGACCACACCACCTTGTCGATCGGGAGCGGCAGTTGCGGTGGCGACTTCATGCCCTTGAAATGATCGAGCGTGCCGACCCAGGGCGTGCAAAGCCGCGCGAGATCCTCGCCCGTAGCAATCAGCCGCACGCCGGGCATCGCTTTGGCAGCTTCGGTGTCGATGGAAACAACACGGGCATGAGCGTAGGGGCTGCGCACGAACGCCGCATGCAGCATGCGCGGTAGCACGATGTCCGTGACGTAGCGACCGCGGCCGGCGAGCAGCCGCTTGGCATTGGGACGAGGGACCGAGCGGCCGATATAGGAGTTCGGGCGATCAAGCGGGCTCAACGGAGCATTCATGCGCCAGCCTCCTCGGTCTGCCGGCTTTCGGCGCGGCGCAGCGCCACGACTTCGATCGCGTCGACGATCGCTTCATAGCCGGTGCAGCGACAGTAATTGCCCGACAGCGCATCGCGGATCGCGTCGCGCGACGGCACGCCGGGCAGCGACAGCAGGCCGTGCGCAGTCATCAGGATGCCGGAGGTACAGAACCCGCACTGCAGGGCGTTGCGTTCATGAAAGGCTTCCTGCAAGTCGGCAATTACCGAGCGATCGCTCAATCCCTCGATGGTCTCGATGGCCGAGCCATCGGCCTGTACCGCAAACATCAGGCAGGAATGCACCACGCGACCGTCCACCAGCACAAGGCAGGCGCCGCATGCGCCCATCTCGCAGCCGGTGTGCGTGCCGGTGAGTTCGAGCCCCTGGCGCAGAAAATCGGCCAGCGTCTCGCGCGGCGCGACGCCGCACGAAACGGCCTCGCCGTTCACCGTCATCTTGATCGCGGCGAGATCGGTCATGACGCCACCATCAGTCTTCCGAGCAACCGCCCGAGCAGCACGCGCGCCAGATGCAACCGGGCAGCTGCCGGCGTGTGTTCGTCGTCGGGCGGCGACAGGTCGCCGGCGAGCGCGGCCTGGGCTTCGACGATACCCGTCTGGTCGAGGTCGCGGCCGGTCAAAAGGCCTTCGACCTTTGCTGCCCGCATCGGCGTGTTGCCCACCGAGAAAAACGCAACCCTCATCGACTCGACGCGAGGTCCGCTGAACTCGGCGAGCAGTCCTGATCCGACGATGGCGTAATCGCCGCGGCGACGCGCGAGTTCATCGAACGCCCAGCGATGGCGGGGACCGACAACGGGAACGTGAATGGCGACCAGCAGTTCGCCCGGCTCGATGGCGGTCTGGAACAGGTCGATGAAGAAATCATCGGCCGCCACGCGGCGATTGCCGTCGCGGCCGGCGATTTCAAGTTCGGCGCCCATCGCCAGCATCATCGCGGGAAATTCCGACGCAGGATCCGCCAGCGCAACGCTGCCGCCGAGCGTGCCCTTGTTGCGGATCGCCGGATGCGCCACGAACGGCGCGGCCTCGCGCAGCAGCGGCGCATGCCGGGCGATCAGGGGATCGGTCAGCGCCTCGCAATGCCGGGTCAGCGCGCCCATGCGAAGCCAATCGCCTTGAAGCTCGACGCCACGCATGGATTCGATATGGGCGACGTCGATCAGCAATTCCGGCGCCTGCAGCCGCAACGCCAGCGCGGGCACCAGACTCTGGCCACCAGCGATATAGCTCGCATCCGCGCCGGACGTCGCGAATGTCTCCAGCGCCTCCGCCACCGTGGCGGGACGCGCGTAGCTGAACGCTCGAGCCTTCAAGATAAATTCTCCAGGGCCGTCCCACTCACCCAGATTTGTAACCAACTGGTCTGAAATCTAGATCACGCGTCGAAACCGGAGTCAACGGGTTGCGACCATTTGGTCATTTTCTAGCGCTACGCTATCAACGTAGGGGAACAGCGGAGCAATGCAGGACGTCGATGGCGAAAAAAGCCGCAAAAACAAAGGCACCGCGGCGCAACATGCGGGCCGCAGACCGCGAGCGATTAATTGTCGACGAAGCTATCCGCTTTTTTGCGGAACACGGCTTCGAAGGACAGACGCGCGAACTCGCCAAACGGATGGGCATCACGCACTCGGCGATCTACCGCCACTTCCCGAGCAAGGAGGCGCTGATCGAACGGGTCTATGAAGAGGTCTATCTTAGCCGGTGGGACACTTCGTGGGGTGCACTGATCAAGAACCGCAGCATGTCCGTCGAGCAGCGCCTGACGCAGTTCTATCTCGAATATGTCGAACGCGTTTTCGAGTACGACTGGGTGAGAATTTTCGTGTTCTCGGGCTTGAAGTCGTTCGATATCACCGGGCGCTATCTTGAGATCGTCCGCAAGGAGATCATCGAACCAGCCTGCCACGAGCTGCGAAGCGAACTGCGGCTGCCCGGTAGTTCAACTATTCCGCTGTCGGAGCGCGAAGTCGAGATGTACTGGGGATTGCACGGCCGGATCTTCTACATGGCCATCCGGCGGTTCGTGTACGGCACCCCGACCCCCGGACGGCTCGACGATATCGTCCATGATGCCGTCAGGGGCTTCATTGCCGGCTCACGCGTTCTGCTGCCGGACATAATTCCGGCCGGCAAATGACCAGCGGCGTTGCGCCGCATGTGCGGCCAATCCGCGTCGCGATTGCGGGCGCGAACGAGTGTGGGGTGACGCCCGATCGTGAAGAGAACCTGTCTGGACCGAAGCTAGTCAATCCGGTCCGGATAATTCTCAACTTTCGCGATTTCGTCGAGGCGGCTCCTCAAGAATGCCCCTCCCCGGCGTGACGACTACTTGGGCCGGATGGCGTCGGCGGTGCCCTGGATGAAGGCCTGGATCTTCACCACATCCTTGTCGGTCAGCTTGCCGGTGAAATCCGGCATGCCCCTGTCGCGGAACGGGCCCTTGAAAACAATGCCCTTCAGGTTGGCAATGGTTTCAGTCGGCAAATAGCCCAGGTTCGGAACGTTGCCGCCTTTGTCGACGCCCGGGACGCCGTGGCAGGTGGCGCAGGCTGCGACATAGATCGCGGTGCCTTCGGCGACGTCGGCGGGGTCATATTTCACGCCCTTGAGCAGGCCCTCGGTCTGGTACTTCACGAAGGCCGGCAGCGGTGCTTTGCCGTCGACGGCAAAGGTGTAGACGGTGCCCGGGCTCTGCAACTCGGTGGCGCGTTGCGAGATCCCGAACACGCCGCCCCAGCCGACTGCGATGGACACATATTGCTTGCCGTCGATCAGATAGGTCGATGCCGCGGCGACGACGCCGGTGCCGGTCGGCGACTCCCATAGCTTGTCGCCGTTAGCGGCATTATAGGCGATGAAGCGGCCGTCGGCGGTGCCCTGAAACACCAGGTTGCCGGCGGTGGTGAGCGTGCCGCCGTTCCACGGCGCCACATATTCGGCGCGCCACGCCTCCTTCTGCTTCACCGGATCCCACGCGATGA
Source organism: Rhodopseudomonas sp. P2A-2r (assembly GCF_026015985.1). Classification (GTDB taxonomy): domain Bacteria; phylum Pseudomonadota; class Alphaproteobacteria; order Rhizobiales; family Xanthobacteraceae; genus Tardiphaga. Next base: position 1,858,802 of record NZ_CP110389.1, on the reverse strand, counting down.
GGCGCCCGAAAGCCGGAGCCTTGGGCGGCGTGGCATTGAGCATGAAGCCGACATTCCAGCCGGTGGTGCCGCCGAACTTGCCGGGCGTCGGCGCATTCTGGGCAAAGGTCTTTTCTGGCGTGAGGTTCACCGGCACGTTCTGCGCCGGCAGATAGACCAGCCCGGTCTGCGGATTGAACGACATGGGATGCCAGTTATGCGCACCGTAGGGGCCGGGAACAGCGTCATAGGGCGCATCGCCGCGCGCCGCCGCAACCTCGATCGGCCGGCCGTTGGCATCGTAGCCGGTGGCCCAGTTCACATCGACGAAGTTTTTGGCCGAGATGAACTTGCCGTTGGTCCGGTCGACGACGAAGAAGAAACCGTTCTTGGGCGCATGCAGGATGACCTTGCGGGGCGCGCCGTCGATGGTGATATCGGCGAGAATCATCGGCTGGGTCGAGGTGTAGTCCCAGTTGTCGCCCGGCGTTTCCTGATAGTGCCAGACGTATTTTCCGGTGTCGGCATTCAGCGCCACCAGCGAGGCGAGATACAGGTTGTCGCCGCCGTCGGGGCTGCGCACGTTCCTGTTCCAGGGCGAGCCGTTGCCGGTGCCGATATAGACCAGATTGAGCTCGGGATCGTAAGTCATGGTGTCCCACGGCGTGCCGCCGCCGCCATTGAGCCAGTACTTGCCGGCCGGATCCCAGGTCTTGGCCGCCGCGGCCATCGACTCGTCTTCGAACGGCTTGGCCGGATCGCCGGGAACGGTGAACCAGCGCCACGCCTGGCTGCCCGTCTCGGCATCGTAAGCCGTGACATAGCCGCGCGCGCCGTATTCCGCGCCGCCCTGGCCGATGATGACCTTGCCGTTGAACACGCGCGGCGCGCCAGTGATGGTGTAGGAATGATCGTGATCGATCAGCGTGTCCTTTTCCCACACCTTCTGCCCGGTGACCGCATCGAGCGCGATCAGCCGCCCGTCATAGGCGGCGACTAACACCTTGCCCTTGTAAAGGGCGACGCCGCGGTTGACGACGTCGCAGCAACCCTTGTAGCCCTTCTCGCGATCCACGCCGGGATCGAACGTCCAGATATTCTTGCCGGTGCGCGCATCGATGGCGTGCACCACGCTCCATGACGCGGTCTGATACATGATGCCGTCGACCACCACGGGAGTCGCCTCGACGCCGCGCGACGATCCCAGACTGTAGCTCCAGACCAGCCCCAGCTTCTTGACGTTATCGACGTTGATCTGGTTGAGCTTGCTGAAACGCGTTTCCGCATAGTCCAGACCGATGGTCGGCCAATCCTGCGAGGTCGCCGTGTTAGCCTTGATCGACGCACCATCGACCGCGGAGGTCACCGCCTTGATGTGATCGGCAGAGCCCTTTGCTGCGCTCTGGGCAAATGCAGTGCCGGCAGAAACCGTGAGGCTGAGCGCCAGCGTGATCGACGCCACACGCGCCAGTGAAGAAAGACAAAGGGTTTCGGAGGAATGACCACGCACAGAATCGGGGCGTCGCAAACGAGCCATTAATATTCCTCCCAAATGATCTCTAGCGGATCTGCCGATATCGTATGCGAAAGAAAATCGTCGGGTCAATCGAATACCGATTGCGACATGCGGAGGAGAAAGCAGACACAAATGCCGCGCGCCGAATGCGACAATGCCGATATCGACCGTACGACATCACATGGACTCGCATGTCGTCAGTTTCGATGCAGCACAGGCATCGTGATTTTTGGTTCGGGATCATGTCCCGCAGCATGCGGGACAATTTCCCGCCAACTTGAATGATGCGCCAGGCCGGCGCGGGTGTGTAGTTGATCGAGTGCAACGCTGGCGACGTCTTCGGCCTCGACGACCGGGCATTGCAACGACAGGCCGCGCGAGACAGCCTCGTGTTGCGATCGCTGCTGGCCTGACATCAGGCTGAGCGCACGCGCGCGATGCGAATGTCAAACAGCCACGCTTGCGCATTCTCGCGGCGCATGATGCGTCCGAGGTGTGAGCAGTTCTCCCCTCGAACCCATGAGGGGAGGCGGCGCGCCCACAGGCGCGGGGGTGGTGGTTGGGACGCGATCCATCTCGCGATGGAATCGCGGCGCCTGTGGACGCGCCACCGCGGGATTTAAGGCTGGGGGACCGTGCTTCCGGGACAGCTTCCAACGGGATTTCCCCGCCTTCCCCTGTCCGCGTCCAGCCGACAGATTGCGGCAGAGCCCCGTAGTGGGCCCGGACGGTGACGTCCAGCCTCCCGGGGCGCACTTGCGAGGCGCGCGCGCGGGACACCGCATCCTGCTCCGCTACCAAGACGCCTCATGACAGCGCCCCCTCGCGAACAAGACGAATAGCCCATAGCCCTAAATAGGATTATTGTCAATACACCATCCGCAAAACCGGGGCGGCGGACGCGGCGGCATCGCTTCGGACGGCCAATAGATGCTTTTGCTCGCAGCCGCCAGCACGGCAGTAGCAATCCACCACGCCGGTTCTCACCTTTGCAATCCGGTTCCATTGCCGAAAACCGGCGCAGATCGCATCTATCTGTGTCTCCCCGCAGCGTCGGCGAGCGCCGCATCTCTCAATATGAAGCGCGCAGCCGACGACGCGATGTCACAAAGGATTGCTGCCGTGCGCCCTGCCCCGTTGCTTCGTTTCGCCGCCGCCGCCGTCACCGCGGCCTCCCTTCTGCTGAGCACTGGCGGCGCCTTCGCCGCGGCATGGCCGAGCCGCACCATCAAGCTGATCGTGCCGTTTCCGCCGGGCGGCGCGGCGGACGCGACCGCGCGCATCTATGCCGACAAGCTCGGCGAGGCGCTGCAGCAGACCGTGGTGATCGAGAACAAGCCCGGCGCCGGCACCGCCATCGCCGCCGACTACGTCGCCCATGCCGAGCCCGACGGCTACACTTTGTCGCTGGCGCCGACGGGCCAGCTCGCCATCCTGCCGCATATCAACAAGGAGATTACCTACGATCCGTTCACCAGCTTCGTGCCGGTGTCGAATCTGGCGGCCGTGGCCTATGTGCTGGCGGCGAGCCCCGACGCGCCGTTCGCGAGCGCCCGCGAGCTGATCGCCGCCGCGCGAACCGCGCCGGGCAAATTCACCTATTCGTCGTGCGGCCCGGGCACCTTGTGCCACCTCAGCGGCGAGCTGTTCGAGGGCCAGACCGGCACCGAGCTCTTGCACGTGCCGTTCAAGGGTAGCGCGCAGGCGGTCAACGCGCTCCTGGGCAACGTGGTCAACCTGTCCTTCGACACGGTCACCGTGCTGGCGCCGCAGATCCGCGACGGTAAGGTCAAGGGCCTTCTGGTGACCAGCCGCGAGCGTTCGCCGCAGCTGCCGGACGTGCCGACCGCCGCCGAGGCCGGCGTCGCCGACTACGTCATCGATTCCTGGTTCGGCCTGGTCGCGCCGAAGGGCACGCCGCCGGAGATCGTGGCACGCCTCAACGCCGAAGTGGTCCGCATCGGCGCCCTGCCCGACGTCCGCGCCCGGCTGGAAGCGCAGGGCCTCAGCGTCACCACCTCGACCCCCGACGCCTTCGCGGCGACAATCCGGGCGGACTACGATCGCTGGGGCAAGGTGGTGAGGAACGCGGGCATCAAGGCGTTCTGAGGCGCAGGTTGATGGCGGATGAGATGGGCCTTGCCGAGGGATCGGCAGGGCCTTTTTCGTGTGGGATGGGGCGGCGTGGACATTGACCTGTCGTTCTCCGTGCGAGACGGACCGCATGCGCTGTTGGCAGCCCCCCGACGTTTGACGAGAGAGCAGGGCTGATTGGGGCGCCTGATGGTCGACGGCAAAGCCGCCGAAAAGCCGCGCAGCCGGCTCCACATTCAAGTGCGTTTTGGGCGACCGGCGTGAATTCATCGCGGGCCAGACCGCATTGCGCCGCAATGCTGTTGCGGCCCATGCGGCGGTGCGTGTTAGGCTATAACGGGGCGCGGCCCGGGAAGGGCCATGGGGGGCGAGCGTTGTTCGACGGTTTCTACAAGTGTGAGTACGGCGTGGGCGACGTGTTCAGTCGCAGCGTGATGTATTGCGCCGACGGCAAGATGCTGGGCGGCAATTCCGCGTTCGCGCACACCGGCACCTATCAGGAAAGGGCGGACGGCGAGGTCTCCGCCGTGATCACCGGGAAACGTCACAACTTCGACCCCGGCATCCGCACGCTGTATGGCTCCGACACCAGCAGGCTGAGCATGCGGGGCCGCGGCGAGAACAATGTCTATCGCTTCGAGGGCGGCTCCTTGAGGGCGCTATCGGTCAGATGAAGGCCGTCCTGCGCGGCTCAGAGGATAACGCGATTGCGACGTTCGGCGTTGAGCCTTGCAGCCTACGCGTCTAGCTTAGCGGGCATCCAGAAGCAGAAAGACACGGCTCCGAAAGTCGGCCGGAACGTCGGTGTTTGCCGATACTTCGACGGACCTTGATCTCCCGGGCTCGAGGTACGGACCGTGACGTCGCCTCGTCCGCCCTGACGTGCGGTCGCTTCTCCAGAAATTCATCGGCCGGACAGCGGCTTCATCGTAAGGATCGCCATCGTCGTTCGTGCCATTGCCGCCAGGTTGAAGCAGCAGGGCTTCTATATTGGCGATGGCTGCTTTGCGCGGCGGGTTCAACCAATCGCTGCAACGCAAAGGCCCGGAATTCTCGATGCACCCTCAGGAAAATTTATCCCAAGTCGATTTCGCTGAAATAGATTATCAGATAGCATTGGTAAGCGATGATACATCCCAGAAATAATTGAATAACCAGCATCGAAGCGCAGACTTACGAACTAGCATATCCGATTTCCCTTCTCGCAATACTTCTAGCTGTAGCGCTTCTCTTTGCCGTCTTCGGCGTACCAGTCGAACGGCTCATCCGATAGGTTGACGATGACGTTCTGGATCTGGGTGTATTCCTCATAAGCGACAATGCCGTTCTCGCGTCCGATGCCGCTCATCTTGAAGCCGCCCCAAGGCGAGCACGGATCGATACGGTGGTGATCGTTGATCCAGACAATGCCGCTCTGAAGCTGGTGCGCAACCCGGTGAGCACGGGTGACATCGCGCGTCCAGATCGAGGTGGCGAGGCCGAATTCGGTGCCATTCGCAATCGTGATGGCTTCGTCCTCGGTATCAAACGGGATGACACACACCACCGGACCAAAAATCTCCTCCTGAGCGATGCGCATGTTCGGCGTCACATGGGTAAAGATCGTCGGCTGGTGAAAATAGCCATTTTTGAATGGCCTACCTTCCGGCCGCTTGCCGCCGGCCGCGAGCGTGGCGCCTTCCTCCAGGCCGATCTTCACATAACGCTCGGTGAGATCGCGCTGCCGGGCGGACACGAGCGGCCCCATCTGGGTCGCCATGTCCTGCGGATCGCCGATATGGATCGCATTGGTGCGCTTCACCAACTCGGCCACCACTGCATCATGCACCGAACGCTGCACGAGAAGACGCGCGCCTTGCACGCAGGTCTGGCCGCTGGCGATAAAGGACGCGAACAATGCCGCGGCAACGCCGCGTTCGATCGGTGTATCGTCGAACAAGATCACCGCAGCCTTGCCGCCAAGCTCGGCCGACACTTTTGTTAAATTGGCACCGGCGAGCGATGCGACCATCTTTCCGGTCTCGGTGCCGCCGGTAAGATCAATTTTCTTGATGCGCTTGCTGGTGGTCAACGCCTTGCCTGCGGTCGCGCCATACCCCGGGACTACATTGTAGACGCCATCGGGCACGCCAGCTTCCTTGAAGATGTCGCCGAGCAGGAGCGGCGTGATCGGCGCCAGCTCGCTTGGCTTTACGACCATCGTATTTCCTGCCGCCATGGACGGCGCGATCTTCTTGGTCAGGATCAGCAATGGGTGATTCCACGGCGTCACATGGCCGACCACGCCGAGCGGGACACGGCGCGTATAGTTCAAGAATTTCCCGCCGAATGGCGGCACCGTGTCCTCGTGCGTGCGCGCGAGTGCGCCGAAATAGCGAAACCACTCCGGCAAACGGCCGAGCTGCGCGCTCATCTCGCGCCGAGCGCGACCGATCTGATCCACCTCGATGGTGACCAGTTCCGGCAGCTTCGCCGCCAGCAATTCGCCGGCACGATGCATGATATCGCCACGTACGGCGCCGGGCGTTGCCGCCCAGATCTTCGCTGCCTCTTCTGCGGCGTCTATTGCCCGATCGATATCCGCCTCATCGCCTTCCGCGACATCCGCCAGATGGCTTCCGTCCTTCGGATTCTCGACACGAATGACGCGTCCCGTGGAGGCCGATCGAAACTTTCCGCCGATATAGAGCCCATAGGGCTTGCCATCATTCATCATGCGTTATCCTTCCACGCGAACGGTCTCGACTGGGCGCGCTCAATTCACTTGATGCGAAACAGCCTGCTCGCATTGCCGAACAGAACTTTCTCACGGTCCGCATCTGACAGATTCGCTTCCCGCACGAGGCGGACCGGATCTTGGTCGCCCATGTCGAACGGATAGTCCGATCCCATCATGACCCGATCAACGCCGACCGTGGCAATGAGCTGATCGATCAAGCTCGGCGAGAACACGCAGGTGTCGAACCACAGCCGCTTCAGATAGGTCGACGGCGCGTCGGCGGTGAGCTTGCGGACTTCGGGGCGGACCTTCCAGGCATGGTCCATGCGCGCGCTGTAGAAGGGAAAATAGCCGCCGCCATGGGCGATCACGACGTCGAGGTCGGGATGCCGGTCCATGACGCCGCCCATGATGAGATGTGCGATAGCGATCGTCTCTTCCACTGGCTGGCCAACGCTGTTGACCATGAAGAAGTGGCTGAGGCGCTGACCCTGGGAGAAGCCAAGCGGATGAATGAATAACGGCACGCGCAGCTTGACGAGACGTGCATAAAGTGGATCCAGCGCCGCATCTGAAAGCTCGATATCCTCGACACGGGTATCGATCTGGAACCCGCGCAGACCGAGCGTTTCGACAGCATGGACTGCTTCCGCGATCGCGCGCTCCGGAAAGCGCATCGGCAGTGTGCCCATGCCGACGAAATGCGCGGGATCCTGAGCCACCAGCGCGGCGATGTCCTCGTTCTGCACGCGTGACAGCGCGACCAGCAGTTCCTCATCAGCCCAGTAGTTTTGCTGTGCTGGCGCCGGCGCAATCACCTGAATATCGACGCCCATTTTCGCCATCATCTCGCGGCGCTTGGTGATATCTAGCATCAGGCCCGGCAGGATCTTGCCCTGCTCCGCATCGGTCTCGCGGCTCGCCGGCGACATGTCGCGGCGATAGGGATTGTCCATCGGATCGTATTTTCCGGCCACGAGCGGCTCGACGCGCTTGCTGAGGGCGTGTGTATGCATGTCGATGATGGGCATGAAACGTCTCTTCTAGTTAAGTTCGGCTGCGGCCGGCATCCGTTGATGCCAATCGGTTTGGCCTTGATAGGCGTGCGCGGCGCGTAGCAACGCGGCCTCGCTATAAGGGCGGCCGACAAGTTGGAAGGCGATAGGCAGCCCGATAGGATCGAAGCCGCAGGGCACAGAGGCGGCCGGCAGGCCGAGATAGTTGATGCCGCGGGTGCAATGCGTGAGCTGGCCGATCACCCGCGCCACGTCGGCGGGGTCGCCCTCGGTGGTCGCGGCAATGCTCGGCACCGGAATCGAGATCGCCGGCAGCAGCGCCAGATCGGCTGCGCCGATGCACGAGGCGATCCAACCTTGCGTGATCTGCGCGCGCAGCGACAGCGCCTCGACATAGCGCGTGGCGGGATACAGCAACCCCGGCTCGATGCGGGCGCGGACCTGATCGGCATAATCCTGCGGCCGCTCGATCAGCCAGCGGCGATGGATCGTCGCAGCCTCGACGCTCATCAACACCTGCATCAGCGCATTGACCAGCGCCATATCCGGCGGCGCGGTCTCGATGGTGGTGGCGCCGAGTTTTCGCAGCGTCACGACCGCCTGCTCCAGCCGCACGGCGATCACCGGATCGAGCAGTTCGCGGTAGTAGCCACCGGGAATCGCGATGGTCATGCCGCAGATGTCGCCGCTGAAATGCGATTCATAGTCGCGGCCTGATATCACCGACAACAGCCGCGCCGAATCGCGCGCGGTGCGGGTCAGCGGTCCCGTGCAATCCAACGATGCCGACAGCGGCATCACGCCGTCGGTGGGCACCAGGCCCCAGGTCGGCTTCAATCCGACCAGACCGCACATGGCGCCGGGATGGCGCAGAGAGCCGCCGGTGTCGGTGCCGAGCGAGCCGGTGACCAGGCGCGCGGCGACCGCCACGCCGGAGCCCGACGACGAGCCGCCGGGCACGTGGTCCGGATTCCACGGATTGAGCGCGTGGCCGTTGTGTTCGTTGTAGCCGGTCGGGCTCATGGCGAATTCGGCGAGTTGCAGCCGGCCGAGATCAAGCGCGCCGGAGGCATCGAGGCGATCGATCACCGTCGCCGTGACATCGGCACGAAAACCGGCGCGGATCTTGGAGCCGCCGGCGGACAGATCGCCGGCGCGGTAGAACAGGTCCTTGTGCGCCAATGGCACGCCGTGCAGCGGCGGCAGCAGCACGACGCCCGTGGCGCGCAATTTGTCGGCGGCTTCGGCGGCTTCGAGCGCACGGGCGCTGTCGAGGCGAACCACGGCGTTGAGCTTGCGGCCGACGGTGTCGAGCCGGTCCAGCGCCACCGTGGTGGCGGCCACCGAGGTGATATCGCCCTTGGCAAGGGCGTGGGACAGCGCGCAGAGATCGAGTTCGGCAATCGCGTGGGACATCAGGCCTTGTCCGTTGCGGAAAGCCATAGCGGCATCGCATAGGGCGACGAATCGAACGGCAACGCGACGTCGGCGACGCGGCGGTTGGTATCCTTTACCAAAGCGGCGATGCGCGGCACGCGCGTCGCCGCATCCACTGCAAAATTCAGGTCGGCGGCCACTTGCCGCAACAGGTCTTCGCTCATAATGTCCTCACTGCACGCCGAGCCGCTGGAACAGCAGGTCGGTTTGCTGGCTCAGGTCTTTGGCATCGCCCTGATGCACCACCTGGCCGGTTTCAAGAATGTAGACGCGGTCGGCCACCGCCAGCGCGCTGTAGAGGTTCTGTTCGACCAGCAGGATCGACAGTCCCTCGCGCTTAAGATCGAGAATGATCTCCTCGAGATGCTGCACCATCACTGGCGCCAGGCCTTCCGACGGCTCGTCCATCAGGATCAGTTCAGGATCGATCATCAGCGCGCGGCCGACCGCGAGCATGCCGCGCTCGCCGCCGGACAATTGCCCGCCGCGGTGATGGCGGCGCTCGGCCAGCCGCGGAAAGATTCCGAACACCCGGTCGACGGTCCAGCCGTCCTTTGCCCGGGCACTCTTCAGCATGGTGAGATGTTCGGTGACCGTTAGCGACGGAAACAGCCGGCGCCCCTGCGGCACGATGGCGATTTTTCGCGACGCAATGTCATGCGGCTTGAGGCCGACCAGACTGTCGCCGCGCCATGTGATCGAGCCGGAACGGATTTGCGGCGGCACCAGCCCCATGATCGAGCGGATCAACGTGGTCTTGCCCATGCCGTTGCGGCCGAGCAATGCGACGATCTCGCCGGCCTTGACGTCGAGCGAGACGCCGCGCACCACAACCGCCTCGCCATAGCCGCTGTGCAGATCCCTGACCTCAAGCATGACGCGGCTTCCCGAGATAGACTTCCTGTACCTGCTTGTTGCGGCGGATGCCGTCGGGCGCTTCCTCGACCAGGACGCGGCCCTCGAACATGCAGGTGACGTGGTCGACGAGACCCAGCGCGAGGTCCATGTCGTGTTCGATCAGCACCACGGTAATGTCGCGATCCAGACCGCGGATGATCTCGGCAACCATGGAGCGCTCCGACGGCGACAGCCCGGCGGCCGGCTCGTCGAGCAGCAGCAGCATCGGCGTGGTGACCAGCGCGATGGCGATCTCGAGCTGGCGCTGCTCGCCGTAGGACATTTCTTTTACGATGACATCGGCGCGCGCGCCGATCCGCGCCGCATGCAAGGCGGTGTCGATCCGCTGCGCTTCCGCAGCGTCGGTGTCCGGCTTGCCGAACAGCGCAAATTTTCGCGGTGACAGGCCACGCAGCGCCAGAACCATGTTGTCGCGCACGGTGAGGGTCGGAAACAGGTTGGTAATCTGGAAGGTGCGGGAGATTCCGAGCCGGGCGCGGCGATGCGGCGGCAGCCTTGTCACCGCATGACCGTCGAACATGATTTTTCCCGACGTCGGCGGCACCGCGCCGGCGATGGCATTGAACAGGGTAGTCTTGCCGGCGCCGTTCGGCCCGATGATGGCGCGGCGCTGGCCGCGCGGCACGGTCAGGCTGACGCCATCGACCGCGCGCAAAGCGTCGAAGGCGACGACCACATCGGTCAGGGTGAGGATCGGTTCGGACAAGGAGGATTCCAGTTGATGTTGGTAGTCAGTGGCACACTCAAACTCAACAACGAACGTCGTAGGCCCCCTCCCCCACCGGGGAGAGGGATGGGGTGAGGGTGCGCCACAAACTCTGTACGCGCCAAGCCCCTCACCCGGATCGCTGCGCGATTCGACCTCTCCCCAACGGGAGGGGTGAAGAAGCCATCAAGCCTTCTTGATGCCCTGGAAGGTGCGCGAATAGGGCGGCTGCTTCATGTAGGTCTCCGGATCGTACTTCCAGAACTGGCCGACCGCCGGATAGGTCTGGATCGGCACATTCCAGAATTTTCCGTCGGCGCGCTTGACGACCTTGCGGATGTAGACGTCGTAGATCGGGTTGCCGTAAGCGTCGAACTTGACCGTCTTGCCCAGGGGCGAATCGTCGAGCTGGGTCTTCAGCACAGTATCGATGAACATGTCGCGGTCCTCGACCTTGCCGCCGATCTTCTTCAGCGCGGCGTCGATCCACATCATGCCGGAATACATCGAGAACCCGTACAGCGACGGAATCTTGCCGTACTTCGCTTCGTATTCCTTCTCGAATTTAACCGTCACCGGGTTGTCCGAACCCTCGGCGAACTGCGCCGCCGAGATGATGCCTTCGCATTCTTCGCCCATGGTGCGGATCACCGACTGGTCCGTGCCGTTCATAGACATCAGCAGCGGCGTCTTCTCTTTCAGACCGAACGAAGCGTACTGCTTGATCAGGCGGGTGGAGTCAGCACCGGTCTCCATGGCGAAGATGGCATCCACCTTGAGCTCGGCGAGCTGACCGAGATACGGGCTGAAGTCCGCGGTATTCAGCGGATGCCAGAACTGCTGCACGATTTCGCCGCCGCCTTCGGTAAACACCTGGGCAAGGCCGCCGCACTGTTCGTGACCGAAGGTGTAGTCCTGGCTTATGGTGGCGATCCGCTTGTAGCCCTGCTTCAGGCACCAGTCGCCGAACGGATGGGTGAAGGCGCTGGCGGTGTAGCCGGCGACGCGGATCACGTTCTTGATGCGGGCGCGCTGGGTCAGGTCATCGGCGGCGATGATCGGAATGAAGTACGGCGTACCGGTGCCCTTAACGTAGTTGGCCACTGCAAGGCCGGTATTGGCGAGAAGGTCGCCGATCAGCATGTCGCATTTGGCCTGCTCGACCAAACGGCGGGCCTTCTGCAAGGCGGTATCGGGATTCGACGCATCATCTTCGATGATCAATTCGACCTTGCGGCCGCCCATCTCGTTCTTGACCTGCTCGAGATAGAACTGCACGCCTTCGACCATCTCCTTGCCGCCGGATGCAACGACACCGGTTAGCGGCGCCAGCAGGCCGATCTTGATCGGCGCCGCCTGGGCCGAGGCTGAGCGCCAGGGTGCGGCGCCGACGCCGGTCGCCGCGAGCACAGCGGTGGTGGTCTTCAGAAATTGCCTGCGGTCCATCTCGATGTCCTTTCGTGACAACATTGACTAGCGCACCTTGCGCGACAGCATGCCGCGCAGCTTGCCTGTGATGCCCTCGGGGGCGAAGATCATGATGAGGACGAAGGTGATGCCGAGCACCATCTGCCAGCGCTCGGTATAGGCGCTGACGACGTTTTCCAATGCGATGATGGCTGCGGCGCCGACGAAGGCGCCGAACAAGGTGCCGACGCCGCCGGCGATCATCATCAGCACGCCTTCGACGGACTGCGCCAGCGCAACCGTCGACGGGCTGACGAAATTGTTGAACATCGCGTACAGCGCCCCGGCCACGCCGGCGAAGAAGCCCGACACCGTGAAGCCGATGAACAGGTGCAGCGGCACGTTATAGCCGAGGCTGCGCATCCGGCTTTCGCTGTCGCGGATGCCGCGCAGGGTGAGGCCGAACGGCGAGTGCACGAACCGCCACATGGCGAACGACACGATGGCCGCACCGGCCAGCACCGCCCAGTAAAACGCATTGTGGCTCAGCAGCATGGCCGGGCGGACGTCAGCGCGCATGCCGTTTTCGCCTCCGGTCACCGGTGTCCAGCGCACGCAGACGCCCCACACGATCATGCCCAGCGCCAAAGTCAGCAGCAGAAAGTAGACGCCGGAGGTTCGCACCGCGAGCAGCGCGAACACCGAAGCGACCGCGGTGGCCGCCAGCACGCCGCACGCAAAGGCCGCCGCAGGCGACAGTCCCAGCTTGGCTGTGCTATAGACGACGACATAAGTAGACACGCCGAAGATAGCGCCGTGTCCCAGCGAGGTGCGGCCGGCGAAACCGGCGAGAATGTCGATCGACATCGCGAGCATGCCGAAGATCAGCACTTCGGTGGCGAGGCCAACCTGATAATTTGACAGCGGCAGCGGCAGACAGGCCGCAACCACCATGACCAGACCGGCAACGATGGCGGCGCGGCCGCTCATGCCGGCGATGCGCGAGGGTTCGGAAACGATAGGAGTCATGGTCATGTGGCACGTCCGAACAGGCCGAGCGGACGGAAGGCGAGCAGTATCGCCATCGGCCCGAAGATGACGAAGTAAGCGAGCTCGGGAAACATCACCTGGCCGAGCGTGTTGAGCAGGCCGACCAGGAGGCTGCCAATGGCGACGCCGACCAGGCTGCCGCGACCGCCGATGATCACCACCGCGAGGCTGAAGGTGAGAATTTCCGCATCCGCCGAAGGATACAGCGACAGGAAGGCGCCGCCCATCAAGCCGCCGAGGCCGGCCAAAGCGGAGCCGAACAGAAAGGTGAACAGGAAGACGCGCTGGATGTTGACGCCGGAGGCCTCCACCATCTCGGCATCGTCGACGCCGGCGCGAATCAGCGCGCCGAGCCTTGTGCGGTTGAGCAGTAGCCACAGGCCGGCAAACACGAAGATGCCCATGCCGAGCACGAACAGCCGATAGATCGGATAGTATGTGCCGAACACCTTGGTGCCACCGCGCAAGATGGCGGGGATCGGCACCGTAAAGCTGTCGCCGCCCCAGATCACCAGCGACAGATCATTGAGGAAGAACGCGACGCCGAGCGTCAGCAGCACCTGCCGCAACTCGTTGCCGCGGACAAAGCGCAGCAGGCCCTGGTCGAGGACCAATCCGATCGCAGCGATCGCCGCCATAGCACCGACGCCGCCGAGCACGAAGCTGCCGGTCTTCGTCGCCACTGTAAAGCCGACATAACCGCCGAACAGATACAGTGCGCCGTGCGCCAGGTTGACGATCCGCAACAGCCCGAAGATCAGCGTAAAGCCGCTCGCCACCACGAACAGCAACGCAGCAAAGGTCAGGCCGCTGAGGATTTGAAAGATGCTCACTGTCTATGGCGCCCCGGTAGGTGCTTTGGGTCCGACCTCAAGATACCAGTCGAGAATTTGCTCGCCGGTCATGAACGCCACATCCGGCTTCTGCTGGATGGTCTCGAAGATGCGACGAAAGTGTTTCAGGCGATGTGGCGCCCCCATGATGTAGGGATGCACAACCAGTGCCATGATCCGGGCGGAGTCGGCCGAATCGTCATAAATCTGCTCGAACTGGTCGATTGCCCGGTCGTAATATTCCGACGCCTTGTGATGCTGAATCAGCATCATGGCGACGTCGTTGCATTCCTGGGTGTAGGGCACGTTGACGATCGGGGTCGTTGTCGTCTCCAGCCACACCGGCTGGTCGTCCAGCACCCAGTCGCAGACATACTCGTAACCTTCCTGCTTCAGCAGGTCCGGCGTGTTCCAGCTTTCGGTGAGGCCGGGTCCGAGCCAGCCACGCGGGCGCCTGCCGGTGGCGGCTTCGATGACATCGGCGGTCTTGCGGATGTCGTCCTGCTCGTTCTCCACCTTCTGCATGTTGCGCTGGGTAAAGCCGTGGCCAATGAATTCCCAGTTGCGCTCCTTTGCGGCGTCCGCAATCTCAGGATAAGCCGCAATGGCCGCGCCGTTGATCGCCAGCGCCGCCGGGATTTTATAGTCGTCGAACACTTTCAGCATGCGCCAGAAGCCGACGCGGTTGCCGTATTCGTGCCAGGCCCAGTTTGGAATGTCGGGCATCGGCGAGCCGCCGGCGGGCGGCGTCAGCACCGTGCGCGGCATGGTCTGGTTGATGTCCCATTCCTCGACATTGACGATCACCCACACCGCCATGCGCTTGCCGTCCGGCAGCTTGATCGGCGGGCGGGTCACGATCGGCGAATAGGTAATGCGTTCGGTCGGCAGCATGTCAGGCTTCCCGCTCGGTGATGCTGATGGTCAGCGACGGCAGGCCCTCGATGCGGGCGTCGATGACGTCGCCAGGCACAACGGGGCCCACGCCGGCGGGCGTGCCGGTGTAGATCAGGTCGCCCGGATGCAAGGTCATCTGCTGCGACAGCTGCGCCACGATCTCCGGAACGCTCCAGATCATCTGGCCGATGTCGCCGCGCTGCTTCTCGACGCCGTTGACCGACAAAATGATGGCGCAACCTTTGAAATAGCGGGCATCGCGCGCCGGCACGATCGGCCCGCACGGCGCGGAGGCGTCGAAGCTCTTGCCCATTTCCCACGGCCATTTGCGGTCGCGCGATTCATACTGGCGGTCGCGGCGGGTCAGGTCGATGCCGACGGCGTAGCCCCAGATGTGATCGAGCGCCTGCTTGACCGGGATGTTCTTGCCGCTGCTTCCGATCGCGATCACCAGCTCGACCTCGAATTGCAGATCGTCGGTGAACGGCGGATAGGGCACGCGCGCGCCGTCATGAACGACAGCATCGCGCGGCTTCTGGAAGAAGAACGGCGGATCGCGCTCGTCGGCTTCGCCCATCTCGCGGATGTGGTCGAGATAGTTGCGGCCGACGCAATAGACACGCCGCACCGGGAACATGCCGCCGCCGACCACCGGGACTGCGGTGACCGGGATAGAAGACGGCATGCGGGGGAGAGTGGCGTTCACTTGTTCTTGTCCATCTCGGCCTTCTGGCCATTGTACCAGTCGAGGATCTGCTCGCCGTTCCAGTGCACGACGCCTTCGTGGCCGTTGAAATAGTCGTACAGTTCTTCGAGATATTTGATGCGGAACGGCTGGCCGGAAATGTAGGGATGAATCGCCAGCGACACGACCTTCGGGCGGTCCTCGCTCTCCTGGTACAGTCGGTCAAACATGTCGATCGCCCGCTTCTTGAAGTGATCGTTCTCGTGGTGCTGCACCATCATCATCGGAATGTCGTTCAGCTCCACCGTGTAGGGCAGCGTCACCAGCGGCCCCTTGGCGGTATTGATGGTGGTCGGCTCGTCGTCATAGACCCAGTCGCCGATATATTTGACGCCGGCCTCTGCGAGGTATTCCGGGGTGTCGAGCGTCTGCGTCAGGCCGGGCCCGAGCCAGCCGACCGGGCGCTTGCCGGTGAACTTCTCGATGACGTCCATCGAACGCGCAATCATCGCCTGCTGGTCCGGCTCCTTGTGGATCGGTCCCTGCTCATAGGCGTGGCCCATGAATTCCCAGCCGGCGTCCTTGGCTTCCTGCGCGACGCGAGGATAATCCTCGCAGACGCGGGCGTTGATCGACAGCGTCGGCTTGATGCCCTGCTTCTTGTAGAGATCGAAAAAGCGCCAGACGCCGACCCGCATGCCGTATTCGTGCCAGCTCCAGTTGGCGACGTCGGGCAGCAGCACGGCGCCGGTGGGCGCCGGAATGACCTGGCGCGCCATCGGCTTGGAAATGTCCCAGACCTCGAGATTGACGATGGTCCAGATGACGATCTTGGCGCCACCGGGCAGCTTCATCTTCGGTCGGTCGACGATCGCCGAATAGTCGGAGCGCTCGCGCGGCTGCATGGGACCGGTCATGGCTGGCCTTTCAGGTTGTGAATGCGGTGAAGTTTCATGCGGCAAGCCCGTCAAGCTTAATCACCGCGTCGGTGTCCATCACGAAGCCAAAGGCGGTGCGGATGCAGGCGAGGCCCGCTTCGTGCATCGCTGGGCCGTCCATGCTGTCGACGCAGTCCTCGACGACGATCACCGAATAGTCTCGGACATTGGCAGAGGTCGTGGTCGCTAGCACGCAGGAATTGGTGTTCACGCCGGTAATCAGCAGCGTGTTGATACCGTGCGATTTCAGCAGGAAATCGAGGTCGGAGCCGAGGAAGCAGTCGTAGCGCTTCTTGGTGGAGACGATGAAGTCCCGCGGATCCAGTAGATCGGGCATCACCGTGCAGCCGGGGCCGCCGATGATGTTGTGCCGCATCACGTTCTTGCGGGTCGCATTGGGATCTTCCGCGCGGGTGCGCCAGAATGGGTTGGCGCGGATCTCCGCTTCGTCGCGGTACGACGTGACCTGATGGATCACAGGGATGCCGACACTCCGGCACCAGTCGAACAACCGCTTGTTGGCGGCAATGATCCGCGTCGCCACGTCCGGTGTGGTCGGCATGGTGGCGACGGTCATGTCGAGATGGCCGCGATGCAGGTCGATCGCAACGACAGCGGCCTTGATGGTGTCGACGCCGAGATTCATCGTTACACCAGCGGGTTGAAGGAGGTCTTCAGCAACGCACGCTGATCGATACCGAACTTGTCGGCGAGCCAGTCGGCCAGCACTTCCTGGCCGATGGTCGGGTTGTCGTGCTGGCAATGCTCGGCGCCGGTCTCGTCGGGCTGCAGCACGCGGAGCGTCGCATCGACTCCGCTGGCGATCGCATGGTCATAGGTCGAGCGTGCCGCAGTGACGGTCAGCACGTCGTGGCCGCCATGCAGCACCAGATACGGCGCCTTCATGTGTTCGAGATGCCCTTCCAGCGTGAACGGCTTCATCAGCACGTGGGCTTCCTTCATGGTCTTGGCGCCAAACACCCAGCGGATGTGCATCGCGAGCCCGAAATCGTCGCCCTTCTGGCCCCACATGTCGTGCACCGACCACACCGCGCCGTGCGAAATCACGGCCGCCAGGCGATGCTCGTAACAACCGGCGCGCGCGGCGTAGAAGCCGCCCATGCTGGAGCCGCAGACGCCGATCTTCGAAGCGTCGACGTCGTCGCGCTGCTCCAGCCAGTCGATGCACTTGCCGACCGGAACTTCGGAATCGACGCGCGTGGCAAGGCCATGGCGGCGCAGCGTGCCGCCCTGGCCGGGCAGATCCACCATCAGTACCGAGATGCCGCGCTGCAGGCAGCCGTGCGCCTGCATGAACCACATCTCGTCCTTGATGGAATCCAGCCCGCCCATGCAGATCAACACCGGCAGCTTCTTGCCGGGGAACGGGGCGCGGATGAAATAGCCGCAGATCGGCTTGCCATCCTCGTAGGGGATATCGACGACTTCACCGGGCGGATTGAGATAGGAGATGAACTTGTGCGAGCAGGCTTCCATCTTCTCGAAGGTCGGCAGCCGGCGGGCATCGTCCGGTTCGAGGTGGAATTCGGCCTGGCGATAGTAGTCCGCAGCCCGGAGGAAGCAGTTCATGGCGGTCCGGATATGGCCGAGCTTTTCCTCGGCCAGACCGCGCTGCCAGTTGCTGTCGGCAATCACCATCCACTCCGCGTGCCAGCTTTCGAGATCGCCCGGGATCATGCGCGATCCGGCCAGCAGCACCTCGCTGACGGCGCCGCCGCCTTCCTGGGTCTCACCGAGGCCGCGACGGAACTGATAGGCGAGCCAGGGATGCTCAGGCCAGTGATGCCAACCGAACGGCTCGTAGTGCGGGCCGCGATCCGAGGTGATCTCCTCGATGGCGTTTTCGCTGATTGGTTTCGCTGCCGCCATGGATCACCTTCGTCGTCATTGACGGCCGTATCATCCTCCAACAGCGCCGTGAGTCAACGACAATTACATACACTTGTTCATCTGCATATCATTTCCGCGCCTTGCCGCATTAATGAGCGGCCGGAATATCGAGCGAATTAGCCAACTATTTTGTTGATGTCAGCGACGCTTGGCCGCACACTTCGTAAGTGTATTCACTTGGGAGCGCCGGATGGTCATAGAGCCTGAACCGATCGATCTCCACCCCTCGCTGTGGCCCGATCCGGCAACCGATCATTGTCGGTGACAGAGCAGATCCGTGAGGCGATCCTCGACGGGGCGGTCAGCGCCGGCGAGCGCATCAACGAGGTCCGCTTCAGCAAGACGCTGGCGGTGTCGCGCACCCCGGTGCGGGCGGCGTTGCAGGCGCTGGCCGGCGAAGGCCTGCTCGACTACGCGCCCAACCGGGGTTTCACGGTGCGCGAATTCCCGCTCGATGCCATCGTCGACGCCTATGAGATCCGCGCCTCGCTGGAAGGCGTCGCCGCGCGCTTTGCCGCCGAGCGTGGTTTGTCCGCTGAAGAGCGCGCCGTCATCGAACGGAGCCTGATAGCCGGCGATGCGTTGCTGGCGCCGGGCCACTTCGAGGCCGGCGCCATCACCGTCTACCGCGGCATCAATGGCGATTTTCATGACACGCTGCTGGGGGCAGCGCGCAACCGCATGCTCGCCGAGATGATCCGGATCTGCCACCACGTGCCGATGTCGTCGAGCCGCAACATCGTCGCCTTCGAACACCGCGACGTCCGCCGCCGCCATGACGATCACCACCGCATCTTCGAGGCCATCCTGGCGCGGGAGCCCTACCGCGCCGAAATCCTGATGCGCGAACACGTATCCGGGGTGCGAGCTTCTCTCGTCAAGTCGCTAACTGACCAAGCTCAAAAAGGTGAATAGGCGAAAATATGTCCGCTTCGCGCCAGGAGCGGTCGGTCGAGGAAAGCCGCTCAGTATTCTGGCTGCCGCTCCGTGCAATAATGGTCAGTTGCCGCTCCGAACATGCGCCCGCCCGCACCCAGTAAGTCGATGAACGCTATCTTTTCGCACGATCAGGCCTGCGGCATCGCAGCGAGAAGAGGCGGAGCCGCTAAGTCTGCTATTCGAGTCAGCGCGACTACAGATGCAGACCCGCCGATCACGTCCAAAGTCGGATGCTCTGCTGAACAAGAAGATGCTGGGAGCGAATTTAACGTCACTTCTCGAGCGGCCGCCGCGCCGTTATCACGGCCACTCCGATCATGCCACCGTCAGGAATATGATGCACACAGGGCTCCCGACATTCACCGTCCCCTCAGTCATCGTCAGCTTGCCGTTCGACGGTTCGACACTGCGCCACCTTTGAGACCGCGGCGGCTATCGAGACCTCGCTGGAAGTCGAGACGCTCAGGGCTGGCGGAATGTTGCCGATAATCCTGCGTCGGGAAATGAACGCCCGCAGGCCAACTCGTTGCAAAACAGACTGATCGACGGCAGACGGCAGCGTCGACATCCATCGCGGGCGTCAGGTCGCCTGTCGTTCTGGAAACATGTCGGTCAGCCCTGTCGCCGGATAAAGCCTGTGATGCTGACGGTCTCCCAGATGTCCGCCGCGTAAAACGGATCGGCCGCGTTGAAGCGCTCGACAGCCGCGCGATCGGGTGCCTCGATCAGGAACAGGCTGCCGATCATGGTGGTGCCGTCATCCGCGGTCAGCGGGCCGGACATCGCGATGCTGACCCCATAAGGGCTGGTGTCGGACAGGAACGCCTTGTGGGCATCGTAGTTGGCGAGCCGTTTTGGCAGCGCGCCGCGACGGTCAATCGCGTGGAGAGCAAACAGCACATCATATCCTTTGCAGTTGCGTTGTCGGGAGGGGAGCCGTCGCTCTGCGGCGGCGGCCCCCGCCCGGCTTCAGCTATTTCTTCATACCCATTTTCGAACCCTCTTCCCAGCTCGGGCAGGCGCGGGTTTCGAGAGCCACATCATAGGGTTTGTAATTGTCCTTGGTGATGACGGTGGGGGCGAGCACGATCTCAGGCACGATCGGCTGCTTGCGGAGGTCGCGGATCGCGATCATCGTGCCGAGGCAACCCTGCAAAAAGCCGTTGTAGTCGCCGCTGGCCAGCATCTTGCCGCTCTTGATGGCGTCGACGGCTTCCTTCGTGCCGTTGATGCCGACCACCAGCGCCTTGCGGTTGGCGCCGTCCAGTGCTTCGATCGCGCCGACGGCCATCGCGTCGTTGGCGGCCAGCACGCCGTCGATCTCGGAGTTCGACTGCATCAGGTTTTCCATCACCTGCAGCGCTGCCAGGCGCTGATAGTTCGCGGGCTGCGAGGCCACCAGCTTGGCGCCGGCGTTCTCCTTCAGCGCATCGTTGAAGCCGCGGACGCGGTCAACGTTGGTCAGCGAGCCCTTGACGCCCTCGATGATCACGATCTTGCCCTTGCCGCCGAGGCTCTTGAGCAGATAGCGCGCCGTCTCCAGGCCCAGACTGTAATCGTCGGCGCCGACGAAGCTGCTGAACTTGCCGCCGGCCGAGCGGTCGGTGACGTTGACCATGGGAATGCCGGCCGCATTGATCTTCTCTGCACCCGGTACCATCGCCTTGTAGTCGACCGGGATGAAGACGATGGCCGACGGCTTCTTGACGATCACGTCCTCGATCTGGCTGAGCTGCTCGGGGATGCTGTCGGGCTTGGTGGGAATATAGTGCAGGACTTTTGCGTTCATCGATTTCGCCGCAACGTCGGCGCCAACGCGCACTGTCTGGAAATATGGATTGGTCTGGTTCTTGGTGAAGACCGCGATGGTCTCGCCGTCGGCGCGCGCCGCGGAAATCGAGGTGACGCCGGCAAGCCCGAGCGCCAGAACTGAAGTCAGCATTTTCATGGTGGTCCTCCGTGGTGTTTTTTGATTGTTGGGGTGGTTAGAATGCCCGCCGCCTTGTCATGCGGTCGAGCCAGACGGCGAGAATGACGATGGCGCCAGTGACCAGCGGCTGCCAGCTGGCGCTGATCTGCAGCAGGTTCATGCCGTTGAGGACCAGCGTCAGGATCAGCGCACCGATGAAGGTGCCGAACACGGTGCCGACGCCGCCGAACAGGGAGGTGCCGCCGATCAGCACCGAAGCGATGGCCGGCAGGGTCAGCGATTCCCCGATATCCGCCTCGGCCGAATTCAGCCGGGCCAGGAAGATGATCGAGGCAAGGCCGGCCATGGTGCCGGACACCGTGTAAACCAGCAGCAGGCGCGCCGCGACCGGAATGCCCGACAGCCGCGCGGCGACCGGATTGGCGCCGATGGCATAGATCTCCTGACCCCAGGTGGTGCGCTGCGCGAGGATGGTGCCGACCGCGAGAAAGATCACCAGCAAGTAGACCGGAATCGGCAGGCCGAGGAAATAGCCGCTGCCGAGCTGGCGGAACGACGGCGGAAAGCCATGGATGGTTTCGCCGGCCATATACCAGTAGGCGACGCCCTGCAGGATCCACAGCATGCCATAGGTGGCGATGAAGGAGGGAATCCGCAGCGCGGTGACCATGATGCCGTTGGCCAGCCCGATGGCCGCGCCGACGCCGATGCCCACCAGCACGCCCAGCGTCGGCGAGCCGGTGACATGGATCACGGTGCCGGCGAGGCACGCGGTCAGGCCGACATTGGCGCCGATCGAAAGATCAAGCCCGGCGGTCAGCACCACTAGCGTCAGGCCGGCGGCGACGAAGAACATCAGGCTGGCCTGGCGCAGCACGTTGAGAATGTTGTTGAGCGACAGGAAGGAGTCGGTGAGCAACGACAGCAGGACGCAGATCAGCAACGCCGCCAGCAGGCGATACGACAGCTGCAGCACGTCGCCGGAGATATGAAACCCGGTCCGTCCCGGCATGATCTTGGTGGTATCGGTCATGTCCGGCTCCGCAATCCGTCTAAGAACAAGGCCAGGATCACCAGCACGCCGACGCAGGACACCTGCACCGAGGACGGGATCGCCAGCAGGTTGAGGCCGTTGCGCAGCACGCCGACGGTGAGCACGCCGAGCAGCGTGCCGAGCAGCCAGCCATTGCCGCGCTCGAACGAGGTTCCGCCGACCGCGACTGCGGCGATGGCGTCGAACTCCAATCCGAGGCCGGCGGTGGGATGGCCGGCATTCATGCGCGCCGTCATCAGCACGCCGGCGAGCCCTGCCATGGCGCCGCCGATGGCATAGACCACGATCAGCATGCGCTCGACCTTGACGCCGGCGAAGCGCAAGGCGTCGCGGTTGCCGCCGAGCGCAAACACGAAAGTGCCGAGCCGGGTGTGATACAGCAGCAGGTAAAACGCCGCATAGGCGACAATGGCCATCACGATCGGCACCGGCAGCGCCGCGACGGTGCCCGAATAGATCTTCTGGATGGCGACGGGCATGCCGACCACGCTCTGGCCGTCGCTGACGATCAGCGACAGGCCCTGCGCCATGCCGAGCGTGCCCAATGTGGCGACGAAGGGCGGGATGCCCAGGATCGCAACCAGCCAGCCGTTCACCACGCCGAACACGCTGCCGACCGCGCAGGCCGCAAGCATACCGAGCAGCACCGAGCCGGTGGACAGAGTGACGAGCGCGACCACCAGCGACGCCAGCGTGAGCACGGCGCCCATCGACAGATCGAGCCCTTCAGTCATGATGATCAGCGTCATCGGCAGCGCCAGCAGCAGCAGCACGGTAGACTGCACCAGCACGTTGGACAGGTTCGGCACCGTCAGGAAGCCGGGACTGGTGACGGCAAAGGCGGCCACCAGGACGATCAGCATCACGGCGACGCCGGGGATGCTGCGCAAGCGGCCCACCGGCGAGTTCATTGCGACATCATGCATGATGCATCCCCATCCGGACGATGTTTTCTTCGGACAATTCGTGACGCGCCAGTTCGCCGACGATGCCGCCGTCGCGCATCACATAGGCGCGGTCGCAGACATGGACGATCTCCGCCTGCTCCGACGAGATCATCAGCACCGCCGCGCCCTTGGCGACGAGGTCGTCGATCAGCGCAAAAATTTCGGACTTGGCGCCGACATCGATGCCACGGGTGGGCTCGTCGAAGATGAACACCTTGGCGCCCGCGGCCAACCACTTGCCGATCACCACCTTCTGCTGGTTGCCGCCGGACAACAGACCGACCGGCTGCTTGGTCGACGGCGTCGCCACACGCAACTGGCGCACCAGGCCACCGCTCTCCTCGCGCGCGCGCTGTGGCACGAACAAGCCGAGCGGAAAAAGTTTTTGCAGCGCGGAGACCACCAGGTTGTCGCCGACCGATCGGATCAGCGCGAGGCCCTCGGCCTTGCGGCTCTCGGGGATCAGCGCGAGGCCCATGCGCGACGCCTTGTCGGGTCCGCCGCTGCGCAGCCGGCCGTTGAGTCGGATCTCGCCGGCGCTGGTTCGGTCGGCGCCGAAAATGGCACGCGCGACTTCGGTCCGCCCGGAGCCGACAAGGCCGCACAGCCCAACGATCTCACCGGCCCGCACCACCAGATTGATATCCTCGATGCCGCTGGCAGCCGATACGTTGCACACCTCGAGCACGATGGGACCGGGCTCGGCTGCGAAATTGCGTGGATAGCTGGTGTCGACGTTGCGGCCCACCATCAGCCGGATCAACTCGTTCGGCGAGGATTGGCCGGGCATCGCTTCGGCGACCTTCTTGCCGTCGCGCAGCACGGTGATGCGATCGCCAAGCGCGAAAACCTCGGCCATGCGATGCGAGATGTAGACGATGGCCACGCCCTTCGCCTTCAGCTTGGCGATCATGGCGAATAGCAGTTCGGTCTCGCGATCGGACAGCGCCGCCGTCGGCTCGTCCATCACCAGGATGCGGGCATCCTGGCTCAGCGCCTTGGCGATCTCGACCATCTGCTGCTGGGCGACGCCGAGCTTGTGCACCGGCGTCGACGGGTCGATATCGAATCCGATCGTTGCCAGCAAGGCCTTGGCGTCGCGCAGGATCTTGCCGCGGTCGATGGTTCCAGGCAGCCAGCCCTTCGGCTCACGGCCGAGATAGATGTTCTGCGCAATGTCGATATACGGCACCAGCGAGAATTCCTGGAAGATCACCGCGATGCCAAGCTGGCGCGCATCGGCCGCGGAGGACATCTCGACCTTGCGGCCATTGAGAAAGAACTCGCCGCCGTCGGCGGTGTAGGCGCCGCACAGCACCTTCATCAGGCTGGATTTGCCGGCGCCGTTCTCGCCGAGCAGCATGTGGACTTCGCCGGGCCAGATCGCGAACGAGACGTCCTCGAGCGCCTTGACGCCCGGAAACGATTTCGAAATGCCGCGCAGCTCGAACAGCGGCGCCGCCGCGTCGGTGGACGGCATCGGAGCGGAGGCGTTCATTCCGAGACTCCGGCTGCTGCCGGGCGGGATCTGAAGATCTTGCCGGGGTTCATCAGGTTGGCGGGATCGAGTGCATTCTTCAGCATCCGCATCACGTCGACAGCGTCGCCCAGCTCCTGTTCGAGAAAGTCGATCTTGCCGATGCCGATGCCGTGCTCGCCGGTGCAGGTGCCGTCGAAGGCGATGGCGCGCTCGACCATGCGCCGGTGCACGTCCTTGGCGCGCACCATTTCATCCTGGTCGCCGGGATTGACCAGGATCAGTACGTGGAAATTGCCGTCGCCGACGTGGCCGACGATCGGCGCGATCAGGCGGGCAACGTCCAGATCCCTCTTCGTCTCCAGCAGGCATTCGGCGAGCCGCGACACCGGCACGCAGACATCAGTGATCATCGCCCGCGCACCGGGCCGCAGGCCGAGGCCGGCATACAGCGTGTTGTCGCGGGCGTGCCACAACCGTGAGCGATCCTCTGTCGCGGTCGCCCACTGGAAGCCCTGCCCGCGATGATCGGCGGCGATCTCCTCGGCGATGTCGGCCTGCTCCTTCACCCAGGCGTCGGTGCCATGGAATTCGAAGAACAGCGTCGGCGCCTCGCGGTAGGACAATTTCCCATAAGCGTTGATGCCGCGCATCATGACGTCGTCGAGCAGCTCCATGCGCGCCACCGGCACGCCGCACTGGATCACGGCAATCGCCGTCGCCACCGCGTCGTCGAGCGTGTCGAAGCTGCACACCGCCGATGAAATCGCCTGCGGAATGGGATGCAACTTCAATGTCACTTCGGTAATGATCCCGAGCGTGCCCTCGGCGCCGACGAACAGCCGCGTCAGGTCGTAGCCGGCGGCCGATTTGCGCGCGCGTTTGCTGGTGCGAATCACCCTTCCGTCGGCGAGTACGACTTCGAGCGCCAGTACATTGTCCTTCATGGTGCCATAGCGCACCGCCATGGTGCCCGACGCCCGCGTCGACGACATGCCGCCGATGGAGGCGTCGGCGCCGGGATCGATGGGGAAGAACAGCCCGGTGTCACGCAATTGCGCATTGAGCTGCTTACGGGTGATGCCGGGCTGCACCACCACGTCGAGATCGTCGCCGTGGACGGCGACAATACGGTCCATCTGCGAGAAATCCAGACAGACGCCGCCATGGATCGCCGCGGTATTCCCTTCCAGCGAGGTGCCGGCGCCAAAGGCCACCATGGGCATGTTCATGCGCGCGCAGATCTCGACGATACGGCGAACGTCGTCGGTCGATTGCGGGAATACCACCACGTCGGGCGGCGCAGCGGCATGATAGGCCTCGCTACCGCCGTGACCGGCCAGCGTCCCGGCCGCCGTCGTGACGCGCGATCCGAACATCGCGGTCAGGCTATCGGCAACGCTCGCCACGTGATCCATGACACCCATCGTTTCCACCCCTGTGCCGGCCCGTTAATCGGACTCGCGCACCTCGTGTTCTCGCACCTCGTTCAGACAGAACGGCGCCCCGCCGGACTGGTTGTCGTTAGTTTCGGGCCGACGTCGCCGCAGCCATGATGCTGCTTTCCAAAGCCCTCGTCACGCTGCACCGCCCCCATCGGGTTCGCCGAGGCCCGACAGACGCTCGGCCAGGCGCACCGGGGCGATGAAATCGACCTCGCCCTCTCCTTGGGCGATTAGGGATCCGTAGACTTCGCGCATATGCGCAGCGAGCGGCAGCGGTACGTCAACATGGTGGCCGGCGCCGAGAATGAGGTCGAGGTCCTTGGCCATCTGACGGCAGGAAAATGTCGAGTCAAAATTGCGATGGCGCAGTGGTGCCGTCTTGTACTTGACCATCGGCGAGGCGATCGCGCTGTCGTCGAGCACGTTGAGAATGTCCTGCCACGCGATGCCGCCCTTGCGCGCCAGCGCCAGGCTCTCCGCCATCATGCCGGCGGACACCGCGATCATCAGGTTAACGGCGA
Organism: Rhodopseudomonas sp. P2A-2r; assembly: GCF_026015985.1. Lineage (GTDB taxonomy): Bacteria > Pseudomonadota > Alphaproteobacteria > Rhizobiales > Xanthobacteraceae > Tardiphaga. The sequence continues at coordinate 1,832,383 of NZ_CP110389.1, read as the reverse complement.
GCTTGGCGTAGCGCGCCTCCTCGGCGCCACCGAGATACGTCTGCGCCCGCGTGAAACTCGCAAGCACCGGGCGCACACCGTCAAAGGCCGCTTTCGGCCCGGACACGAAACAGGTCAGCGCACCGGTATGGGCGATGCTGGCGTTGCCGGACACCGGCGCGCGCAGATAATGAATTCCCGCGGCCTCCGCCGCCGCACCCAACTCGGCGGAGATCTCGGCACTGACGGTGCTGGTCTCCACGAGAACCGCGCCGGGCGACATCGCCGCGACCACGCCGTCCGGCCCGAGCATGGCGCCGCGCAAGGCCTTGTCATCCGGCAGGGAAGCAATGACCACATCCTTGCCGACGACAGCCGCCGCAGCGCTGGTGGCCGAAACCACCCCTCGCCCGATGCCAGCGCCAGCCGCTCGGCGCCGCGGTCATAGGCCGTCACATCGAACCCTGCCTTGCGGGCCAGCACAGCCATGGGCAAGCCCATCTTGCCGACGCCGATCCAACCGATGCTTGCTGTCTTGCTCACGTCATGCCGCCTTGTTGATCTGGTTCATGTCATCGATGATGCGGCGGCCGGACGCCGCCAGCGCATCAAGCTTCTGTTGCCGGTCGGCGATCCGCATGTTGCCGTCGCGCTTCTTCCAGGCGCCGGCGATCATCACGGCCTCGACATTGGCCGGACCCGCCTGCATCACCACCGTCGAGACCGGATCGTGCACCGGCCACAGGTTCATGGCGGTGGCATTGAGGATCACCAGGTCGGCCTGCTTGCCGGGGGTCAGCGAGCCGATGCGGTTCTCGAGGCCGAGCATGCGGGCGCCTTCCATGGTCACCCAACGCAGCGCCTCGCGCACCGGGACCGTGGTGGTCGACGGAATCGCGTCGCGCGCGCGCCGCTCCACGCTGTTGTCCAGAGCGCGCTGCGTGGTCAGCGCCATCCGCGCCACCGCGAACATGTCGCCTGATATCACCGACTCCAGATCGACGCCGAGGGACGGCGCAGCACCGAGCTGCCGCAGCCGGCCGGTGATCGGAAAGCCATGGCCCTGGATCAGCTCGTTCTCCGGCGTCACCGAGAACGACACGCCGAGATCGACGAAGAGGCGCAATTCGTCGTCGGTCAGATTGTTGCCGTGCACGATGTTGATATCAGGCCCGACCAGCCCCTCGGCGACGAGAATGCCCCAGCCCTCGGGCGTGCGCGCCGCGCCGCCCCTGATGCATCGATGCGACGAGGCCGAATTCGCGGGCCAGCGAAAAATCCTGCCGCGCCACGTCGAGGATCGCATAGTGCGGCCCGAGCACGGCGAGACCCAGCGTCATCAGGCCGCTGCTGTCGGCAAACGGCCCGGCCAGCAGTCGCTCGACCTCGCGGCGCGGATGCGGCACTTCGGAAAAATGCGGCTGGCCGGGCTTTGGATCCGGCTTCGGCGAGCCATGGAAGAACGCCGCACGAATGCCGCTCTCGGTCAAGGCGGCCACCGCCGCGTCGGTATGTTCCGGCGTCGGATTGTTGTGGCACCAGTCCACCAGCGTGGTGGTGCCGCAGTCGATCTGGTTGAGCGCGCCGACCAGCGTAGCGATATGGATGTCATCGGGCCGGAACACGGTGGCCAGGCCGGAATGCATCTTTCCGAAATATTCTGGCAGCGTCCAGTTCGACGCGTAGCCGCGCAGCGCGGTCTGCCAAGTGTGCATGTGCGCATTGATCAGCCCGGGGATCACGATGCGTCCGCTGCCGTCGACGATCTCCGCGCCGTCGGCCTCGATATTCGTACCGACGGCGGCGATGCGGCCGTTCTCAACCAGAAGATCGGCGCCGGCGAGATCGCCCAGCGTGTCATCCATGGTGATGAGCGTGGCCGCCTTGATCAGGACGCGCGTCATCGGCGCATGCCCGCAACCCGCGCGTCTGCGTCCGACCGATGGGTCGCCCACGTCATGCTGCTGTGATCAATGAGTTGCCTCACCGCGACGCTCCTCCGCGCGACCATCTTCGTGGCCATTGCATCGCCGCCTCCGTGACCTAAGTCCGGTGGCTGCGTTTCATTCCCGGCGCCAATCTCGATTCTATGCACACGTTTGTCAACGGGCCGTTGCAGCCTATTTTGACGCAGCGTGCGATGCTGCTCTGCAACATCAGGAGCTGTCGCCCTCGCGATGCAGTTCGGCTACAACCGGTCGTCGACCCGTTCGGCACAAAACCGGAAGCAGCAATGGACCGCGCGAAAAAGAAGGATGGCAAGACACCGCCGCGGATCGCGCGGGCGACGATCATCGACGTCGCGGAACGCGCCGGCGTGCACTGGTCGACAGTGTCGCGCGCGCTCAATCCGGCAAAGCGGCACCTGATCTCGGCGGAAATGATCGAGCGGATTTCCGCCTGCGTCGAACAACTCGGCTATCGGCAGAACGCCATGGCGTCGGCGCTGCGCACCCAGAAGACCCGCACCATCGGCGTGATCGTGTCGAATCTCGGTGACCCCATCCATCCGCCCATCGTGCGCGCCATCGAGGATCGCTTCGGCGAGATCGGCTACGTCGCATTCGTCGGTAACACCGACAACGATTCCGAACGCGAGGCGGCATTGATCGATCGCTTCATCGCCCAGGGCGTCGACGGGCTGATCGTGGCGACCTTCAAGCTGAAGGATCCGCTGGTCGACAAGTGCCTGCAGGCCGGCGTGCCGACCGTGGCCGTGTTCCGCGATCCGCAGCGGCCAGAAATCCCCAGCGTCCGCGTTGATGACGGCGGCGCGATGGCGCAGGCGGTGCGGCATCTGGTCGGTCTGGGGCACCGGCATATCGCCCATGTCGGCGGTCCCCAAAACGTCTCCACCGGTCGCAACCGCTACCGCGGTTTTGTGCGCGCGCACCGGGCCTCATTCGGCGCCGGCCGCAGCTTGATCGCAACGTTCGGCAAGGCCTTTACGGTCGAGGACGGCCGCGCCGCCTGCGACACGTTGCTGGAACGGCATCCGAGCGTCACCGCGATCGTCGCCGGCAATGACATGCTGGCGATCGGTTGCCTGAGCGCGCTGAACAGCCGCACCATCAGATGTCCCGACGACATCTCGCTGGTGGGTATGAACGACATGCTGTTTATGGACGCCGTCAATCCGCCGCTGACCACCATGCGGACGCCGTCGCACGACCTCGGCCGGAAAGCGGCCGATCTGCTCATCGGTCTGATCGAAGGCAAAGCGATCGCCAGGACCAAGCTTGTCCTGCCTTCCGATCTCATCGTGCGAGCGTCGTCCCGCGCTTTGCTTTGATGCATAGAGCGAGGGGCGGTGTCGTTCTTCTGTCTGAACTCTGACCCGCTTTCCGCCCAGTCGTTAGCGCGGCGGCAATGCGACGACCGCTTCCACTTCGAACAAGGCGGCGTCTGCAGCCAGACGGGACACTTCGACGGTCGTGCTCGCCGGCGGAGCGGCCGTATTGACAAATGTATCGCGGACTTCACGCAGGACCGGAAGCTGCGCCCGGATATCCGTCATATAGTGATTGACCTTGATGACGTCCTTGAAGCTTGCGCCGACGGAGTCCAGTGCGGCCTTCAGGTTTTGGTAGGCCTGTGTCGCCTGCGCTTTGAAATCGCCCGGTTCGCCGGCAAATTTACCATCGGGCTTCACGCCCAACTGGCCCGCAATAAAGATCAGGCGATGCGGACCGGAGACTTCCACGACATGCGTGTAGCCGGGCCCCTTCGCGATGGCCGGCGGATTGGAAAACGTGTTTTCGGCCTGCGCAGCGGTCGCTCCCGAGATCAAGAAAAGTACGCCAACGTTCAACACCATGTTCTTCAGATTCTTAAGCATCGTAATCACACCTTTCGCTGTTTTGTGAAGCGGAGCGAGCAATCAGTCGCAACGCTACCCGTTAAGTCCTGCAGATTTATTCGGCGTTGGCCTGCAAACAACGCGCATGTCGAGCGACGTGCTACGCGACCTTTGGCAGGGCCGGTTTCAGTCCGAAATCGTAATGGAGATGATAGTAAGGTCGATCCTGAAGGCTTCCGTCTGGAGCCGTTCCGGCATCCTTGCGGACGAATTCCCTGATCAGCGTATCCTTGACTCCAAACACCACATCGGAGTCCAGATACTGGTCGCCGGCCACGAATACATGCGTCACGAGTTGCTCGAAGCCGGGTGCCGAGATCATGAAGTGGACGTGCGCAGGCCGCCACGGATGACGCCCTTGCGCCTCCAGCATGTCTCCCACCGGACCGTCATGCGGGATGGGATAGGCGGCAGGCTTGATCGACCAGAACCGAAAGCGACCCTGCCCGTCCGCGTGAAAACGGGCGCGCATCGCCAGATCGCCGATCTTGTCGAGTTGCTGGACGTCGTAGTACCCGTCGTCGTCGGAATGCCAGACGTCGATTGTCGCATCGGCAATCGGCTTGCCGTCCGGCGTCGACACGCTGCCGGTCACGACCATCGGCTCGCCTTCCATACCGCCCGAGATATTGTCGCCCAGTTGCTTTTCCGGAGCCGCCTGCACGAAAAAGGGCCCGAGCACGGTCGTATCGGTCACCCCGACCTCGGCGCCGTGGTTGATGGCATCGACGAGCATCGACACACCGAGTGCATCGGACAGCAGGATGAACTCCTGCCGCTTGTCGTCGCACATCTGCCCCGTGCGCGTCAGGAAAGCGATCCCCTGCTCCCATTCAGCCTGCGTGGGGCGGATCTCGCGGACGAATGCATGAAGATGGCGGATCAGCGCCTCGCTGACCTGCCGGGTCCGCGGCAACTTTGCCTCCGCAACGCGCGCGAGGACAGCATCTGTAATGGTGTTTTCGTTGAAATTTCGCATGACGACCTCACTCTAGCTTCGGCTGGCCGAGGCCTGACAGGCGTTCGACGCATCGGATCGTGACAATGAAACCGACCTCTCCATCGCTTTGGGCAACGAGAGATCCGTCGATTTTGTGCGCCTGCGCGGCGGGCTCCTCCGGACCTCGACGATCCGATCGCGCCCGATCAGCATGTCAGCCCGCCGCTTTTGGACGCTCGCCGTCCCACGCGCGCGCAATCAGGTCGCGAATGGCGTCGCGCTCCAAAGGCCGCGGATTCCAATAGGCATTCTGAACGGCAATATCGGCCGCACGCTCGATTCCGTCGCTCGGCATGCCGATGTCGCGCAAAGCGAGCTTCGCGCCGAGACCCTTCGCGAGATCGAACAGTCCCTGCCCAGCGTCGCTGGCGCCGAGCGCCCGCGCGACGCGCGACGCGGCGACCGGCACGGCAGGCGCATTGTAGGCCATGGCATGCGGCAGCACGATCGTGTGGGTCTCGGCATGCGGGAGATCGAAGGTGCCACCGAGCGTGTGGCACAGCTTGTGGTGCAGACTCATGCCGACGGCGCCCAGACAGGTGCCGCACAGCCACGCACCGCGCAGCGCATCGTCGCGCGCATCGGCATTATCGCCATTGACAAGCCGCGGCAGCGCACTGGCCAGCAGCCTGATCCCCTCCTCAGCCATCAGCGAGATCACGGGATTTCCATCCCGGGCATAGAGCGCCTCGACGGCATGGGCGATTGCATTGATCCCGGATGTGACAGCGAATGCCGCCGGCAGCGTGCGCGTCAATTCCACATCATAGATCACTGTCTCGGGAAGGATCCTGAGATCGGACCGCGTCGTTTTCAATCCGTCTTGGGTCTCGCCGAGAATCGGCGTCATTTCCGATCCGGCATAGCTTGTCGGTACGACGATCTGCGGCAAATCGGTCCGGAAGGCGATCGCCTTGCCGAGGCCGATCGTTGACCCACCGCCGACTGCCACGACGCCATCCGCCGACAGCAGCTTTACCTGCTGCATGGCCTGTTCTGTGATTTCCACCGGCGTGTGCATGGCCGCGCCGGAATAGATCCCGGCCGCGCGATCCCCGATCATGGCGGAGATCGAGTTGCCCTGCTCCAGCTGATGTGGCGTCGTGAGAACAAGAGCGCGCCGGATGCCGAGGCGATCGAGTTCGGCGTTGAGATCGGCGAGGCGCCCGGCGCCAAACAGCACGCGCATGGGCGCAGCCTGATAAATAAAGTTTTCCATGATTCTGCCACCCTCAGATTCTCAGCAACGCGACATACGCCGCAGCGAGCGCGCTTTTCTCCAATCGAACCGGTACGCCTGCCTGGCAGGCGCACCGGCCTTTGAGTCTGCCTATTTGAGTCGTTCCGCGAAGGTAGCGAACGCTTCCAGGTGTGCTTTTACAAAGTTGACTGTCGTTTCGTCGGTGATCTTTCCCGCTTCCACATCGACCTTGCCATTGATGCCGCCGATCATGACTTCGGGCTTCGTAAAGGCGATTGCGTCCAGGAAGACCAGGACCTGACGGAGATGATACTGCATCCTGGCGCCGGCAATCGGCCCCGGAGATCCGGACATGATCGAGACAGGCTTACCTGAAAATGGCGCATCCGGGAGACGCGACAGCCAATCGAGCGCGTTCTTCAATCCGCCTGGAATTGAGTAGTTGTACTCGGGAGACACAACGATGACGCCGTCGGCGGACTTGATAGCCTCCCCCATTGCGACCACGGGCGCCGGGAAGCCGTGTGCATGGGCATCTGCATCGTAGATTGGAAACTGGCCGACGGACTGCAAAAATGTGATCTTCACGTTGGCTGGCGCGAGAGAAGGCAAGGCCTTCGCGAAGGCTGCATGAAAGGAGCCTTTACGAAGGCTCCCGAGCATGACAACGAAGTTGAGAGGGGACTTATTCATAGCATATTCCTATCGTTACGATCAAAGATTTGGGTACTGAGCGGCGGAGATCGCCGCACATTGCGAGTGATGGCAACGCCAGTGACAAAAAAACTGGTCAAGCGTCAATCGGAGCGGATGTAAATTCTCGCGCTGTTCAGATGGGGGCACGCGCAAACCTCTGCTGTACCGCGCGAATCTAATTGATGCTCAGTGAATGAGCATCACGACCTGCCACGGACCAGCTTCACAAGTCGCTCCCCTACGTCGTACCCGAAATTTGCAAAATCATGCGAGAACTACGCGGCAGGTCGGATATCCAAGTGTTTGCCGCGCCACCTATTGGACTAGCAGCCAGTGCGAGCGTCGACTTCAGATATCCCATTATTCTGCCTTGCATAAGGTGCCGCTTCGGCCGGCGCCAGCGCATCGGGAGAATCACACCTGCCGCTCCGGCAGTCTCAGCACGATACCGTCGAGCGCGGACGTAACATGGATCTGGCAGGACAATCGGCTAGTCGGCAGCCGTTCGGTCGCAATGCCCTCGAGCAGCGCATCCTCGTCGTCGCTGACGTCAGGCAGGCGCGCGAGCCAGCTCTCGTCGACATAGACATGGCAGGTCGCGCACATCGCGTTGCCGCCGCATTCGGCCAGAATGCCTTTGAGCCCGTGGCGGGTCGCGGCCTGCATCGCGCTGTCGCCGTCGCTGATCTCGACACGGTCGGACTTGCCGTCGGGATGGATGAAAATGATGGCGGGCATAATATTTCTCCTCAAGCCGGGGTAACGGTGACTGGCAGGCTATCGAGTCCACGCAGCGTGTTGTTGAAACGGCGTTTCGGCTCGCCCGTTATCTCGATCTTGGCAATCCGCTGCGCAAGCGCGGTCAGCATGACCTCACCTTCGAGGCGGGCGACAAGTTGCCCGACACACATGTGGATGCCGGAGCCGAAGCCAACATGACCGGAGGTGCGGCGGGTGATGTCGTAGCTGTCAGGCGCGTCCCAGCGCCGCGGATCGCGGTTAGCGGCCCCGAGGAACATCAGGACCTTCTCGCCTTCGCCTATGCGATGGCCGGATATCTCGACTTCACGCGTGGTCGTCCGGAAGAAGGTCTGGACCGGGCTTTCGAAGCGGACCGCCTCCTCGAACGCGCTGCGCGCCAGCGTCGGATCCTGGCGCAGCAGCGCAAACTGTTCGGGGAATCGCGCGAGACAATAGACGGCGGCCCCAATTCCGTTGACGGTCGTATCGATGCCGGCCGAGAGCAACGCTCGCACGAGGAGCGACGCCTCCGCTCCGGTAATATCGCCGGTATCGGCCCGCGCGTGGATACAGCCGGCAAATCCCTCCGGCGCCACGTTTTCGCGCTGGCATTGCTCCTGGACGTAGGCCTGATGCGGCGCCGAGCGTTCGAGCGCCTTTTGGCGCAGCTCATTCGGCGGACCGAATGCATTGAAGCCAACGACCGCATAGGGCAGCAGATGTTCGCGCCCTTCCTGTTTTAGCCCCAATGCATCGGGGAAGACGGACATCGGGAAGGCTTCCGCCAGGTCGGCGATCGCATCAAAACTTTTCAGTTTCAGCAATTCGTCAACCTTTGCGGCAGCGGCGGCGGCGAAGCCCTCGCGCAACCGCTTCACCACGCTTGCCGACAGCACCTGATTCAGCACCGCGCGCGTTCTTGCATGCGCCGGCGGATCGGCTTCGAGAATAATACTCTGCGGACGCCACGGCTTCTCCTTAGCGAAATCGCTAAGGCCCACACCGCGACCCGAACAAAAAGTGAGCGGATCGTTGAGCACGGCGTGCACTTCGGCATAACGCGCCACCGCATAGACGTTCCATTTGTCGAGATAAACGACCGGCCCGGCCTCCCGCAAAAGATCATGGGTCGGATAGGGATCGGAAAAAACTCGGTTGAGAACGGATCGACGTCCAGATGCGGAATACCTGACAATCCCTCAATCGCGCCGCTGTCGGCTGCCGGTCCGGAATTCGCTGCACTCATTTTGATCTCCCGAATCTCTTTACAGGGTACACGCCGAGTTCTCGCCTAAATCATTAAGACATAACGTCAAATTCCCGGATGTGCTCTCGAAGCTGGCCGTCGCAGCACGGGGCAATCCTTGCCCATCCGTAATATTACAAAAAATACTCTTTGAAATAAAGAGGTAATATTTATAACGTCAACAAAAGCCCCGATAAGCTGAGCAAGCGATCTGGCCATCGAGATTCGAGACCCCGCCCTAAAAAGCAATTTTAATGCCGAATTTGCGAGCGAGAGCAGCAGCATGAAAAAGATGACCCAGACCGCGTCGCATTGGGGCGTATTCAACGTCGAAACTGCCAATGGCGAAATTCTCGGCACCACGCCTTTTTCGAGGGATCCGCGACCAGCCAGCTATGTCGGCTCTCTGCCTGAAACCGTTCGGCATGAGCTGAGGATCGAACGCCCCCACGTGCGGGAAAGCTACCTTCGCCATCGCGAGAAAGCCCCGCGCAACCGAGGTGGCGAAGCCTTCGTTCCGGTTTCATGGGAAGTCGCGCTTGATTTGATTGAAGATGAGCTCCGCCGCGTCAAGGACCGCTACGGTAATGAGGCCATCTATGGGGGGTCCTATGGCTGGGCCAGCGCAGGTCGTCTCCACCACTCCCCCAGCGTCTTGAAACGCTTTCTTGGGCTGCATGGCGGGTACGTCGATAAGGCCGGGAATCATAGCTTCGGCGCCGCGGCTCATATCATGCCTTACGTCATAGGCGACCGAGATGTTCCATCTCAGTCGGTCCCTTTTTCCGAGATGATCGAGCACACAAAGCTCTTCATTATGTTCGGTGGAACCGCTCTCAAAAACTCCCAGATTGATGCGGGCGGTACGGTGCTGCACACGGTGGACGCTTGCTTTGCAGCGGCGAAGGCTCGTGGCATTCGCTTTGTCAACATCAGCCCGTCTCGAGATGATGCTGCTGCATCGCTGGGCGCAGAGTGGCTGCCCATCCGGCCAAATACCGACACGGCCTTTATGCTCGGCTTGGCGCATACCATCGTGGCTGAGGATCGCCACGACCGCGCGTTTCTTGCGCGCTATTGCGTCGGGTTTGAGCGCTTCGAAAACTACTTGCTGGGACGCACGGACGGTGTGCCAAAAGATGCGTCATGGGCGGCTGCGCTCACGGGGATTTCAGCTTCGACCATCGCCGACCTTGCGCGTCGCATGGCGGAGACACGCACATTGATCAACACAAGCTGGTCGGTGCAAAGAGCGGATCATGGCGAACAACCGGTGTGGATGACCGTTACATTGGCGGCGATCCTCGGGAAAATCGGGCTTCCAGGAGGCGGGTTCAGTCTGGGCTTGGGGGCGACCAACAGCATTGGAATGACGTGTCTGGACATCCCGCGACCGAAGCTTCCGCTCGGGCCCAATCCCATCCGCACGCACGTGCCTGTCGGGCGTGTCGCGGAAATGTTGCTTAATCCTGGCACTGAGCTGCAATACAACGGCAAGGCTCTCAAACTCCCCGACATCAAACTGATCTATTCAGTGGGAGGCAACCCGTTTCACCACAATGCCAACCTCAATCGCTTTGTCGAGGCGTGGCAGCGGCCGGATACAATCATCGTCCATGAGCCGTGGTGGACGCCGCCAGCCCGGTTTGCCGACATCGTGTTGCCCGCGACGACCACGATGGAACGGAACGATATCCTCGCCACGGAGCGCACCAGCTTCTATATCGCCATGCATAAGGTGATAGAGCCGGTCGGCCAGAGCAGAAACGATTTTGACGTTTTTGCTGAATTGTCGGCGCGTCTGGGTTTTCATGACGCTTACACGTGCGGTCGCAACGAGATGGGCTGGCTGCGCCACATGTATGAGGAAGCCCGGAAAATCGCGCAGGAACGCGGCTACTCGCCCCCTCCGTTCGATACATTCTGGGCCGAAGGATCTTACGAATTCCCGTCGCTTCAACAGGACGAGACATTCTTGGGTGCATTCCGTTCGGATCCCGAAACGAACCGGCTTGACACCCAGTCCGGCAAAATCGAGCTCACCTCCGCGCTCATCGAGAGTTTCAACTATGACGATTGCCCGGCTCATGCGACCTGGATCGAGCCGGCGGAGTGGCTCGGAAGTGGCAAGGCCGATAAATATCCCATCCATCTTCTCTCTCATCAGCCGTCCGTCCGCTTGCACAGCCAGTTGGATATGTCTCCGGTGAGCCGGGCCTCTAAGCTCAACGGCCGAGAGCCCATCAGTCTGAGCTACGAGGACGCAAGCGCCCGCGGCCTGACCGAGGGTGATCTTGTGCGCGTCTATAATGATCGAGGTGCATTCATAGCCGCGGTAAAGATCGTGGACAGCCTACGCCCAGGGGTTGCCCAGATGGCGACCGGTGCGTGGTACGATCCCTCTGAACCGGGGAAGGTCGGCTCTCTCGAAAAACACGGCAATCCGAACGTCGTGACCGACGACAGGGGCACTTCGCAGTTGGCACAGGGCTCAATTGCGCAGACCGTGCTTGTCGAAATCGAAAAATGCATGGTCGCGCCACCGGTGACAGCATTCGATCTACCGACGATCACCGAGCTTCCCCCACCTCCTCTTGATATCGGAAGCCGCTGATCTCAAAAACCTGGAGCCCCGCTCTATGACGTCGATGTTAGCGCGCAGGACGCGGAGCAATCGCCACGGGACATCCACAGGCCGCGGCTGATGAGGCGAGCGGGTTCATTTCAGGGGCCGTTCTGAGCATTGCGCCGGTGAGCTCTCGGTCTGGCCGGACGGACGCGAGCCCGTGAGGGCCGACTTGGGGCCAAAGAGCGTTGTCGTTCTTTTCCAGAACCGGCACTATCAGGAGAAAATGGGCAACCGGGGGCTGAGGCGCGCAAGGCCCATGTCGTCCTATTAACGGACCAGTACTTATCTCCGCTTGCTTAGCATGTGACGTCTCTACTCATGTCCAGCAACAGGCGCCCCCGTCTATTCGATTCTCTCGTCGGTGCCGCAGCTCTAACCGAATTTGTCGTCCTAGAGGGCGCTCACGCGATGAGCGCTCCAGCTAAAAGCGCCTCACCGATCTTCCCGCCTTTCAGCAGGACAATAAGAAGCGTCTCGGAGCTTGATCCGTTAAGGGCGGGAATAAATGGCCTTTGACCACTACGCGCAGCTTGTGGTGCACCGTCGTTAGGTGGCGGTTGGAGAAGAATACTGCCACGTGAATAGGCAGCTGGGTATGAAAATTACCGCTTGCCAGAATTATGTACAATTCATAACATCGTAATACTGGAAGCTCAAAACTCGGGCCTCATGACAATTTACCTCGTGCGAGAGAATTGCCTTGACCGATCTTGCTGCAAGTGACCTCGACGCAATCTATCCCAGGCCGAATTCGCGTGTGCTCGCGAAAGCGTGTCCTTCGATCGATGGTCATGCTCAGCGGTTCATCGCTATGTCGCCATTCTGCGTGATCGCTACGACGGGTGCAGACGGAAGCGCCGATGCATCACCGCGCGGCGGAAATCCCGGCTTCGTTCATGTCGAAGGCCCCAACCTGCTGTTGATGCCGGATCGGGCCGGCAACAATAGGCTCGACAGTCTCAGAAACATTATCGAAGGAAGCGGCTCTGTCCATCTGCTCTTCTTCGTGCCGGGCATCGATGAAGTGCTCCGGATCAATGGCAGGGGCGTCGTCACCGCTGAACCAGAGCTCCTGAATCGGATGATCGAATTCGGCAAGGAGCCTAGAGCGGTTCTCCGTATAGAAGTGGAAGAAACTTACTTCCACTGCGGCAAGGCCGCAATGCGGTCCAAGCTCTGGTCAGACGAGGCGCGCGTCAAGCGGTCTAGTTTTCCTAGCATCGGTGAGATCAATCATGATCGCACTTCACTCGGCGAGCCGGAACGTCAGGCCGTCGTTGAAGCGATTTATAAAGAGCAGTTGTAAATGG